>DATKVJ010000058.1:0-54938 GCA_035530135.1 Rhodocyclaceae bacterium | reverse complement strand
AACGCTCGCCGCCGGGCCAACGAACCCGGACCTCGGTCGCCGCTTCCAGGTGCATCTCGATGCGCGCCGCCTGGGCGTTGTAGAAGGCATGGTGCCGCCACTGCCCCGGATCGAAATCGCTGCCGAGCAGACGATTGACGTTATTCAGGACGTTGAGGTTGAAAGCGGCGGTGACGCCGACGGCATCGTCGTAGGCGGCTTCGAGCACGGACTCGTCCTTCTCCAGATCGACGCCGATCAGCAGGCCGCCGTCATCGTCTAGCAAGCGCCGGCTGCGAATGAGCAAATCGAGCGCCTGCGGCGGATCGAAGTTGCCGATCGACGAGCCGGGATAGAACACCAGCCGCCGCTCTCGCGGCAGATCGGCCGGCAGCACGATCTTTGCGGTCAGGTCGGCGGCGACGGCGCGGGCGTCGAGCCCGGGAAACGCCGAGCGCAGTCTCTCGACCGCCCCCTGCAGGAATTCCGCGGCAATATCCACGGCGACGAAGCGCGCCGGCCGGAGCAGCCCGCACAGGTCGCGCGCCTTCTCGCAATTGCCGGCGCCCAGCTCGATCACCGTGCCGCCGACGCCGATCTTGGCAGCGATGGCGGCGGCGTGAGCCGCCATGATCGCACGTTCGGTGCGCGTCGGATAATACTCGGGCAGCTCGGTGATCATTTCGAACAGCTCCGAGCCCCGGGCATCGTAGAAGTACTTGGGAGAGATCCGTGCGGCTGGCTGAACCAGGCCGGCGCTGATTTCCTTGGTGGCGAGCGTTGGGTCGTCAGTCATGTCTGCGTCGCGTGATTTTTTCCCTCAGGGTAACAAACTCCTCCGCGGCCGTGGGATGAATCGCCAGGGTGGCAGAACTCGTAGAAGGCATCCGCCGGGACCAAGACGCGGCTTTTCCGGAAGGCGTGACGGAACATGCGCTTGATCGCCGCCGTCCCAGCCTTGGCATTGAGGGGATGGCTGATCTGGCCAGGGTCCTTTGCCCAGAAAGGAATCAGGCCCCATTTGGCCAGCAGGAAGTCGCGTTTACCATCCGGCAGTTGGCGAACGATCGGCACCACCTGAGACGGGGCAATGTTGAACCGCGATGTCGGGCGAAGCGCGCGACATAAGGCCGATTTGCGGGCGTGGGGTAAATCTTCCAGAGCGTCGGCAGAGGCTGTTTGCCGCCGGAGTCACACATGTCGTCTGCACCATGCATGCACACGGCATTTGCGTGCTAAGATTTTCGCTGTGCAACCGGCGCAGAGTCAGAGCATGTTGGAATGAACGTCGCAACGCCTACGCTTATTGATGGAGGTCTCATGTCGATCGCGAAAATTGTCGAAATCAGTGCTGAATCTACTCAAAGTTTCGAGGACGCGATCCGTCAGGGAATCGAGGACGCATCGAAAACGATTCGGCACATACAGGGTGCATGGAAGTGAAGGTTCTCATCATCAGCGCAGAGAATTTCGAGGACTCTGAGCTTCTTTACCCGTATTACCGTCTGAAGGAGGATGGCGTCGATGTCGAGGTGGCGGCCGTCGGCAAAGGGGTGATAAGCGGCAAGCGCGGTTACGAGGTTGAAGTCGACAAGACCGTGCGCGAGGTGAGTCCGGAAGAATATGATATTTTAATATTCCCGGGCGGCAATGCGCCTTCGCAACTCAGGCGGGAACCCAAGGTACTCGAGATTGCGCGCACCTTCTTCGCGAATAAAAAGCCGGTCGCCGCGATCTGCCACGGCCCGCAGATACTGATTTCTGCGGGGCTGCTGAAAGGCCTGCACGCCACCTGCTACCGCTCAGTCGAGGAGGAGTTACGAGCCTCGGGCGCCATCTACGAGGACCGCGAGGTGGTGGTGGATGGCAACTTGATCACTTCGCGGCAGCCCTCTGACCTGCCGGCCTTCATGCGCGAAGTCATGAAGGCGGTCAAGGCGAGCTGAAGCCTCCTCCACAGCGCAGACCCAGATGCGCCCGTGGAACGTCGTGGTCACGGTTCACCCCGGAGGCCTTCAAGTCTCTGCGCTGATCGGTGAACTGCGTCAGCGCGGAGACTTCCGCGGCACTTCGTTCCGGGACGTGCTGGTCGGCCACGTGGGGGATATCTCCGCCCTCCTCGATTCCCTTGCCGCAGCACAGGCGGTCGGCGCACCTTGGGTAGGCGATCTGGGGCGGGTGATCCCCGTGGAGCGCGTGTTCGACTTCACCCCGGGGAATCTGGCGCAGCTATGGATTGAAGCCTTGCCGGGCTTCCTCGACCGGATGCGAGACGGCAGTTTCTATGTCCGCCTGGAACGCCGCGGCTTGATAGGGCAGATACACACGGTGGCGGTCGAGCGGGTGGTGGCCGACCGGCTGCTCGATCTCGCCGAGGTTCGTGGGCTGCGACTCAGGGTGTCTTTTGCCGATCCCGACTACATCCTCCTCGCCGAGACTTTCAATGCCGAGTGCGGGCTCGCGCTCATCGCGCGCGAGACGCGGCAGCGTTACCCTTTCGTACACACGAAGTAGTCGCGCCCCTGGCTAGGTAATTGGCATATCATGGCAGCCTGGGGTGGTTCTGGAAGGTCAAGGGACCGGGGCTGGCGATCATAATCCTTGCCATCCAGCAGGCGCTGGATGCACAACTGCACGACGGCGACAGGGAACGGCGAACCCCGAAGCGCAAACCGTCTTCTGAGAAAGCAAACCTGGAACGAAGGAGGAAGCCATGACTGATCACGTGCCTCAAGTCGGTGCCCCGGACCCCGAGCTGAATACGTCCCCGATTTTCGATGAGTACGAGGAAGTTTCGCTTGACCTGGAACTCGAAGTCGGCGCCTGCTACTTCAACAATGTCGCCTACCCGATGGGACAGTACCTGCTGAGCGGTGACGAACTGCTGCGCTGCGAGGAGCGCGGGGTCTGGGTGCGCGCAGGCGAGATGCGACCAGAGTAGCCCGGCAGCTTATACGGTCAAGCACCGTCAGTTTGAGATCGCTGTTTCGTCGCGCAGGGCCCGGCGCAGGATCTTGCCCAGGTTGGTTTTGGGTAGTTCGCTGCGGAACTCGACCTGGTGCGGCACCTTGTAGCCGGTCAAGCCTTCCTTGCAGTGGGCGATGATAGCCTCGGCCGTGAGCGCCGGATCCCTTTTGACGACGAATATCTTCACCGCCTCCCCGGATTTTTCGTCCGGCACGCCGACCGCCCCCACTTCTAGCACGCCCGGATGCATGGAGACGACCGCCTCGACCTCGTTCGGATAGACGCTGAATCCGGAGACCAAAATTATGTCCTTCTTGCGGTCGATGATGCGGATGAAGCCGTCCTCGTCCATCACCGCGACATCGCCGGTACGCAGGAAGCCGTCGGCCATGAAGGCCTTGGCGGTTTCGTCGGGCTGGTTCCAGTAGCCCTTCATCACCTGCGGTCCGCGCACGCACAGCTCGCCGGCCTGGCCGAGCGCCAGGTCACGGCCCTCGTCGTCGCAGATCGCCACATCGGTGGAGGGCATGGGCAGCCCGATCGAGCCGTTGTATTCCTTGAGGTCGAGCGGGTTGATGCTTACCCCCGGCGAGGTTTCGGTCAGGCCGTAAGCCTCGACCAAGGTATTGCCGGTGACCCGCTTCCATCTGTCGGCCACCGCCTTCTGCACCGCCATGCCGCCGCCCAGCGAGATATGCAGCTGGCTGAAATCGAGCTTGGCGAAGTTGGGATCGCGGAGCAGCGCGTCGAACAGGGTATTGACGCCGGTGATGGTGGTGAATCGGTATTTCGCCAGCTCTTTGACGAAGCCCGGTATGTCGCGCGGATTGGTGATCAGCACGTTGGTAGCGCCGAGCTTGAAATAGACGAGGCAGTTCGCGGTAAGGGCGAAGATGTGGTAGAGCGGCAGTGCGGTGATGATGATTTCCCTGCCCTCGGCGAGGTAGGGCTTGAGCCAAGCATGCGCCTGCAACAGGTTGGCGATGATATTGCCGTGGCTCAGCATCGCCGCCTTGGCGACGCCGGTGGTACCGCCGGTGTATTGCAGGAAGGCGATGTCCTCGCGGCTGACCGGCACCGGCGAGAACCTCGCCCCGGCGCCGCGCGACAGCGCCTCCTTGAAGGCAACGGCCTGAGCCAGGCGGTAGGCCGGCACCAGCTTCTTGACGCGCCTGACGACGAAATTGACCAGGTGGCCCTTGAGGAATCCGAGCATGTCGCCCAAGCCGGTAACGAGGACGTGCTTGATCTCGGTTCGCCCCACCACCTCGTCTAGGACGTGGGCGAAGTTCTCGAGAATGACGATCGCTTCCGCACCGGAATCCCTGAGCTGGTGCTCCAGTTCGCGCGGGGTGTAGAGCGGATTGCAATTGACCACGATATAGCCGGCGCGCAATGCGCCGAAGATGCAGATCGGGTTTTGCAAAAGGTTGGGCATCATCACGGCGATGCGCGCGCCTTTCTTGAGCCCCAGCACCGACTGGCAGTACGCGGCGAAATCGCGCGTCAGGCGACCCAGTTCGGCATAGCTGACCGCCTTGTCCATGTTTATGAAGGCGGTATGAGAGCCGAACTGTTTGACGCTCTTCTCGAACAGTTCGCCGATGGAAGCGAATTCGCTGACATCGATCTCGGCGGGAATGCCCGCCGGGTAGCTCTTGAGCCAGATCTTTTCCATATCCGGTTGCCCTTAATCCCGTGCGAGCGGCTTTTCAGCGGCAGATGCCAGCCGCGCCCGCGTTATTCCTTGAGCGGTGCTTCTTGGGCCTCCACGCCCTCAACCTGCGGTATGCCCTTTCGCGGGTGCTGCCTGATGATCCGCTTCAACGCATCATCCTCCCAGAAGCTGTGGACACCGCTCCCCTGCACATCGAGTTCCGTCGTCTCGTCCTCCTCGGGGGGTTGCTGCTCGGACTCCCCGCTGAAAAGCTCGGCTTCGGCCACAAGCCAATCGTCAAGATCATGACCAAGGACAGCGCCGCGCTGCAGGTACCGAAAATAAGCGGCTTCCCGAATCATGCGCTCGCGTTGCCCGGGGCTATTTGGCCCCTCCGAAGGAAGCTTGGCGCGGCCTTTTGGAGTAAGCGACGTACTTGGATTTTTAGCCATCATTGCCTCTCCCGCAGTTGATCAGTAAGGTGAGATATCGATAAATGATATGCCTATTTCATAAGAAATGTGGGCTTGCGAGGCTCCAACACTCAGAGAAGATCGGGCGAGTCGAGCGCAATTGCGCGTTTGTCGTTGATTTCTGCGCCCAATTGAATGCCGTCAGTGAAAATCCCGGCTGCTGGTGGCTAGGCGCCCCAACAGCTCGGTGTGATCCACGAGTCGTTTCGCGATCAAATGCACGACTTCCCCTTCCCGCTGCAAAACGCCCAACACCCCGAGAAGTCTCGAAGCCAGCAACTCGCGTCGCTGGCGTTCGGCGAGCTTCGGATGGACGATGACGTTGGCCAGACCGGTCTCGTCCTCCAGGGTCAGAAAGATGACGCTGCTGGCCGTTCCGGGACGCTGTCGCCCGGTCACGATGCCAGCGCAGCGGGCGGGCCAATTGTGGCCGAGACCGCGCAGGGCCGAAGCGGTCGTGTAGCGCCGATGTTCCAGATGCCCGCGTAGCAGGCTCAAGGGATGGCGGCCGAGCGTGAGGCATAAGCTGGCGTAATCGGCGACGAGTTCCTCGCCCTCGCCGGGCGCGGCCAAGGCCGTGGCGGCTTCGATTGCCGGCGCCCCCAGCAACAGATCGCGCTGGACCGGTACGGCGGCCACCGCCCACGCCGCCAACCGGCGATGCCCGGCGAGGGACGAGAGCGCACCCGCCGCCGCGAGCCTGTCCATGTCATCGCGGCTCAGGCCGGCCCGCCTGGCGAGGCCGGTCACGTCTGCAAACGGCCGCGCCGCTGCGATGCGTTCCCCGGCCTCCCGGTCCAGTCCCTTGATTTGACGCAACCCGAGGCGTACGGCGGGCCCTTCCAATGTCGTCTCCCAGGCGCTATGCAGCACATCCGGGGGGCGCACCTCGATCCGGTGGCGTCGCGCGTCCTGTACCAGTTGCGAGGCCGAGTAAAACCCCATCGGCTGCGCATCGAGCAGGCCGGCCAGAAAAGCCGCAGGCTCGTGGCACTTCAGCCACGCCGAGATATAGACCAGCAGGGCAAAACTCGCGGCGTGGGATTCCGGGAAACCGTATTCCCCGAAACCTTCGATCTGCCGGAAGATGGCCTCGGCGAATTCGCGGGAATAGCTGCGGGCCAGCATTCCGTCGATCAGCTTGTCGCGGAAATGCTCGACGCCGCCCCGACGCTTCCACGCCGCCATCGAACGACGCAACTGATCGGCTTCGCCCGCACTGAAGCCCGCCGCCACGATGGCCAGCTGCATCACCTGCTCCTGGAAGATGGGCACCCCGAGCGTGCGCTGCAATACGGACTTCACCGCATCGGAGGGGTAGCGCTCCGGATCCAGCCCCTGTCGCCGCCTGAGATAGGGATGCACCATGCCTCCCTGGATCGGTCCGGGCCGCACGATGGCGACCTCGATGACCAGATCGTAGAAGCAACGCGGCTTGAGCCGCGGCAGCATGGTCATCTGGGCGCGGGATTCGATTTGGAATACGCCGATCGTGTCGGCACGGCCGATCATGTCATAGACCGTCGGATCATCGCGGGAAATGTCCTGCATGCGGAAGCGGCGCCCGTCCCGCTTCGAGATTACATCGAGTGCGCGCCGGATGGCCGTCAGCATCCCTAGGGCGAGCACATCCACCTTCATCAGGCCCAGGGCGTCGATGTCGTCCTTGTCCCACTGGATGATGCTGCGCTCCGCCATCGCCGCATTCTCGATCGGGACCAGCCGGTCCAGACGTCCCCGGCTGATGACGAAGCCGCCGACGTGCTGCGACAGGTGGCGCGGGAAACCCATCAGCTGTTCGGCCAGAATCAGCCACTTCTCGACGCGCGGGCTGTGCGGATCGAGCCCCGCGGCGGCGAAGCGCTCCGCGAGTTCCTCGCGCTTGTCCCACCAGCCCAGGGACGACGTCAGGGCATCGATACGATCGCTGTCCACCCCCAAGGCGCGGCCGCAATCGCGCAACGCCGAGCGCGTCCGGTAGCTGATGACCGTGGCCGTGAGCGCGGCGCGTTCGCGCCCGTACTTGGCATAAATGTACTGGATGACTTCCTCGCGCCGCTGGTGTTCGAAGTCGACGTCGATGTCGGGCGGCTCGTTGCGCTCCCGGGAGATGAAGCGTTCGAACAGCATGTCGGACTGCGCCGGGTCGACCTCGGTGATCCCCAATGCATAGCACACCGCCGAGTTGGCGGCGGAGCCGCGGCCCTGACAGAGGATGGACCGTTCCCGGGCGAATTTCACGATGTCGTAGACGGTGAGGAAGTAGGCCTCGTAGCGCATCTCGGCGATCAGGGCCAGCTCGTGCGCGATCTGGCTGCAAACCTTGCCGGGCGCGCCGTCCGGATAACGCACGGCCAGACCCTTCTCCACCTCGCTCTTCAGATATCCGGCGGGCGTCTGGCCGGCGGGCACGACCTCTTCCGGATATTCGTAACGCAGCTCGTCCAGCGAAAAGTCGCACAGCGCGGCGATCCTCAGGGTCTCCGCCAGCAGTTCGGGCGGGTAGAGGCGCGACAGCCGCAAGCGCGAGCGCAGATGCCGCTCGCCATTGGGAAACAGGGCGTGACCGGCGCGATCCACCGAGGTCTTGAGGCGCAGCGCGGTCAAGGTGTCCTGCAGCGGTCTGCGGCCGCGAACGTGCATATGCACGTCGCCGCAGGCCACCAGCGGCAGGCCGGTCGCCGCCGACAAGGCGCGCAGCCCGGCCTGCCGCTCGGCATCGTCCGCCTGCAGGTGGCGCTCCCAGGCGATCCAGCAGCGTCCCGGGAAACCGGCCTCCAGCCAGCGTCCCTCCGCCGTCGTCGCTTCGGCGCTCGCGATCCAAAGCGCCAGGCAATCGGGCACGCCCCGCGCCAGATCGCTGCGGCTCAGCCGATAAGCGCCCTTCTCCGCGCGACGTCGGCCGAGGCTGATGACGGCGCAGAGATTGCCGTAGCCGGCGCGGTTCTGCGCCAGCAGGACCAGCTTCAGGCCGCCCGTCAGAACCAGCTCCGTACCGACGAGCAGCTTGAGCCCCGCCTGCCTGGCCGCCAGGTGCGCCCGCACGACGCCCGCGAAGGAACACTCGTCGGTGATGGCCAGCGCCGTATAGCCCTGCGCCTGCGCTCGCGCCACCAGTTCCTCCGCGTGCGAGGCACCGCGCAGGAAGCTGAAGTTGGAGAGGCAGTGCAGTTCGGCGTAGTCGGGCAAAGTCGCGTTCATGAGAAGAAGCCGTGCAGAAACCACCCGCCCGGGGCCCGGCATTCGCGATAGACCCACAGCCAGCGGGCGTCGGCCGAGAGCGCGACGAAGTAATCGCGGCGAATGTCGCCGGTCGCCTCGCCGCCGTCCCACCAGCCCGACTCGATGCGCTCGGGTCCGGCCAGCAGCTTCAGCTGTCCGCGGCGGTAGGGGCGCCCATCGACCTCCGCCAGGGACTCCGGCGGATCGAGCAGCCACAGCGGCCGAGGCAGCGCCGTTGCTTCGCCAGGCCGGGCTCTTTCAAACGGGGCGACATGTCGCGTGGCGCACTCGGGACGATGATCGTCATGCGCGCTCACGCGATGGACCCGCTCCTCCCCGAGCCTCGCGCTCAGCCGCTCCAGCAAGGCGCCAATGGCATCGTGCTCGGCGATCGCATCGTCGAACAGGGCAAGACTCCGGCCCGGGCGGGGGGAGACGTTGGCGGCCTCCAGCCGGAGCGACTCCACCGGAGCACGGAGCACAGTGCGTTCGAGCCGCTCCCGCAGCACGCGCTCGAAGCGTCCGGCGTCACGGGTGAGATCGGCGAACTGCAGAACGATCTCGGTCTCTTCCTGGCAATGCTGCAGCCGCAGCGTGAGCCCGCGCACCCCCGCCTGTCTTGCCGCCAGCCAGCCGGCCAGGGCCGAGCTCAGGCGTCGCGCGGCAAACAGCAGCGCGGCAGCGGTCTTCACGGCCGCCGGGAGCTCAAGCGACAAGGCAAAGCGATCGGGAAAAACAAAGTCGGCGCGCGGATCCGGCATTTCCCCGAAGGCGCGGGCCATCAGTTGCAGGGCTTCCACCCCGATGCGTCGGGCCAGCGCGGCGGCGGGCAGCCTGCGGACATCGGCCAAGGTGCTCGCACCGAATCGGGAGAGCGAGGCCGAGGCCTTGTCCGGCAGTACGGCTATCGGCAAGGCCTCCAGCTGCCGGCGCAGCCCATCGCGGTCGGGGCAAATGGCGGCCGTTCCAGCCTTGGCTAGCCACTGCGCCCCCATCGGGGTAGTCGCTGCGGCCAGCCAGACGGTGAAACCCTGCGCCGCCACGCCCTCCCTCGCAGCGGCGACCAGCCTTTCCAGTCCACCGAACAGACGCAGGCAAGCGCCGATTTCCAGCAACAAGGTGTCGGGCGTCAGGCTGACCCGGGGCGTAAAGCCACCAGCCCAACAGGCCAAGCCATGCAGCGCCGCTGCCTCCCGCGAAGCGTTGCGCGCAATCAACGTAATGGCGGGAACCAGCAGGCGCGCCGCGGCCACGCCCGTCCCGGCCTCGATGCCCGCCCGTCGCGCCGCATCGTCGCCAAGGAGGATGCGTCCCCGTTCGACCACGGCGCTAGGCGAGGGCGATGGCGCGCCGACTTCGAGCGGGAGGAGTGGCAGGTGGAGTGCGAGCCAAAGCGGATTCGGATTCATATCCTTCGCGCCATTTCAGCGGTCGCGGCACGTCGAGAGTGAGCGTCCGGGTGCACGGCGGTCCACGTCGCTTGAACAGATCGACGCCGAGCGTACCGCGGGAGCCGGCGGAAAGTAAAAGTCGCAAAGCGGCGGCGGATGACTCGGTCCGCGCACGACCTGGTCGAAACAGGAAAGCCAGGGCCTTGCTGCCGGTGACGGCCACCTGCAGACGCCTCACTTGACGGGCATCGGCTTGAGTCGTCCAGCACAGCACGGTCCCCAGCGCACCGCTAGCCAGAGCCTGCTCCGCCGCCCAGAGCGCATCGCGCTGCCGCGTCGGCGACACCACCGCCAGACGCGCCAGATCGATAGCTCCGGAAGCCCAGGCCGGCCCGTGAAGCGCGTATGGAGGCCCCACCAGCAGCGACCATTTCCCTTCCGCTTGCATTCGGATGAGTGCCGGTATCAATAGCGAACACTCGCCAAGCCCCACGCCATCCGACAAGATTTCAGTGAGCGTGCCACGCGGCCAGCCTCCTCCCGGTAATTCGGCATCAAGCTGGGCAAAGCCGCTGGATACCGCAGGAATCGCAGCGCTTGCCAAACGATCACCGCGCCACACATCGGGTCGGGCCAGAACTTCACCGAGAGAAATTGCAGCATTCATACACCTGTTCCCGATCAGGAAATGCTTCTGCTCGGAAGAGGAGCAGGCTTCCTTGGCCGGGGAAACGGCTCCGGGAGTTGCCGGTGATCCATGATTAATGCGAGAAGCGTCGAACCAAGCCGACCATGACACCGAAGATTTCCAGCTCGCTCTTGGGCCGGATGATCGGGTATGCCTTGTTGCATGGCTTGAGGATGAATCTGCCCCTCTCCATAGCCAGTTCCTTGAGGGTGAGCTCGTTGTCGACGATAGCAACGACGAAATCGCCCGCCTTGGCAGCCTTGTTGCGCTCCACCGCAACAATGTCGCCTTCGTGGATACCTGCCTCGACCATGGAGTCACCCTTGACCGGAATCATGACCGTGCTGGAAGGGTTACGGACGAGGTAGTTATCGACGAGAAATGGCTCGGCCCCGGTCCCCTCGATCGTGTCTGGGCTGCCGGCGCGGACAAAAACACCGACAAGAGGGCGTTCGAAAAATCGTCCAGCGGGAATCCAGGCATCATCGTCAGGAGTGCGTTGGACAAAGCCCGCTGACGCCAGACGTTCCAGCAGCCTCCGCGAGGCTGTTTTAGAGGCGAACGCCATCAGCTCTGCAATGCGCTGCATCGAGGGGATACGCCGGTTTTCAGCGTAGTAGTCACGCAGACGGTCGAGGTGTTCGGCGTCTTTGTTCGGGGTGGCCATAACCGATTCCTTAGTGTACGTACGAGCACCATGTTAGTGCTCGAACGACCACCTGTCAATTGCCCACCCAGGTTGCCGATTCCGATGTCCGCTAATGGTGGCCTGAGCCCGATACCTTCGATGGATTCTTTGTGTTTTCTGCGGTCAGGCATTGGCTGACTTGTGATGGCGTCAGCGCAGTCGATCTCGATTCAGTAAAGCAGGTAAGCTTTCCCGCAGTTTGCGGAAATTCGCCGGTGGTTCCTGCCATGAAGCGGCGATGCGACGCGGGTCGATCCCCGCACGGATCGCCTCGACGACCGCGTGCGGGTCGATGGACTCTGCGTCGGATCGAGCTGGAAGATTCCGGAGTAAAGCGAATGCAGAGCGTGGGCGAGCTCGATACCGAGCAAGGGCGTGTCGAGGGACTATAGGCGCCGAAAGCTAACTCAAGCTCTGGCCCGGAAAAACCTAGCACTTCTTGTTGCGTTCGGACGGGTCTTAGCCAATCTGTTCAAGAGCGCTTCTTCTAAAGGCTTGAGTTTATATTTCGGTCTTCAACTACCATATGCCTCCCTTGACTGGGAAGCGGACGATAAGGCTGATGCGATCTGTTCGCCAATGTGGCGCTGCTGATGAATGCTTTCGGTGATGTGCGTGACGACCTCAAGGCGGCGCTTGGCACCGGCCTTTATTTCTTCCATGGCGGTTTGAGCGTCGGCTGCAGCTTTCCTGCCAGAGACCACGATTGCCCCCAGATTGTCGATTGCCGTCGATGCGTCCTTGGATGTGCGCTCGATATTTCCGGCAATGGAACCAATCTCGTCGCTTGCCGTCTTGGCTTTTTCCGCCAGCTTGCGCACCTCGTCGGCGACCACGGCAAACCCTCGGCCAGCTTCCCCGGCGCGGGCGGCTTCGATGGCCGCATTGAGTGCAAGAAGGTTGGTCTGGTCAGCGATTTGCACGATCGTCGCCACGATGCCGGCAATTTTTGTGGATTGGTCGGCCAGTGTGGACAGGTCTGATCGCGCGAGGGTTAGACTCGTTCCAAGTCTGTCGATTTCCTTCTCGGCTTTGACCATTAGTTCGTGTCCTGAGATGACCCGAGCACCGCTGGCTTTGGCCAACTCATTGGCGGAGCCCATGTCTTCGAGTGCTTTGTCCACGGAGGCCATCAATTCCCCGGAAAACGCCAGGGCACAATCCTTAGCCGCGTCCGCTTGAGCGACGTCGGATTCCAACACTGTGGCACGATTTGCTGCTGTTACCAACTCTTTGCGTAAATTCGCGACCTGTATCTGGGTTGCATTCAAAATCTCGCTCTGGTCCACATGCGTTGTCTCTGTTCGCGTCGCATTCTGGCAGCGAGTGTCCTGAAGGCTCGCTGCGGCAGCGAGCGTAGCCAACACCAGAGCGGTGCCTATGAGAGTTTGTGCCACTGCAGGCAGGAGCAACGCTGCCAAGCAGACTGCTGCAGAACTTGCCGCGGGCAATAGCACCCGCCATTGAATGGAATGACTGTTCATACCCGTAGCCTTTTGCATAAATCTGGTGATCACCCGCGTCCTATTCCTGAAAAATAGGCTACCCAGAGGAGGTCAGAAGGACGCGCAGATGAGTACGCAAAGGAGGAGTCTGAATCAGAACGGATACGTGACGCCGTCCGCAGTTTCTTAACGCTTTTCGGAGTTTGCCGGTTCCCCAATCTCCCGTCCTTGCCCACTTGTCCGGTGTGTTCCTCAGGGGCCTCCGATTAATCTTGCGCTCGACCAAGTCATGGGGCTTCCCCTGTTGCGTCCGCTTACCTCTTTCATGCGTGTTGTCGCCAATATCCAGCCGGAATCACTGGGTGCATTATACGCTCTCGTCCCCAGCAATGACCGCCTTCCCTTCAGTATCGCCAGGTCGGCTTTCGCAAAATCCGTTTCGAGCCCTGCTCTGCGTTCATTCACATTACGGCCTGTATGCGAGCAGAGTCCCTTACAAAACCCGTTACACCAGAGGCGCCAACGGCTTCGTTAGCTCCACAATTACGGCAGCACTTTGAGATGTGATTCGGTACCCACGGGATTTTTGTAGTGTTGTCGCCTTTACTACGGGACCCTTCAGACATTTCGACAGTTGAAGAGCAGCGCCCTCAGGCCAGAGGGCGTTGCCGCCTCAGGTCCTTCCCCAGACATAATGACTGGCAAGCGACAGTTCGTTCCGTCTAGTCGAAGCGCAGGACGCTCTCCGCCATCGCGTCCGCTCCCCAGCGTACGATGAGTGCATCGATTTCGGCCAGAAGCATCTGCTCCTCATCCGGCTCGACCAGACCCTCACCGGCGAGGCGGGCAACGAGGCCCTCTGACATCGCCAGTTTTACCGTCCCCAGGGTAGGGGCGATGTCCTCATCCGTGTCATCGATCACCGCCTCGATGACGATGGACAGTTCCTCGCTCGCTCTCACGGTGGCGAGATCTGTGGCCAGGACGTCTTCGCCATATTCCTCGATTAGCGTATCGACCTCAGTGCAGAGCATTTCTTCATCGCCGAAGCGATGAATGCGCTCCGCCTCGGCGAAGCCGTCTAAGCTCTTCCTGATTCTGTCGCGCACAAACCCGAGCGTCACCGCTTCATCGATGTCGGGATCGCCGCAGATCGATTCGATGACCGCGGAAAGTTCCCGGGAGACCAGTTCGTCGGCTTCGATCGCATTACGCATGATTTCTTCCTTTTACCATTGGATTGGAACTCGCGACATGATGAATTCTGCATGCAGTGCGGAATGACCAGCGAGCTGGTGGTCAGAAAGTCCTCCAGCTCCAGAAAATGTAGCATGGGATTGAAAGCACCAAAATGCACCTTCATGGCGAACCCGCCAGGTCGACGATGGCGCCGGCCAGCCCCTCCACGACCTCCGCCATCCTTCCGTAATCGAGGGTCTCGGGCGTATCCGTGGCGCTGTGGTAATGAGGATTGCGATAGAACGCTGTGTCGGTGACCATCACGCCCGGATAGCCCATGCGCCAGAATGAGATCTGATCACTCCAGGCCACGCCCGGCATCCAGGCAAAGGTCGCCAGTCGCTCGCAGGGGAAATCCGAATGGGCGCTGAATGCCGATGAGACATCCTGCAAGCCTTGCCGCGATCCAAGATTGGAGACGAAACCGATGAAATTTCCGCGGTCTGGGTAAAAGTGGCGAAGCAGCGGCGGATAGCCTTGGCTCCCGGATTTGTCGTCGTAGTAGCCGAGCATTTCGAGCGAGAGCATGAGGCTGATGTTTTCTCCGCGGGCGCGGGCCGCCGTCGCGTACTCGTTGCTGCCCATCCGGCCCCAATAGAAGAATGGCGGTTCTTCGTTGACGAAAGCCGCCAGACGCAAGGTACGGCCAGGTTGGAAGCCGATGAGCAGCTTGCTTAATTCAAGCAGCGCGGCGACACCGCTCGCATTGTCGTCAGCGCCCGGGCTGTCGTGGATACTGTCATAGTGCGCACCCAACAGGATGATCTCGTTCGGCTGAGCCTGCCCTTTGATCTCGATCACCAGATTCTCGCACCACAGGTCGCCGACTTGATAGCCTTGAGCGGCAACCAGGTAAGCTTGCCGTTGCCATTCGCTGCGGATGTAATCGGCCGCCGCGGCCAAGGCGCGCGGCCGGAGTACATTGCGCTCGCCGATGATGCCCGCCAGTTGTTCGACATGGCCGCGGAGCCTCGCGGCGAGCCCGTGATCTGCGGTTCGTTCTGGGGCCGGGTGACCTGCCGGTTGAAGACGTTGATGGTGCATGGTTTGTCGGCGGAACAAGCTACCCGACGCCCGCCGCTTTCGCGGCCATAGGCTGCAAGGTGACGGCTTCCCTGCTCTGCCCTTATAGGCGGATCTGTGCTTCATGCGCCTGTTCATGCACAATCAGCTTGGACAACTCGCCCAGCTCTTCGGCCAAGAGCTGAATGAGATCGTCGACTGCGATGATGCCGACCAAGGCGCCCTCGTCGTCGATCACCGGAACCCGGCGCACGCCTTTGCGCCGCATCAGTTGCATCGTGTCTAAAATGTCGTCTTGTTCGCGGACGGTGACGATGGCCGCCACCATGATCTCGCCCACCAGGATGGTCTCGGGATCGAGCCGGTTGACCACGATCTCGACGACGATATCCCGGTCGGTGACGATGCCGACTGGATAATTAACGCCGTTGGTTTCATTCACCACCACGATGTTTCCGACGTGATGCTGGCGCATCAGGCACGCCGCTTCCATCACCGTGGTGTTGCGATCGGCTACCACGACGACGCGACTACATACTTCTCCGATGGGCATGTGTCTTTCCTTTATTGCCAGGATGCCAGATGGGGCTCTGGCGGCCGTGAAAACCAATGATAAAGGCATCTCGTGCAATATGCCAAGCACATTTTGTGTCCCGCACGGTGAAGCAAGCGGGCCGACCAACTTGCTTCACGCCCGGAAGGTGCGGTCTTCTTGGCGGCACGAACAATATGACCGATGGTTATTTGGCTATAATCGGGTGACAGCAGGGTCTCATGGCGATCCTGACGGAGATCTTCGATGGACAACGACAAGATAAGTCTGTTTGCCTTGAATTCCAGCAGGGCATTTGGCGAGCGCGTCGGTCGGAGCCTCGGGCTTCCCCTGAGCGAGCACGAGGAGAGGGAGTTCGAGGATGGGGAACACAAATCCCGGCCACTCGTCAGCGTGCGTGGCAGGGACGTGTATGTGCTCCAGTCGCTGTACCAGGATCGCCAGCTGAGCGTGAACGACAAGTTGTGCCGTCTGCTGTTTTTCATCGGCGCGCTGGTCGATGCTTCGGCAAAGCGGGTGACTGCGGTCATTCCATACCTTTGCTACGCCCGCAAGGAACTGAAAACTCAGCCGCGCGATCCGGTGACGACCCGCTACATCGCCGCCCTGTTCGAAGCGGTGGGAACCCACCGCGTGGTAGCGCTGGACGTGCATAACGTCGCAGCATTTCAAAACGCTTTCCGCTGCCACACCGACCATCTAGAGGCGAGGAAGCTGTTTGCCGGTTATTTTTCCGCACTCCTGCACGGTCAGCAGATCGTTGTCGTTTCTCCGGACGTAGGCGGAATAAAACGGGCTGAGCGGCTCCGGCAAGCTTTGAGCTTGGCCGCCGGCGAGCCGGTTCCGATCGCGTTTATGGAAAAGCAGCGCAGCAAGGGCGTGGTCACCGGCGATGCCCTCGTCGGAAATGTCGCCGGCAGGGCCGCCATCATTATCGACGACTTGATCAGCACCGGAACGACCATGGCGCGCGCGGCAAATGCCTGCTCCGAGCTGGGTGCGACCAAGGTCTACGCTGCCGCCACGCACGGGATCTTCGTCGGCGAGGCCCCGAGCGTCCTGGCGAACCCGGTCCTGGAAACGGTGGTCGTCACCGACAGCATCCCGCCTTTCAGGCTGGGCGCTGAGCGAGTTGCTGCTAAACTGGTCGTGCTGGACAGCGCAGCCCTCTTCGCCGAAGCGATCAAAAGGATCCACGGCGGAGGTTCGATCACCGAACTGCTGGAGAGCAGACCCGGCCCGCCGCTTTGAGTTAGGGCCACATGGCAAGGATACCGTCAGCGAAGACGGTCGATGTGGCTTTCAGCGATGTTCAGATAGTCGTCGGTTAGTTTCGACCATTTCCGGGTGTCTGATGGCAGCGGATCCCTGAGATGCAAAGCGGCGAGTTTTCCCCGAAGGCAAGCCCGGTAGCTCTTGTAGAAATCCACCAATCTTTCGGGTGGGTCGTCGCCGCTGACGTTCCGATAGGCCTCGAAAATCGTGTCCGAAACGGCCTGCCCGCCTTGACGCTCGCACTCCATCGCCAGAAATGCGAGTTCATCCGCCGCGTCAAGTATCCTGAAATCTCTGTTGAACTCCAGGCAGTCTATGATGACCGGCACAGTCATCAGGCAGACGTGCTCAGGCCGCAGATCCCCATGACCCTCGATTATCCTTCCCTCCCGGGCGCGGCGCTCGAACAGCTCGGGTTCTCGATTCAGTAGTGCCAACTGAGCCGCCAGAACACCCGCGATCCGATCCGGCGGCAGTGCGTATCGAGGCGCCATGAGCTCTCTGGCGTTCGCCTTCGCGTTCTCCGCCAGGCGCCTCCGATAGGCGTGGGGTGCGAATTTTGTCGAAGCCGAGGCGCGGTAGTGCGCAACCAGTTTTTCAACCAAGCTGCGTATCGCCCCCTCCGGAACCGCCCCCCTCTTGATCAGATTGTCGAGCATTCGCTCATCCGGCAAGCGCTGCATCTTCACCAGCCAATCGACCGTCAAGCCCTCCCCTCCCAACACCAGCTGTCCGTCTGTGGCCAGCTTCAGGGGAACCGTGCCGAGGTATATGTCAGCAGCCAAGCGACGGTTGAGCAGGACTTCCTCCTCGCAGTCCCGGCGCCTGGCGTCAATCGAGCGGAAGTCCACGAAATCGCTGCGCACAGGCTTTTTCAGTTTGTACGCATAGTTGTCGGTTAGAAATACCCACGACATATGGGTCTCTACCACCTTGACCTGTTTCGGGCTATCCGAAAAGGCACCGGTCTGTCGCAAAAAAGCGACCTTCGCTTCAATCCTCACCTGGGTTTCAAGGGGGCGGTTCACGATCGTCGTCATCTCCCGAATGCTGGGACAGGAACCGCTCTAGGCCCGAACATCACGCATCTTATAAGCTGGCCCGCCTGCTAAATACGCCCGGGCTCCCCGCGTAGGTGAAGGTGGAACCAGTCCGTCGCCAGACGTGCCACTTCTTCCAGGGTGCCGGGCTCCTCGAACAGATGCGTCGCGCCCGGTACGATGATCAGTTCCTTCTGGCAGTTTAGGTGGGCATAGGCTTGACGGTTGAGGCCAATCACCACGTCGTCTAAACCGCCCACGATGAGCAGGCTTGGCGCCTTGACCTGCAGCAACTGCGCTTCGCCGGTCAAGTCGGGGCGTCCGCCGCGCGAGACGACGGCCGCGATGTCCTTGCGCAATGCCGCAGCTCGCAGCGCCGCCGCTGCGCCCGTGCTGGCGCCAAAATAGCCGAGGGATAAACCACTGGTGGCCGGCTCGGCGCGCAGCCATTCGCTGGCCTGAATGAGCCGTTCTGTCAGCAGCGCGATATCGAAACGGGTGTCGTGATTGCGGTCCTCGTCACGAGTGAGAAGGTCGATCAGAAGCGTGCCCATGTCGGCTTCGCGCAGCACGCGCGCCACGTAATTGTTGCGCGGACTCAAACGGCTGCTGCCGCTGCCGTGGGCGAACAGCACCATGCCGCAGGCCTGGGGGGGAATTTCCAGCATCCCTTCCAGAACACCCGTTTCGACGCGGATCTGCGCGAGTTTTGCAATGGCATTACTTTGCGACATGAGGCTTGCCTCCGATGCACGAGTTCCCGCTCTTCAAAACCTTGGACGCGCGGTTCCTGTAAATACGATTATCATACTCCATGGAGATATGCTGTTTGGCACGCGCCTGTTCCGATCGCTTCGTAATCCACCCGAGGGACCAGGTCCATACGCGCCGTCAGCTCTCGACGACTCACCGCGGCGACAGAAGCGTAGAATTATGTTGTCGGACTTGTCATGGGATGGAGAGGAGCACGACGAATGAGATCTCGTGAGCCAAGCTCTTGGATGTGGGCGGATGCACTGGAGCTTCTTCAGAGCACGGAGCGGCTTCAGCGCCGGGTTTTCGTGGTGGGCAGCTTGCAGGCGCCACCCTGCTGGGAGCCGCCCGTCGATCTGTACGAGCTGGGTGACGAGCTGAGGCTGCTCGTGGCCCTTCCCGGCGTCAACTCCCGGGAGTTCGAAGTGATCCTCGATGAGGCCGCGATCGTGGTGCGCGGCGAACGCCCGATGCCGATGGGCTTCCAACGCGCAGCCATCCACCGCCTCGAAATTCCCTACGGAAGGTTCGAGCGCCGCATCGCGCTGCCGCAAGGAGACTTCCAGTTGCTGGACCAGTTTCTCGAGGACGGCTGCCTGACGCTCGTTCTGCGCCGCCTCTGAGGAGCGATGGCCATGCACCTCGACAGCGCCAATCCCGAGCGCGATAAGCCAGGCGCGGCAGCCACTACCGGGGCGGCCGATGCCGCTCCGGCCATCCCGGAAGACGCGATGATCATCGTGCCGGTGCGCAATCTCGTGCTGTTTCCCAGCATGATCCTGCCGCTCACCATCGGCCGAACGCCGTCGATCGCGGCAGCCCAGCATGCGGTGAAGACGGAGCGCCCGGTGGGTATCCTGCTCCAGCGCGATCCGGAAGTCGAGGCGCCGGGCCCTGACGACCTTCGTCTTGTCGGTACGATCGCCAGCATCCTGCGCTACGTCACCATGCCCGACGGCACACACGTCATCGTCTGTCAGGGCCAGCAGCGATTCCGCGTGACCGAATATCTGGCGGGCTACCCGTTCCCGGTCGCGCGCGTCGGGCTCATTGAGGAACCAGAGGCGACAGGCACTGAGATCGAAGCCCGCTTCATCCAGCTCAAGGAGCGCGCCCTCGAAGTGCTGCAGCTCCTGCCGCAAACTCCGCAAGAACTGGTGGCTGCGGTGCAAGGCGTCGGCTCCGCCGGGGCTCTGGCAGATCTGGTCGCCGGTGTCATGGACATCAAGGCCGACGAAAAGCAGCGGGTGCTCGAGACGCTGGACCTGGTGCGGCGGCTGGATATCGTGCTGGATTACCTGGCAAAGCGCCTCGAAGTGCTGCGCCTCTCGCGCCAGATCGACGAGCGCACCAAAGCGGCCATGGATGTGCGGCAGCGCGAGTACCTGCTGCGCGAGCAGATGAAATCGATCCAGAAGGAACTGGGCGAGGGTGAAGAGGGAAATGCCGCCGAGGTCGAGGAACTGCGCAGGGCCATCGCCGAGGCACAGATGCCAGAGGAGGTGGAGCAACAGGCGACCAAGGAATTGAAGCGCCTGGAGCGGATGTCCGACACTTCGGCCGAGTACTCGATGGTGCGCGCCTATCTCGACTGGCTGATCGAGTTGCCGTGGAGAGCGCCAGAGCCCGACGCCATCGACATCGCCGCAGCGCGACGCGTCCTCGACGCCGACCACTTCGGCCTCGATCAGGTGAAGAAGCGCATCATCGAGTTTCTCGCGGTGCGCAAGCTCAACCCGGGCGGCCATGGGCCGATTCTCTGCTTCGTGGGTCCGCCCGGCGTCGGCAAGACATCCCTTGGCCAGTCGATTGCCAAGGCGCTCGGGCGCAAGTTCGTGCGCGTGTCCCTGGGCGGTCTTCACGACGAGGCCGAGATCCGCGGTCACCGGCGCACCTATATCGGTGCCCTGCCCGGCAATATCATTCAGGCGATCAAGAGGGCCGGATCACGCGGCTGCGTGATGATGCTGGACGAGATCGACAAGCTTGGCAGCGGCATCCATGGCGACCCGTCGGCAGCCTTGCTCGAGGTGCTCGACCCGGAGCAGAACGACACCTTCCGCGACAACTATCTCGGCCTGCCCTTCGACCTGTCGCGGATGCTGTTCATCACGACGGCGAACGTCCTGGACACGATCCCGGGGCCGCTGCGTGACCGCACGGAGATCATCCAGCTCCCCGGCTATACCCAGGAGGAGAAACGCGAGATCGCGCTGCGCTATCTCGTCAAGCGGCAGCTCGTCCAAAACGGGCTCAAGGAGGAGCAGTTCGAACTCTCGGATGCTGCCCTCGTCGCCATCATCCGCGATTACACCCGCGAAGCCGGGGTACGCTCGCTGGAGCGCCAGATCGGCGCCGTCTGCCGCCGCGCCGCGGTGACCATTGCCGAGGGCGCCGTGCACACCGTGAAGGTCGAGGAGAGCGATCTTGCCGGGATCCTCGGACCAGTAAAATTCGAGAACGAGGTCGCGCTGCGTGCCGGCATGCCCGGCGTGGCCACCGGGCTGGCCTGGACGCCGGTTGGCGGCGACATCCTGTTCATCGAGGCGAGCCGCACGGCGGGCGGTGGCAAGCTGATCCTCACCGGCCAGCTCGGCGACGTGATGAAGGAATCCGCGCAGGCCGCACTGACCCTGGTCAAGACGCGCGCGGCGAGCCTGGGCATCGACGCCGCCGGCTTCGAGCAGACAGACGTTCATGTCCATGTGCCGGCAGGCGCCATCCCCAAGGACGGTCCGAGCGCGGGTGTTGCGATGTTCATCGCCCTGGCATCGCTGTTCGCCGAGCGGACGGTGCGCAACGATACCGCGATGACCGGCGAGATCAGCTTGAGGGGCCTGGTGCTGCCGGTTGGAGGGATCAAGGACAAGGTACTCGCGGCGATGCGCGCCGGCATCACCCGCGTCATGTTGCCGGCAAGGAACCGCCGGGACCTCGATGAAGTGCCGGCGGAGGCGAAGGAGAAGCTCGAATTCATCTTCCTCGAGACCGTGGACGATGCGGTGGAGAACGCGATCGAGGCCGGCTAGCCCTTTTTCGCAATGCCCGGGCGTGGCGCAGCAGGGCCGCCTCGAAATCGGCGAAGTCGCCCGCCTTCATCCCTTCCTTGCGCCAGCATCGACGGAGCGTGTCCAGAGCCCCGCCTGCGTCGGACATCCCCCGCGGCAGAAAAGCGAGATCCGCGGCGGCGGCAAGCACACGGTCGGATGGCGGCGGCTCCGCTGTCCGCCAGATGCCGCGCAACTCGCGCAGGAAGATGTTGACCGTCACCGCACCAATGCCCTTGCCCAGCGCTCTGAGACGCGCCGCGAGATCCTCCGTGGAGGTTGCCGCATCATGAACGGCATTCAAGTCGCCGCCATACTTTTCGACCAGAACCCCACAGACGGCGAGCAGCTTGGTCGCCGTCTTGAAGTCGTAGCGGACGTAGCCGCCGCGATCGAGGATCTCGACCAGTCCATTCCATCCCGTTTCCAGAATCCTCGCCGGTGAGGTCACGCCGGAGCGCTGGAACTCGCGATAGGTCCTGCCGGCGATGCTCTGCGTGATGCGCGCGCCATAGAGCAGCGACGCCAAAAACCACTTGAAGATTTCTCCGCTGTCCCGCTGCTCCAGCGCAATGCCCAGCGCCGTCGCGTAGCGTCCGCCCAGGCGCGCAACCAGGGTCGCCGCCGGACCGGCACGCTTCAATGCCGACGCTGCCATATCAGGATGCCGTCCCTGAACACCTGCTTGACGCGATGGAAGGGAATGCTGTGCATCGCACCTTCCTCGTCGTAGACGTCGAACAGGTAAGGGTTGTCCGGATCGAGCGCCAGATCGTGCACGTCGAGTTGAACGATCCTGTGCCCGATGTGGTCTTCATAGCCGAAAACGAAGCGCCCTTTGCCGAATTCATGATCCCAGCGAATGCGGCTGAGCAGTTCATGCAGCGGCGTCATGACGGGAAGCGGCTTTGCGCCCATCACGGGCTTTGCCACCGAAGATCAAAATCAAATCATGCCAGATATTATGCAAATCGTCTAAACTCGCCATGGATGCATTGCCGCCTCCAGTATGCGGAGTAATGTCGATGATGCCCGGAAACCTGCACCTGACGACGCGCTATCGGCCTTCGCCGCCTGCCCAGGAGGCCGGAGACGGCTTGTATCCGGTGCAGGGGTAAGCCGCATGCCAATACACAATGCCGACATCGCCAGGATCTTCGAGGAGATCGCCGACCTGCTCGAAATCCAGGGCGCCAATCCCTTCCGCATCCGCGCCTACCGCAACGCCGCGCGCGTCGTCGGCGAACTGGGCCGTGATATCCGCGGGATGGTGGATAAGGGCGAGGATCTCACGGCCCTGCCGGGCATCGGCGACGACTTGGCGGCGAAAATGCGCGATATCGTCGCGAGCGGCAGCTGTGCGTTGCTGGAACGACTGCATCAGGAGTTGCCGCCCGCGGTCGCGGATCTGCTGCATCTCCCCGGCCTCGGCCCAAAGCGGGTCAAGGCGCTCTATCACGATCTCGGCGCGGAAACGCTGGAACAGGTCTACCGCGCCGCGCGCGATGGCCGCATCCGGCGGCTTTCCGGCTTCGGCGACAAGACCGAGCAGAATATCCTGCGTGCGGTGGAGACCCACCTGTCCAAGGTGCGCCGCTTCAAGCTCGCGACGGCGGCGCAGTATGCCGACTCCCTGGTCGCCTGGCTGCAACGGCTGCCAGGGGTGACGCGGGTGACCGTCGCCGGCAGCTATCGCCGCATGCGCGAGACCGTCGGCGATCTCGACATTCTCGTGGCCGCTGCAGCAGAATCCCCGGTGATCGAACACTTCACCGCCTACGATGAAGTGAGCGAGATTCTCTCCAGCGGCGAGACGCGCGCCAGCGTCGTATTGCAGTGCCGCCTGCAGGTCGATCTGCGTGTCGTCACGGAGTCGAGTTACGGCGCCGCGCTGTGCTATTTCACGGGCGCCAAGGCGCACAACATCGCGATCCGCCGCCTGGGCCAGGAGCGCGGCCTGAAGATCAACGAATACGGCGTGTTCCGCGGCGGCGAACGCATCGCGGGCGAGGACGAGACCTCGGTATACCGCGCCGTCGGCCTGCCCTTCATCCCGCCGGAGTTGCGCGAGGACAGGGGCGAGATCGAGGCTGCGCGCGCGGGGAGGCTGCCGCGACTCGTAGCGCTCGGGGATCTCAGGGGCGACTTGCACGTCCATAGCAAGGCGAGCGACGGGCACGACACGCTGGCTGCCATGGCACGGGCGGCGGCCGCGCGAGGGCTGGAATATATCGCCGTCACCGAGCACTCGCGCCGGCTGGCCGTCGCCCGCGGCCTGGATCCGCAAAGACTGGCCAAGCAGATCGACGAGATCGATCGCCTCAACGCCGAAGCCTCCGGGATCACCCTGTTGAAGGGCATCGAGGTCGACATTCTCGAAGACGGCAGCCTCGACCTGCCCGACTCGATATTGGCGCGGCTGGACTTGGTGGTAGGTGCGGTGCACAGCAAATTCAATCTGTCGCGGGCCAGGCAGACCGAGCGCATCCTGCGGGCCATGGACAATCCGAACTTCACCATTCTCGCGCATCCCACCGGGCGCATGATCGAGCAACGCGAACCCTACGATGTCGACATGCTGCGCATCATCCGCCACGCCCGGGCGCGCCGCTGCTATCTCGAGCTGAACGCCCATCCCGAGCGGCTCGACCTGATCGACAGCTATTGTCGGATGGCGATGGATGAGGGAGTACTGGTCAGCATAGCCTCCGACGCCCATAGCGTCCTCGACTTCGACAACCTGCGTTTCGGTGTCGGTCAGGCGCGGCGCGGCTGGCTGGCAGCTGCCGATGTGCTGAATACCCGTACGCTCGGCCAATTGAGACCGTTGTTGGCACATGGGTGAGCAAATTCCCGGATCCGTTCCGCCAGAAGCGCCTCGCATCCGGTTTTCGATCCAGTTGAGGTGCCCCTCTCCCGAGTAACGACCGGGCGGCAAGCCGGGGCGCCCTTCTCGATTAACCCTTGATACAGATCAGCGGCTCCAGGCGGGCCACGACGCGGGCCAGGCCGGCCAGCTCCGATGCCTCGACGACCGCGGTGACGTCTTTGTAGGCCAGAGGGGCTTCCTCCGCGACGCCGCGCAGGCTCGGGCAACGGATCAAGATTCCGCGCGCCGCCAGGTCATCAACAAGCGCCCGCCCATGCCAGCGCCGCAGCGCCTCGTGGCGACTCATGCTGCGGCCTGCGCCGTGGCAGGCTGAGGCGAAGGCTTTGCCGCTGTCGCTCGCCATCCCAGCCAGGATGTAAGAGGCGGTGCCCATGCTGCCTCCGATCAGCACCGGCTGCCCGCTCTCGCGATAGGCAGCCGGCAACGCGGGATGCCCCGGCCCGAAAGCCCGCGTCGCGCCTTTCCGATGAACGAACAGGCGGCGCGGTTTGCCGCCGACATCATGATTTTCCTCCTTGCAGGTGTTGTGCGATACATCGTAGAGGAGTTGCAGGCGGGCGCGCGGCAGCACCTCGCTGAATGCGTCTCTGGTGAGTTGGGTGAGAATCTGGCGGTTTGCCAGCGCACAATTGATGGCCGCGCGCATGGCACCGAGATAACGTTTCCCGAGTCTCGATTGCAGCGGTGCGCAGGCCAGTTCCCGGTCGGGCAACACTATGCCGGCCGCAGGTGCAGCGATGGCCATCTCCCTGAGATACTCGGTGCCGATCTGGTGCCCGAGGCCGCGCGAGCCGCAATGGATGCTCACGACGACGTCGCCCAACACCAACCCGAAGGCCTGAGCGCGGACCGGATCCAAGATCCTGGTCACCTGCTGCACCTCGAGGTAGTGGTTACCCGAGCCCAGGGTTCCCATCTCGTCGCGCTGCCGCCGCTTGGCCCGCTCCGACACCTGGGCGGGATCGGCCCGAGCCATGCAGCCCCCCTCCTCCATGAGTTCGAGATCGACCGCCTCACCGTAACCTCGCCCCACCGCCCAGCGTGCGCCGCCGACCAGCATCTCGTCCATTTCTTGCACCGAGAGGCGCAACTGGCCAGTGCTGCCGACGCCGGCCGGAATGCGCGCATAGAGCGTGTCGGCCAGTTTCGTTTTGACCGCTTCGATGTCGGCTAGCGCGAGGCCGGTATGCAGGGTGCGCACGCCGCAGGAGATGTCAAAACCGACGCCTCCGGCAGAAACAACCCCCCCCTCTTGCGGATCGAAGGCGGCGACGCCGCCGATGGGAAATCCGTAGCCCCAATGTGCGTCCGGCATCGCATACGAGGCCTCGACGATGCCGGGCAGCATCGCCACCTGCGTCGCCTGCTGATAAACCTTGTCGTCCATCGCCGCGATCAATTGCTCGGACGCATAAATGATCGCCGGCACGCGCATTCTGCCGCTTTGCGGCACTATCCATTCGATCTCGCTGCGCCGCTCGAGCCGTGACAGATCCATTATTTCCCCCCCGCTCCTGACGCCGTCAGACATCCACCACGCACTGGGCGCGCCAGCGGCCGTCCGGCCGCCGAGATAGATCGAGCTCGGTGTAGGTCGCCCCCTTCACTTCCACCGCGGGATGATGGCGCTCGACATCGATCGTTTCACCCCATGCCGTTGCTTCGAGCACGCTGCCGGAAATCGCCACCTCAAAGCGGCCGAACAGCATGCGCCGCGTAGACATTTCGAAAATCAAGGCATTGAGCCAGTCGACCAGCAGCAATTCGTCATCCGGCGCGTCGCAGGCAATCACGACCGGAACCATCGAGGCGACCAAAGCGGGATCCGTGATGACCGCGGTCAAGGCCAGCGCGGCTTGAACGAAGGCCTCCTCCCTGGTCGCGCCAAAGCCGCGAACGCCGATGTCCGCTCCGTGCCGAAAATGCGCCCAGTTGTTCATCCCGGGGCTCAGCGGATCCTGTCGCCAGGATCCAGCGCGCGCAGCCGCTGATAGAGCTGCCGCGCTTCCTCCGACAGCCTCTCTGGGATTTGCAGATGCAGCCTCAGGTAGAGGTCGCCCCTTCCCCTGCCGCCGAATTCCGGCAAGCCCTTGCCGGAAAGCCGCAGCGCCGAGCCCGGCTGCGTGCCTGGAGGCACGGTGACGATGACGCTGCCGTCGAGCGTCGGGATCTCGAACTCGGCGCCCAGGGCCGCTTCAGCCGGGCTGAGGGTGGCGCTGTGCCAAAGGTCGGCGCCTTCGCGGGAGAAACGGCTATCGGCAGCGCTCCTCACCACCACCAGCAGGTCGCCCGGTGCGCCGCCTGGCACCCGGCTCGGCAGGCCGTGCCCGGGCACGCGCAGCGCCATGCCCTCCTCGACACCGACCGGGATGTTGACCGTCAAGGTTTCTTCCACGGACACTTCGCCGCGGCCGGCGCATCTCGGGCAGGGCTCGTCGATGATCCTGCCGCTACCGTGGCAGGAGGGACAGACGGTGATCTGCTGGACCAGCACCTCTGCTTTACTCCTGCCGGTCCGCGAACTCGTCGTCTTCCTGCCGCTGCCGCGGCACTCCGGACACTCGCGGGCGGCGGTTCCCACCTTGGCGCCGCTACCTTTGCAGACCGGACAGGCCGACGGGTGATGGATGTGCAACTGCTCATCGCCGCCGCTCACGACCCTGTCCAGCGGGATCACCAGACTGACTTCGATGTCATCGCCGCGCACCGGACCGGCGCGATGCCGGCCGAAGAAGCGGTCGAACAGGCTGCCGCCGGCAAAGCCTAAATCGAAGCCTTCGGCGCCGAAGATGTCCTGGAAGTTGATGCCGCCAAACAGATCTTCGGGCGAGAAGCCGGCCACGCCGGCAAAGCCGCTGCGGTCGTAGTCGGTGCGCTTCTTCGGATCGGAGAGCACGGCGTAGGCTTCGGCGATCGCCTTGAAGCGCTCCTCGGCACCAGGCTCCTTGTTGCGGTCCGGGTGGTACTTCAGGGCGAGGCGGCGGAAGGCGTCCTTGATCGCCTTCTGGTCGGCATCGCGGCCGACGCCGAGGGTCTCGTAGTAGTCTTGCTCAACCACCGTCATGATCGGCTTTTAGCGCCGCTCGCCCATCGCTCAGCGTGATTCTTTGTACTGGGCATCCACGACCCTGCCGCCGGGCTCCGGACCGGGCCGCTCCTGGTAGACGCCGCCGCTGCCGCTCTGCGCATAGATCACCGCACCCGCATCCTTCAGGAGCTTCCTCAACTGTCCGCTGCGCTCCG
This sequence comes from Rhodocyclaceae bacterium, assembly GCA_035530135.1. GTDB lineage: Bacteria > Pseudomonadota > Gammaproteobacteria > Burkholderiales > Rhodocyclaceae > CAIYYX01. Next base: position 27,365 of record DATKVJ010000058.1, on the reverse strand, counting down.
CCGCTAGCCTGGCATCGCGCCGGGTGCAGGCTTCGCGCGTCTCGCGCTGTGCCGTATCGATGCTCCCGCGCATCTCTGCGGTGAGCTTGTCGCCGAAGTCTGCCAGCAGCTTCTCAGCCTGGTAGCACATGGCGTCGGCGTCGTTGAGCTGCTCGGCCTCCTCGCGCCGCTTCCTGTCATCTTCGGCATAGCGATTGGCCTCCTGGATCATCCGCTGTTTCTCATTCTCTGCCAGCCGCGTCGAGCCGGTAATGCGGATCGACTGCGATCTGTTGCTGGCCGTGTCGTGCGCCGTGACGTTGAGGATGCCGCTGGCGTCGATGTCGAAGCTGACCTCGATTTTCGGCACCCCGCGCGGCGCCGGCGGCAGGCCATCGAGGTTGAATTCACCCAGGCTGGTATTGTCGCGCGCCATCGGCCGTTCGCCCTGGAAGACATGGACCGTGACGCTGGTCTGCATATCGGCGGCGGTGGTGAAGTTCTCGCTGCGCTTGACCGGTACCGGCGTGTTGCGCGCGATCAGCGCCGTGGCCACGCCGCCCAGCGTCTCGACGCCGAGCGTGAGCGGCGTGACGTCCACCAGAACGATGTCGCCGACCTCGCCGGCGAGCACCCCGGCCTGGATCGCCGCGCCGCTGGCCACGCACTCCATCGGGTCGACGCCCAGTTCCGCCTTGCGCCCGAACAGCTCCTCGAAATAGCTGCGCACCACCGGCATGCGCGTCGGGCCCCCGACGAAGACGATACGGTCGATCTCGCGCGGCGTGACGCCGGCGTCGCGCAGCGCCTGCTCGACCGGGGCGCGGCAGCGTTCGATCACCGGCCGCACCACGTGCTCCAGCTCGGCGCGCGTGAGTTCCCGTTCGAGGTGGCGTGGCTCTCCCGCCGTGGCCATCAGGTAGGGCAGGCTGAGGTGCGTGCTGGTGCTGGCGGACAGTTCGATCTTGGCGATTTCCGCCGCCTCCGTCAGGCGCGCCGCGGCCTTGCGCTCGCCGCGGACGTCGATGCCGGTCTGCTCGCGGAAGCGGCCGGCCAGATGCTCGAACAGCCGCTGGTCCATGTCCGTGCCGCCGAGCCGGGTGTCGCCGCTGGTGGCCTTGACCTCGAAGACGCCCTTGCCGAACTCCATGACGGTGACGTCGAGGGTGCCGCCGCCCAGGTCGATCACGGCGATGCGCAGCTCCTGCCCCAGGCGGTCCAGGCCGTAGGCGAGCGCCGCGGCGGTGGGCTCGTTCACCAGCCGCGCCACTTCCAGCCCGGCGATGCGGCAGGCGTCCTTGGTCGCCGAGCGCTGGTTGTCGTCGAAATAGGCCGGCACGGTGACCACCGCCTGGCTCACTGGTCCGCCGAGAAAGGCTTCGGCGTCGCGCCTGATCTTCTGCAGCAGGAAGGCCGAGAGCTGCTCCGGCGAGAATTCCTTGTCGCGCAGGCGGATCAGCTCGCGCCGCCCCATCTGCCGCTTGAAGGCGGTGGCCGTACCCTCGGGATTGGCCGCGGCCTGGCGCCGCGCCGGCTCACCCACCAGCATCTGGCCGTCGGCGGTCAGCGCGACATAGCTCGGGAATGCCTTGCCGCCGAGGCTGACGCCTTCGGCGCTGGGGATGATCACGGGCCTGCCGCCGCGCAGCACTGCGGCGGCAGAGTTGGAAGTACCGAGATCGATGCCGATGATCGTCATGGTCCACCTATGCGGTCTAATATTGGCGGCTGGCCACTCCAGAACCTGGCCTCAATGGCACCGAGGTCACATCTCCATCTCGCCGATGGCGGGCGGCCGCTCTTCCCGCAGTTCGGCAACCATGGCGTCTGTGGTGAGAATCAGACTAGCGATTGAGGCAGCGTTCTGCAGGGCACAGCGCGTCACCTTGGTGGGGTCGAGCACACCCATATCGATGAGATCACCGTATTCGCCGGAAGCCGCGTTGAATCCGAAGCTGCCCCGGCCCGCCTGCACCTTGTCCAGCACCACCGAGGGCTCGCCGCCGGCATTGCCGACGATCTGGCGTATCGGTTCCTCCAGCGCCCGCAGCACGATCTTGATGCCCGCGTCCTGGTCGGGGTTCTCGCCCTTCAGCGCCTCGACCGCTGTCTTGGTCCGCAGTAACGCCACGCCGCCGCCCGGCAGGATGCCCTCTTCGACCGCGGCGCGGGTCGCATGCATCGCATCCTCGATCCTCGTCTTCTTCTCCTTCATCCCGGTTTCGGTAGCGGCGCCGACCTTGATCACCGCGACCCCGCCGCTCAACTTGGCGGCCCGCTCCTGCAACTTCTCCTTGTCGTAATCGCTGGCGGCTGCCTCGATCTGGGTACGGATTTGCATGATGCGTTTCTGGATCTTCCCCGTATCCCCGGCCCCACCGATGACCGTGGTGTCTTCCTTGCCCACTTCGACCCGCGTGGCCCGGCCGAGATCCTCAAGCTGAGTTTTCTCCAGAGACAGACCGACCTCCTCGGCAATCACCGTGCCGCCGGTGAGAATGGCGATGTCTTCGAGCATGGCCTTCCTACGGTCGCCGAAGCCGGGCGCCTTGACGGCACAGGTTCTCAGGATGCCGCGGATGTTGTTCACCACCAGCGTGGCCAGGGCTTCGCCTTCGACGTCTTCGGCAATGATCAGAAGCGGTCTGCCGGCCTTGGCGACTTGCTCCAGCAGCGGCAGAAGATCGCGAATGTTGCTGATTTTCTTGTCGTGGAGGAGGATTAATGGCTCCTCCAGCGCCACGATCTGCTTGTCGGGGTTGCTGACGAAGTAAGGAGAGAGGTAGCCGCGGTCGAACTGCATGCCCTCGACCACTTCCAGTTCATTCTGCAGACCCTTGCCGTCTTCGACGGTGATCACGCCTTCCTTGCCGACCTTTTCCATCGCCTGGGCGATGATGTCGCCGACGGCGGTGTCGGAACTGGCTGAAATGGCGCCGACCTGGGCGATTTCCCGGTTCGTCGTGCAAGGTTTGGAGAGATTCTTCAACTCCTCGACGGTCGCGGCGACCGCCTTGTCGATGCCGCGCTTGAGATCCATCGGGTTCATGCCGGCGGCGACATACTTCATGCCCTCGCGGACGATCGCCTGGGCCAGGATGGTGGCTGTGGTGGTGCCGTCGCCGGCGACGTCGGAGGTCTTGGAGGCGACCTCCCTGGCCATCTGCGCGCCCATGTTCGCGAACCTGTCCTCGAGCTCGATCTCCTTGGCCACGACGACACCGGAGTTGGCTACCAGGGGGGGGCCGAAGGAGCGCTGCAGGATGACGTTGCGCCCCCGGGGTCCCAGCGTGACCTTGACGGCGTCGGCCAGAACATTCACCCCGTCGACGATCTTGGCGCGGGCAGCGTCGTGAAACAGAACCTGTTTTGCCGGCATCGGAGCCTCCTGAAACGGGATTGCCTCGTTCCACCGGGCCATCCGCAAGCGACACCGGGGTAGTTTTCGGGTCGCATCGCCACGTTGCGGCGACCGCTCGCGGCCCCCTCCACGGCTTCAGCGCTGCCGTGGAGGGGAGTGACGCCTATGAAACGGCGATCTTCGTGGCCGTGGTGCCCGGCTTCTTGGGCAGCGTCAGTTCCAGCACACCGTCGGCGTACTTGGCCTGAGCGCCGCCTTGATCGACTTCCTGGCCTAAGCTGAAGCTGCGATAGACCTTGCCGTAGTAGCGCTCGCTGCGAATCACTCGCTTGCCTTCCTTCTCTTCCTTTTCTTTCTTGACTTCGGCGCTGATGGAAATCTGGTTGCCCTCGACGGAAACGTGGATGTCCTCTTTTTTCACGCCGGGAATTTCCGCTTTGACTAGATAGGCCTTGTCTTCTTCCGATACCTCAATTTTGATTTGGGGTTCGGCTTCCACTCCACGGAGGACTGGCCTAAGCATGAAGCCCTTGAAAAAGTCATCGACATCCCTGAACGGGTCGAGGTGGGCGAGTTCGTTGAAGGGATCAAAGCGCGTAATGTTTGCCATGATGATTCTCCTGATTGATGGATGAAATGCAGATTCAAAACGGCTGATATCGAGTTGGATGTCCTTGAAGCGCTCGCGTCAGCTCCCGCATTATTTGAACCGGCTGGCGATGTGGTCGACTGCTTCCCGCATCTCGGCCAAGACTCTCTCCGCACCGTCTTTCAGATCTTCCCAGGCACCCTCGGAGCGCCTGCGCAATTCCAGCAGTCGCTCATGGAGTTCGTCCCGCTTGTCGGCAAGCGCCTCGATCTGTTTCTCATATTCGGCACGGGTCTTCGCTTTCAGCGCTCGGGTCTTGAGCTTGAGGCCTTCAATATTTCCGTCCAATTCTTTGATCTGTGCCTCGAGTTTCTCCTGAAAGAACTGCTTTGGACTGCCCCCAGGCTCAATGTCCGGAACCGAGCGAAGCACGCGATCGATTTCAGCTTCGGCTTCCAGCCAGTCGGCATTCGGGTCACCCCCTAGAAATCCTCGGCGTTCGGCACGGAAATAGGCGGCAACGGCGATCATCTGGTCGCGCTGAAGCGTGGCTGGAGCCGACTTGTCGCCGGCCTTGGGATTGGTCTTGGCGAGTCGCGCACACATGACATCATCCTTTCATAGTAGGCCATCAGCATAAATCAAAGCGCACTTACCGTGTTGACTATTATCAATATGGAATTATTTCGGCATCACGCCAGACGTGAGCGGATGTCGGCCCCTCCGCACTCGCGGGCGGCGGCTAGCACGCGATCATTTGAGCCCGTGAGCCGAGATCGAGGCTGGGTGGCGGATGTGCTGGATAAGCAGATCCCGGAAGTGATCAGGATCCTTCGTGGACTTGATCTCGGAAGGGTGCGGCAGATGGAAGTCGTAGAGTCTGGACAGCCAGAATCGCAGGGCCGCGCGCCGCAATTCCATCGGCCAGGCGTCGGGTTCGGCGACGGAGAACGGCCGCTCGGACCGGTACGCGGACAGCAAGGCATCAAGCCGTTCCTCGTTGAACTGAAGTCTGTCATCGATGCACCAATCATTCACCGTGACCGCCAGATCGTAGAGCAAAGCCCCGGTAAAAGCGTAGTAGTAGTCGAGAATCCCGCTGATGATGCCGTTCTGCCACAGTACGTTGTCGCGAAAGAGATCGGCGTGGATGGCGCCGCAAGGAAGCCGGTTCTGATCGAATGCGGCCTGTGCGGCCAGTTCGGAACGCAACAGCTCCTGCTCGTGGGGGTCGAGAAATTCCAGCACGGCCGCTGCAGAACGCTGGTGCCACGCAAAGCCGCAGCGATTGTCCCCTACCTCGGCGTAGCCTTGTCCGCTCAGATGCATGCGACCCAGCAGGCGGCCGAGCTGCCCGCATTGGGCCGCCGTCGGAGTTTCGATCCAATGGCCGCGCATCCTCGTCACCAGCGCTGCCGGTTTGCCCATCAGTTCGCCGAGGATGTTGCCCATGTGATCCACGATCGGCAGCGGCGCGGGGAAACCCTCCTTGGCGAAATGCGCCATCAAGCCCAGGTAGAACGGTATCTGCTCAGCGGCAAGATGCTCGAAAATGGTCAGCACCACCTCTTTCGCCGCTTTGCCGGCGCCCTGCTCTCCCGGCGCAAGGGAGACGAAGTAGTTGGTGTTATCGGTCCCCGAAGGGATATCCTGGATCCGGCTCAGAGTCCCGAGATCGTAGCGTCTGAGCCAGATGGCCAGCTCCCGTTCGGTGACGCGGGTGAATACTGCCATCGGTCGCTGATCCTTTGATTGCTTTGATTAAAAAATCGTCCGGGCGGGCGGGGCCCGGCGTGATCAGACGATCATCTCGGCCGCCGATATGCGCCGCGATTACCGGTCCAAGCCTTTCAGGCAACGCTTCAGCGCGCCAACATCGCCGTCTACCAAGGTGCAATTGGTAAGCTTGGCGTCTGTCCTGGGTTTGGACGTGCTGGCCTGCGGTGATCTGAAGGTTTCGGTGTCATTGCTCGTCCCCAACCGCTTCTCCTTGGCCGGCTCCGCAGCGCTTGCGTTCGCCTTGGGTACTGCATCAAGCTCTGCCAGGCGCTTTTCCGCATCCTGCCGCCTGGCACGTTCGGCGTCTAGCATACGCATGATCCCGGCGATCTTGTTGGCCTGCTGCTGCTCATTCAGACGATAGCCGGTCATGTCCTGCTGCTGACGCTCGATTTTTGCCGCTTGATCCCTGAGCAGCTTCGAAAACAGACGATAGGAGATGCCGGTCGCCAGCAGGCTGGTCAACCCCAAGACGACTAGGGCCAGCAGGAACTTGCGCAGACGACGACGCCTAGGGGGCGCCTCGACCGTTTCCTGGGGCAGCGGCCCCGCTCTGGGGTGATGTGGGCGCGCGCCGTACTCCTCCTCCTCTTCAGCGCCGCCGACGCGCTTTTTCAGGCGCTCCAGGAGAGCGATGCTGGTGGAGAGCAGGCCGATGAAGCGTGCTTGCACCGCCCACCTGAGACGCTCATGCAGGCGCTTCCCCTCACCCTCGGCCGCTTCGGGAGGATCTTCAGGCCGCTTCGCTTCCGGCTTCATGGTAGGGTGCTTTTCTTTGGATGCGCTCAAGCAAGGTCTCGAATTCTGACCATGATGGGTATTTTATCGGTTCCCACACCCGAAACTTAAGCAATACGCTGGCGGCACTACGGCTTCGCCGTCCGCGCCCGCTGTTTCAGGAGATCTGCGATATCACTGTTGCCCGCAGCTGCGGCCCAGTCCGATGCTGTGGCACCATCCTGATTGCGCAGATCAAGACGGGCTCCGTGATCGAGTAGCAATTGCACCGTTTTCAGGTGCCCGTTGCGCGCCGCCGCCATCAGCGCGGTGACCCCGTTCGGGGCGGCGGCATCGACATCGGCACCCTTCTCCAGCAATAAACGGGCAATTGTCGTATAGCCTCCGAAGGCTGCATAAATCAACGGCGTCCATCCCTTCGGATTGATCGCTGCCCCGGCAGCGACCAATTTCTCGACCGCTTGAGCTCGCCCATTGAATGCTGCCAGCAGCAAAGCAGAATCGCCATACTTATTTATTTTTAATACATTAGCTTTATTTCTTAACAACAACTCTAGGATATGGTTATGACCCTCACGCGCTGCCCGCATCAGCAGGGTATTGCCCTCGCGGTCGACGGTATCGACATCCATGCCCCGCACGAGCAGTTGAGCGACCAGACTACTGTCGTTGTTGTCGATCGCACCGAGCAGATCATCGTAAGCGCCGGCAAAACTGTGACCTGCAGCGGCAATGACGCAGGCCGCTGCAATGACCACAAACGTCGGGCGCAGCCTGATCACGAGGGATGCGCAGCCGGAAAGAGACGGAAGAAGTTCTGCGTGCTGGCGAGGGCCAGTTCCTCCAGTGAAATCCCCCGCAGCGCAGCAATTTCCTGCGCCACGTGAAGCACGTAGGCCGGTTCGTTGGTCTTGCCTCGGTGGGGTGTGGGAGCGAGATATGGCGCATCGGTCTCGATCAGGATCCGCTCGAGCGGCAGCCTCCGCGCCACTTCTTTCAGTGCCTGGGCATTCTTGAAGGTGACGATACCGGAAAAGGAGACATAAAAACCCATCTCGATGGCGGCTTCCGCCACCGCCTGCGTTTCCGTGAAACAGTGCATGACGCCACCGGCCAGTGCCGCGCCTTCGTCGTGCATCAGCTTCAAGGTGTCGTCCGCGGCCGATCGGGTGTGAATGATCAAAGGCTTGCCGACTTCTCTGGCGGCGTGGATGTGGGTGCGAAAACGCGCCCGCTGCCAGTCGAGATCGCCATCGATCCGGTGATAGTCGAGCCCGGTCTCACCAATCGCCACCACTTTTGGATGCTGGGCTAGCTCGACCAGAGTGGTGATGTCCGGTTCGACGCCGCCTTGCTCGTCGGGATGAACGCCCACCGCCGCAAATAGGCCGGGATGGGCTTCGACCAAGGAAAGTAAGCCCGGAAAGCGCTCCAGGCTAACGCCGGCACATAGCGCGTAACCGACGCCAGCTGCGCCCATGGCATCGAGGATCTGGTTGATTCTCTCGGCTAGTTCGGGAAAATCGAGATGACAATGCGAATCGACCAGCATCGGCAGGGTATTCACAGCGAGTGGGTCTGTCGGTCGGAATCTAGGTGGGCACCCAGCAGAGCCTCGATTCTGGCTCTTGCAGTGATGCCGCTCTCGTCGTCGCTGAATTGGATCCCGATTCCTTGCGTCTTGTTACCTTGAGCATCGGCTGGCGTTACCCATACCACTGCGCCGGCGATCGGCAAGCGCGCGGGCTCGTCCATCAAGGTCAGCAGCATGAAGATCTCGTCGCCAAGCGTATAGGGCCGGGTGGTCGGAATGAACAAACCGCCGCGCTTGAGGAAGGGCATATAAGCGCTATACAGCGCCGATTTCGAATTGATGTTCAGCGAGAGTACGCTCGGCCGCCCAGCGCCCGTAGGTTTCGCCACCTGATCGCTCATGATCTGCCTGTCGCCAGCGCCCTTAGATAGCGCGCCGCCATGTCCTCGAGAAAGAGCTGGGTGTTGAGCGGATGCCGCACCACGGCCCGAATCCGCAGTAAGTCATTGTAGCAGCTCATCAGCCCTGCGCTCGAAGCGCTCGCCGTCAATCGTTCCAGCGGCCTCCGCCAGGCCCCGTGATATTGGCAGCGGCCGGCGATTTTCAGCAAAGACAAGTCGAATACCCATTTCTGCACCGCCTCGACCAGTTGCGGCAAAGCGAAGCCCTGTTCCGATTTGAGCAGGATCGCCCATTTGGCGGCCATCGCCACCGGATCGAGTGGCTTTTCGGCGAGGGCCTCGATCACCTTGCGATAGATATCCAAGCGGCCCTGCTCCGCCCAGTCGGCAGCCACCAGGGGAGCGCCGCCGGTGAGTTGGAGTAATTCCGTTCCCGCCGCTATCCCCTGATCGGCCAGCCAGCGCTCCGCCTGGGCCGGTTCCGGACGGCCGAAAACGATGCTGCGGCAGCGGCTGAGAACCGTTGGCAGGAGTCGACGCCATTGAGATGAAATCAATATAAAATAAACATTTATAGGTGGTTCTTCAAGTATTTTAAGAAGTGCATTGGCGCCCGCCTGGTTGATCCGTTCGGCCGACGCAATCAGCGCCACGCGCTTGCCGTGCCGGTGACTGCCGACAAAGACGAATTCGTCCAGCGCCCTGATCTGATCGATGCGGATCGGGCCAGAACCCGACTTGCGTCCTGACCCAGGTGGCGAAGATGCCTCACCCCCGTCCTCGTCGTCTTCGCCCTCTCCGTCATCGGGTTGAATCAAGCGGAAGTCGGGATGATTCCCGGAAAGCAGCCAAATACAGGAACTGCACTTGCCGCAGGCCATACCCTCCTGCCCGCCTGTCGCATCCTCGCAGAGCAGACGTGCGGCTAGCGCTCGGGCGAAGGAGAGCTTCCCCAAACCCTCGGGGCCAGCCAAGAGCAGTGCATGGGGTAACTTTTCCGGCTCCGCCAGGAGCCGTTCCCAAAGTGGTTTTTGCCAATAATATATTATCATTTACAGATACTTGAGATAACTTTCTCAAGTGTTTTCCTGATTTCGTCCGGCGTCCGCGTAGCATCAATTCGATTGATCCGCCCGGGTTCGCGCTGCGCACGGTCGAGATACGCGCGTCTTACCCGCTCGAAAAATTCCTGCTGCTCGGTCTCGAATCGGTCTGGCGCGTTCCCCGCAGCCACTAGCCGCGCTCGCGCTACCTCCACCGGCGCGTCGAAGAGCAGTGTCAGGTCCGGCTGCAAACCGGATTGCACCCAGGCTTCCAGCGTTTCCAGCTTGCCCCGGTCGAGGCCGCGTCCGCCGCCCTGATAAGCAAAACTGGCATCGGTGTAGCGGTCTGAGACGACCCAGTCGCCGCGCAACAACGCCGGCACGATGACCTTGTCGAGATGCTCCCGGCGCGCGGCAAACATCAGCAGAGCCTCGGTTTCCAGGTGCATGGGTTCCGAGAGCAGCAGTTCGCGCAAGCGTTCGCCCAGCGGTGTACCGCCCGGTTCGCGGGTCGCCACCACTCGCTTGCCGTGTTGGCGCAAGTAAGCCACCAGCCAGCCGAGATGGGTAGATTTTCCTGCGCCGTCAATGCCTTCCAGGGTAATGAACTTGCCGCGCAAGGGCTATTTTCCTTTCAGGTATTTGGCCACCGCCCGGTTATGTTCTTCCAGGGTACGCGAGAATTGGCTGGAACCGTCGCCGCGGGCCACGAAATAGAGCATGGGGCTGGCGGGTGGGTGCAGCGCCGCCTGCAGTGACGCCAGCCCGGGCATGGCAATCGGCGTGGGCGGCAGGCCATTGCGCGTATAGGTATTGTAGGGAGTGTCGATTTGCAGATTACGCTTGAGAAGTCCTCCTTGGAGTTTCGCTCCAGCGCCGTAGATCACCGTCGGGTCGGTCTGCAGCGGCATCCCAAGGCGTAGGCGGTTGACGAAAACCGCCGCGACCGCCGCCCGGTCGGCCGGGCTTCCGGTTTCCTTCTCAACGATCGATGCCATGATTAGCGCCTGATAGGGTGTAGCGAAGGGCAGGCCCGGGCTACGCCTTTGCCACTCGGTGCCGAGATGGCGCTGCATCGCATGGTAGGCGCGCTTGAGGATATCCAGATCGCTGGAATTCTTGGCGAAAAGATAAGTGTCGGGGAAGAACAGCCCCTCCGGGTACTTTTCGACGGCACCGATTCTGGCCAGGATTTCCGCATCGCTGAGTCCAGCTGTATCGTGGCGCACATCCGGGTTGGCATCGAGAACCGCCCGCAACTGATTGAAAGTCTTGCCTTCGACGAAGACGACCTCGGCCTGGGTGACATCGCCCCGGGTCAGTTTTCCCAGCAGCCGCCAGGGCGTTACCCCTTGCGCCACCTCATAGCTGCCGGCCTTGATCTCTCCCGACTTGCCAACCAAGCGCGCCAGCAGGGTGAATTGCCAGGGGGAAAAACCCATCCCGGCCGAAAACATTTGCCGCGCCGCCGCGTGCAGGCTCAGCCCGGGAGCAATATCGAAGTCTAGCGGGCTGGCCCGAAGTGCCAGTGGTTTGCCCGCGAACCAAGCTAGCCAGGCAGCCGCACCGAGGACAGAGAGCAGCAGGATGAGCAGCAAACGCTTGATCAATCGCATCAGACAGAATCGGGCGGATAATCGCTGACGCTATAATAGCTCAAGCTCCTCAATCCCCGCGAAGACCGACGATGAACTGGACTGACTTCCTGACGCAGCAAGGCGCACGCGACGATTTTCTCCACTTCGGCGACCCCGAAGGCGAACTGGTAAGCGCGCGGACAGCCACCGTCCTCGTGCCTCTGGCCGACCTCGGACTGATCAGGGCGGCTGGTGAGGACGCCGCCTCCTTCCTGCACAATCTGCTGACCAACGACGTCAAGGGGCTGCCGGCTGACGGCGTCCGCGCGAGCGGCATGTGCAATGCCAAGGGGCGGCTCTTGGCGAGCTTCCTGATGTGGCACGACGAATCCGAGCTGCTGCTAGCGCTCTCGGCCGATCTACTGCCTTCGGTGCTGAAGAAGCTGTCGATGTACGTCTTGCGTTCCAAAGTCAAGCTCTCGGACGAGCGTGACAAGACCGTTCTGCTGGGTCTGTCCGGACCGGGGGCGGCAGAGGCACTGGCGGGGGTGGGCGCTACACCGTCGCTATCGATGACCCTCGGCCGATTCGGGCGTGGTCAGTTCATCAATTTGGGCGGCGACCGCCACCTACTGGCCGTCCCTGCGGCCGAAGTCCAGGCCGTTTGGCGGGACCTGGCCGCGCTCGCCCGCCCCGCGGGCCTTGCCGCCTGGCACTGGCTCGAGATCGTCGCCGGCACGCCGCGCGTGGTGGCGGCAACCCAGGAGGAATTCGTGCCGCAGATGGTCAATTTCGAGCTGGTCGGCGGCGTCAGCTTCAACAAGGGATGCTATCCCGGCCAGGAGATCGTTGCCCGTACGCAGTACCTGGGCAAGATCAAGCGCCGCATGTACCGCGTCCGCATCGAGGGCGCTCCACCCGTGCCAGGTGCGCCCCTGTTCGCCCCCGAGACCGGCGAGCAGGCTTGCGGCACCATCGCGCTAGGCGCGCCTTCGCCGCAGGGAGGCTTCGAGGCCCTGGCGGTGGTCCAGTCCAGTTGCTTCGAGGCTGGCGAAGTGCATCTCGACAACCCTGCGGGTCCCCGCCTGAGCTTCCTACCCCTGCCTTACGAACTACAACCAGATGCAAAGCCGCAGCCGGACGGGACCCCCTGAAGCCCACCATGTGTCTGATTCTGCTGGCCTGGCGCGCTCACCCCGAGTATCCGCTGGTGGTCGCAGCCAACCGCGACGAGTTCTTTGAACGGCCGACCGCGCCAGCGCAATTCTGGACCGATGCGCCGGGCATTCTGGGCGGACGCGACCTTAGCGCCGGCGGTACCTGGATGGGTATCACGCGGGACGGACGCTTCGCCGCTCTGACCAATTATCGCGAACCCGGACGACAGAGGGCCGATGCCCCCTCGCGCGGACGGCTGGTCGGCGATTTTCTGGTCGGATCGATGGCGGCGCCGGACTACCTGGCGACGCTGCAGCCCATAGCCGCCGCCTACAACGGCTTCAACCTGATCTGCGGCACGATGGCGCAAGAGCTCTGGCATTTTTCCAACCGCGGCGGCCAAGCGCAGGCTCTGGCTCCCGGCATCTATGGTCAAAGTAACCATCTGCTCGACACCCCCTGGCCGAAGGTGGCGCAGGGCAAGTCGGACTTGGCTTTGGCGCTCGCAGCGCTGCCAGCAGATGAGCCTCTGCTCGAACTGCTCAGGGACGAGAGCATCCACGACGATGGGAGGCTGCCACGCACCGGAGTCAGCTTGGAATGGGAACGCATCCTCTCGGCGGCCTTCGTCCGCGCCCCGAATTACGGCACGCGCTCCTCCACCGTGGTGCTGTTCGATAAGGCGGGCGTCATTGTCTTCGACGAGCAAACCTACCTGCCGGGGGCTCAACTCGCCGACCGCAAACGTTTCCGCTTCAGCCTGGACAGGGGCGCGCCATGCTGATGTGCGGGATGCCGGCTTCAAGAAATTCCGGGCCTTCGGCGGCGAAGCCATAGCGAGCATAGAACTGCGCCGCACGGGTCTGGGCGTTCAGCGCCAGTCGACGCATGCCGGCAGCAGCAGCGGCCTCCATCAAGCGGCGCAGCAGGGCCGCGCCGACCCCCTGGTGGCGCCATTCGGGTAATACCGCCATGCGCCCGATATGGCCGTCAGCGAGCAGCCGACCGGTGCCGATGGCCTTGCCCGCAGCGTCCAGCGCCAGTGCGTGCAAAGATTCGGCATCGTGGGCATCCCACTCCAAATCCTGTGGCACGCCTTGTTCCCTGACGAACACTTCGAACCTGAGCGGCTTGGCCCGCGCCATCAGCGCCTGCCAATCACCAGTCTCGACCTTAAAATCGCCGATATTCACGGCTGTATAGGCGGGCACCCGATCGAACAGCTCGATGATGTCGCGGTTCCTCATGCGCACGCAGCCGATAGAACCGGGCTCGCCCATTTTTGCCGATTCCGGGCTGCCGTGGAGATAGATATAGCGGCGCATGGTATCGACCGCGCCGAGCCGGTTGCGGCCAGGTTCCCGGCCCGAGAGCCAGAGGATGCGGGTGAGCATCCAGTCGCGGCCCGGGAATTGCGCCGCGAGTTCCGGGGTCCATAGCTCCCCGGTCGGTCGCCGGCCGACGAAAACGCTGTTTTCCGGGGAACCGGCGCCGATCTTGGCGCGGATCAGGTGCCGTCCGCGCGGGGTCTTGAAACTGCCCCGCTGCTCGCCGGCGCCGTTCCTGGCCGTCGATACCGAGTAGCGGCTAAGCAACCGCCCGCCATCGAAGAGTTCCAGCGTTTGGGCCGGCAGACTGACCAGGATATCCATCTCAGGCCAATGCCGTCCTCGCCCGCCGCGCCGCGAAGAAGGACGACAACAGTGCGCCGCACTCCTCGGCCAGGATTCCGCCGGTCACAGCACAGTGGTGGTTGAGACGGGTCTGCGCGAATAGATCGATGACACTGCCGGCTGCCCCGGTCTTGGGGTCGGCCGCGCCGAACACGACGCGTTCGACGCGTGCGTGGAGGATTGCGCCGACGCACATGACGCAGGGCTCCAGGGTGACGTAGAGGCTACAGCCGGGCAGGCGGTAGTTGCCGAGCCGCGCTGCGGCGTCGCGCAGCGCCATGATTTCGGCGTGTGCGCTGGGATCGTGACGGGAGATCGGCTGATTGAAACCACGGCCGACGATGCTGCCTTCGCAGACCACCACCGCACCGACCGGAACTTCGTCACAGGCCGCCGCCTGACGGGCCAGCAGCAGAGCTTCGGCCATGAAATGCTGATTCATATCGATATTATGCCCGGTTGCGACGACTCCTTGGCGCAAGTGGTTGTCCAAATGGCGCTTGACAATCAGTCCATACTGTCTAATATATTTATTGGACAGACATAAAAAAGCCCTTGATCGGTCCAAACAATAAAGGCGCCAAGATGATTTCAAGCAAAGAATTATTAATTAAAACAGGTATATCAAGGGCAACATTAAATAATTACATTAGCCTTGGCATACTGTCCAGACCGCTGGTCATGAATCCCGGATCGGAAGGCGGTGGGGCCCGTCAATTGGGCTTCTTTCCCGACGAGGCGATCGACCGTATCGCGGCGATCAACAAACTGAAAAGGGAAGGCAAGAGCATGGCTGAAATCGTTGCGCACATCGGCGGCAGAGTCCCCGTGAGCAGGCGTGAGACGCCCTTTCCTAACCCGCGATCGCAGGAACTGCGTCTGACAGTCGATGACATCGCGCACCCGGCCTATATGGTCAATTACAATTTTGAATTGGTCTGGTTCAACAACCATGCCCGCGAGCAGGTTTTCGACGGTCTCAGCGATCTACCGGCCGGCAGCGAGGAACGCAGCCTGTTCCGCCTGATCGCCATGAGCGGGGATAACGCCGGCAAGACCGAACTGCTGCGCTTTTACGTTAGTCTCGCCAAGGGGCGGATTTCGGCAGACTGCTTCGCCAGGCTCTGCCAGGGGATCTCCAGCCCCCAGTTTTCCCATTTGCAGCAGTATTACGGGGAGGCGACCGGCGCGGCTGCCGAGCCCGTGGTCAATTTGCCGCTCACCCGCGCGGATGGCAGCCGCCAGAACGTCTTCGTGTCTTACTTCCGCGAGGGCCTATTCATCGTGCACATGCCCGACGGCTCCGATCCGGAGTCGATGCTGGACTTTCTTGCCCGCCGCGATGAGGTGATCCGCAGCCTGTTGCGCCGCCGCCTGCCGGTCCTGACCCACCTAGCGGTGCTGGTCGCCGACCTACAGGGTTCCGTGAAGATCTGCTCGGAGCTGCCCGCTGAAGAGTATTTCGAGCTGATCAACGAGATCTGGGCGACTACCGGCCCGATTTTCCGCAAGTATGGCGGCACTTACGGCAAGCACGTCGGCGACGGCATGGTCTATTATTTCTTTCCGCAGCCGAGCAGCAACTATCTGATGAACGTCCTGCTTTGTTCCCAGGAAATCAAACAAGAGATGCAGGCGATCAGCAAAGCCTGGCAGATCCGCAAGCAGTGGTTGAACGAGCTGTATCTGAATACCGGCATCACCGAGGGCCAGGAATGGCTTGGCACCTTCCAGTCTGCGACCAGCATCGAATTCGTCGTGCTCGGCGATACCATCAATCAGGCAGCCAGGATTTCCGATTTCGCCCGCCACGGAACAGTCTGGGTGACCAAGAGCCTGATCGGAAAACTCCCCGGCGAGGAACGCGATCGAGTCAGCTTCGGGGTGCGCCGCAAGACTCCCGACGGCCGCGAGATCAACGTTCCGTCGAGCTTTGCCTTGGTGGCATCGCTCGCCGACATCGACAGCAGCGAACACAAGCTAAACGACATCGCTGCCTTGCCGATCACCGAGCTCACGGGAATCGCCGTAGCGAGCTGAGCGGCGGATCAATTGAGCTGGAGTTGGAAGCGCCCCGGACCGCGCTCGATTGCGATCAGGCGCAGCAAGGGCGCGAGCTGTTGCTGATAGGGCTGAGAGACAACCGCGGTGGCGAGAAATGCGGGCCGACCGCCTGCGGACCACGATCCCTTGCCGTCGATCCGCAGCGGGCCTTTGATGGTGGTTAAGGCCATGTGGATCACGGCGGCTTCACCATCGAGGCGCAACTCGTAGTCGCCCAGAGGCGAAACGCTCGTGAGCGCCGAGCCGGCACCGCGCCACTGTAGTGTTGCGCTGCCCTCGGTGCCGCCAAGGCCGAGTGTCAACTGCGCGACGTGAAGCAGGACCTCCCCGGTGAGGCTGAGCACCCCCAGTTTGGGCACCGCCAATCCCAGCACCGTCGCCGGAAAGGCGATGGTGGCGTCGGCCAGCTCGATCCGGGTGGGATGAATTTCCGCCTGGAAACCCCGATCGGCCCCGTCCAGGCGGATGTCGCAAGCAAGATAGCCGCGCAGCAGGGACTGCGGCAGGAAGCGCCAGGCGATGCTTTTCGCAAGTCCGGACTTGCCGCCGGCAGCGCGGATCTCGATCAGGCCGGCCCCGGACCAAATCGTGCCCCGTGCTTCGGCCAACCGCAGCCTGCCGTCGCTGGCGTGGTTTAGGGTGGCATCGACCAGGGTCGCCGGGGCATAGGCCAGGAGCCCCAAGGCGTACGCCGCGAGTCCGACTGCGAGCAGCCGCCAGTTCATCTACCGCCCCCGGGCGCGGACCAGGGTGGCGGTCACGCTGACCAGCCCAGGCGTCGTCAGCGCCTCGATCCGGCAGGCGCCGAGACGAACATGCAGCGCCTGCAGGCCAGCGGCCCAGTTTAGCCAGTCGACGAAGGCGACTGCCCCGAATGCTACCTGCACTTGATCGGCATCCGGAGCCTCGATGCTCTGCAACGCGTGTGTGAGGCCAGCCGCACCTGCCTGCGCTGCCACCAATGTGCGCAGATCGGTCGTCGAGGCCGCCGCTGCGGGCAGAGCGCGCAGGCGCTGCAGTTCTGCGGCATCGCGGTCAAGACGCCGGGCCTGTTCCTGCAACGAGGTGACCGACCGGCCGAGCCGCAGCCGCGCCTGGCTGGCTGACTGCAGCAGCGCTAGATAGAGCGCTACCGCGACGACCACGGCAAGCGCAGCGATGACCCGCCGCTCCAGCGGCGCCCGCGCCTGCCAAAATGTCCTCAACCGCGCTCTCATGATGCCCGCACCGTGATGATGCTCGTACCGCTTCGCACCCGGGCTGCGGTCTCTCTATTTTGCTCGGCGGTGAGGCCGGATTGGCGCAGGCGCGCCACCAGGCGATGCACTGCTGCTCCTTCGGCGGTGATTTCCAGGCTCATTCGCCCGCTCTCATAGGAGACGACGCGCAGGCTGACTCCGGGCAGATCCTTCGCTGCGGCGGCCACTATCCTGAGCATCGGCAGGAAGTCGCCGCTATCAGCCAGGCCGGCGCTATGGCGCGCCTCGGCGAGTTTGCGGCGCATCTGCAGCGCCGGATCCACCACCGCGACGGCATCCGGAAAGGCGGCGCGAAACTGCGCCACCATACGCAGGCGCAAGCGCTGCTGTTCGCTGGCAAGCCGCGTCCAATCGATCACCAGCGAGACGGCGTGGATCGCCAGCGCGAGCCCCACGATCCAAGCTGCCGGCCGCAGACGTCCGAGCAGGCCGGGAGGCAGGCGCCAAGGCCGGCGTTCCCGCTGCAAGGGAACGCCGGCCGCCATCGGCGCCGTCTTCCAGTCCCAAGGTCCGGCCGGATGCAAGTCGACCCCCAGCATCGCCTGCCATGCCGCGAGATCGGGCGCCGCATCCGCTGCGGCCGTGGTCAGATAGACGGCGACCGAAGCGGGAGTAGCGTCCGTCTTCGCCGCCGCTTCGAGCATCAGGCGCAGCGACAGCGGCGGCGTGGTCCTGTCGCCGCAATCGGTGGCCGCCCCCTCGAATTCGCCGCTGCGCACGAAGCCTTCGCGACCGTCCCAGGCGAGGCTCCAGTGCCCGCGTGCCCAGGGCAACAACAAGGTCTCGCTGTAGAGTTCGTAGTCCCGGATACCCTGGGCATCGAGGGCCGCGAGCCAGGGCTGCAGGCTCTGCTTGTCCAGGATAGCGAGGATATCGCGACCGCCGGCCACATCCTTTTCCCCACTCGATGCGATCCGGGTCACGTGCTGTCCATCGGGCTCGCCGAGCGTCGCCTCCTCGACCGCAAAAGCGAGCATCGATCCGGCATCGCGGCCGACGCCATGGGGCAGATCGACGCGGGTGATCCGCACCTGCGCTGCGGGGAACAGTAGTTGGGTCCGATCGACGCGGCGCGGCGCTTCCGACAGCCTGCCCTCCCCGACGAGTGGTTCGTGCTTGCCGTCCAGAAGCACCCAACGGCAGCGCTGCGGTGAATCTGCAAATGAACAATAGATGCGCAGCAGGCTCATAGGTATTTTCGCCAGAGGATTGTCGGCCACTTTGCGTCGGGGCGGAAGAGCAGCGCCTGCCCGCGGGCACGGGCATCGCCGATGGTCACGCGCAGCGTCGCCAGGAAATAGTCGCTGCTCACGGAGATTTCGCCAGTGCCCACGGCAGCGCCTTTGGGAAGGCGGCTCAAGAAGTCGGCGGTGTCTCGAAAATAGGCCCGTTCCCGCGCCGTCACCAGAGCCCGGGCGCCGTCCAGATCGAGTCCGTCGACCACCGCCGCCAGCACTTCGGGCGTCGCGGTATTGACATTGACGGGCGTGGGCCCGGGCAAGGCGGTGACGAAGGGGGCCAGGCGCGCACGCACGTCTTGGTCGAAGCCACGCACCAGGGACAACTCGGCGACATCGACCAGGGGGCGATTGGCGGCGAGGTAAGGCGGGTTTAAGGCGAGATAGTAGGCGTCTTCCGCACCCCCTTGCGGTTGCACTTCGCTGTCGCTGTCCACCCAGTCGACCAGCGCCGCGGCGAGGTTTTCAGGCAGGCCCAGGATAGCCAGCAGGCGTTGGAAGCGGGCGAGTTCTCCGACGTTCTCCTTACCGTTAGAGACCAGATTGTTGAGATTGAAGGCGCCCTGCTGGTCGTCGATATGACCGGCCAGTTCGCCGTTTTCGACCGGCATCGGCGGCAAATGCAGTGCCCAGGGTTCACCCAGATAATCGACATTGCTGATACGGCGATCGTCGCTGAGAACGGCGCGGACCCAATCGACGCCGGCGGAAACGAGCAACTGCGCCTGAACGTGGTCGGTAGTGAGTTCGCTCTGACGCGACCAGGTGCTCTCCGACACCATGATCGCCGTCGCCGCCATCGCCGCCAGAGCGACCACGCTCATGGCGAGAATGATGGCCACGCCTTGCTGTTCCGTTCTCATGAATGAAGCGCGAACAGGCGCGTGACTTCCTCGCCCGTAGCCAGCACGATGGTCACGCGCACGGCCAGGGGAATCGGCGCATCGAGCGCTGAGTTGGGCCAGGTGTTGACCCAGGCGAGACTGCTGTTGAGGTATTGCAGCTCCAGTTTACTCACGCCGCTCAACACCGGGTAGCGCGCAGGCAAGGCATCGGGCGCGGTATCGAGGCCCGGCCATAACCACAACTCGATCTCCTGCTTGCTGTTCAGCCGGTAGGCGATCCGCCGTGCGCTATCGATGCCCTCGGCCGAGGCAAAACGGCTGAATTCCAGGAGCGGCGCCTTCGCCTTCGCCTGCGCCGGCCGGCCGAGCCAGGCCGGCAAGACGCCCGAGGCGCCGCGCACCGGGCGCGGCGCAGCGAGATTGACATCGCGCTCGAAGCGGTCAAAGAAGGCTGCCACGCGTCGCCATTTTTCCGTCTCCAGGCGCACGTGCTCGCGTGCATCGAGCACAGCACCGAGGCCCCGGTAGGACATCAGCGCCAAGAGCGAGAGCACGAGGAGCGCGGTCAATAGTTCGATCAGAGTGAAGCCGCGACGATGGCCGCCGGCGCGGCACGCTGCAATTTCTCTCATTTGATCGGGTGCACCACGAAGCCGGTCAGGTGCGCCAAGGAGTGCGACTCGGCGCTGCTCGCGAAGACCAGCACATCGACGCGGCGGAATGCCGGGTTCGGCGTCGCAATGACCTCCTCGCGCCAAAAAAACCCGAGGCCGCCCTCGCGTTCGGTGCCGCGTCGTATCCCCAAGGGCAACCAGTCCTCGCGGGCCTGGTGTTCCGCCAGTCGATTTTGCGCAACCCAGCCGGCCAAGAGGCGCGAGCGCAAGTCGGCGACACTGTTCGTGCCCTGGCCGGCGGCGCGAAGTGCCGCCATCAGGGCAATAGAGATGATGGCCAGGGCGACCAGCACTTCGACCAGGGTGAAGCCCCACGGTGCGCGCCTCAGGGCGCATTGCGCATGGCGACAACACGAATCCGAACATTTACAATGCCTGGCCACTGGCTCGATCCTGGTCGCGCAAGGCGATGATGTCGCCGATTGGGGAACCGGCGACCTGGTAGTGCTCGGCGCCCAGAGACAGGTCGATGGTGAAGGCGAGGGTCGCCCCGCTCGGCGAGAATTCCAGACGAAAGCCGCCCTCGCCGCCCCGGCGCCGCATCTGTTCCACCGTCAGTCCTGAGATCACCATGCCCCGGGGCAGCGTCCGCTGCCGCAACAAATCGCTGTCCTGCACCTCGGACCAGCCGGCGTCATCGCCATACCGCCAGAAGCGATAGGTCGAACCATCCCCAGTCCAGGCGAGCGGCTTGCCGGTGAGCCGCGACTCGGAGTCGGCCAGGGTCAGGAGTTGCGCCAGCCGGTCAGCCTCGATGCGCAGCAAACCTCGGTCGTCCGGACGGGTGGAGACGCTGACCAGGCCGACCAGCAGGCCCATGATCAGCAGCACGACGAGCATCTCGATCAGCGTGAATCCCCGGCACTCGCCGAGTTTGTTTCCCTCACGCAGCGAGCTAGAGCTCCCAGGAGCCGATGTCTGCGTCATTGCCCTCGCCGCCGGGGGCGCCATCCGCCCCGAAACTGAAAACGTCTATCTCCCCGTGCAGCCCGGGATTCAGGTATTGATAGGGATTACCCCAGGGATCCCGCGGCAGACGTTCAATGTAGCCGCCGTCCTTCCAGTTGGGTGGAATCGGGGCGGTCGCCGGTTTGCTGACCAGCGCCTGCAATCCCTGTTCGGTGGTGGGATAGCGGCGATTGTCGAGGCGATAGAGCTTGAGCGCTTGCATCAGGCTGGCGATATCCTGTTTGGCGGCGACGACCCTCGCCTCCTCGGGGCGGCTGATGATTTTCGGCACCACCAGCACCGCCAGAATGCTCAGGATGACGACCACGACCATCACTTCGAGCAGGGTGAAGCCGCGCTGCCAGGTCGGTGCTTTCATCTATCCCTCCCGTCGCGCCCATACGCACAGGGCAGTCCCTGTTGACGCTTACTGCCGCTTATCAAGATTATCCTCACGATCAATCCGCCGATGCGGCTAAAGGCCATCATTCTAAAGTATCATGTTCGCTTTATGTCGCAATATCCTGGTGCTACGCTCCGGCTGAACGCTGCAGCCGCTGCTGGTGCCCGTGAGCTGTCACCGGGGCCTTTTACCCGGAGACAACCCAGGGCACTTGTGCCGCGAAGCAGGCGCTAGCCGGGAACGGCCGAATAGATGGGCATGCCGCCATTCGAACGATCGACTCTCGCGCAAACAAGTTTCCTCTCCCTGGCGACGGTCGCCGCATTGTTCCTGCTTGGCTTCGTCCTGGCCTACTGGACTTGGGTGTGGTTTGCCCCGGGCGCCGAGCCCCGCGCGCCGGAAATCGCAGCGGTGGGCGCAGCCATCGGGAGCCAAATAGCGCCAGCCGGCAATCTGTTCGGGCGCCTACAGCGGGATGGCAATGCGCCCACGCCGACGGGCATCAACATCAAGCTGCACGGGGTCATAGCTGCTACCGGAGGCAATTCCGGCTATGCGGTGCTGCAGCTCGATGGGAAGCAGGTTCTCGCGATACGCGAAGGCCAGGAGATCGCACCTGGGATCCGGCTCGCGGTAGTCCGTCCCGACCACGTGATCCTGGAGCGCAACGGCCTGCGGGAAACGCTAGCCTGGCCGAAAAAAACCAAGCAGCTTCCAGCTTCACCCCTTCAAAAATGATGCTCCAGCGTCTGGCGATGGCGCGTCGAAACGGGAACTCTCCATGGTAGATCGCCGCTTACGCGTGGTATTTCTCCGGATTGTGGTACTGGCCGTGCTCGAACTATCTGTCCCGATCGGTCAGGCAGCGACCAAAGGCCCCGACGAGGTCACGCTCAATTTCGTCAACGCCGACATCGACGGGGTCGTCAAGGCGGTGAGCGAGATGACCGGCAAGAACTTCGTGCTCGATCCGCGCGTCAAGGGCACGATCAATATCGTCTCGGCTAAGCCGGTATCCAAGGCGCTCGCCTACGACGTGTTTCTCTCCGCGTTGCGTCTGCAGGGCTATGCTGCCGTCGAGGGCGGCGGCATCGTCAAGATCATGCCCGAGGGCGATGCCAAGCTGCACCAGAGCCCGATGCTCGGTCCGCATGACAAGACGCACGGCGATGGCGACCGGATCCAGACCCAGGTGTTCGCGCTGAAGTACGAATCAGCGGCGCAGCTGGTGCCGATACTGCGGCCGCTGATTGCCCCAAACAACACCATCACCGCCTATCAGAACGGCAACACGCTGGTCATCACCGACTATGCCAGCAACCTGCAGCGCCTGGAGAAGATCATCGACGCGATCGACCAGCCCAGCGGCAGCGAACCCGTCGTGATCCCGCTCAAATATGCCTCGGCGCTCGATGTCGCGCAAACCGTCAACCGCCTGTTCGCCGAGGGACAGGCGCAGGGTGCCGCGGCTGATCCGACGCAGCGCCTGATCGTCATCGCCGATGCGCGTTCCAACAGCCTGCTGGCGCGCTCCCTGGGCGATCCCTCGCGGCTCGCCCAGCTGCGCCAATTCGTGGCCCTGCTCGATACGCCCACCAGCGCCGCCGGTAACATTCACGTTATCTACCTGAAGAACGCCGATGCCGTGAAGTTGGCCGAAACGCTGCGGGCCATCTACCAGGGCGATACGGCAACCGCCGCACCTCGCTCTGCGATGACGCCCCCGACGCCGCTCGGCGCCGCAGCCGCGGCATCTGCGCCGAAGTCAACGCAGTCGCCCTCTGCCGTCACCGCACCCGGCATCATCCAGGCCGATGCCGCCACCAACTCGCTGATCATCACCGCGCCCGACGCGATATACAACAATCTGCGCGCCGCGGTGGACAAGCTCGACAAACGTCGGGCACAGGTCTATGTTGAGGCACTGATCGCCGAGGTCACCTCTGACAAGGCGGCGGAATTCGGCATCCAGTGGCAGAACCTGAGCGGCATCGGCAAGGACAAGGCAACGGCCTTCGGCGGCACCAATTTCGGCACCGCCGGACAGAATATCCTCGGCATCTCCCAGAACCCGACCACGGCGGGCGCAGGATTGAATATCGGCGTATTGAATGGCAGCGTCTCGATCGGCGGCGCCAGCGTGCTAAACCTCGGCCTCCTGGTACGCGCCCTGGAGAACGACGCCAACGCCAACATCCTGTCCACCCCGACCCTGCTGACGCTGGACAACGACGAGGCCAAGATCGTCGTCGGCCAGAACGTCCCCTTCATCACCGGTCAATACGCGGTTTCCGGCGCAGCGACCACGCCCACGCCCTTTCAGACCGTGGAACGGAAAGACGTCGGTCTGACGCTGAAAATCAAGCCGCAGATCTCCGAAGGCGGCACCGTCAAGCTGCAGATTTACCAGGAGGTGTCGAGCATCGCGGATACCTCCAATGCCGCCGGCGTGATCACCAACCTACGCTCGGTGGAGTCGACGGTGCTGGTGGATAACGGACAGATCGTCGTCCTGGGCGGCCTGATGCAGGACTCGCTCAGTGACGGGGTCGGCAAGGTGCCCCTGCTCGGCGACCTGCCGGTGATCGGCAACCTGTTCAAATACAACACGCGCAATCGCAGCAAGACCAACCTGATGGTCTTTCTCCGCCCGATCATCGTGCGCGACGCCGAGCACGCCGATGCCCTGAGTCGCAGCAGCTACGACGCCATGCTCGGGGTGCAGGCCGAAGCGGCAGCCAAGGCCCGATCCATGCCCTTGCTGCGCGAGGGCGGTTCGCCCAGCCTGGCGCCGCAAGCGCCCCTGCCCGCGCCGCCGGCAGCATCCGACCCCGGCTCGCAATGAACCCCGCCGGCAGCATCCCCTACGCCTTCGCCAAGGCCAACGGCGTGGTCGTCACCGCCCTGGCCCGGGACCTGGCCGAGGTGGCGGTCAGAAGCGACAAGGATCCGGGGGCGCTGGCCGCCGCCCTGGCCGAATTGCGCCGCGCCCTGGGCGTGCCGCTCAAGGCCCGGCGCATCGGCGGCGGCGAGTTCGACGAACTGATCTCTACGCTGTACAACGGCGCGGGCGCCGCGACGCTGGCCGACGATCTGGCCCAGGAACTGGATCTGTCCCGGCTGCTGCAGGAATTGCCGAAGATCGAGGACCTGCTCGACAGCCAGGACGATGCGCCGGTGATCCGCCTGATCAATGCGCTGTTCACCCAGGCGCTGCGCGAGGGGGCCTCCGACATCCACGTCGAACCCTTCGAGACGCGCTCCGTGGTACGCCTGCGCATCGACGGCACACTGCGCGACCTGATCGAGCCGGCGCGAGCGCTGCACGCCGCCATCGTCTCGCGCATCAAGATCATGTCCCAGCTCGACATCGCGGAAAAACGCCTGCCGCAGGACGGCCGGATCACCCTGCGGATCGCCGGCAAGCCGGTCGACGTCCGGGTATCGACGATCCCGACGGTGCATGGCGAGCGCGTGGTGCTGCGCCTGCTCGACAAGCAGGCCGGACGCCTGGACCTCACCAAGCTGGGCATGGACGAGCCGACGCTGGTGCACATGGACAGGCTGATCCGCGAGCCGCACGGCATCGTCCTGGTCACCGGACCCACCGGCTCGGGCAAGACCACCACGCTCTACGCCGCGCTCTCCCGGCTCGACGCCACGGCGCAGAACATCATGACCGTCGAGGATCCGATCGAGTACGATCTCGACGGCATCAGCCAGACCCAGATCAACACCCGCATCGAGATGAGCTTCGCCCGGGCGCTGCGCACCATACTGCGCCAGGACCCGGACGTGGTCATGATCGGCGAAATCCGCGATCTGGAGACCGCCCAGATCGCCGTGCAGGCCAGCCTGACCGGCCATCTGGTATTCGCCACGCTGCACACCAACGACGCCGTGAGCGCGGTCACGCGCCTGGTCGATATGGGTGTCGAGCCCTTCCTGCTGGCGTCGAGCCTGATCGGGGTAGGCGCCCAGCGTCTGGTGCGGAGGCTTTGCCTTGAATGCCGGCAGCCCTTTGCCGCCGATGCAGCGCAACTCGTCACCCTAGGGTTTTCCCCGACCGCTACCCGAGACACCCCCTCCTTGTATTCGGCGGCGGGCTGCCCGGCCTGCAACCAGTCGGGCTATCGCGGCCGCACCGGCATTTACGAACTGTTGACGGTCGACCAGGATCTGCGCCGCCTGATCCACGACCGCGCGTCGGAACAGGTGCTGCGCGAGCATGTCACGGCCCGCGGCATGCGCTCCTTGCGCGACGACGGCCTGCGCCTGGCCGCCCAGGGCATCACCAGCCTGGAAGAAGTGGTGCGCGTGACGCGCGAATAACGGCCGCGATGGAAGCATTCGAATACCAGGCACTGGACGCGGCCGGGCGCAAGGTATCCGGCGTGATGCAGGCCGACACGGCGCGCCAGGCGCGCACGCTGTTGCGTGCCCAGGGCCTGCTGCCATCGACGGTCGCCCCGGTCCGTGCCATCGAACGGGCCCGGCAACCGTGGGCTCGTGGCATCTCCGCCGCCGAGCTCTCGCTGCTCACCCGGCAGCTGGCGACCCTGCTCACCGCGGGGCTCACCATGGAGCAGTCGCTGACGGCGCTGATCGAGGAAGCGGTGGAGCCGATGACCCGCGAAGTGTTGGGCGGCGTCAAGACCGAGGTGATCGCTGGGCTCTCGCTGGCCGGCGCCCTGGCCGGCTACGGCAAGAGCTTCCCGGATTTCTACCGGGCGCTGGTGCACGGCGGCGAGGAATCGGGCGCGCTGCCGACGGTGCTCGCGCATCTGGCCGAGTATCTCGACGCGCGTCAGGCGCTGAAGCAGAAGACCAGCCTCGCCCTGCTCTACCCGATCCTGGTCACGGTGGTCGCGATCACCATCGTCACCGGCCTGGTGGTCTATGTCGTACCTCAGGTCGTGCAGGTGTTCGCCCAGTCACGCCAAAGTTTGCCGCTGCTCACACGAGGACTCATCGCGCTTTCCGACTTTTTGCGCGGGACCTGGCCTTATATCGTAGTAACCATGATTGTGTGCGTCGCCGGTGCGCGGACGGCACTGCGCAGGGAAACGCTGCGCCGCCGCTGGCACGCCATGCTGCTCTCGCTGCCCTGGGTCGGACCCCTGATTCGCGGCGTCAATACTTCGCGTTTCGCCAGCACCCTGTCCATTCTGGTCGGGGGCGGCGTGCCTCTGCTCTCGGCACTGGCTTCGGCGGGGCGGGTGATGACCAACCTGGTGATGAAGGAAGCCATCGAAGGTGCGATCGAGCGCGTGCGCGAAGGTACCGGCCTAGCCCGGGCGCTGGGCGTCACGCGCGCCTTTCCGCCGCTGATGATCCATCTCGTCGCGAGCGGCGAGGTGAGCGGCAAACTGGAGCAGATGCTCGGACGTGCCGCGCAGTTAGAGACTCAGGCGCTGGAGCGGCGCCTGGCGGTGTTCCTGACCCTGCTCGAACCGGTGATGATCCTGGTGATGGGTGGCGTCGTGCTGATGATCGTCCTGGCGATCTTGCTACCGATCATCCAGATTAATCAGTTGGTGCAGTAAACGCTTAGCTTTTGTTCCGACCTACCGGAGCACGTTGTTTCCTTTTTTTCACCGTAGCAAAAGATAAGGCTCATTTCCAGCATGGTAGTGACAGGCTCACGTAATGCGCGACTGCCCACATTGCGGCAGCGCTCAGGTGGTCAGAAATGGCATTGCGGATGACCTGCAGCGGTTCAAATGCCGCGGGTGCGACCGGACGTTCAATGCGCTGACAGGCACGCCGCCGGCCAGGTTGCACATGCGCGGGAAGTGGATAGACGAGGCCGAGGCCTGGCGCGATGGTCTGACGAGCCACCAAGCCGCCCAGCGTCTGGGCGTGAACCCCAAGACCGCCTTCCTTTGGCGTCACCGCTTTCTGGCCGTGCCCAAGACGCTGCAGGCGCAGCTGCTCTCCGGCATCGCCGAGGCCGACGAAACGTTCTTTCTCAAGTCCGCCAAGGGGCAGCGCAAAGGCCTGAGCCGTGCTCCGCGGTAAACGCGGCGGCAAGGCCACCAAGCGCGGGACGTCCCGGGAACAGGTTCCGGTGTTGATCGCCCGAGATCGCGCCGGCGCCAC
>DATKVJ010000057.1:0-8088 GCA_035530135.1 Rhodocyclaceae bacterium | reverse complement strand
GAGAATGCGGAACAGATCGCCCAGGTAGCTCTCCAGCGAACCGATGTTCGAATGCACATAGCCGATCGGGTTGTTGATCTCGTGCGCTACCCCGGCGGCCAACTGACCGATCGACGCCATCTTCTCCGATTGCAGCAGCTGCTCCTGCGCCTCGCTCAAGCGGGCGTTGAGTTCGGAGAGCTCGGCGTTGCGCCGCAGCAGCACTTCTTCTGCGTCCTCCCGGCTGTGCACGTCCTGCGCCAGCTTGAGATTCGCCTGCTCCAGCTCAGCGGTGCGGCTCTTCACCAGTTGTTCCAGATCGCCGTGCGCCCGGCGCAACCCCTCCTCGGCCAGCTTGCGCTCGGTGATGTCGATGAAACTACCGAGCATCGTCGGCTGCCCCTGATATTCGATCGTCGCGGCGCTGACCTCGGCCCAGGCCTCGACGCCGCTCTTGGTGTGCAAGCGGCACTCGTAGCGGTCCGTCAGCGCCTCGCCGCGCTGACGGGCCGCTACCCGCTCGCGCAGCATCTCGCGCATGTCCGGATGAGCTATCTCCCAGTAATCCATGGACAATAGTTCCTCGCGCGTGTAACCGGTGAGTCGTTCGCACTCCGAATTCGCGTAGAGTATCTTGCCACCGCGAGTCAGCACGATGCCCACCGCGATGGTCTCGGCGAGCGTGCGGAACAGACGCAGGCTGCTTTGCAGCTCCGCTTCGGCCTCCACCTGATCGGTGATGTCGGTGCGCACCGACACGTAGCACCGGGGCCGCCCGTCCTCGCCGAGTATAGGGACGATGGTGGTCGCCACCCAGTAATACTCCCCGTCCTTGCGCCGGTTGCGGATGTTGCCGCGCCAGGTCTTGCCGACGGCGATGCTGCGCCACATGTTCTCGAAGAAGCGCTGGGAATGTCGGCCGGAATTGAGCAGGCGGTGATCCTGGCCTAGCAGTTCGGCGCGGGAGTAGCCGCTGATCCTGGAAAACATTTCGTTGGCATCGACGATGCGGCCTTCGGCATCGGCGACGCTGACGATGGCGTGCTGATCGAGGGCGAACCTGAAGTCCTCCAGCGCCAGCGTTCCCGCGATGTCGTTCATCCTGTTCACTCCAGCGCCAACTCTGCATCGCCGCGCTGGGTATCAACCTCACCCAGCAGACGCTCGAATTCTTTCCAGCTCAGCCCCAGCCGGTTCCATGCGACGGATGACAGGCGCGGCACCAGATCCTCCGCGCCGCCCGGGAAATCGAGCGCGTGCGCCATCACGTCGGCGACGTGGATCAGGTCGGCGAACGAGCCGTCGGGCTGGTCCGCCGGGCGGTGATGCCAGGCGATCGCAGCCGTGATCTCGGCGGGGAATTTCCAGCGCGCCGCCAGCGCCGAACCGATCTGGGCGTGATCGAAGCCCAGCACCTCGCGTTCCGCTTCGATAGGATAGCAGTCGCGCAGAGCGCGGTGAGCCTCGACGCGGTGATGCGCCTCGGGATGGCGCGCCGCCAGGATCAGCCGGCCGATATCGTGGAGCAGACCGGCGGTGAAGGCGTTCTCCGCATTGGCGCCCCGCTCGCGCGCCAGCGCCCGGGCGCAGAGGGCGGTGCCGGCGCTGTGCGACCAGAAGGCGCGCTGATCGCGGCCCGCGGCCAGGGTCTGCAGGTGGCTGGCCAGGGCCGCCCCGGTGACCAGGGTGCACACCGCACGCAGGCCCAGCACCACCAAGGCATCGTGTATCGTCGCCACCTGGCCCTGCAGGCCATAAAAGGAAGAGTTGGCGACGCGCAGCAGTCTCGCCGCCAGCGCCGGATCGCGGGCGATCTTGTGCGCGACCTGGGCGACATCCACTTCGGGACGCTGCAAATAGTCCATGAGACCCTGTACCACCTCGGGCAAAGCCGGCAGCCGGTCGAGGTCGGCCGCCACCGTCTGCAGCGTGATCCCGTTCATTCGAGTTTCTCCAGCCGGTAGTCGAGCACCGCCCGCTGCAGGGCCTGCATGGTGGCATCCGGGCCGGCCCGTCTGAACAGCTGCTGCACGCGCCGCTCCTGTGCCTCGCGCATCGCCTCGATCTCCGCAGCGGAACGCTCGACCCGCGCCAGCACGGCGATCTCGAGCACGTCGCGCCGAGCCAGACTGTCGATATGGGCGGCGCTGAGCACCGTGCCGCGCGGCAGCAGCATGCTGCCGCCGCTCGTCACGTCTGCCGCCAGGACCATGCCGGCTTGGACCTGGCCGGACGGAATTTTTCTGATTATTGCCGTCACGGCGCAGCCTCGAGCGGCAGCAGCACGAGCAGGGTGCCGCGCGAGCGGGAATGCGTGCCCATGCTGCTGCAGCGCAGGTGATAGCGGATGCCGTCGATGGCGATGGCCGCCTCGGCCGCCACCGAACCCAATGCCGCGAGGAGCTCCGCCGGCAGCGAGACGTCGATGGCCCTGCCGAGCAGCGGCGCGGCGTCGCCGCAAAGCGCGGCGGCGGCGGCGTTGGCCAGGGCGATGGTGCGCTCGTCGTCGATGCCGATGATCGGCCAGGGCAGTTGCTGCAGCACCTCCTGAGCGATGTCGAGCGAGGCCTCGTCGCGCATCACCTGCATATCCTTGCTCGCCAGCAGCTTCTGCAACTGCTCGTTGACCACCGCCATCTGGCTGTTGGCCTGCGCCACCTCGCTGTGCAGGCGGCGGTTCTCGTCGGCCATTTCCTTGTTGCGGAAGGCTTCTTCGATGTTGGCGCGCAGTATCCCGTCGTCCCAGGGCTTGGTCAGGAACTTGTAGATCGCGCCCTCGTTGATCGCATCGGTCACCGCCTGCAGATCGGTGTAGCCCGAGAGCACCAGGCGCACCGTCTCCGGATGCAGGGTCTTGACCCGGCGCAGGAACTCGACCCCGCTCATCCCCGGCATGCGCTGGTCGGAAACGATCACGTCGACCGGGTGGCTGGCGAGCAATTCCAGCCCCTGTTCCGCGCCCAGGCCGGTGAGAATGTCATAGCCGTCGCGGCGCAGCACGCGCTTCAGCGCCGAGAGGATATTCTCCTCGTCGTCGACCAGAAGCAGCGTCCGGCGCCGCGTCAGGCCGGCGAGCATTTTGCTGTCCAGCGACCGGCCCGCGGCGAGCAGCGCCGTCGCCTCCTCCGCCGGCAGCGGCCGGCTGAAATAATAGCCCTGGATCTCGTCGCAATGGTTGGCGATCAGCAGCCCCAGTTGTCCCTCGGTCTCGACCCCCTCGGCCACCACCTTGAGCTTCAGGCTGTGCGCCAAGGTGATAATGGCGCGGGTGATCGAAACGTCGTTGGGGTCGGCGATGATGTCCCGGACGAAGGCCCGATCCACCTTCAGGCTGTCGATCGGGAAGCGCTTCAGATACGCTAGGCTGGAATAGCCGGTGCCGAAATCGTCCACCGATATCTGCACGCCCATCGTCTTCAGCCGCCGCAGCAGACCGATGATGCCCTCGGCGTCCTTCATCAACTGGCTCTCGGTCAGTTCCAGTTCCAGGTGGGCCGGATCCAGCCCGCTCGATGCCAGCGCCGCCCGCACCGTCTCGCACAGGTCGCCGACGTGGATCTGCCGTCCCGAAATATTCACCGCCACGCTCGGCGTCCCCAGCCCCGCCTCCTGCCAGCGCTTGACTTGAGCGCAGGCGGCGTGCAGCACCCATTCCCCGACTGGCACGATCAGCCCGCTCTCCTCCAGCGCTGGCACGAACGCCTCCGGCGACACCAGCCCGCGCACTGGATGCTGCCAGCGCAGCAAGGCCTCGAAACCCTTCACCTGCCCGGTGACGCAGCTCACCTTGGGTTGGTAATGCAGCAGGAACTCGCCCTTGGCCAGCGCGTGGCGCAGGTCCGCCTCCAGCCGCAGCTTGTCCTGCGTGTTCCGGTTCATCTCCGCCGTGTAGAACTGGTAGGTGTTGCGCCCCAGGTCCTTGGCCCGATACATCGCCGTGTCGGCGTTGCGGATCAGGGCCTCGCTATCGACGGCGTCGTCCGGGAACAGCGTGATGCCGACGCTGGCCGAAACGAACAGCTCGTGACCCTCGATCAGGTGCGGCTTGGCGCAACTCTCGATCACCTTGCGCGCCACCATCGCCGCGTCCTCGCTGCTGCCGATCTCCGGCAGGATGATGCCGAACTCGTCGCCGCCCAGCCGACCCACCGTGTCGGTGTCGCGCAGGCAGGCCGCCAGCCGCCGGCTCACCTCCGCCAGCAGCGCGTCGCCGAGGCTGTGCCCGAGCGTGTCATTGACCACCTTGAAATTGTCCAGATCCACGAACAGCACCGCCAGCAACCACTCGTTCCGCCGCGCCGCCCTCGTCCCCTGCTCCAGGCGGTCGTAGAGCAGGGCGCGGTTGGGCAACCCGGTGAGGACGTCGTAATAGGCTAGATAATTGAGCCGTTGCTCCTTTTCGATATGATCGAGAGCGAAAGAAATGTCCCCGGCGAGCTCGGTGAGCAGGCCAGTTTCTTCCTTGTCGAAAAAATTTGCTTCCGAGGCATAGAGCAGCAACAGCCCCACCACCTTGTCGCCGACTAGCAGCGGGAACACTGCCACCGAACGATAGCCCCGGCGCAGCGCCTCCTCGCGCCAGCGCGCCATCTGCGGCTCGGTAGCGATATCGTTGCAGAGCACCGCGACTTTCTCCTGCAGCGCCCTGGCCACCATCTGGCAGCCGTCGGGCGCATCTTGGATGGCGGTCAGGCAGATGTTGTCGAGATACCCCTCCTCGATACCGGCTCTGGCCACCGGCGTGACGATGATCCCTTCGGCATCGAGCAAGCCGATCCAGGCCATTCTGAGCTGGCCATGTTCTACCGCGATCCGGCAAGCTTCTTCGAACAGTTTCTGGCGATCGCGGGTACGCACGATCGCGGTGTTGATGCCGCTCAGCACCGCGTAGAGGCGGTTCAGGCGCATGATCCGTTTCTCGTTCTCCTTCTGCACGGTGACGTCGCGGATGATGGTCGACAGGTACTCGACCGAACCATCCTCGCCCCCGTGCGCGAGGATCACCTGGGACACCGGCCGCTCGCCGCCCTCCGGCCGCAACAGCGCGGTCTCACCGGCCCACGAGCCGTGTTCGATCGCGTGAGGGATTGCCGTCTCCAGCAGCAGTTGCCTCGACCATTCCGGATGGGTTGCGCCAAGATGCAAGCCGGACAGATCGCGCAAGCCCGAATACCCGAGCATGTCCAGGCCGGCCCGGTTGCAATACAACGGCACCCCGTCCAGATTAGCGGTGGCCACCAGATCGGGCGTAGCCTCGATGATCGCCACCAGCCTGGCCTGCTCCTTTTCGATGCGCTTTCTCTGCTCGATTTCCGCCGCCAGCTTGGCGGTTCTCTCCGCCACCAGATGCTCCAGATGTTCGTGCAGGCGCGCCCGGTCGAGCGCCACCGCCACCTGATTGCCGACGCTGTAGAGGACTTTCAGTTCGTCCTCGGTAAACAGCCCCTTCTCCGGCCCGACCAGGTTCATCACGCCCAGGGTCCGGTCGCCCAGCCACAGCGGCACGCTGGCGTGGTAACGCAATCCCTGGGTGTCGCCGGTGGCCTTGGCCAGGCGTTCGCATTCCAGGATGTTGGTGACGTGATCGAGTTCGCCCGACACCAGCCCGCGCCGGCAAAAGCAATCTCCCTCCATGGCACCCGGCGCTTCGAGTGCCGGCGGCAGATTGCGCGCCGCACCGAGCCTAAAGCCCGATGCCGGATCCCACAGGGATATCCAGCCGGCCTGGATTCCGGGCAATTCCATTGCCCGATCCAGTGCCAGATCCGCCGCCTGCTGTTCGCTCCCCGCCCGGTTGAGGCCTTCGGCGATCAAGTAGAGGCCCTTCAACACCTGATTGGAATGCGCCAGATCCTTTTCCCGGGCCTTGAGTTCGTCATTGATGCTCACCGCCTGCTCGTAGGTCGAGATCAACAGATCGAGTATCTGCTGACGTTCGGCGGTGACGAAATACTTGCGCTCGCCCAGGTTGATCTCCACCCCCATCTGCATCCGCTGGCTCTTGCGCAGCTCCAGGTTCATCAGCAGGTAGTGGATCCGCGACAACAGGTATTTCTCGTCGTAGGGCTTGCGGACGAAGTTGTCCGCCCCGCATTCCAGTCCCTTGATCACGTCGAGAGAATCGCCCAGCGTGGTCACCAGCATCACCGGGATGTGCTTCAGCTTTTCGTCGCTCTTGATCGCCTTGCACAGGCCATAGCCGTCCAGTTCCGGCATCAGGATGTCGCTAATGACCAGTGTCGGCATGCTGCTCTCAAGGAAAGCGAGCGCCTCGCGACCGTTGGCGACGACGCTCACCATAAAATCATGCTGCTCCAGCAGGTGCGCCAGCTGCGCCGCCTGGGTCGGGCTGTCCTCGGCGATGAGGATGTGCGCCCTGCCGTTGCCGTTACTGGTTTCCATCGGTCGATCCTCTTTCACCTGTTCTTCCGCACCAGGCTGGTTAGCGCTGCGGCAATTTTTTCCGGCGGCAACACGAAGGATGCAGCATCGAGCCGGATCGCCGCGCCCGGCATGCCGTGCACCACCGAGCTCGCCTCGTCCTGGGCGATGGTGGTCGCGCCCTTGCTCCGGAGCAACTTCAGTTCCTCGGCGCCATCGCGGCCCATACCGGTGAGCAGGCAAGCCGCAGCCTCGCCGCCATAGACCTCGGCGACCGAGCGAAACAGGGCCGCCACCGAGGGACGCAGGCCGTTGTCGGGTGGATCCCCGGCCAGGACTATCCGGTCGCCGCGCGTCACTCTCATCTGGACATTGTCGGGTGCGACATAGACGTGGCCCGGCAGCAGGGTCTCGCCGTGGGTGGCCAGATGCACGCGCATGTTCGAGCTCTGCGCCAGCCAGTCGGTAAATCCCTGGATGAATCCCGCCGCCATGTGCTGGACGATCAGGATCGGCGCCGGGAAATCCCCCGGCAGCGCCGCCAGCATGGCTTGCAGCACCGGCGGGCCGCCGGTCGAGGCGCCGATGGCCACCGCCCTCAACCGGGCCGGCGCCGGCCCCACGCTCCGGCATGGCGGGAGCGCGGCATCCTGCCGAGCTCGCGGCCAGCGCCGCACCACCCTGACCTCGGCCATCAGCTTCACCGTCTGCACCAGCTCACGGACCGTGGCCTCGTGCTCCGGATGGCCCAGGCCCGCCGGCCGGCGCAGCACCGCCAGCGCGCCCACCGCCATGGCGCGGAAGGTGGTCGCCACCTCGCTCGGGTCGCTGCTGCCGCTGACGATGACGATCGGCACCGGATGGCTCTCCATGATCCGGCGCGTGGCCTCGATGCCGTCCACCCTGGGCATGTGGATGTCCATGGTGATGACGTCGGGCGAGAGCCGAACGACGGCCTCCAGCGCCTGTTCGCCGTCCTGCGCCGTGCCCACGACGGAAATGTCGGGGTCGGCGCCGAGCACATGCACCAGAAACTCGCGCACCACCGGCGAATCTTCCACCACCAGCACCTTGATCAAGAATGTCGCCTCATCGTGGGTTGACGTAATGCATCCTCGCGGCTCAGATCAGCCGCGCGATGACCTCCAGCAGGTTGCTCTGGTCGAAGCTGCCCTTGACGATATAGGCGTTGGCGCCGACGTCGATGCCGCGCTCGCGATGTTCGCGCGAGGCCAGCGCCGTCACCAGCACCACCGGCAGCTCGGCCAGCTGCTTGTCCGCCCTCACCCTGGCGGTCAGGTCGAAGCCGTCCATGCGCGGCATCTCGACGTCCGAGACGACGAGATCGAAGGCCCCGGTCTTCAGCGTGGTGTACGCATCGAGCCCATCGACGGCGGTGGTGACCTGGTAGCCGGCCGACTCCAGGATGTTCTTCAGCAGGGCCCGCGCGGTGATCGAGTCCTCCACCACCAGGATCGAATGCTGCGCCCGCTCGCCAAGCTCGGCGGCGACAGCGAGCGGCTGCGGAGTCGGCAGATTCGCTGCCGACTCCGCCGAAGACTTCACCGCCGACTTCATCAGATCCGAGACGTTCAGCACCGCCACCACCTGTCCCGTGCCCAGGACGCTGGCGCCGGCCAGGTTGCGCACGCGCGCGAGCTGCCGCCCCAGGCTCTTGACCAGTACCTCCTGTTCGGCGACGACCGCATCGACGCGGAAGGCGATGCG
>DATKVJ010000056.1:0-19123 GCA_035530135.1 Rhodocyclaceae bacterium | reverse complement strand
CCAGCCCAGTTCGGCGCGGACGATGGCCGCGCCCGCCCCGAGCGCGGCGAGCTTGCCGCGGGCGACGGCGCGCGGCAGCGGCACCATGCCGCAATTGGTGCAGCCGATCAGGCGGTGGGGCTTCACCCAGCGCAGCGCCTTGCGCAGTACCGCCGCGACCTCCTCGGGCGTCTCGATCCGGTTGCTGCTGACGTCGATGGCGCCCACCATCACCTCCTTGCCGTCCAACAGGCCGATCAGCTCCATCGGCACGTGGGAGTTCTGGCATTCGAGGCTGACCTGGTCGATGCCGCTCGCGGCGAGCAAGGGGAAGGTCTGCTCGTACTGCCGCCATTCCGCGCCCAGCCCCGCCTTCCACTTGTTGTTGGCTTCGATGCCGTAGCCGTAGCAGATATGCACCGCGGTCTTGCAGGGCAGGTCCGCGGCGGCGCGCTCCAGCGTGTTCACGCCCCAGTCGCGGACTTCGTCGAAGAAGACGTTGAAGGCCGGCTCGTCGAACTGGACGACGTCGACGCCGGCCTCGGCCAATTCCCGCGCCTCCTGGTTGAGGATCTCGGCGAATGCCCAGGCCAGCTTTTCGCGGCTTTTGTAGTGGTCGTCGTAGAGCGTGTCGATCATGGTCATCGGGCCGGGCAGGGTGAACTTGATCGGCCCGCCGGTGAGCAGGCGCAGGCGCCGCGCGTCATCGACGAAGACCGGGCGCTTGCGCGACACCGGCCCCACCACCACCGGCACCTCCGCGTCGTAGCGGTCGCGGATGCGCACCGTCTTGCGCTTGGTGAAATCGACGCCGTCGAGATGCTCGATGAAGGTCGTCACGAAGTGCTGGCGCGTCTGCTCGCCGTCGCCGATGACGGTGATGCCGGCGCGCAGCTGGTCGTCGACGGCGAGCCGCATGGCATCCCACTTGGCCTGCGCCAGCGCCTCGCCCGACAGTTGCCACGGCGCCCACAGCTTTTCGGGCTGGGCGAGCCAGGCCGGCTTGGGCAGACTTCCCGCGATAGCGGTGGCGATGGGTTGGGTCATGTCGCTTCTCCTCGGTGGGGTGGTGTTGGGTTGCCCGGCGACGATCCGACGAATTTCCCGATGGCGGCGGCCAGCCGCACCACCGAGTGTCTGCCCCAGAGCGGCTCGGGCGCGGCCGGCAGCGGCCAGCCGCTACAGCTTGAAGGCGGCGATCAGGCGGTTGAGTCCGGCTGCGGTGGTCAATATATCTTCAGAGGTTCTTTTGGCTTTCTGTGCGTCGTGGGAGTTCTCTTCGACGAGCAAGGTGATCCGCTCCATGCTCTGCGCCACTTCCTCGCTCGCCTTGATCTGCTCGACGGTCGAATTGGAAATATTTTTCGCCATCTCGGAGACCTCGTTGCTCGCCCGGGTAACGCCTTCGAGACTGGAAACGCTTTTCTTCATGGAGCCGATACCCGTTCCCACCTCGCGGGTGGCGAACTCCATGTCGGCGACCGCCTTCTGCGTGACCTCCTGAATCGCGCTCACCGTTTTCGAAATGTCTACCGTGCTGGTGCTCGTCCTCTCCGCCAGTTTTCGGACTTCATCGGCGACGACGGCAAAGCCGCGGCCCTGCTCTCCGGCACGGGCGGCCTCGATCGCCGCGTTGAGCGCCAGCAGGTTGGTCTGGTTGGCGATTTCACTGATCACCGTGGTGACATCGCTGATCTTCTGGATGGCGCTCGACAATTCGGCGATCGTCGTACTGGAGTTATGGACGGCTTCGGCCACCCGCGAGGTGACGTCCATGGTCTGGGATATCTCGGCGCTGCTGGTCGCCACCAGTTCCTCGGACCGCGCCGCAGCAGAGGCGGTCGTCCCGGCATTTTCGGCAACCTCGCGCACCGATACGCTGAACTCCTCGGTGGCCGCCGCGACGCCCTGTGCCGCTTCGAGCTGGTGATTGGACTGCTCCGCCAGGCGACTCATGCCCGCGCCGAGGTCCACGCCGCGAGCCTCGATCGATTTCGAAGCGGCGGAAATATCGTCGATCATCGCCTTCAAGTGGGCCTGCATCGTGCCCAGCCGGCAGAGCAGCAAGCCGATTTCGTCGCGCCCGGAAATGTCGATGTCGTGGGTGAGATTGCCTTCCGCAATCTGATCGAAGATTCTCGCAGCCTGGCTCAGCGACCCCCCGGTGGCGCGGGAGAAGTACCTGCCGGAAAAGAGGGCAATGAGCAGCGCCGCCAGCAGGCAGCCCGCCGTGAGGGCGACGCCATAGGTGCCCGTCGGGGCGGCGAGGCTCGAGGCGGCCACGGCGACCATCAGGGCCAGCATGCCCCCCAGGGCCAGCCAGATCCGCGCTGACAGCGACATACGCCCCAGGGCTCCCGCCCTGATGCTGGGAAACCTCGCGCGCTTGTCCCGGATGGCGCCATACAGGGCCTGGGCCTGCTGAACCTGGTCGCGGCTGGGAGGGGTGCGTACCGACATGTAGCCGATCGTCGCCCCGTCCTTGCGGACGGGAACGACGAACGCATCGACCCAGTAGTAATCGCCGTTCTTGCAGCGGTTCTTGACCATCCCGCGCCAGGGTAGCCCGCTCCCGAGGGTTTGCCAGAGGTCGGCAAACGCCTCTTCCGGCATGTCCGGATGACGCACTATGTTGTGGGAGCTGCCGATGAGTTCCTGGCGGTCGAATCCGCTGATTGCGACGAAGGCATCGTTGGCGTGGGTGATGATGCCTTTCGTGTCCGTCTTGGAAACAAGGTAGCTGTTGCCGGGGAAGGGCACCTCGACCTGGGTGACGGGCATATTTATTTTCATTCGCTCAGCTCTTTTCGGGGGCAGATATTCGCTTCGATCGCCGCTCCTTTACGCTCGTCCGGAATGGAGGGGGGACAATCATATATTTAATTATATAAGGATATGCCTCAAACATTACTATATGAATAGTCAATTAGCAACACCCTTTCAGGCGCCGGCGTCCGGCGTCGCTTCGACGTCGTGAAAGCGCGTCAGGTCGACCACCCGCTCGCCTTCCGGCGACGTGCCCAGGATATCGACGAAGCGTGCGTCGAACGCCAGGTCCTCTGCCGCGTATTCGCCGCTGGCATTGACCGACGCCGCCATGGTCTCGTCGTGGCCGGTGACCGAGACCAGAATGCGGGCGCGACTGGCCGCCAGTTGGGCGGCGTCGAGGCCCAGCAGCGGACTGCCCGCGTCGATCGGGTGGATCAGGGTCCAGGTGAGCGCGAATACCGGCGTGCGTTCGCGCGCCAGGCGCAGGTCGTGGATGCGGACGAAGCTCTCCCCCTGCGGACCGATCTCGACGCGCAGCAGCGACAGCGTCGCGGTCGCCTCGACGATGCGGTTGTAGCGTTCGTTGGCGATGCGCAGCATCAACACGCGCCCGCCTTCGAAGTCGCGGACGACGGCGCGCCGGCTGAACAGGATGCGCGCGGTGGGCTTGGAGAAGCGCGCGAAGACCAGTCCGGTGATCAGGGCAACGCCGACCATGCCGGTGAGTATCTCGACCGAGGCGACCAGGTGTCCCGGCAGGCTGGCCGGCGACATCACCCCGTAGCCGACGGTGGCCAAGGTTTCGATGCTGAAAAAGAAGTAATCGGAGAACGCGCCGGCGCGGGCATTGGCGACGCTGCCCGGCAACAGCCAGTAGACGGCGCCGAAGAGCAGATTGACGAGGGTGAAGGCGAGCACCAGGGCAGCGAAGAATCGCGGCCAGCTCAGGGTCAGCACCAGATGATAGGGATCGCGCAGCTTGCTCCGGCGGCGCCCGTGGATCAGTATCTGCGTGTCGCCGACGCGGACGGTGCGGATGCGCGATTTGACGGGTCTGGTCATGGCGGCGGTGGGGCGGCGCGAGGTCTGGCCGCGGCCAAGTATCCGGGAGCGCTCCGCCCGCGTCAAATGACCGCCAAGTCTCAAACAATGTGCCAGAATCCTGCTTGCCTTTACTTACCCCTTCAGGTGCCGAGGGAATCGACCCGGCGCTCATCACACGGAGACTGCCATGCCCTCGCTGCCCTGCCGTTTCTGCGCGACGCTGCTGCTCGCCGGCCTGTCTTCGACCGCGCTCGCCGGCTCGATGTCGCCGGTCGGCAAGTGGAACACCATCGACGACAAAACCCACAAGCCCAAGTCCGTCGTCGGCATCACGGAACGGGACGGCGTGATCTCCGGAACGGTCGAGAAGATCATCGATCCGGCCAAGCAGGACGCGAAGTGCGACGAATGCGCCGCCGACGATCCGCGCAAGGGCAAGCCGGTGATCGGCATGACCATCCTCACCGGCCTCAAGCAGGAGGGCGACAACGTCTATGGCGGCGGCAGGATACTCGATCCAAACAACGGCAAGACATACAACGCCAAGGTGACGGTCATCGACGGCGGCAAGGAGCTCGAAATGCGCGGCTCCTTCCTGTTCTTCGGCCGCACCCAGACCTGGATACGGGTGGAATAGCGCCAGGCACCGTTTACATTTCATCGATAGAACGCCATGACCCCCTCCCTCAAGATCGACTTCGTCTCCGACGTCTCCTGCCCCTGGTGCGCCATCGGGCTCGCCGCGCTGGAGCGCGCGCTCGCGCGCATGGCCGACGAGACGACGGCCGAGCTGCACTTCCAGCCCTTCGAGCTCAACCCCCTGATGCCGCCCGGCGGGCAGGACATCACCGAGCATCTGACGCAAAAATACGGCAGCACCCCGGAACAGCAGGCCGAGTCCCGCGAGGCCATCCGCCGGCGCGGCGCCGAGCTGGGCTTCACCTTCCGCAAGGAGGGGCGGGACCGCATCTACAACACCTTCGACGCGCACCGTCTGCTGCACTGGGCCGGGCTGCCGGCCACCCGCCCGGCCGGACTGCAGCCGGCGCTGAAGCGTGCCCTGTTTGCGGCCTACTTCAGCCGCGGCGAGAGCCCGGAATCGCACCAGCTGCTGCTCCGCCTGGCCGGCGAGGTCGGCCTGGACGCGGCGCGCGCCGGCGAGATCCTGGCCGGCGACGAATACGCAGCGGCGGTGCGGGAGAGCGAACGCCGCTACACCGACGCCGGCATCCATTCCGTTCCCGCGGTCATCGTCAATGAGCGCTACCTGATCTCGGGCGGGCAGCCGGTCGAGGTTTTCGAGCAGGCGCTGCGGCAGATCCTGCGCGGAGATTGAGATGGAAATGAAGGAAATCCATTCAGGCAAGCTGCGGGCCGTCGGCTACGACGGCCGCGCGCGCGTGCTGCAGGTTCGACTCGACGACGGCAGCCTCCTCCAGTACAGCGGGGTCGGCGAGGAAATCTGGCGCAGGCTCAGCATTTCGGCCGCCGCCTGGAGCTACTACCGGGACAACATCGAGGAAGAATTCACGGCGCAGCGCATGTCCGGCGCCGCCGCTGCCAAGAACAAGCCGCTGGACGAGCTGTTCGGGAAACCCGAGAAGCACGGCGGCTGAGCCACTGCGCGAAAGCGGCTGCCGAACCCGGGGCGATTCAAACAATTTCAAATCGGGCCGCAGCCACCGCATTCCTGAAGGTAAAATCGAGCTTTGACGGGCTCTGATCCCATCGTCGCGCCTCCAGATTCATTGAGCCTCTCCGATTGCGTTCTGCGGAACGCGCCCCTCCCCGCCAAGTTACCCATGCCCGATCAGGACGGTCTCCCGACGCCAGCGCGTTACCTCGCCATGGCGGTGGTCATACTCGGCATCACTATGACCGTGCTCGACGGCACCATCGTCAATCTCGCGTTGCCGGGCATCGCGCGCGACCTCGCGGCCAGCGCCGCGCATTCGGTCTGGGTGGTCAACGCCTATCAGGTCGCTATCCTCTCCCTGCTGCTGCCGGCAGCCACCCTGGGCGACCTGGTCGGCTACCGGCGCGTGTATCTGAGCGGACTGACGCTATTCACCCTGGCCTCGCTCGGGTGCACGCTCGCCGATTCGCTGCCCATGCTGGCCGCGGCGCGCGCCATCCAGGGACTGGGCGCGGCCGGGATCATGGCGGTGAATGCGGCGCTGGTGCGGCTGATCTACCCCCGGCACATGCTCGGCCGCGGCGTCGCGCTCAATTCCATGGTGGTGGCGCTGGCCTCCGTCGCCGGACCGTCGGTGGCCGCCGGCATCCTGTCGGTCGCGTCGTGGCCCTGGCTGTTCGCGGTGAACCTGCCGCTCGGCGTGGCCGTCATGTGGCTGGGCTATCGCGCCCTGCCGCGCAACAGCGCGCCGCCGCCGGCGGGCGCGCGACTGTCCTGGCTCGACGTGCTGCTCAACGCGCTGACCTTCAGCCTGGTGTTCCTGGGAGCCGACGCGCTCGGTACCGGCGGGTCCGCAAACTTCTCCGCCCTCGCCGGGGGCCTGGCCATGCTCGCCGCGGGCGTGACGCTCGGGGCGCTCTATGTGCGCCGGCAGTTGCGGGAGGCGGTGCCGCTGTTGCCGGTGGACCTGCTGCGCATCCCCGTGTTCGCGCTGTCGATGTGCACCTCGGTGGCGGCCTTCGCCGCGCAGATCCTGGCCTACATCGCGCTGCCCTTCCTGCTGCTCGACGCCTACGGCCGCTCGCCCCTGCAAGCCGGGCTGCTGATCACCGCGTGGCCGCTCGCCATCATCGTCGCGGCGCCGCTCGCGGGGCGCCTGATCGGCCGCTATCCGGACGGGCTGCTCGGCGGCGTCGGCCTGGGCATCCTGGCGGCCGGCCTGGCTTCGCTCGCCGCCTTGCCGGTGCAGCCGTCGAACGCCGACATCGTGTGGCGCCTGGCGCTGTGCGGCATCGGTTTCGGACTGTTCCAGTCGCCCAACAACCACACGATCGTGACCACGGCGCCCCGGCACCGTTCGGGCGGCGCCAGCGGCATGCTGGGCACCGCGCGGCTCACCGGGCAGACCTTCGGCGCGGTGCTGCTGGCCCTCATCTTCAGTTTCGCCAACGCCCACGACGGGCGCGGACCGCTCATCGCGCTGGCGCTGGCGGCCGGGTTCGCGGCGATGGCCGGCGCCTTCAGCGCGCTGCGCTTGCGCCACCCTCGCGCGGCGGACTGAGGCCCGCTGCGCATCACGAGCACCCGCTCCCCATGCGTATCGAACATATCCGACAGCGCCTGCGCGCCCACGGCGCCAAAACCTGCCACGAGCAACTCGTGCTGCGGGCCTGGACGCAGGGGCTGTCGCTGGACAGCGGTCCGCGCCGGTCCGAGGATTTTCTTCCGCTGAAGGTCCGCACCGCGCTGCCCGCCCTCGCGGCGGAACTGCGGGCGCTCGCGCGCCTGCGCTCCGAACACCTCGGCGAGGACGGTTCGGCCCGCCAGCTGCTCGAGCTGGCCGACGGCCAGACGGCGGAGAGCGTGCTGCTGCCGCGCGACGGCCTGTGCGTCTCGAGCCAGGTCGGCTGCGCGGTCGGCTGCGTCTTCTGCATGACCGGCAGGGACGGCCTCGCGCGCCAGCTCGGCAGCGCGGAGATCGTCGCGCAGGTGGTGCTGGCCCGATCGAAGCGCGTCGTCCGGAAGGTGGTGTTCATGGGCATGGGCGAGCCGGCGCACAACCTGGACAACGTGCAGGAAGCCATCCAGCTGCTGGGCACGGCGGGCGCGATCGGCCACAAGAACCTGGTCTTCTCGACCGTCGGCGACCGCCGCGTGTTCGAACGGCTGCCCCTGGAGACCGTCAAGCCGGCCTTGGCCCTGTCGCTGCACTCGACCCGCGCCGAACTGCGCGCCAGGCTGCTGCCGCGCGCACCGCGCATAGCCCCGGCCGAACTGGTGGCACTGGGCGAACGCTACGCCCGCGCCACCGGCTACCCGATCCAGTATCAGTGGACGCTGCTCGCAGGCGTCAATGACGACGCCGAGGAACAAGACGGCATCGTCAGACTGCTCTCCGGGAAATACGCGGTGATGAACCTGATTCCCTACAACAAGGTCGAGGGTCTCGGTTTCAGGCGGCCTTCGGCGGAACACGCGGCCGCGATGGCGAGCCGCCTGCATGAGCGCGGCATTCTGACCAAGCTGCGCAATTCCGCCGGGCAGGACATCGACGGCGGCTGCGGCCAGTTGCGCGCACGCGCGATCACGGCCATGCCGCGGACCGGGGATGAAGCGGCGACGACCGGACTGCCGTCCGCCCGAATCCTTGAGAACGGCTGAACCCGGCGGGCGATTCAAGGCCCCTCGCCTCGCAGCCGCCGCCGGGGAGTCCGGCTGCCGCGCCGCGACGAAGGCCGGCTTTGCGGAATGACATAAGATGCGCGGCATGGAATCCCGCAACGCGCACGCACGCAGGTCGCTCCGGCTGGCTTTCGCCGTCTCCCTGCTGCTGCACGCCGCCGTCCTCTTTATCGGCTTCTCCAGGCCCGCCCCGACATCCGGTCCCGAAGGCGCGGCAGGCACGGCGCGCTCCCGCCTCCTCGTCACCCTCGTCCGGCCCGCCACGCCCGCGCCGAGGCTTCCGCCGTCCGCACCGCGGCGCGCGGCGACGCCGGTGATCGCGCTCGGGAAGCGGGCCGGATCGCCGGCGCAGCGGACGGAACAGCCGAAATTGAGCGCGCCCGCCGGCGCCTGGTCCGCCCCGTCGTGGTCCGGCGCCGAGCGCGCCGATATGGATAAATTCCTCGACGGGCTGGGCACGCAGCCGCCGGCCAGTCTGTCGCAAAGGGCCCTGGCCATGGCCCGGCAGTTGGGCCGAACGCCGCAGGACGAGGGCGGGGACGAGGCGCCAGGCCAGACCAGGGCCGAGGGCAAGGCCGTCGAGCCGCTCAGTGTGGAGTTGTACTTCGACGCCTTCATCGGCAAGCTGAACCGGAGCGCCGCCTTCGTCAGGAATGC
The DNA here is from genome assembly GCA_035530135.1 of Rhodocyclaceae bacterium. Taxonomy (GTDB): domain Bacteria; phylum Pseudomonadota; class Gammaproteobacteria; order Burkholderiales; family Rhodocyclaceae; genus CAIYYX01. Next base: position 10,356 of record DATKVJ010000056.1, on the reverse strand, counting down.
GCCGACGGCCAGAGGATTTCACAAAGCGCTGGTGCAGATCACCCTGAATGCCGACGGCTCGCTGCAGCGCTACCGCGTGCTTCGCGCCGCCGACCAGGAAGCGGAGATTGCCTATATCAAGCGCGTGCTCGACCGCGCCTCGCCGTTTTCCGCCTTTCCGCCCGATATCCGCAAGGCCAGGGACACGCTGTCCATCCTGATGTGCATTTACCCCGCGCAGGCCGGACGGTACGGCGGCTTCTCGCGCAGTTTCGATCCGCAGCAATGCCGGGACTGAGTGCCGCGCGAGCTAGGCGGAATCACCCGGATCGGGTATTTTGTGCGCACTTCCGCGATCGGAAGTGGGACGCGTCGCACCAGCGACGCCGGGGCATTCAAAACCATAACAAGGAGGGCTCAAATGTTTTATCTCAACAAGTTGCGCGCCGTCTTGCTCGCACTGGCGATGCTGGCCATGACGGCGACCGCCGCGCAGGCGGCCACCAAGATCCATTGGTACGGGCAGTCCGCGTTCAAGATCGTGACGCCCTCGGGCGGCGTGATCCTGATCGATCCGTGGCTGACCGTGCCCACCAACCCGGACAAGGACTCGATCGCCAAGCTCGGCCGGGTGGACTACATCCTGATCTCCCACGGCCACTTCGACCACGTCGGCAATGCCGTGGAGATCGCCAAGATGACCGGCGCGGAACTGGTCGCATCGGCCGACCTGGTGCGCAATCTGGTGGCCGTCGCGGGTTATCCGAAAGACAAGGTCAACGCGGCCTACATGGGCGGCACCGTCGACCTGCCCAAGGCGGGCGCGCGCGTGACCCTGGTCAACGCCATTCACGGCTCGGATCTGTCGCTGCCAAAACCGCCCGAGGGCGGCCCGGCCACCGTGCCGGGCGGCAACCCGGTGGGCTTCGTGCTGCAGATCAAGGGCGGCCCGACGATCTATCACACCGGGGACACGGACGTGTTCACCGACATGAAGCTGATCCCCCAGTTCTTCAAGGTGGATCTGATGCTGGCCTGCATCGGCGGCAATTACACCATGGACCCGGTGCGCGCCGCGCTGGCGGTGAAATTCGTCAATCCCAAGCACGTCATCCCGATGCACTACGGCACCTTCCCCGTACTCGCCGGCACCCCGGCGCAGTTCAAGGCGGCGCTGGACAAGCGCGGTCTGGGAAAAAGGATGATAGAAATGAAGCCGGGCGAGGATCTCACGTTCTGAGTTCGTCATTGCGAGCCGCCTGTTTCGGCGTGGCCAAAACTGCACACGGACCATGAACCCACCACCAAACCCGTCCCACAGGGACTTCCTCCGGTCGTCATCGCGACTGCCGCGGCCTGCGGCCTCGCAGTGACGGCAGCGTGGCAACCTAGATCGCCACGCTACGCTCGCGATGACGAAATGGTTTGTCTTTGCGAGCCGGAGGCGAAGCAATCTTGGTGGTTCATGGAAAGGCCCGCAGGACCGCAGGCGATCACGGCCCTCTTCAACCGCAGAAGGTAATTGATCATGGAGTTTTATGGAGTGCCGTGGTGGAACTGGTTGCTTCAGGCGATAGGCCTCGTTTCGTCTTACGCCGGCGCCGAACTCAATTCGCGTCTCGACTTCCGGGGCTTCTACATCTGGATCTTCAGCAATATCGTGCTGTTCGTTCTCCACGCCACTTCGGCATTGTGGCTGCTCTGCCTGCTCGACGTCGGCTACCTCAGGTTGAACCTGCGCGGGATATTGCACTGGAAGCGGCAACTGGCGCCCATGCGCCGTGGATCGTAGTTCGTTCGAGCCGATGAGCATCCTCGAGGAGGCACCGCTGCCCGTGCAAGACGGGCCGAACACCCCGACGGCCTATCTTGCGCAACTGAACGAGGCGCAGCGCGAAGCCGTCGTGTTCGGCTGCGCCGACGATGCCGACCGGGATCGGCCGCTGCTGGTGATCGCCGGCGCCGGTTCGGGCAAGACCAACACCCTGGCGCACCGGGTCGCGCATCTGATCGCCCGGGGCGCCGATCCCGGCAGGCTGCTGCTGCTCACCTTCTCGCGCCGGGCGGCGGGCGAGATGACCCGGCGGGTCGAACGCATCCTGGCCCGGCATCATCCGCGCCTGGGCGGCGCCCCGCTCGCCTGGTCCGGCACCTTCCACGGCGTCGGCGCGCGGCTGCTGCGCCAGTACGCCAGCCGCATCGGACTGGCGCCGGGCTTCACCATCCACGACCGGGAAGACTCCGGCGACCTGATCAACCTGGTGCGCCACGAACTGGGCTACTCGGCCAAGACCAAGCGCTTCCCGATGAAATCGACCTGTCTCGCCATCTACTCGACGGTGGTGAACACCCAGGCGGCGCTGGCCGAGGTGCTCGCCGCCACCTACCCGTGGTGCGCCGAATGGGAGGCGGACCTGAAGCGGCTGTTTCTCGGCTACGTGAAAGCCAAGCAGGCCCAGCAGGTGCTCGACTACGACGACCTGCTGCTCTACTGGGCGCAGATGGTGACGGACGCCGACCTGGCGCGGGAACTGGGCGAGCGCTTCAGCCACGTGCTGGTCGACGAGTACCAGGACACCAACCGCCTGCAGGCTTCCATCCTGCTCGCGATGAAGCCGCAGGGCCGCGGCCTCACCGTGGTCGGCGACGACGCCCAGTCGATCTACGCGTTTCGCGGCGCGACGGTGCGGAACATCCTCGACTTCCCGGCGCACTTCGAGCCGCCGGCGCGGCAGGTGACGCTCGATCGCAACTACCGCTCGACCCAACCTATCCTGGCAGCCGCCAACGCCGTGATCGCGCGCGCCGCCGAGCGCTACACCAAAGACCTGTGGACCGAGCGCGCCGCCTCGCAGCAGCCCAGGCTGGTGTCGGTGCGCGACGACGCCGATCAGGCCGGCTACGTCGTCGAGCAGGTGCTGGCGCGGCGCGAGGAGGGCGTGAGGCTGAAGGCGCAGGCGGTGCTGTTCCGGGCGGCGCAGCACAGCATCCGGCTGGAGCTGGAACTCACCCGGCGCAACATCCCCTTCGTGAAGTACGGCGGCCTCAAGTTTCTCGAGGCGGCCCACGTCAAGGATCTGCTCGCCGTGCTGCGCTGGGCGCAGAACCCCAAGGACCGGGTGTCAGGCTTCCGGGCGATCCAGCTGCAAGCCGGCATCGGTCCGAAGACCGCGGGCCGGGTGCTGGACAACGTCGCGTCCGCGGACCCGGGCTGCGCGCTGCTCGCAGAGCAGCCGGTGCCCGAGGGCGTGAAGTCGGAGTGGCTGGCGTTCGCTGCGCTGATCGAGGCGCTGGCGCGCGAGGACGCACCCTGGCCGGCGGTCATCGAGCAGGCTTGCCGCTGGTACCAGGAACAGCTGGAGCGGCTCTATGAGGACGCGGCGGTGCGCCAGGCCGACATCGAGCAACTGGCGCGGATCGCCGCCACCTATCCGAACCGGGAACGCTTCCTCACCGAACTCACGCTCGATCCGCCGGAGGCGAGCAGCAAGGAGGCGGGCGTGCCGCTGCCGGACGAGGACTATCTGATCCTGTCCACCATCCACTCGGCCAAGGGCCAGGAATGGAGCGCGGTGACGTTGCTCAACACGATCGACGGCTGCATCCCCTCCGACCTGGCGACCGGCTCGTCCGCGGAGATCGAGGAGGAGCGGCGGCTGCTCTACGTCGCGATGACCCGGGCGAAGGACAGCCTCGACCTGATGGTGCCGCAGCGCTTCTACGTATCCCAGCAGTCGGGGCTGGGCGACCGGCACGTCTATGCCAACCGCACGCGCTTCATCCCCAATGCGCTGGCGCGGCATTTCGAACAGGCGTCGTGGCCGGCGCCGGAAACAACGGCGCAGGGCGGTCCGGAGTCGCGGCAGACGGCGGTGGATCTGGCGGCGCGGATGCGGGCGATGTGGGACTGAGGCCGATGAACTTCCTCGCCCACGCCCTGCTGTCCGGCCCCGACCCCGCCTTGCGCGTGGGCGGCCTGATCGGCGACTTCGTCAAGGGACCGCTGCCCGGCGCCCTGCCCGCGCGGATCGCGGCGGGGGTGGCGCTGCACCGGCGCATCGACGGCTACGCCGACGCGCATCCCGCCTTCCGCAGGAGCTGCGCCCGGGTCGGGCCGTCGCGGCGGCGCTTCGCCGGCGTCATGGTCGACATGTTCTACGACCACTTCCTGGCCAGGCACTGGGCGAGCTTCAGCGACGAGACCCTGGCTGCGTTCGCGGCGGCCAGCTACGGGCTGCTGTCGGATCACGGCCACCTGCTGTCCGCGGACCATCGCGCCATGGTCGCGGCGATGCGCCGGCACGACTGGCTGGTCTCCTACCGTTCGGCCGAGATCGTGGGCTACGCGCTGGACCGGATGTCGCTGCGCCTGCGCCGCCAGCCCAACGCGCTGCCCGGCGCGCTGGAGGAGTTGCGCGGAAGCTATCCCCAGTTCGAGGCCGACTTCCTCGAATTCTTTCCCGACGCGCAGGCCTTCTCCGCCGCCTTCAGCCCCGCCCGGGAAGCCGCCGGGGCGTGAGCACCGTCATTGCGATTGCCACGGCCCCGCGGACCGTTCCATGATAGTCACGGGCATTACGCTTGCGTCGATGGCACCTACGGGCTTCCGGGTCTTCTCATCGCTGCTCCCCGTTCGCGGGCACTCTACTCGCCCATAAGCGCTGGTTCTGCGCCTATCGACCAGTCCCATTTTGCCGGGCCACTTCTCTTTTGACCGGACTCCCTGAAAAGGACGTCGCGGCAGAACTTGGCCGGCGTTATCATGTAGTTGAGGATAGAATTATTGCCATCTATCGCAAGTTCGGCGTGAACAACCGGGCCGCATCGATGGCCCTATGGCTGGGCCCGCACCACGAAGGGGGTCGTGTCCCAGCGAGCCTCGCGATGCCGGATTTTTCGGCAGAAGGCTGCAGCGAGAACTAACCAGAAAAGGGCAGGGAGACATGAAATGCCACGCATCGATGAATCGCATTGCACGTCCGGTCGGGAGCCATGTGTGCAACGCCTGGGGGGCCGTTTCCGAACACGCCGAGGGGCGAGGAAAATCAGGATGCGCAAAATTACTATTAAAGTGCAAGCTCATGGCGGCCGCGCTCGCGCTGATCTTTGCGCCGCTTGCACAGGCCGCACCCACCGGCGGACAGGTGGTGTCGGGGGCGGGCAGTATTTCCCAGTCCGCCAATATCACCACCGTCAAGCAAAACAGCCGGAACCTTGCGCTTAACTGGCAGAGCTTCAATATCGCTCCGCAGGAGACGGTGAACTTCCTGCAACCTTCGGCTAGCGCCATCGCCGTCAACCGCATCTTCGATGCCAACGGCAGCAAAATTCTGGGCCGCCTCAACGCCAACGGACAAGTGTGGTTGCTCAACCCGAACGGCATCCTGTTCGGTCAGGGCGCCGAGGTCAATGTCGGCGGTCTCGTCGCATCGACATTGGATATCAACGATGCCGATCTGGGCGGTTCGGCAATCACCTTCAGTGGCAACGGGACGGGCAGAATCATCAACCAGGGCACGATCGACGGCCATTATGTCGCGCTGATCGGCAACACCGTCGGCAACCGGGGAACCATCACGGCGAACCTGGGCGCAGTCGCACTCGGTGCGGGCAACGCGGTCGCCCTGACCTTCTCCGGCCTCGACCTGGTCAAGATGCAGGTCGATCGGAGCCTATTGAACAGCCAGGCCGAGAACGGCGGCTTGATCCAGGCCGACGGCGGATACGTGATCATGACGGCGGGTGCCAAGGACGCGCTGCTGGCCAGTGTCGTGAACAACACCGGCATCATCGAGGCACGGACCGTGGATAACCGGAACGGCACCATCACCCTCTTGGGCGGGGTGACGGCGGGCACAGCGAACGTCGGCGGCACGCTGGATGCTTCCGCTCCGAACAGCGGCGACGGCGGCTTCATCGAGACCTCCGCAGCCCATGTGAAGATCGCCGACGGTACCGGAATAAGCACCGTCGCACCCGCAGGGCGGAGCGGCAACTGGTTGATCGACCCCTATGACTTCACCATCGCGGCAACAGGCGGCGACATCACGGGTGCCGCCCTGGGTGCCGCCTTGGGCACCGGCGCAGTGACCATCCAGACCGCCGCAGGATCGGTCGCTTGCACCGGCGCCACCTGCGGCGCGGGCAATGCCGCGGGCAACGGCGACATCTTCGTCAACGATGCCGTGAGCTGGAGCTCCCACCTGCTGACCCTTTCCGCCTACCGCAACATCGCCATCAAGGCCAACCTGAACGGTTCCGGCACCGCCAGCCTCGCGCTGGAATACGGGCAGGGCGCGGTGAATGCAGGCAACACCAGCACCTACACCCTGCGCAACGGCGCGCAAGTCAGCCTGCCGGCGGGCAGCAACTTCAGCGCCAAGCTGGGCTCGGATGGCGCCACCAACGCCTATACCGTCATCACCAGCCTGGGCACGTCGGCCAGCAGCAGCGACGGCACCTTGCAGGGCATGGTCGGCGCTCTCGGCGGCAACTACGCCTTGGGCGCCAACATTGCCGCCAGCACCACCAATACGTGGAATGCCGGCGCGGGTTTCACACCGGTGGGCACCAGCGTATCCAACTTCACCGGTATTTTCGACGGCCTCGGCCACACCGTCACCGGGCTGACCATCAGCCGCGCGGGCACGGATTATCAGGGCCTGTTCGGCTATACGACCGGCACGCTGCGCAATGTCGGGCTGGTGAACAGCAGCATAAGCGGCCTGAACGGCGTCGGCGCGCTGGCGGGACTATCCGGCGGCGCCATCCTCTACAGCTACGCCGACGGCGGCAGCGTGACCGGCGCCAATAACGCCGTCGGCGGATTGGCGGGCGGCGGAGCCGGCAGCATCAGTTACAGCTACGCCAACGTCAGCGTCAGCGGCGGCAACACCGCCACCGGCGGACTGGCCGGGGTCGCCGGCGTCGTCAGCAACAGCTACGCCACGGGCAGCGTGCACGGGGTGACCGATTCGGTCGGCGGCTTGCTGGGGCAAGCCAACGGCAACATCAGCAACAGCTATGCCACGGGCGCCGTCTCTGGTAGCGCAAGCCATATAGGCGGCCTGGTCGGTCAGGTAGGCGCCATCACGACCAGCAACAGCTACTGGAACAAAGCAAGCACCGGCCAGAACGCCAGCGCCGCGGGTACTGGCGTCGACACCACCGCGCTGATGCAGACCCAGGCGACTTTCACCGGCTTCGACTTCACCGCCACCCCCGTCTGGAGCATCTACGCAGGCCACACTTATCCGCTGCTCGCGAGTTTTCTCACGCCGCTCACGGTGACGGCGAACAATGCCAGTGCGACTTACAGCGGGGCGGCACAAACCGGCAGCGGCGGGGTGAGTTATTCCGTCACGCCGAACGCCAACCTGCTCGGCACGGTCAGCTACAGCGGCGGCGGCACCAACGTCGGCAGTTACACGATCACGCCGAGCGGCCTTTATTCCAACCAGAAGGGTTATAACATCAACTATGCCAATGGCACGCTGACCATCAATCCGGGGACGATAGCCGTGACCGTGAGCGGAACCGCGGTCGCCGACAAAATCTATGACGGCACGACGACCGCCACCCTGACGGGCGGCGTGCCTTCCGTCAGCGGGGTGACGCTGACCCAGGCGGGCACGTTCGCGCAGCCGAACGCAGGCAACGGCATTGCCGTGACGGCGAATGACAGCATCAGCGGCAGCACGGGTAATCCTAATTATGTTTATGCGCTGATACAGCCGACGGGGCTCGTCGCCGCTATCACGCCCGCCCCCTTGACCGTGACCGGACTGAGCGGGACGAACCGCACCTACAACGGCAGCACGGTGGATGCCCTGACCGGCACGGCGAGTTTGTCGGGCCTGATCAATGGCCAGTCGCTGACCCTGGGCAATACCGCCGGCGGCACGCTGGCCAGCGCGAACGCAGGGAGCGAGCCCGTCATTACGGCGATCACGATTGCCAACGGAACGGGACTTGCCGGCAACTATGCGCTGACGCAGCCGACGCTTGACGCCACCATCGCGCCTGCCCCCTTGACCGTGACCGGACTGAGCGGGACGAACCGCACCTACAACGGCAGCACGGTGGATGCCCTGACGGGCACGGCGAGTTTGTCCGGGCTGATCAATGGCCAGTCGCTGACCCTGGGCAATACCGCCGGCGGCACGCTGGCCAGCGCGAACGCAGGCAGCGAACCCGTCACCACGGCGATCACGATTGCCGACGGAACGGGGCTTGCCAGCAACTATGTGCTGACGCAGCCGACGCTTGACGCCACGATCAGTCCGGCCACGCTGACCTATGTTGCCGCGCCCGCCAGTTTCCTTAACGGACAAACACCTGCCGGCCTGACCGGAACGGTGACCGGCTTCGTGACCGGCGAAACCCTTGCGGGTTCGACCACCGGCTCCCCGGCCTGGAGCACGACCGCCACGGCGGCCAGCCCGCCCGGCCAGTACGCCGTAGGCGGCGGAGGACTTTCCGCCACGAACTATGTTTTCGCACAGGCAACGGGCAACGATGCCGCCCTGACGCTGAAACCCAACATCCCGCCCGGGCCGGTCTTGGACGCGATGGCGCAACTGGAAAGCAGCGGTGACTCAACCGCGCCCGGCCTGCCCGCTGCCAACGTGCCCTTGCATGTCGTCGAACCCGGCGTCAAGTTGCCGGACAACCTGTTTTAGAACGAACCGGAAGTAAAGAATGCCACGAGACCTGGTTTCCATCCACGCCATGCCCCTATGGGCGATGCTGCTCGCCCTTTTTCCCCTGGCCGCCCAGGCTGCCGAACCGGTTGTACCCGGAGCCGGGACGATCCTGCAGCAAGTCCAGCCCGTCACTCCTCCCGTCCCCTCGTCTACCGGGACGGGACTGACGATCAAACAGGAGGGAGGTGCGAAGCTTCCGCCTACTGCGCCCTTCCTGGTCAGTACCATCCAGATTACCGGCAATACCCTGTTCGATACGGCGACTCTGCATGCCCTGGTGATGGACGCGGAAGGCAAAAGCCTCACCCTATCCGAACTGAACGATCTGGCTGCCCGCATCACCGACTATTATCACAGCCACGGCTATCCGCTGGCGCGCGCCGTCATCCCGGCACAGGTGATCCGGAACGGACGGGTGGGCATCGAGGTCATCGAGGCACGCTACGACAAGATCGACCTCGACAACTCCAGCCGGGTGTACGCCCCCCTGTTGCAGTCCCTACTCTCTCCCCTGCAAAGCGGGCAGGCCATCGACCAAGCGACATTGGATCGCACCCTGCTGCTGATCTCCGATGTTCCGGGAATCGTGCTCAACGCGATATTGAAGCCGGGCGAGACAGTCGGAACATCGGATTTAGTGATTGAAACGACACCCGGCCCCGCTGTCTCGGGAAGTGTCGCGCTGGACAATTATGGCGACCGCTATACCGGAAGGGCGCGCGCCGGAGGTACCGTGAATTTCATGGATCCGCTGCATCACGGCGATGTGCTGAGCGTGAGCGGTTTAAGTTCAGGCAGCGGGATGAACTATGGGCGGATGAGTTACGAAACGCTGTTGAACGGACAGGGCACCCGCATGGGGGGCGCCTATTCGGCGCTGCACTACATCCTGGGCGATACACTCGCGCCGCTCAACGGACACGGCACGGCAGAGGTGGAAAGCCTGTGGCTGAAACACCCGTTCGTGCGCAGCCAGAAGGCCAATCTTTACGGACAGATCCAGTACGACCATAAGCGACTGGACGACAGGGTTGATGCGAACGGCACCCAGACGACCCGGCATCTGGATAACTGGACGGCAAGCGTATCCGGGGACAGTCGGGACAGGTTCCTGTCCGGCGGCGTTAATGGCTGGAACTTTGGTTTGACCTCGGGGCAGATCGGTTTCGACAATGCGGTGGCGCAGATGGCCGATGCGGCGACTGCGAAGACGCAGGGCGGATTCAACAAATGGAACGCAAACTTTGTCCGCCTGCAAAACTTGAGTCCGAGTAACGGGCTGTATATAAACCTTTCCGGCCAGTGGGCAAACACCAACCTGGATCCGGCGGAAAAGATGATCGCAGGCGGCCCGTACACGGTGCGCGCCTATGACATGGGAGTCTTGTCGGGAGACAGCGGATATTTTGGAAGCGCCGAGTTCCGGCATGACCTTGGATCAATCTGGCAGGGGCAATGGCAGGCCGTGGCCTTCGTCGACAGCGAGCAGGTGACGGTCAACAGGAATACCTGGGTTGCAGGAGTGAACAGCGCGACCTTGAGCGGGGTGGGTTTGGGACTCAACTGGGCAGGGCCGAACCGGTGGAGTGCCAAAACCTATCTTGCTGCACGGATCGGGTCTGCTCCGGCACTCGTGATCGATTCCTCCTCGGCACGCGCATGGATCGAGATC
>DATKVJ010000055.1:0-48763 GCA_035530135.1 Rhodocyclaceae bacterium | reverse complement strand
AAGGTACGCGGTCGTGCTTGCCCCTGATGGGCTCCGCCGCGTGCCATTCCGCTCGTTGACCTGACACCACCCTGGACTCTCGGTCAGGGGTGGACCCATGCAGGTGGATGGCGCTGCGAAAGCTGAAGAACTGATCCCTCGTAGGCAGCAGGCTAGACCTGGCTGCCGATGCCGCTCCGACCCTGGAGGTCGGCGACATCAAAACCCCGTGCAGCGCGGAAACCCGCGCACGGGCCGGATCAACCCGTTTCATTTTTAAGGATGACCGAGCCAGCCCGCAGCGAGTGCTGCGCAAGGGCCGGCGCAACTCTGGGTAGGTGCAGCGACGCCGTGGTCGCGTGCGGCACCGAAATTCTGACCACTGCCTGGCGGGGCGACGGAATCCGCCTTGCCAGGCACAGCCATCGATTCCATGTTCATTTGTTGCGTGCTGTTCGGGCAGCGCGCACCCCATCATGGAGAACGCCATGCGTCACACTGCTATCGAATCATCTTCCTTTCCTCACCAACTGCCTGCTGCCCGGGCCACCCATCAGCCGCCACGCCATCGCGACTGGTCAGGCCTGAACGCGCCGGATATCCTCGCGCGTTACCGACCCGGCCATGCCGATCCCATGCATGTGCTGGAGGTGCTGCTCAAGCTGTTTAACCAGCAGCACACTGCGCGCATGAAGACCGTCTCGTACAAGACCCGCCAGGAGCGGGCCGACTTCCTGCGACGCTTCTTCCGCGACCTGAGCAAGCGGGCAGGCTTCAAAACCCCGCCTGATCCGCGCAACCTTGGCCAGAAGCACATTCACGCGATGGTGCAGGTGTGGCGGGAGGACAAGCTGAAGCCCGCCACCATCCAGACTTATCTCAGTTTTTTGCGCGGCCTGGCCAAGTGGATGGGCAAGAACGGCTTTATACGCAACCCGGCGTACTACGGGCTGGAGATCGAGGAATACCAGCGCCACGAGGCAGCCGAGCGGGACAAGAGTTGGTCGGCGCAAGGTGTGGATATCGAGGCGTTGATCGACAAGATCTGCGCGTACGATCCCTATGTCGGCGCGTCACTGCGTCTGATCCGTGCGTTCGGATTGCGGCGCAAGGAATCGGTGATGCTGCGGCCGAATGCGTGCATCGTGCCCTTCGAGTCGACCGGCCTTGATGAGAGCGAGAAGCAGGCAGAGCTGTATGTCTGGATCAGGCAGGGCGCCAAGAACGGTCGCCAGCGCTTTGTGCCGCTGAGCACGCCGCAGCGCGTTGCCGCCATCGAGTACGCGCAATCGGTGGCGGCGGAGCCGGATGCGCACATGGGCGATCCGAACTTCGAACTGAAGAAGAACATCCGCCACTTCAACTACGTGCTGGAGAAGTTCGGCATCACGGCGAGCGGGCTCGGTATCACGGCGCACGGACTTCGGCACGAAGCCCTGATCGATGAGTATGTGGCGAGTTCAGGGCAGCAGCCACCGGTGCGCGGCGGTGGCGCCCTCCCGCCGGAAGTCGAAGCGTCGGCGCGCCGGGCCGTTGCCAGGCTGGCAGGTCATGAGCGCAAGCGGGCATCGAGTGCCTATTGTGGTAAACCCACTACGCGCGCCGGCACAGTTCTACGCGGACGCGGCGCCGACACCGACGGTTCGCCCGCGACCTGAACACGACCAGCGAGATACCCGGCCCCTCCAACATCTCGAAGGGGCCGGCATGAACGAAATCAAAACCGCAGTCCTCACTGGCGGCGCCTCGGCATCCAAATCAATCTGTGATGTATCATCCACCCTGCTTCTGTCAGCAAAGCTACGACATGTAAGATGATTCATCGGATAGCCAACTGGCATCGCTGGATATGGACCAGCCGAAGCAGCAATCGAGGAAGTACATCGACAAAATGTTGGCGGTAGGCAATCGGGCCGTTCGAGCTACTTCTCACTGGTGGTATCGCGGCGCCAAAATAACTGAATGGCCTACATGCAGCTAACCGACTACCACGCCAAGTACATCGCCCACGAACTGACGCGACGCTGCCCGCCTGACAGTGTCGAAAAACTCGCGGCGGCATTGGTGGATGCACAGGTCGATTTGAATCCGCATCAGGTCGATGCCGCGTTGTTTGCCTTCAACTCGCCTCTGTCCAAGGGCGCGCTGCTGGCCGATGAAGTCGGCCTCGGCAAAACCATCGAGGCTGGCCTGGTGCTCTCGCAGAAATGGGCCGAGCGCAAGCGGCGCATCCTCGTCATCGTACCGTCAAATCTGCGCAAGCAGTGGTATCAGGAACTGACGGAGAAGTTTTTCCTGCCCTGCCGAATCCTCGAAGCTAAGCCATACTACGCCGCCATCAAACAGGGTGAGTTCCACCCGTTCGAAGCACCCGAGATTGTCATCTGCTCCTACCAGTTCGCCAAGAGCAAGGCCGGCGACGTTCATGCCGTGCCGTGGGATCTGGTAGTCATCGATGAAGCGCATCGGCTGCGCAATGTCTACAAGCCACAGAACGTCACTGCCAACACGTTGAAGCTGGCGCTGGCCGGGCGGCACAAACTGCTGCTCACCGCGACACCACTACAGAATTCGCTTCTGGAACTGTACGGTCTGGTCAGTTTCATTGACGAGCACACCTTCGGCGACCTGAAGAGCTTTCGTGAGCAGTTTACCAACCTCAACCAGGATCAGGTGTTCGAGACGCTGAAAACGCGGCTCAAGCCTGTCTGCCATCGTACCCTGCGCCGCCAGGTGCTGCCCTACATCAAGTACACGCAACGGTGGCCGCTGGTGCAAGGCTTCAAGCCCGAGGAAAGTGAAGACCGCCTGTATCACCTCGTGTCCGATTATCTGCAACGGGACAACCTACAGGCGCTGCCGGCCAGTCAGCGCTCGCTGATGACGCTGGTACTGCGCAAGCTGCTGGCGTCGTCAACGTTCGCCATCGCCGGTGCGCTGGATACCATCTCAAAACGCCTGAAGACCAAGCTACGCAGGCACGAGCCCACCGAATCTTTGGAGGACGAGCTTGACCAAGACTATGAGGCGCTAGACGAGTTGGCGGAAGAGCGCTCCGAAGAATGGACGGGCGACGAACCGCCCGCGCTACTTTCGGCCGCGGACCGCGCCGCCCTAGAACAGGAGATCGCCGACCTCGACGAGTTCTCTCGCCTCGCTATCTCCATTGAGCACAACGCCAAAGGCAAGGCACTGCTGAAGGCGCTGCACATCGCGTTCGCCAAGGCGGCTGAACTCGGCGCCGCGCAGAAGGCCATCATCTTCACCGAATCGCGCCGTACTCAAAGCTACCTGCTGCGTGTGCTGAGTGACAGCACGTTTGCCGAAGGTATCGTGCTGTTCAACGGTTCCAACACCGACCAGCGCTCCAACGAAATATACACAGCGTGGCTACAGCGTCACCAGGGCACTGACCGCATCACCAGTTCGCGCACCGCCGACATGCGTTCCGCCCTCGTAGACTACTTCCGTGAGCAGGGCCACATCATGATCGCCACCGAGGCAGGGGCCGAAGGCATCAACCTGCAATTCTGCTCGCTGGTGGTGAACTATGACCTGCCCTGGAACCCGCAGCGCATCGAGCAGCGTATTGGTCGCTGCCATCGTTACGGGCAGCAGCATGACGTGGTTGTGGTGAATTTTCTCAATCGCAGCAATGAGGCCGATCTGCGTGTCTTCCAGCTTCTTGCCGAAAAATTCCAACTCTTCGAAGGCGTGTTCGGTGCCAGTGACGAGATACTTGGCGCCATCGAATCCGGTGTCGATTTCGAAAAACGCATCGCCGCCATTTACCAGCGTTGCCGCAAGCCGCAAGAGATCCAGACCGCCTTCGACCAGCTCCAGCTCGAACTCAGCCTGGAGATCGACGAGTCCATGTCGCGCACCCGCCAGCAACTGATGGAGAATTTCGACGACGAGGTACGCGAGAAACTCAAGCTGCGCGACGAAGCCTCCAAGGCCTACCTCAACCGCTACGAACGCCTGCTGATGCAGCTCACCCGACATGAGTTGAACGATCACGCCGAGTTCATTGGCGACTCATCCTTCCGCCTCACGTCCAGGCCGTTTCCCGAGGACGCTGAGCAAATTGAGCTGGGGCTATACGAGTTGCCGCGCCGCACGGGCGAGGCCCACCTCTACCGCCTGAATCATCCGCTGGCCGAGGCTATGCTGGAGCGGGCCAAGGGCCGCGACTTGCCGGCAGCCGAGATTCAGCTTGCTTACAGCGATCACGAAGGCAAGATCACTTTGCTGGAACCCTTGGTCGGCCAATCGGGATGGCTGACCCTCTCGCTCTTCAGCGTCGAATCGCTGGACCAGGCCGAAGACCATCTGATCATCGTCGCCACCACGGACGATGGGCAAACGCTGGATGAAGAGGTGACGGCGCGTCTGCTGACCTTGCCGGGCGTTTCCTCCACTTTCCCCTCTGGAGAAGGGCCGGGATTGAGGGCCGAGTCGCTGGAAACCCTTACTCAACAGCGGCAGGCCACTATCAAGCGCGACATCTCGCAACGCAACGCCCGCTTCTTTGAAGCCGAGGCCGACAAACTCGACGGCTGGGCCGATGACCTCAAAGTCGGCCTTGAGCGTGAAATCAAAGAACTCGACCGTCAGATCAAGGAGGCGCGCCGCACCGCGACGACAGCGCTGACCCTCGAAGACAAGCTCGCGGGCCAGAGGCAAATCAAGGCGCTGGAAGCTCAGCGCAACGACAAGCGCCGCTCGCTGTTTGACGCCCAAGACCGGGTCGATAGTCAGCGCGACGAACTGATCCACGCCATAGAGGGGAAACTGTCGCAGTCAACCAAGACAGAGCGGCTATTCACGGTTCGGTGGTTGTTAAAATGATGCAGCAACGCACAGGCGCATCTGGTGAGCCTCGGAGTCAGGCACAATGGCTACTTAGAAGCCGACTTGGACGATCACTTTGCCGGCGCCGGCAAACCGATCCCCGGCGGCAAGGGTGGTTGTCCGCAACGTACCCGAGCAAGCCATCTGGCGGCCGCCAATATGCAAGACTGGCCCCTTGATCTGATCCACAACTACAATTATGCCCAGCGATAGAAGAGGAGCGTGCCATGGCAAGCGGAAAAGTATTGAGACAGTTGATCCGCGCAGGATCGAGCGGTGACTTTGGTGCGTTTAAGCAGGCGTCCGAGACCATCATCCGCGAGGAACGCCAGAAACAACATCACGTATTGGCCAACGATCTGGAACGTATTCTTCATGGGGACACTTATCAGTCCCAGCCGCTACGGCACGGGCTAAAAGAACAAATACCGGTCGATCAGGAACGGGGATTGCCGTTGCTCAGTCTTCGGGAACCCTCCCGCGGGCTTGAGGAAGTGGTACTCACTGAGGGGAATCGGCTCGTCCTAGATGAGCTTCTCGAACAGCACCACCGGGCCGATGTGCTGCGTAGCTATGGACTGCGTCCGACTGATCGGGTTCTCTTCTGTGGTCCCCCGGGTTGCGGTAAGACCCTCACCGCTGAAGTCCTTGCCCTTGAACTTGATCGCCCTCTTGCGTTAATCCGTCTCGACAGCGTGGTCTCCTCCTATTTGGGCGAGACCGCCGCGAATCTTCGCAAGGTATTCGACTTCATCGATTCAACACCGATGGTTGCCTTGTTCGACGAGTTCGACGCGTTGGGCAAGGAGAGGTCGGACGAGGCTGAGCACGGAGAGTTAAAGCGCGTGGTTAATGCCGTGCTTCAAATGCTGGACGCCTATCAGGGCAAGAGCCTCATCATTGCTGCGACGAATCATGAATCCATGCTGGACACGGCCATCTGGCGCCGTTTTGAAGAAGTATTGGTTTTCCCTCCGCCCGGCCGCGATCAGCTTATCCAGCTTCTTAACATTAAGCTACGGGGAGTACGTCGCGATTTCGAGACGGAAGATAGCCAGGTCTTATCCTTATTCAAGGACATGAGTCACGCGGATGTCGAACGCATACTGCGCAGAGCCATCAAGGAAATGATTTTGAAGGGACAGGAGTTCTTGCAATTCCGTCACCTCGATAAAGCGCAGCAACGGGAACTCAACAGAAAGCAGTTACTGGGGAGGTAGCGGATGGATGCCTATCCGCACCTAAGAATCGACCGAGAGCAACCGATCAACGAAAAACGCCCCAAGAAGCCGCCCATCCAGAAACCACCAGATGATGTTCCCTTCCATGGCCGGAAACTCCAGGCCAGCCTGAGAGCCGCAATGGAGGCCGCCAAGCAGGATATTGGCGGGTTTGATGGCCGGCCGTTATTCAAGCTCCAGGTGGGAACGTTAAGCCCGGAGGAGATCGAAAAAGGCTTCCCGACTGTGGAAATCGTCAGTCAGGAAGAGGGCGGCTTTGCACTGGTATTCGCCGACAACCAGGCTCTGGACGAGTTTGAAGCACGGCTTACCCAACTTGCCGCTGGTGGAAAACCGAAGTACGCCGGCATTCTCTACGCCCTTCAGGCATTCGATCACTGGACTCCGGAGGATCGTAAAGGCTGGGCGTTGAAGCGTGATGGCCTGCCGAAAACTGAGGCTTTTCTTCTCGATATTGAGCTGTGGCCGCTCGGACGGCGAGACGAACGAGAGGCGATGGTCAGCGCCTTCGAAACTTGGCTGGTGCTGAACAAGATCACATATCTGGACAAGATAAACGTCGATGGGCTCGTTGCCTACCGTCTACGCGTAACGCCGCAACGGGCCAATGCGCTTCTCCATCACCGGGATGTCCGCACGGTGGACCTGCTTCCCCAACTTGGACTTGAACTGGGCGTCCTCCAACTGGATATTCAGGATGTTCCGCATGTACCGAGTCCACCGGACAACGCCCCGTTTCTGGCGGTCCTCGATAGCGGAATAGCGACTGGCCATCCGCTGCTGGCCCCGGCGCTTGGCGATGCCCAGGGTTTCCTCGCTCCAGAGCATCACGCCCACGACGAAGCCGGTCACGGAACGCATGTAGCTGGCATTGCGCTCTATGGTGACGTGGAAGAGTGTGCGCAGGCAAAATCTTTCGTTCCCCAACTGCGTCTTCTGAGTGGGCGGATACTGGATGACAAAGCGGAAGCCGACCCCCGATTCATCGAGAATATTGTCGAGGAAGCAGTACGCTACTTCCACGAGGCCTACGGTTGCCGCGTCTTCAATCTTTCCTATGGCGATTTGAACAAACCCTATCTTGGCCGTCGGATAGGGATGTTGGCATTGACGCTCGACCGCTTGTCGCGCGAACTGAACATCCTTTTCGTGGTGCCTACCGGCAATCTGCAAGACATTTCCGAAGCATGGCTGAGACAGGAATATCCCGACTACCTCTTGCGCGAGGAAGCCAGGCTGCTCGATCCCGCGCCGGCGTTGAACGCTCTAACCGTGGGCAGCGTCGCCCGTTGGGATCGCGGGCACAAGGCCTGGCGTTGGCCGCATGACATCGCCGATCAGCCTGTCGCACAGCAGGATCAACCATCGCCGTTCACGCGCTGCGGAGAGTCGGTCAAAGGTGCCATAAAACCAGACCTTGTCGCCTATGGCGGGAATCAGGCGATAGAACAGCGAACCGGTCACGCGACCGAGCGTTGGCTGGGAGAACTGTCGACCGCCAAGGGCTTCCTTGAGGGCCAGTTGCTCGCCGAGAAAATCGGCACCAGCTTCGCCGCACCTCATGTGGCCCACGCCGCCGCCCGCTTGCTCGCTGAAATCCCTGCTGCCACTAACAACCTTTTGCGCGCCCTGCTCGTGGCGAACGCTGTCATTCCGGCCGCCAGCAGGGATCTATTTCTAGGCGATGAGGACAAGCTGGCGCAGGTCGTCGGCTATGGCATGGTGGATGCCGCCACGCTGTATCGATCCACCGAAGAGCAAGTCATCCTCATTGCGGAATCCGGACTCATCAACAAGCACAATCACTTCTATGAAGTTCCCGTTCCGGACAGCTTCTACAATAGTGGCCGAAAAAGCCGCCGCAGGGAAATATCGGTCGCTCTGGCTCATTGCCCGCCAGTACGATCCACGCGGTTGGACTACAAGGCATCACGATTTCTATTCCGGCTGATCGAGGCTGACTCCCTTGACGACGCGGTTTCCGCGTGTGACAAGGCGACGCGCGATGATGTGGACAGCATCACCGAGCTGGGTGGCGACAAGTTCGCCTATGGCGCAACCAAACGATCCTATGGAACCGTCCAGTCATCCACCTGGGCCATCAAGCGGGCGAGAAAGAAGAAACTCTTCGTGGTGGTCACCCGCAGTGATCCCGTCTGGGCTGAGTCCTTTGTCGGCGAGCAGGAATCCTATGCGCTGGTGATCCATCTTGGCGACCGTGAAAACGAAAACGCCCGTCTTTACACCGAAATTCGTGCCCAACTGCAAGCCCGCGAGCGCATCCGTGGTCGGGCGCGGGTCTGACGGACTGACCGGAACCTGTAATGACCAAGAAGCAAATGCTAGAACTTACCTGGATCGGCAAGGAGATGCCACGATTGCCTTTGGAGATATGGCCCAGCCAATGAGCGCACTAGAACCGCAACATCTCGTCATCCTTGAACAGACTCTCGAATCGGACTTTGTTCCCCATTTGCCGCCGTTATTGAATGCGACAAAGCCAATGGACGAACAGGTACGAAAAAATCGTTCGCGGGCGTTCAGTGCGTTTGCTCTCCACAATATTTGTGGCGTACCAAAGGTCGATGCGGCGAAGGCTGTTATCGATGACTTCGACGATTACGGCATCGACGCCATCTATTATCACGCACCGACCGAAACACTTTACCTCGTCCAATCCAAACTGAAAGCTGCTGCGAAGTTTAGTCAGGACGAAGCGCTCGCATACTGCCAAGGGACCCGTAAGCTGATTAAGCAGGACTTCGACGGGTTCAACAAGAACGTGCAGGATCGTAAGACAGAGATTGAAGACGCATTGGATAACTGTAGTCACATCAAACTGGTTATTGCCCATACGGGGTCTGGCATTAGTCAGCACGCAAAAAATGCAATTGACGAGCTTATCGCTGATGATACGCATGGGGAAGAGCGATTAGAACCGCATGCCATCGATTACGACTCGAGTCGCGTGGTGAATGATTTACGTGCTGCGAAGGCATATGAAAAAGTAGACACAGATATGTGGGTTCAGAAGTGCTCGATGGTTAGCGAGCCGAGAGTCACCTACTTTGGTCTCGTTGACCTGTTGGACCTGATAAAGCTACACGAGAAGCACGGCAAGGCCCTTTACGAGCGAAATATCCGCACGTTTCTCGGGCACAAAACTGAAGTGAACACTTCGATTCAAAAGACATTGGCCGCCAATCCGCAGGAGTTCATGTACTTGAACAATGGCGTTACGGCGCTTTGTCGCGAGATTCTTCCGAAGAGTACAAAAGCAGCCCAAGGTGGACGGAAGCGCCTCAAGCTTCGGGGCTTCTCTGTGATTAATGGCGCTCAAACAATAGCATCTTCAGCCAAATATCTTGCCGATAACAAAGGCAGCGATCTGTCTACGGCCAGGGTCTCGCTCACGCTCATCAGAGCTGACACGGATGGTGAGTTTGGCAAGTCTGTTACACGGGCACGAAACCATCAGAATCCCGTTCTACTTGCGAACTTTGCCGCCTTGGATGATGAACAGGAGCGATTGCGGCGCGACCTTGCCTACCTTGATATCCACTATGCTTACAAGGCTGAGGCAGCCGATGGCGTCGTCGATGTGAATCGTATTCGTATCGATGAGGCGGCCCAAGCATTAGCCATGCTTCAAGTGGACCCACGTTACATAGTGTGGCTTAAGAAAGAACCCGCTCAACTCCTGGATACGAATTCCGACCAGTACAAGTCGCTGTTCTCACCCAGCGTAACCGCATTTCAGTTGGCAAATGCCGTCCGTCTCAACCGCTATGTACAGAATCGTATGGCAATCGAAGCACGAAGCGTGTCAGGGCAGGAGCGACTTGCCTATAAACATGGCGGCTACGCATTGGCATGGGCAATTGCCAAGCAAGCGAGTACTGCAATTAATGGGACATCTTTGCTCGATAGTGCAAAGATGTCGTCATCCCTAAGTGCGCCGTTCGACGAATTACGCCAGACCATTTGGGATGTAACCAAATCAGCTACATTACTCATTGATGGGCCACATCCTACGTATTTGAAAGGACCATTGGCGCTCTTTCGTAGTCAGACCGATGTAGTCCCATTGCTGCAACGGGTCATGATTCAGCATTACGGACTTACTGCGGATCCAGTCGTGGAACAAAAGAAGAATATTTTCAAGTCTGGACAGTTCTATCCGGAAGAGCTTTTTGCCTATCTGGCCTTGAAAGCCCCACAGATAGGAAATCTTACATGACGAAGAAACAAAAATTAGAACTCACCTGGATCGGCAAGGAAAACCGGCCGAAGCTCGAGCCGCGCATTTTGCTGGAGGACCCGGCGAAGTCGTATCACGCGAAGCACCGGATGACAGATCACGATCTGTTCGACAACCGGCTGATCTTCGGTGACAACCTGCTGGCGCTAAAGGCGCTGGAACAAGAGTTCGCGGGTAAGGTGAAGTGTGTATTCATCGACCCGCCCTACAACACCGGAAGTGCCTTCACCCATTACGACGACGGGGTGGAGCATTCGATCTGGCTGTCGCTGATGCGCGACCGGTTGGAAATCATCCGGCGCTTGCTGTCGGAGGACGGCTCGCTGTGGATCACCATCGATGACAACGAGGCGCATTATCTTAAGGTGCTGTGCGATGAGGTGTTTGGGCGACGGGCATTTATCTCGTCGATCGTTTGGGAAAACTTCTATGGTCGTAGCAATGCCGCTGCAATCTCGCCATCGCACAACTATGTGTTGATCTATGCTCCGATGGGGCTGGACTGGAAGCGCGTGCGACGTCTCCTGCCACGAGATGAGAAGAGTGCGAGTAAATACGTTAATCTTGACAACGACCCCCGCGGCGCTTGGAGGCTAGGACCAATATTCGCTGCTGAAGAGCGGCACGAAGGCTTGATGTACTTGGTCAAGACACCTTCAGGACGTGAGATTAAGCCGCCGAAAGGGAGCCATTGGCGAATGGTAGAGAGCGAGTTTTGGCGCTTAGTAACTGACGGCCGCATCTCGTTTGGTGCGAACGGGGACAACGTGCCCGCGCTGAAGATATTCCTCAACGAGGTCCAAAGTGGTCTCGTTCCAAGGAGCTGGTGGCCGCATACGGATGTAGGACATTCGCAAGAGGCCAAACGAGAAATTCAAGCCTTATTCCCCGATGTCGTTCCGTTTGACACCCCAAAACCAGAGCGCCTTCTTCGTCAGGTTATCGAGATCGCGACTAATCCCGGCGACCTAGTCCTTGACTCCTTCGGGGGTTCTGGCACAACCGGCGCAGTCGCACACAAGATGGGCCGCCGCTGGCTCATGGTCGAAGTTATCGAGGCCACATGTCACACCCACATCGTCCCGCGCCTGAAGAAGGTCATCGATGGCGCAGACCCGGGTGGCATCACCGAAACGGTGGCTTGGCAAGGTGGCGGCGGTTTCCGCTACTACCGCCTCGCGCCCTCATTGCTGGAAAAGGACAAGTGGGGCAACTGGGTCATTCATCATGACTACAACGCGGTGATGCTGGCCGAGGCGTTGTGCAAGCTGGAGGGTTTCATCTACGCGCCGTCCGACGCGGTGTATTGGCAGCACGGTCATTCCACCGAGTGCGACTTTATCTATGTCACCACCGCCACACTGAACCACGAGCAGTTGCAGCAGCTCGCCGACGAGGTGGGAACCGAGCGTTCGCTGCTGGTGTTGTGCCCTGCTTTCCGTGGGCGCGGCGATTACCCCAACGTGACGGTGAAGAAGATTCCCAAGCAGGTGCTCTCCCGCTGCGAATGGGGGCACGACGATTACAGCCTGCGAGTGGAGAACCTGCCGCAGAAGCCTCCCGAGCCGGGGCAGCAAGCCCTTTTTGGTGATGGAGAGTCGCAATGAAGAAAACGCCCCCGAAGACATTACCAGAATCTTCCACCATGGCTGGCGAAGTTTTGCTCTATCAGGCGCCGGACGGCAAGGCCCGCATTCAGTTGCGGGTGTCGGAGGACACAGTATGGCTGACGCAGAAGCAGCTTGCGGAGTTGTACCAAGTCAGTGTGCCGACCATCAATGGACACTTGCGGGTGCTGTTCGGGGATGGAGAACTCGCGGCAGATCGAACTATTCGGAAATTCCGAATAGTTGCTCGCGAAGCCGCACGGGAAGTGGAACGGCTGGTGGACCACTACAACCTTGAGGCGATTCTGTACTTGGGCTATCGGGTGCGCTCGCATCGAGGCGTGCAGTTCCGGCGCTGGGCCACGGAGACGCTCAGGGATTATCTCGTCAAAGGTTTCGTGCTGGACGACGAACGCTTCAAGGGCGGCAAGGATGATAACTATTTCGAGGAGTTGTTGGCGCGTATCCGCGACATTCGCTCTTCCGAAAAAGTTTTTTGGAAGAAGGTGCTTGACATCTACGCCACCAGTATCGATTACGATCCGTCGGCTGAAGCGTCGCAGCTGTTCTTCGCCACGGTGCAAAACAAGATGCATTGGGCCGCTCATGGCCACACTGCGGCGGAACTGGTGGTGCAGCGTGCGGATGCCGCGACGCCGAATATGGGCCTGACAAGCTGGGCCGGTGCATCGAAGGGCGGGGCCATACGCAAGGCCGATGTGAGCATTGCCAAGAACTATCTCGACGAGAAAGAGCTCGACACACTGAACCGCATCGTCAACGCCTACATCGAGATCGCGGAACTGCAAGCGCAGTCGCGCAAGGTGATGACCATGCGCGACTGGATCGCCCGGCTGGACGACTTCCTGCGTATGACCGAGCGCGAGGTGCTTACCCATGCCGGCAAGGTGGCGGCAGAAGTGGCGCAAGCAAAGGCCGAAGCGGAATTCGAGCTTTACCGCCGGCAGCTGCTGGCAGCGCCGAGCAGGGCCGAGCAGGATTTCGACGCCGCCGTTGAAAAGTCGGCCAAGGCTATCGAGAAGACACGCAAGCCGGCAAGACTGTCTGCGAAGAAGAGCGAGGGTAAGGCATGAACCGTCACGTCAATGCCATTGCTGGACGTCTGTCGCTGCGCCCACCGCAGCGCCGCTCGCTGGAGATTCTGGATCGTATTACCGAGATTGCGCCGCCACGCAAGGACGCCGATGTTGCGGCGGCGCTGGCGGCGATCCGCAGTGAGTTCCCGTCGGTCACCGACTTCGAGCGCGATTTCGCCTCGCTGTGTTTTGCGCTGGCCACGGGCGTCGGCAAGACACGGTTGATGGGCGCCTTCATCAGTTATCTGCATCTGGCGCACGGCATCAACAACTTCTTTGTGCTGGCGCCCAACCTGACCATCTACAACAAGCTGATCACGGACTTTACGCCGAACACGCCGAAGTATGTGTTCAAGGGCATTGCCGAATTCGCCATCGATGCGCCGGCCATCATTACCGGCGACAACTACGAGGCGATGGCGGGGTCGCTGTTCGATGCGCTGCTTCGCTGCAAGATCAACATTTTCAACATTTCCAAGATCACCTCTGAAGTGCGGGGCGGCAAGGCGCCGCGCATCAAGCGCCTGTCGGAGTACATCGGGGAGAGCTACTTCGACTATCTGGCCGGGCTGCCGGACCTGGTGCTGCTGATGGATGAGTCGCACCGCTACCGTGCCAGCGCGGGGCTGCGCGCCATCAACGAGTTGAAGCCCATCATCGGGCTGGAACTGACGGCGACGCCCTTTGTGGAGGCGAACCGGGGCGCGCTGGCGTTCAAGAATGTGATCTACGACTATCCGCTCGGCACGGCCATGGCCGATGGCTTCGTGAAGGAACCGGCGGTGGTCACGCGCAAGAATTTCAACCCGGCCGGAATGTCGCCGGAGGAGATCGAGCGCCTGAAGCTGGAGGATGGCGTGCGTCTGCACGAAAGCGTGAAGGTCGATCTGGAAACCTATGCGCGCGAGACCGACAACAAGATCGTCAAGCCCTTTCTGCTGGTGATCGCGCGCGATACCACGCATGCCGGAGCGCTGCTGCAATTGATTCAGTCCGCTGCCTTTTTCGACGGACGCTACAAAGACAAGGTGATCCAGGTGGATTCCAGCAAGTCTGGCGCCGAGGAAGAAGAGATGATCGAGCGGCTCTTGAAGGTGGAACACACCGAAGAGCCAACGGAGATCGTGATCCACGTCAATATGCTGAAAGAAGGTTGGGACGTGACCAACCTCTACACCATCGTACCGCTGCGGGCAGCCAACGCGCGCATCCTGATCGAGCAGTCGATCGGACGCGGCCTGCGTCTACCCTACGGCAAGCGCACTGGCGTGACTGCGGTGGATAGGCTGAACATCATCGCCCACGACAAGTTTCAGGAGATCATCGACGAAGCGAGCAAGCCAGGCTCGGCCATCCGCATGCGGTCGGTGGTGCTCGATCCGGACCAGCTTGCCAAGAAGACGGTTACGGTAGTGTCACAGTCGCAGCTTGCAACCAGGTTGGGCTTGCAGCCGGAACAGGTCACGAACAGCACGGCCCTTGCGGCGACGGACGTGAAGCCCGCTTTCGCCAAGCCAAGTGATCAGGAAGTCGCGCAACTCGCCTGGGAAGTGATTCGCAAGCTGGAGAATCA
This sequence comes from Rhodocyclaceae bacterium, assembly GCA_035530135.1. GTDB lineage: Bacteria > Pseudomonadota > Gammaproteobacteria > Burkholderiales > Rhodocyclaceae > CAIYYX01. The sequence continues at coordinate 34,151 of DATKVJ010000055.1, read as the reverse complement.
ACCGCAGACCTTGCCAACGGTGGAACATCTGAAGCGACCGGAGATACAAGCCGCCATCGTCAAGGCAGTCGAGGAACAACATCGACCAGCGCAGTTGGAGCTGGAGGGCGTCACCGAAAAGACAGATATTGCTGCGGTAGTGGCAAAAACTGTCGAGCTTGTCACGCAGCAGACCATCGACATCCCGCGCATCCTCGTGGTGCCAAAGGGGGAGATAAAAGCAGGCTTCAAGCCCTTCGCGCTGAAGCTGGATACGCTGAAATACCCGGCTGTTTCTGACGAGCTATGGATTCAGCACCTGCGCACCAATCAGCTTGAAGTGTTGTCGCTCGGTCATGGCGGAATCGAGGAAGTGCGTCTGGAGGATTATGTGGTCAGCGGACTGGTGGACTTCAACGATATCTCTTACGATGACCACGCCGAGTTACTCTACGACCTTGCAGCGCAGACCGTCAGGCATTTCCAGAGCTACCTCTCCGAGGAAGACATACGCAAGGTGCTGCGCTGCTATCAGCGCGACATCGCCCGTTTCATCCACGCGCAGATGCAGGACCACTACTGGGAAGACGTGACCGATTATGAGGTGAAAATCAGCAAGGGCTGGACAGAGTTGAAGCCCAGCGCCTATACACTGACTGCCGAGCAGCCCGTCGCGGATTACCGCGTATCGCCGGCAGAAAAGAGCAACATGACGAAGTACATGTTTGGCGGCTTCAAGCGTTGCCTGTATGGCGTGCAGAAATTCGATTCCGATGCGGAGCGCAAACTCGCTGTGATTCTCGAACGCGAAGCGCTGAAGTGGTTCAGGCCAGCCAAGGGCCAGTTTCAGCTCTTTTACAAATCGGGTGCCGACCATCCCGAATATCAACCTGATTTTGTTGCCGAGACCAGCGCTAGCATCTACATGCTTGAACCCAAGGCGAAGAACGAGATGGAAGACCCGGTGGTGCTCGCCAAGCGCGACGTAGCCGTGAAATGGTGCAAACAAGCCAGCGACCATGCGGCAAGTTACGGCGGCAAGCCCTGGCAATACCTGCTCATTCCGCATGATGCGATCGCCGAGAACATGACGCTCGTGGCGCTGGCACAACGGTTTGAAAATAAGTGAAGGCCCTGGGCAAACCGCAGCGTGCACGAGGTCGCGCACACAATCTGGGAAGGGGCTGGCGTAGAATCCGCAGGGAGGCAGCGCCGTCGTCTTGGGTTTGCCAAGTGAAGTGGTACTCCGGCTTAAGCCAGATGACGCTTTTTGAGTAGCTAAGTGAGTAGCTTTATATGCTTTGTAAACACAACACTAGCCGCCAGCAATTGATCCCTGGCTTTTTACATCTTTCCTTCTGCAATCTGTGAGCGCCGGCGGTTCCTCTCCGCGCTTCGTAACCTGCCCCACCTGCGGCAAGCCCGTGGCCTGGGTGGCCGAGAACCGTTTCCGCCCGTTCTGTTCCGAGCGCTGCAAGAAGATCGACCTGGGCGCCTGGGCGGCCGAGGACTACCGCGTGCCCGAGCCCGAGCCGCCGCCCGATACCGACCTACCGGATTGATACCCGACTATTCCCAGGCCGCGCGGATGGCAGCGATGCCGTGGGCGCCGGCGGCCCAGGCCGTATCCCGGTCTTCTTGAGCCAGCCCGCCGAGCGCGAAGATAGGCAGCGGATAAGCTGCCGCCAGACCCGCGAAGGTTTCCCAGCCCATTCCCGGCCGGCCGGGATGGCTGGCGGTTTCCATGACCGGTCCCAGCACGACGAAGTCCAGGCCGAGGCTCGCCGCCTGGGCGAGCTCTTGCTCGTCGTGGCAGGAGGCTGCGACCAGGGGGAACCCAGGCCTGCGCGAGAGGGACAGCAATTGCGTTGCGGTCAGATGCACGCCGTCGGCGCCTACATTCTCCGCCAGCGCCAGGTCGGCGTTGATCAGCACTCGGGCACCGAAGCGGCGGCAAAGATCGATCGCCGCAGCGGCGAAGGCGGCGCGTTGGTCGGCGGCAAGGGCAGGCTCGCGCAACTGCACCAGACGCAGGCCGCGGGCCAGCGCCCGGTCCAGGGCGGCGAGCTGGCGCTCGGCGCCGATCTCGCCGGCGTGGCTGATGGCGTAGAAATCCGGCAGGGCCAGCGCCGCCAGCACCGGCGCATTGGCCGGGAGCAGCGGCGCGACGGTGACTCTGTCCGCGTGCTGCCACGCGATCGCATCGTGCTGCAGCAGCCGCAACTCCCCGGTCCAGCGCAACACGCGAAAAAAATGCAGACGCACATCGGCGTGCTCGTAATGGAATTCGCGGGTGATCCAGGGATGGGCCTGCTCGACCGTTATCCCGAGCTCTTCCTGCAGTTCGCGCAGCAGCGCGTCCCGGGGCGTCTCGCCCACCTCCACCTTGCCGCCGGGAAATTCCCAGTACCCGGGGTAGAAACCGCCGGGCGGCCGGCGGCCGAACAGGAAGCTGCCGTCGGGGCGGAGAATCACCGCCGCGGCGACTTCGACCCGCGTCATCCGCGTTTGCGACGACTGCGCCCCGCGTGGTCGCGGGCGAATTGCCAGGCGGCGCGGCCGCTGCGAGAGCTGCGCATCAACGCCCATTGCAGCGCCTCGCCGCGAGCCGCCTCGATCTCCTTGTCGGTCAAGCCGTACTCGCGCAGCCAGTGGGCGCAGATCGCCAGGTAATGTTCCTGGTCGAAGGGGTAAAAGGAGAGCCACAGGCCGAAGCGCTCGGAGAGCGAAATCTTCTCCTCCACGGTCTCGCCCGGGTGGATCTCCGCACCGACGTGCTTGGCCTCGAGATTCTCTGCCAGGTATTCGGGCATCAGGTGGCGCCGATTGGAAGTGGCGTAGAGCAACAGGTTTTCGGGCATGCCGGCGATCGAGCCGTCGAGCACGCTCTTCAAGGCTTTGTAGCCGGGTTCGCTGGTCTCGAAAGAGAGGTCGTCGCAGAAGATGATGAAGCGCTCCGGCCGGCCCTCGATCAGGTCTACGATCTCCGCCAGATCGGTGAGGTCGTTCTTGTCCACCTCGATCAGGCGCAGCCCCTTGGCCGCGTACTGATCGAGCACGCCCTTCACCAGCGAGGACTTGCCGGTGCCGCGCGCGCCGGTGAGCAGCACGTTGTTGGCGCTCCTGCCGGCGACGAATTGGCGGGTGTTCTGTTCGATGCGCGCCTTCTGCTCCTCAATGCCCTGCAGATCCTTGAGGCGGATGTGGTGCGGCTTGCTCACCGCCTGAAGGTGGCCGCGACCGTTGCGCTTTTGCCAGCGAAAGGCGACGGCGGCGCGCCAGTCTGGCGCCGGCAACGGCGCCGGGAGCAGGGCTTCGACGCGCGCCAGCAGCGCCTCGGCGCGTGTCAGGAAACGGGACAGCTCATCCATCGGCTTGCTCCGATCGGTCATGTCGGACGGCCCGCTGAAGCTCGGACGGATCCCCCTGGGCGCGCGTCTCGGGTTAAGCTTGCGGGTTCGAAAACCCGAAACTCTAACAGATACATGTCCCGAATATTCGCTTCCCTGACCATCCTGTTGCTCGCCGGTTGCGCCGTCCAGCCCCCTGCTCCTGCCCCGGCGCCCTGTCCCGTCTGCCCGGTGGCACCCGAGCGCCCCGCGCCGCCGGCCAAGCCGTTAGAGAGCGCTGCCTGGGAGAACCTTCCCGGCTGGGGTGAGGAAGATCTCGCGCCGGCATTCGCCGCCTTCCTGCGCTCTTGCGATGCGCTGGAAAAAAAAGAGATGTGGACCGAGACCTGCTCGTCCGCGCGCGCCCTGGAAAATAACGACGGTCCGGCGCTCACCGCCTGGTTCGAGGCGCAATTCCAGCCCTGGCAACTGGTTGATCCCGATGGCGGCCGGGAGGGGCTGGTCACCGGCTACTACGAGCCGATCCTGCGCGGTAGCCGCACGCACAAGCCGCCCTACCTCTATCCGGTCCAGGGCGTGCCCTCCGACCTCATCGACGTCGAACTCGGCGATCTCTATCCGGAACTCAAGCACATGCGTCTGCGCGGCAGGATAGAAGGCCGACGGCTGGTGCCCTACTTTTCGCGCGAAGAATGGGACAAGGCGCAGCGAACCGACGACGTGCTGCTCTGGGTCGATGACGCCATCGACCTGTTCTTCATGCAGATACAGGGCTCGGGCCAGGTGCAGCTCGACGACGGTAGCCGGATCCGGGTCAGTTATGCCGATCAGAACGGCCACCCCTACCGGTCGATCGGCCGCTGGCTGATCGATCACGGCCAGCTCAAGCCCGGTCAGGCGTCGATGCAGGGCATCAAGGCCTGGGTCAAGGCCCACCCCAGGCGCCAGCAGCAACTGCTCGATGCCAACCCGAGCATGGTCTTTTTCAGGGAGCTGCCGCTCACCGGGGAGGGGCCTCCCGGCGCGCTCGGGGTGCCGCTGAGCCCCGAGCGCAGCATCGCCGTCGACCCGAAATTCACGCCCCTGGGCGCTCCGGTATGGCTAGTCACCACTTATCCTGACAGCGAGCGCCCGCTATCGAGGCTGATGCTGGCCCAGGATACCGGCGGCGCTATTCGCGGGCCGGTGCGCGCGGACTTCTACTGGGGTTCCGGTGATGCCGCCGGCGCCCAGGCCGGCAAGATGCATCAGAAGGGGCAGATGTGGGTGCTGCTGCCCAGATTCTATACGCCAAAATGAATATGCACGCTATCGGTGCCTTTTACCGATGCAAAGCACCATGTTGGTGCTATTTCCTCTTCGGCTATTTTATATAGAACTGTAAGTTGTTGTATCGCAATGATTGAATATTTTGGTGCGCTTTTTGCTGAATGCATCCGATTAGTGCAAACGGAGCCCCAAAATGGAGAATCTCAAGAACGCCAGTGATGTCCTGTTCATTCTGCTCGGCGCCATCATGATCCTGGCGATGCACGCCGGATTCGCCTTCCTCGAACTCGGCACGGTGCGCAAGAAGAATCAGATCAATGCGCTGGTGAAGATCCTGGCCGACTTCTCGGTGTCCACCCTGGCCTATTTTTTCATCGGGTATGGCATCGCCTACGGCGTCAATTTTTTCTCCGGCGCCGAGATACTGTCGCAGAAGAATGGTTACGAGCTGGTCAAGTTCTTCTTCCTGCTGACCTTTGCCGCCGCGATTCCGGCCATCGTCTCGGGCGGCATCGCCGAGCGCGCCAAGTTCAATCCGCAACTCGCCGCCACCTTTCTGCTGGTCGGCTTCGTCTATCCCTTCTTCGAGGGCATCGCCTGGAACCACGCGTTCGGCGTGCAGGCGTGGCTACTAGCGACTTTCGGTGCGGAGTTTCATGACTTTGCAGGTTCCGTGGTGGTGCATGCGATGGGCGGCTGGATCGGCCTCTCCGCGGTGCTCTTGCTCGGCGCCCGACGTGGCCGTTACAGCAAGGATGGGGCGGTGGCCGCCCATCCGCCTTCGAGCGTCCCCTTCCTGGCCCTGGGCGCATGGATACTCACCGTCGGCTGGTTCGGCTTCAACGTGATGAGCGCTCAATCGCTGCAAAAGGTGTCCGGTCTGGTCGCGATCAATTCCCTGATGGCCATGGTCGGCGGCACCCTCGCGGCATTGGTGGCGGGTAGAAACGACCCCGGTTTCGTGCATAACGGGCCGCTCGCCGGCCTGGTGGCGATCTGCGCCGGCTCGGACGTGATGCACCCGATCGGCGCACTGGTCACCGGCGGCATCGCCGGGGCGATGTTCGTCTGGATGTTTACGCTGACTCAGAACCGCTGGAAAATCGACGACGTGCTCGGCGTCTGGCCGCTGCATGGCCTCTGCGGCGCCTGGGGCGGCATCGCCGCCGGCATCTTCGGGATCAAGAGCCTGGGCGGTTTGGGCGGGGTCAGCCTGATGTCGCAGATCGCCGGCACCGTCCTGGGCGTGGCGGTCGCGCTGATCGGCGGCTTTGCCGTGTATGGAATGCTGAAATACTTAGTCGGCCTACGGCTGGACCCCGAGGAGGAGTACAACGGAGCAGATCTCTCGATACACAAAATCACCTCATCGGCCGAGCGCGAAACATTGTGGTGATTGATGGCGATAGGAAACAATAAAGTCCGCCGGGGATAAGCCGCGTCAAACGGTCATTTCAGCCAGCTCCCATGGCCAGCGCCATTCGATAGGTGAGGAAGGAAGCGGCATAAGCCAGCGCAAACAGATAGCCGGCCATGACCAGCGGCATCGTCCAGCCGCCGGTCTCGCGCTTGACAGCCGCCAGCGTGGCCAAACACTGCGGCGCAAACACATACCAGGCGAGCAGGGACAGGGCCGTGGCCAGGCTCCAGCTCTGCGCGATCAGCGGCGCGAGGGCTTGTGCAGTGTCATTACCCGTTGCCGAGAGCGCGTACACGGTACCCAATGCGCTCACCGCCACTTCCCGCGCCGCCAGTCCCGGGACCAGCGCGATGCTGATCTGCCAGTTGAAGCCGATCGGCTTGAAGATCACGGCCAGCGCCTTGCCCAACAAGCCCGCCAGACTATACTCGATGGCGGATCCGGTCGCTCCCACCGGCGGCGACGGGAAGCTCGCCAGAAACCACAGCAGGATGGTCAGGACGAGGACGATGCCGCCGACCCGCTTCATGAATATCTCCACCCTTTGCCAAATACCGATCGCGATGTTGCGTACCGTCGGCAAGTGAAAGCTGGGCAATTCCATCATCAGCGGGCGCACCTGGCGGCCGGCGGCGGTAAATCGTTTGAGCGCCAGGGCCACCGCCAGCGCACCGGCAACACCCGCAAAGTACAGAGCCAACAAGACCAGCCCCTGCAGCTCCAGCGTACCCCACACCAGGCGCTGCGGAATGAAGGCGCCGATCAGCAGCGCGTAGACGGGGAGACGGGCCGAGCAGGTCATCAGCGGCGCGATCATGATCGTCACCAGCCGGTCGCGCGGATTGGCGATGGTGCGCGTGGCCATGATGCCGGGGATGGCGCAAGCGAAGCTCGATAGCAGCGGGATGAAAGAACGTCCGCTCAGACCGACGCCACCCATCAACCGGTCGAGCAGGAAGGCGGCGCGCGGCAGGTAGCCTGACTCCTCCAGCACGAGAATGAAAAAGTAGAGAATCACGATCTGCGGCAGGAAGACCAGCACGCCGCCGGCTCCGGCGATCACGCCATCCACGATCAGGCTCTTGAGCCAGGTATTCGGCAATGCCGCAGCCACCGCCGCGCCCAGTTCGGTGGTGGCCGTTTTGATCAGGGACATCGGGGTCTCGGCCCCAGCGAATACCGCCTGAAAGACCAGGAACAGTATCAATGCCAGCAGCAATGGCCCGACGACCGGGTGCAATACGACGCGGTCGATGCGATCACTCGGCGTGTGCGGCACGACTTCGTCCAGGCCCAGGCGTTGCAGGATCTGACGCACCATGATGTGGTCGGACTCGTGGCTGGGGAAATCGGCGGCCGCTGCCGATGCGGCGAGGCCGCGCGCAGGCGTCGTCAGGGCGACGGAGCGCCATAGATTCTGATCGTCGAACAGCGCGAGCAAGGACTCGACGCCCTTACTCTGTATGGCGACGGTACTGACCACCGGCACGCCAAGTTCGGCCGCCAGCGGCGCCGCGTCGACCTTGATGCCGCGCTTCTCGGCCAGATCAGTCATGTTGAGCGCCACGACGCAGGGCAGGCCGAGACGCTTGACCGCGAGCGCCAGACGCAGATTGCGCCGCAGGTTGGTGGCGTCGACCACGCACACCACCAGGTCCGGCCGCTTTTCGCCGGCCGCTCGACCGAAGAGCACGTCGCAGGTCACGCGTTCATCAGGCGAGCGCGGGTACAAGCTGTAAGCGCCGGGCAGGTCGAGTACGCGCAGCGATCTGCCGGCAGGGGTGGTGAGCCGACCCTCCTTGCGCTCGACGGTCACACCTGCATAGTTGGCGACCTTCTGCCGGCTGCCGGTGAGCAGATTGAACAGTGCGGTCTTGCCACAGTTTGGATTGCCGACCAGGGCAAGCAATGGCCCGCTCGGGTGGAAGTGAATGACGGCTTGGTTCATGCCTTGCACTCCTCAAGACTTGCACGACCCGCGGGCGCCACCTGCACGCAGGCCGCTTCGGCCCGACGCAAGGCAAAGGTCGACTGGCCGATCCGGACCACCAGCGGATCGCCGCCGGGCAGACCGCGCGTTATCAACATCACGCGTTCGCCGACGATGAAGCCGATTTCTTCAAGCCAGCGCGCCCATTCTGGCGCGGCGTGCGGGGCCTGAACCCGCCGTACGGTCAGCGCCTGACCAAGCGACGCGAGATCGAGCGTCGCGGCGGAAATATCGCGTTCTGCGTTCACATTGAGCTCCTAGGTTGTCCTTCCCGCTCACCGGAATCGCCAGGTAATGCCTGCGGTGGCTGTATGCTTCGTCGTTCGCGGGCTGCCGGAGGTGCGAACGATACCGAGCGCGAAATCAAGATCCTTGCTCGGCGAGTAGATCGCGCCAAGCTCTAAGAAATTCGAGCGTAGCCTGGTGCCTTCAGCGTGCGCGGATTCCGTTCCCAGATCCAAGGCCAACCGCCATTGATCGGTGAGATCCCACACGGGGGCGATCGAGGTGCGCATCGTCGTCGTGTCGGGATTGTTCAAAGGATCGCGATAGCGTGCGCGGCCCACAGCTGCGTTGATGTGTATGGCGCCGAATGGAACGTTCTGCGTGAGAACAAGCGTCAAGCTGCCGGAGGTCTTCCCCGCGCCTAATCCCGCACTTTCGCGGTTTGCACTCACAGGGAAGAGAAGTTCCGGCTTGACCGCGAAACTGGTCTGGCTCTTTTCGTAGAAGCGCCACTTGGCTCCGAATGAAGGATTGCCACCGCCGCTCACTTCGTCCTCGGAGGTGCTCGATCGGAACCGGGCGTAGCTGAACCCCGCATAAACGTCGAGCGTCCCGGTCAGGCCGCGCGTATAGACGATGGGCAGGGTGCGCAAACGTTCGATGTTGCCGGGTTCTTTTTCTCGATCCTCGTTAAACGAAAACTCGAGTTGGTTGCCGCCACCGCCCTGAGTACCCGTGTCGTCGGTGATTAGAGGCTGGTAGGCGGGGGCCGGAACCGAAAACCCGGTAAGAGTCAGCAGCGCCACTTGAGCTGAAAAGCGTCTGGTCGATTCAACGAAAACTCTGCGCATCGGGAAGATCTTTAAAAATGGGTTTAGTTGAGAACTGTTCTCATTATAGATGAGAACAGTTCTCAACTGCAAGAGGTGTATAAAAGGCGAAAGGAGCGCCTATATCGTTTTGGTGGCCGCAGCCTATTGCGTGTTTACGCCGGTACAGGAAGTCATCGCGCGCAGCGGAATCAGCCGCCGTCCAGATGTTCTTCGCCCTCAGGCGCGAGACCTGGCCGGCCATCTTTCAGTCAAACGGCGTTCTTCAGCGTCACCCGCCTGCACGTCTCCCTGCAGCTGGCGCTGCTGGTCCTTCCGGTGGGCCCGTATTGGGGATGGATCCAGGCCCGCCGGGGTTCGCTGGTGGCTGCCCGCCATCGCTGGGCGCCAAGAAAAATGACCACGGCGCCCAGCAGGACTCATGCTGGGCGCCGTGGTCGAGATCGCGCATTGCGGCTGTGGTTTGCGACCCGCCGCAGGTATTCAGCTTTCGTACTTGAACGACAACGATACCCGCGCCCGATAAGCGACCACCTTGCCGCCTTCGATTTTCATGTCGAGCTTGGTGATTTCTGCGACGCGCAGATCCCGCAGGGACTTTGCCGCCGTCTTCACTGCGGCGCTGGCAGCGTCCTCCCAAGAGGTCGGGCTGGAGCCAACGACCTCGACGATCTTATAGACGGCTTCTCCAGACTTCTTAGCTGAGTTCTTTGCCATGGTCCATCCTCCTATCGATCTTGTGGCGATCCGGAGCCTTCTGGATCGCTTCCGATCATAGACCTTTTGTAAAATAACCGGCAGAGGGTGGCGCCCGGCGGTGCGCTGCGACTCCTATGGATAGCGCGCGATTTGCTCGGGCTTCATTCTGTTTGGCTCCCATGCTGCCAGCGTACCTCCGGGTAGTAGCACATGAATCCGGTGCGGCAGTGCTCTTCAGCCTTGCGAATACCGACAGCAAACTTAGCAGCTTCCTGGTGCGGACTGCCACCATGAACGCGGTCCACCACCGCGCGCACCATTTCGGCGCTCTTCAGCTTCCGTTCGGTGGCGCCCTCACGCCCTGCGATCTTGATTGAGGTGACGCCCGCCGCCTCCAGACGAGAAATCGCGCATAGACCGCAGGGCCCGAACGGGTAGCCCTCGGGGGTGGTCGAGAATCCGCAGCCGAAGCGGTACCAGAGCCAGCGCTTGTAGTCCTTGTCGTTCTCGCGCAGCTTGCGCGCGGTTCTTTCGGAGATCCTGCCCCCCTTGGCGTCCCGGTAGTCGAAGGTCCGGCTGTCGATGCAAATCGGGCCGCCCTGATTGGCGGGAAGATGAATCGAATGGCAGACGCCCTCCTCAAAGACGCAGCCGTCGTTGAGGACGAAAGCCTCGATTTCGACTCCGTCGGCTGCCCGTGCCATCGCGCCTATCTCGTCGAGCGTGACGTCGCGCGGGAGAATCACGCGCCTGACGCCCAAATCCCGGTAGAAGCCGATGCCGGCGCTGTTCCTGCAACCGGCGACCGAACTGACGTGGATGGCCAAATCCGGCTGGCGCTCGCGCAGCTCGGCGATCAGCGCGATATCGGCGACGATCACGGCATCGCCTCCGAAATCCCGGAAGCGGCCGGCCAGCTCCACCAGCGCATCCTGATGCGTACCGCCATAGCTCTGGGCATTCAGGACCATGAAGAGCTTGGCCCCGCTGCGCTGTGCAATAGCGACGGCATCCCGCAATTCCTCAAGTCCGCCCAGGTTGCCGAAGTAACGGCGATTGACCGCGCCGGTATTGAACCTGGCAATCCACTCCTTCGGCACCACCCCGCAGTAAAGTTCGTCAGCCCCGGCCGCTGCCAGAGGCTCGATTTCGTCGATCCGGCTGATCGGGGCGGTTACCTTCATATCAGACTCCGGAAAGCACCAGACGCGTGACGTCGCCCGAGGCGAGGGCGCCGCGCACCAACTCCGCCATTGCCGCGTCGTGTCGATAGTAGATGCTGTTGCCCCGGGCGTAGGAAACGATTCCCGCAGGGGAAGCTTTTGTGCCGACCTCGACGATGCCCAGGCACTCGCGATGACACGGGCGCCCTGGCGCGAATTTTTCCGGGAGGCCCTGCCGCAGCGATCCGACCTTGCAGATGCGCCCCTTCGCCACGTAGGCATAAGGTGCCCAGACGCTGAGCTCGAGGCCGGCGACGGCATACATCCCTGGCGTGGCAAAGGGCGGCACGTCCAGCTCGATGCGCCCGATGCCCAAGCGCTCGAGCAGGCGCCGGTGTCCCGGCGTCCCATAGCTGCTGGGATACGGCTTCATCCACGTCGCAGACGGCACGCGCGGATCCTTGATCATCTTCGCCAGTTGTCGCCCGGCGACGAGCCGTCGTTGCGGATAAGCCGCGCGCAGGAAGCTCGCGACGCCCCAGTCATTGACGAGGATTTCAGCCGTCTCCGGCAGCGCCGCCGCAGCTTCGCCAATCTTCGCCACCAGCGCGTCGTTAGCCACCGGCGTGGCGAGAACCGGCGTCAGGCCGAGATTCCCGGCGACCGCTATGGCCTGCTTCTGCGCCTGCCGGTCGGGGAAAAGATGCTCGCAAAATTCGCTGCCGAAATAGAGGTGGCTCGCGATGGCATCCCTGGGCACCATTTCGGTCGCAGCGTCGTCTCCCAGGAATCCGGCGATGTCGGCTACCGTGAGCATAGACAGCGCATTCAGCGCCACCAGCCGGCGCGGATCAGTAATTGCGATGCCGATTTCCATGGACGGCATCAGGCCGCCCTCGGCGTCGATCTGCGTTCGCGACCGCAAAACGCCGCGTCGGATTCCAGCCAGGCCCGGCAATCCCGAACATCCGCACGCGGCCGTGCGCCGAAGAAGCGTGCGGCGAGGCCGCTTATCCGCGCCGCGGCATAGCTGGCCCCGCCATGCGCTTGCCCGTCGGCGGCGAAGGTGGCGGCGCCCAGCAGTTGCCCAGGCTCCAACACCGACCAGCATTCCCCGCCGCAGCGTGCGTCGCCGGACACCGCCAGCACGCCTGGATAAGCGGCCGGATAGACCGCATTCCCCCGCGCCGGAAAAGCGGCGACCAGCAAGGCACCGGAGGCCACGGCCAGGTCGCAGGCGTGGCGCAGCGCCTCGATGTCTGAGCGGACGCCCAGGCTCAAGTTGATCAGGCGGACGCGCTGCTCCAGGCACCAGAGGATGCCCTCCGCCACCAAGGCGGCATCGGCGCTGCGGCGATCCGAGAAAGCCTGGGCGCATACCAAGGACGCAGTCGGCGCAAGAGCGAGAACGATCTTAGCAATCTCCGAGCCGTGACCGAGCGCATCGTCGCTGGCCGGCGCCCGGTCGACGCCGCCGTCGTGCCGCCGAAGAAGACGCGTTTCGGCGGCCAGTTGGGGCCTCAACGCCGGCGCAACGCCGCTGTCGACGATGCCGACGCTAGGCGGCATGGGTGAACCCCGCAGATTTGCTGCTTACCTGCCCGCAGCGGAGCACGCACACCTGGTCGACCTCGCCAGCGAGCAGCGGATCATGGGTGATCACGATCCGGGTCTTGCCGGCAAAGATCTGGTCCACGCAGCCCATGATCGACAGCGCCAGCGTCCGGTCGACGGAACTGGTGGTCTCGTCGAGGATCAGCACCGCCGGCTGCTGCAGGATCGCGCGGGTCAGCGCCAGGCGCATCCGCTCCCCGCGCGACAGCGCGAAACTGGCCGCGCCCAGTTGGCGTCCCGGCGCGACGCGTTCGAGATCGAGTCCGGCCGCCGTCATCGCCGCCCGGATTTCTTCGTCGCCCGCCCACGGTGCTACGTAACGGAGGTTGTCCGCCACCGTTCCAGGAAAAAACACCGGCTCCTGTTCGACGACCGACACGCTGCGCCGCAGCTCCCCCAGATCGATGTCGGCGATATCGATGCCGTCGAGCAGGATTGCGCCCGCCTGGGGCAGGCAATGGCACAGCAGCAGATCGGCCAGCGTCGACTTGCCCCCGCCCGACACCCCGAGCAACACCGTCTTGCTGCCGGCACCGATGCGGAAAGAGGCATCGCGCAGGACGCTGACCTCGGCGTCGTGCCGGTAGTCGACGCCCCTGAATTCGACCTCTCCGCGGCAGATCCCGGGCACGGACGGGTTCGTCCCCCGGGCTTGGCGCAGCGGCGCGCTGTCCATCAGTTCGGCGACGCGGGTGAGACTGATGCGGGCCCGCTGCCAGCCGGAAAAAACCCCCAGCAGGGTGTTCACCGGCCCGCTCGCGCGCGCGGCATAGCTGACGAAGGCCACCAGGACGCCGACCGTGGTCTTGTGCTGCATCAGCAGCCAACCGCCGACCCCGACGACGATCGCCATTCCCAGCGTTCCCGCGAGCCGCTGCAGCAGGCTCAGGACGAACCCGGCCCGCTGCGACGCGCGCAGGGACAGGTAGTAGGCCTGGTGGTGGTCGCGCAATCCGTCCAGGCGCGCCGATTGCGTATTGGACGCCTGGATGAACTTCACCGCCCGCAGGGAATCGAGGAAGTAGCCCGACAGCGCTGCGGAGCGGACCCTGACTTCGCGCGAGGCGTTCTCTATGTCGCCGCGCTTGATCCAGGCGGCGGCGACCTGGAGCGGCACGACGGCCAGAACCAGCAGGGCCAGCGGCGTGCTCAAGCTGCACATCAGCAGGGTCAGCAGCACCAGATTGAAAATGCCGCCGACCACCGCCAGCGGCGAATCGACGACCAGGCGCTGGATCTGGGCCAGGTCGGTGTCGAAACGGGAGAACAGCTCGCCCAGGCCCGTGCGCGCGTAATAGGCGGGCGGGAGATCCTGCAGATGCCCGAACACCCGCTCGCGCAGGCGGAACAACACCTGCGAGGACAGATCGATATGCGCGAATCGGTTGAACGATTCCAGGAACACCCCGAACAGAGGCGTCAGCAGCATGAATACGCACGAACCGACCAAGACCCGCAGGTTGCCGGCCATGGCGCCCTGATCGATCAGCACCTTGGACAGATAGGGCTGGATCAGGACCATCAGGCTGGCACCCATGGACAAGGCCAGGATGCGCAGCAGCAACCAGCGCTTGCCGATCAGCGCGGGCCAGGCCAGCGCCAGGACACGCCGGTGTCCCGGCTCGATCGGACCTAGAATCGCTCGCGCCATGTCGCCCCCGCTAACGCTGGATGACCCTCAGCGAGGCAGCCCCCTGGTCGCTGCCGCCCGGAATGGCGATTACGGCCAGCTTTTTCAGGCTCGCGCTGTCGTACACCGAGACGCTGTCGATCGTCCCGCCGAGATACAGCTCCTTGCCGTCAGAAGAAATATTGATGGCATAGTGGGTGCGTTTCAGATTGGCCCTCTGAACGATTTTCCCGGCGGCGAGATCGATCTTGCACAACTGGTTCATCATCGCGAACACTTCGTTCTTATCGACGGGATTCACGACCGAGGAAAAAAAGCCCACGTCGGCAGCGCCGACCTCGGTCGCCTTCATGACTTCCTTGTCGAGGTCGAAGGTGAGCACGCCGACCTCCTCGGCATTCGGCGCGGTCGCGGCGACGTCGGTGCGGGGCACGTAGTAGGGCGTCGACAGCATGTGCGCCCGCTCGAACTGCGGCCAGAAATCGAGAACGTCGGGTTCGCCCAGCCCCTGCCGCTGCCAGTGGCGCAGCGGGAAGGTCTTCTCGATCGCGCCGGTGGCGGGATTGAACAGGTACAGATCCCAGCCCAGGCCGATCAGATTTCCCTTGGCCGTGGGCGCCAGCAGGCTGATCCGCCGCGGTGCGGGAAACACCCGCAGGGGCTGGGCGTCGATGCCGGCGGCCGTGCTATAGACGGCGATGCGGGTGGGCAGCACCTGGTAATCGTTGCGGTCGAGCCGGGTCGGGATCTGATAGACGTAGAGGAGCTTGCCGTCCTGGCTCTCCGCCAGGGCCAGCATCGACTTCACCCGGACGTTGCCGTCGGACATGTCGGCGCGAAACACCTGCTTGCCGGTATCCAGATCGATTCCGGAAACGCTTTCGTTGTGGTTGGTGAGGACATAGGCGACCTTGCCGCCATCGACCGCGGCAATCGCCGAGGCGATGCCCGGCCCCGGGATCACGAAATTGTGGATGACCTTGCGCGCCGCCAGATCGATCACGTGCAGAGTGTTCGGCCGCGATGCCGTGATCAGATAGTCCTTGGCCGTAGCCGTCAGGGAACAAAACGCGAGGAGCAAAACTAGCCAATATTTCATGTCTTCAATCCTCCGGGAAGAGGCTTTGCAGTTGGCGCCAATCGCGCAGGGCCGAGTTCTTGCCGTCGGTCCAGTCCTGATTGGTATTCATGCTGTCGCCGACCTGCGCCGGCCACCAGCAAGGATCGGTGCACCCGTACAGGTCCGCCTCCATCGGATGGCACAGGCCCGACAGGCCGCCCGAGGCGTCGACCTCCCAGCCGGGATCGAAGGTCGTGGTGCAACCGGCGACATTGCTCATCAGGCTCGCCTCGCCATCCGAGCCTGCCGCGCTCGCCAGGCTGCGGGCCTTTTCGTTCAAGGGAATTAGACGCTTCATCGCTGGTTCCTTTGTTCCATGTTCTTCGCTGTGAAAAATTCCGGATTGGCGGCTGAAATATCGCCGAAGTAATCCAGACCGAATGCCAGCCACTCCCGCACGAAGTCGCAATGGCCGAAGGTCGGCGCCAGAGGATCTCCCGAGCGGACATAGGCTTCGTGATAGCAACCGCCGGCGCAGATGCCCCGCGCCGAACACTCGCTGCAGGCGGCATTGACTTGCTGCGCCGCGGTGATGAATTCGCCCAGCCGCTCCTGCGCAATGCCGTTGGTCACGTCGCCGAAATTCCCGACCCCCGTGCCGGTGAAGCGATGGCACAGCGACAGGCTGCCGTCCGTGCCGGCGGCGAGCAGGCCCAGGCCGGCGCCGCAGGGCAGCGTCTTGCGCGTGCCCCGCCACAGGTCCCGCATCATGTGGTTCATGTTGGAAAAGCCGTGATGCCGGCCGCGCTTGGCCTCCTGGACGTAGTCCCGCCCCAATGCCTTCATGCCGTCGAGAATCCGGCGCATGTCCGCAGCGTCGAGGGAAATCGGCGATTCCGGATCGTCGGTGACCGGGGCGAAGCCGACCTCGGCGAATCCCAGTTCGTCGTGCAGGTGCCGATAGATCCGCGCGACGTCGGTGCCGCCTCGCGACAAGGTGACGCGCGCCGCAACCGGACGGGACATCGGCGACTCGAGCAGACGCTTGACGTTCGCCGCCACGATCCGATAGCTGCCCTTGCCGCCGAGGGTGATCCGGCGTCGGTCGTGTGCCGCTTCGTCGCCGTCGATGCTCACCGCTACGCCGAAGTCGTGATCGCGGAAGAAATCGATCATCTCGTCGGTGAGCAGGGTCGCATTGGTCGTCAGGGAAAAGTCCACCCGCTGTCCGCACGCTCCGGCCTGGCGCTCGGCGTACAGCGTCAGTTCGCGTAGCTCGGCAAAGCGCGTCAGCGGCTCGCCGCCGAAGAAAACGATGCCCACGCGCGGCAGCTTTTTCGCCTGCCGAAACAGCAGGTCGACCGCCCGGGTGGCCGTCTCCTGCGCCATGACGACCGCCGCCTTGGGGCTGGCGAGATCCTCGCGGTAGCAATAGGAGCAGCCCAGGTTGCAGCCCGTGGTCAGGGTCAGCACCAGCGTATTGATCGGTGAATCGCTCACTTTGCGGGGCGGAATCTCGTAGGACTTCCTGGCCGGGGCGACGACGCCCAAGGCCAGAAGATCGTCCAGGGCGTCGCACACTTCGCTGGGCGCATAGCGGCCGTCGAAGCGGACTCTCACCTCGTCCGCGCTGATCGCGGCCTGAGCTTCGAACAGTTCCAGCAGATCGTCCGACACCCGGTCGAGTTCGAACAGCGAGGTGGTCGGTACGTGCAGCAACACGCGACGGCTGGCCGGCCCCCCGGTCCGGTAGTTATGCTTTTGCAACTGCAATGTTCCCATCCCGTTCTCCTTCAGCGTAAGGGCGGCGTATTCCAGCGCTGGACGGCGACCACCAGGTGTCCCTTCGCGCTCAGCGAACGCTGCCCGTCCGCCAAGGTCGCCACCGCCGACAGATTGCCGACGTTGTCCAGATTGTGCCGGGCGGGATTGGGACCCGCCTGGGCGGGCATGAACTGGCCGTTGGGCTCCATGACGCCGGCGAACTTGAGGTCGTCGTTCGCCTTGGCCGTCGAATCATAATTCTCGACGCTCCATTTCGCCTTCACCGGCCCGAGCCGGATGTCGTCGGCGGTGCCGGCCTTGCCGTCCGGTCCGTCGAGATAGGCGATCGCCTGGAACTGCGCCGACACCCGCGGGATGGGGCTGCCGCCGCCGCCCAGGCGGGCGATGGCGAATGCCGGTTCGACGCGCAGCGCATCGATCCGCCGGTACAGGGCGATTCTGGCGGCCTCGGCGGTATGTCCCTCGCCGATGTCGCGCCAGCCGATCGCCGCCCCCTTGGCCACCGTCAGGGTGAGGCGGACCTCATCGGCAGATACCCGCCGCAAGCTGTCTATCTTGACGCCGGCTCCCAGATCGTAGCGGTCGCCGAGCTTCACGCCGGACAGACGCACGGTCGTGGTCTCGCCGGTCTTGAGGAAGGCCGGTGAGACCGCCAGGACGGTGCCCGGCGGGGTGGCAGCGACGCGCACCGCGCCGAACTGGGCGCCCACCTCGTCGGCATCGCGCCGGAACCAGCGGCCGGACATTTTCTTGCCGTCCGCGCTCATGGCGAAGATGGATTCGACCTCCTGATCTCCCAGTCGGGCCGCCCCGCGCCATTCATAGCCGGTATAGACGATGGCGTGGCCCTGGCCGGAAAGCCGGTCGCCATCGTCGTAGCGCAATGCGTACCTGACCCGGTAGCGGTCTGCGCCCTGGGCATGGACGTACATGTAGCCGGTGTACTCGCCCCAACCGGGCCGGTTGCCGACCACGCGCCAGGTTCCGGTGGGGGCGATATGCCGGGTCTTCTGCCATTTCCGCCAGGCCCCGGTGTGCAGCGGGTAGCGCTTGGCCAACTCGGGCGCCACCTGATTCAGGGCCAGATCCAGCCAGTTCCGATCCCGGCCCATGGCCGAGTATTCGATGCTGGGAAACTGTCCGACGTGCGTTTCCACCAGCTTCCGCCACTCGCCGACGTCGCGCCTTTGCAGCGCCACCCGGCCGAAGCTGTGACAGCGGGCGCACATCTGCGTGAGCTCCGGGTTCGGCACGACATCCTGGACGTTGGGCCGGCGCTCGATCAGGAAGCGGTAAGGGGCGCTCTCGGCGGGCGCCAAGCCCTGCTTGTCCGCCAGGTACTTGACCAGGATCTGGCGATCACGCCGCGAAACCTCGACCTTGTGCCAGACGCCCATGCGCACGATGGTCATTTCCCAGCCTTCCGGACTCTTGCGGATATCCGATATCCGCTGGAAGGTCTTGCCGTCCAGGTGGCAGGCGCCGCACTTCGCGGTCAGAAGCTGCACCGGCGATTCACCGGCCCAGGCCGCCGCGGAAAACACCGTCAACATCCCGATGAACAGACCCCGCATCCAGCCGTAAAACGGGCCGAGATCAAGTCCTCCGTCACGCCTACTGCTATGAGCTGCCACTGTCATTTCTGCCATCCTCAAGTTGTCAGCATCCAGGAACCCTTGCCGGGCGGATCTGCCGTTGTCCGCCTGTCCCCGGGTTATTGCAGCAGGGCCGCGAGCGGCGCGCACTCGATCCCCAGGGATGCGCCCACCGCCGGGTGCACCACGCGACCCTCATGCACGTTCAAACCGTTGGCCAAGTGCCTGTCCTCCCGGCAGGCGCGCTGCCAGCCCAGATCGGCCAGCCTGAGCGCGAACGGCAGCGTCTCCGCGGTCAGCGCCAGGGTGGCGGTGCGCGCCACGGCTCCGGGCATGTTGGCGACGCAGTAATGGACGATGCCATCCACTTCGTAGAGCGGTTCGGCGTGGGTCGTCGGTCGGCTGGTTTCGAAACAGCCGCCCTGGTCGATGGCGACATCCACCAGAACGGAGCCCTTGCGCATCAGCTTGAGCATGGCCCGGCTCACCAGCTTGGGCGCCTTGGCACCGGGAACGAGCACCGCTCCGATCACCATGTCCGAATCGGCGACGGCCAGTTTGATGCCGTGGGCATTGGCCTGCAGCGTCTTCAGCCGCGGCCCGTAGCGTCCGTCGAGTTCCTGCAAGCGGGACTTGGAAGTGTCGATCAGCGTCACGTCCGCGCCCATGCCCAGGGCGACCTTGGCGGCATTCTCGCCCACGACGCCGCCGCCGATCACCGTGACCCGCGCCGGCAGAACGCCCGGAACGCCGCCCAGCAACACCCCGGCCCCGCCCACGGATTTGGTCAGCGCGAACGCCCCCATCTGCGGCGCCAGGCGTCCGGCAACCTCGCTCATCGGCGCCAGCAGCGGCAGCCGTCCCTTATCGTCGGTCACGGTCTCGTAGGCGATCGCGGTGCAGCCCGACTTGAGGAGCAATTGCGTCTGCTGCGGATCGGGCGCCAGGTGCAGGTAGGTAAACAGCACCTGACCCTTGCGCATCATCGCGCATTCGGCGGGCTGGGGTTCCTTCACCTTGACGATCAGTTCCGCATCGGCAAAGACGTCGGCCGCTTCGGCCACGATACGCGCGCCCGCAGCCGCATACTGCTCGTCGCCGAATCCGATCGATGCGCCGGCACCGCGCTGGATCGACACGCTGTGGCCGTGCGCCACCGCCTCCCGCACCCCGGCCGGCGTCATGCCCACGCGGTATTCGTGATTCTTGATTTCCTTCGGTACGCCAATATGCATTGAGTGCTCCAAATTTTTGTTCAAACAAGATCAGAGGCGTGGTGCCGGTCACAGCCCCGCTTCGACTTCGGCAAAGGCGCCGGCCAGCGCCTCGACGATCAGATCGATCTCGGCCGCCTGTATGGTCAGCGCCGGCGAGAGAATGATGTTGCCGCCCGAATGACGCACCATGGCGCCGCGCCGATAGGCGGCCCTGGCCACCTTGGCGGGGACATCGGCGCCGCGCGCAAACGGCGCCTTGGTTTTCTTGTCGGCGACCATCTCCAGGCAGACCATCAGGCCGCGCCCGCGCACGTTGCCCACCGTGCGGAACCGCTGTTCGAAACCCGACAAGGCGGCCAGCAGCCGTTGCCCCTGCCGGGCGGCGTTGCCCGGGATGTCTTCCGCTTCGAGGATGTCCAGCGTCGCCAGGGCCGCGGCCGCAGCGACCGGGTGCGCGCTGTAGGTGTAGCCGTGGGACAGGCTTCCGGCGCCCGGGTCGGCGTTGGCGAAGGCTGCCACCACCTTGCCGCCGATCGCCGTCGCGCCCAGCGGCACGTAGCCCGACGAGATGCCCTTCGCCAGGCACATCAGATCCGCCTGCACCCCCCACAGGCGCGTGCCGAACATCTCGCCGGTGCGGCCGAAACCGGTGACCACCTCGTCGGCGATCAGCAGCACGCCGTACTTGTCGCACACCTCGCGCACCAGCGGCCAGTAGTTCTCGGGCGGCACGATGACGCCGCCGGCACCCTGCACCGGCTCGGCGATGAAGGCCGCGACCGTATCCGGACCCTGGAACTGGATTTCCCGTTCCAGCAGCAGGGCGCAGATTTCACCCAGCTTCACCGGATCGTCGGTGTAGGGATTGCGATAGAGCCAGGGGGTGTCGACGTGGAAGCAGCCGGGCAGCAAGGGTTCGTAGGCGCGCCGGAAATTGGTGTTGCCATTGACCGACATGCCGCCGAAATGCACGCCGTGATAGCCCTGCCTCAGGGAAATGTACTTGGTGCGGTCGCCCTGTCCCTGGATCTTCCAGTACTGCCGGGCGATTTTCAGGGCGCTCTCCACCGCGTCCGAGCCGCCGTTGCTGAAGAACACCGCCTCGACCCCGTCGGGCCGCATCATCCTGACCAGGCGCTCGGACAGCTCGATGGCGCGAGCGTGGGTGGTGCCGCGAAAGACGTTGTAGAAGGGCAGTTCGTCCAGCTGCGCCACCACCGCGTCGCGGATTTCCTTGCGGCCGAAGCCCAGGTTCGCGCTCCATAGACCGCCCACGCCGTCGACCATCTTGTGGCCGTCGACATCCCATATCCAGACGCCATCGCCCTTGACGATGATGTCGGGAGGAGAATCCTGCATGGCTTTGGGAAACGCCATCGGATGCCAGAGGTAGCGCGCATTGTTGGCTTTGAGGAAAGCGGGATCGAATGACATCTTGGTTGCCTTTGCAATGAGGACAATGAGGAGCGGACTCGACGAGCCGATCAACAGGCTGTTATCGGCGCGAGTCCGAGCCGGGTGAGGACTGCGCGACAGGCGCCGGCCGGGTCGCGCAGATCGAAGAGTTGCGTCTGCAGGCCGAACTGGTGGGCCCCGACGATATTGCGCAGCTGGTCATCGACGAACAGCAGGCTCGATGCCGGCAGGTCCATCGCCGCAACCGCCGCGGCATAAGCCTCGGGGCGCGGCTTCAGGATCTTGCTGTGGCTGCCGTCGATCACGACCGAAATTTCATTCATGATCGTCAGTTCTTTCAGGAAGCGCTCGCCGTAGAACAGCTCCAGCTCGTTGGAGAGGATGCCCACGCGTATCCCGCGGCTCGCGGCCCGGCGCACCAGGCTCAGCATCTGCGGCCGCACGGCGGCGTCGGGCTCGGTATGGCGCAGGCGCTTGAGCAGCGCGAGCATGTCCCAGCCCGGCTCGCCGCAGGCGGCTCCGAGCTGGCTCGCGCGCGCCGCCCAATAGTCGCGCTCGCTGATCTCGTCGCGCTGCATCGTCCGCCACAGCTCGTCGCTCGCTGGGTCCAGGGGACCCAGCCAGGTCAGGCTGCCCGGCGCCAGCCCGAGGGTCGCCTCGGTGTCGCGGTGCTTCTCGAACAGCGAGTAGGTGATGACGCTGCCGAAATCGAGCAGCAGGCCGGTGGGTGTCGTATACATCAGCTTCTCGCCTCCGGAGCGGCGGCGCCGGGCGGCACGATGCCGTCTCGCACCCAGCCGTCGAAGACCGCCAGCGCGGCGTCGGCGAACTCGGGATCGTTGATGTGCGCGTCGAGCTCCACCAGCGCGACGGGCGGGCATACCCGGTCGCGCAGCTCTGCCAGCATCGCCGCGAGGCCCTGGGCGTCGTGCAGCGCCTGGCCTTCCCGGTCCCACTCCTGGATGCCGGCGCGCGGCAGTATCAGCGCGGTCGGTCCCTGCGCCTCGGCCAGCCGGTCGGCGATGTGCCGCGCCGTTTCGCGTCGCTCCGCAGCCGTCGCGGTCACCGACGCGATCAGGCGGTTGTGCGCGTGGTAAGGCCGCTCCCGGTAGCGCTCGGGCAGCGGCTGCCACGCCGGCAGATCGATCATGTCCACTGCCCCGGGGGCGACGATTTGCGGGATGCCGGCGCGCCCCGCCGCCGTCAGCCGGCCGGCGCCGGAGCTGACCACCGAGCCGTGAACCTGATTGCTGAGCTCCTGGAGGCTGAAGTCCATCACCGCCGCAAACCTGCGCTCCGCCGCCAGGGCCTCGAAGGCCCGCCCGCCCATGCCGGTGGTGTGAAACACGGCGACTTCGTAGCCGCGCAATTCCAGCGCCGGCTTCAGGCGAACCATGTAGCTCAGACAGCTCTTGCCCAGCGAGGTCATGCCGATCAGCGGACGGGCAGCGCCGACCGGCAGCGCCGCGCGGCAAGCGCCGAGAATGGCGCCGGCTGCCTGCCGCAGTATCGATGCGCAAATGCTGTTCAGGCCGTACAAGCCCCCCGCCCAGAGAACCATCATCAGGTCGGGGACGATGCGCTCCGGCGGAATCAGATGGGAGAAGGCGACGGTGGACACCACCATCTTGGGCACGCCCAGCGGCAGCGCTGCGGCGACATCCAGCGACAGGTCGGTGCCCATGGTGCCGCCGAGGATCATCACGCCCTGGATCCGCCCCTCGGCGCACAGGCGCGCCGACAGGCGCGCCGCGCCCTCGGCCATCTGGCTCATGGCCAGATTCTCGTCGCCGCCGGCGGCGATCTCGGCCAACGAGCAGCCGGCTGCGGCGGCGACCTCGGCATTGCTCACGTCCGGGGCGAACGAGGGCGTGCCGAGCACGCCGACATCCATGATCAGCGCCCGGCCGCCGCCTTCTTCCAGGCGCTCGCGGACGAAACGCAATTCCTCCGCCTTGGTGTCGCAGGTGCCGACCACCAGCACGCAGGGGGACGCGGAATGAGCGGTCATTTCGTTCGACCCGTCACGCAGCGATGGAGAACAGCTTGACATCGGTGTAGCCGAGCAGGCCCTCGAGGCCGCTCTCATGGCCGAAGCCGCTCTCCTTCCAGCCACCGAACGGGGTCTCCGGCTGCGAAATGCCGAAGTGATTGACGCCGACCATGCCCGCCTCCAGCTCCTCGCCGAGGCGGTGCGCGCTGACCAGGTCGTGGGTGAAGCCATAGGCGGCCAGGCCGTAGGGCAGGCCGTTGGCGGCGGCGATCGCCTCGTCGAGGGTCGAGAAGGACTGCAAAACGGCGATCGGCCCGAACGGCTCCTCGTGCAGGATCATGGCCTCCGGCGGCACCTCGGCCAGGACCGTCGGCGCAAAGAAATAACCGCTCTCGCCGAGCCGGTGCCCGCCGCAGAGCAGCTTGCCGCCGCGCGCCACGGCATCGTCCACCAGGCGCTGCATGTCGCCCAGGCGCCGGAAGCTGACCAGCGGCCCCATGGCAACGCCCGGTTCGAGCCCGGATCCGACGCGGATCGCCTTGGCCTCGGCCGCGAACACCGAACAGAACTTCTTGAACTTGGCGTGATGCACATAGAAGCGCGTCGGCGAGGTGCAGACCTGGCCGCCGTTGCGGAATTTCGCCACCACCGAGGCCTTGGCGACCTGCTCCGCGTCGGCATCCTGACAGACGATCACCGGCGCGTGGCCGCCCAGCTCGGCCGTATAGCGCTTGATGCCCTTGGCCGCCAGATCGCCGAGCAGGCGCCCGACCCGGGCCGATCCGGTGAAGGAAACCTTTCTGATCACGGGCGAGGCGATCAGGTGAGTGGACACCTCGTCCGGCCGGCCGCACACCATGTTGAGCACGCCGGGCGGCAGCCCCGCGTCGTGGAAGGCGCGCACGAATTCCATGCAGGAGGCGGGCGTCTCCTCCGCCGGCTTGATGATCACGCTGCAGCCCGCCGCCAGTGCGCCGCCGAGCTTGCGCGCCGGCAGGTTGGCGGGGAAATTCCACGGCGTGAAGGCGGCGACGGGCCCGACCGGATGACGCGCCACCAGCTGGCTCAGCACATTCGATGAGCGCGGCGGCACCGTCCGGCCATAGAGACGCTTGCCCTCCTCCGCCAGGAAATCGATGATTTCGGCGCTCAGCAAGACCTCGCGCGTCGCCTGCGCATAGGGCTTGCCCTGTTCGAGGGTGAGCGCCATGGCGATGTCGGCGGCGCGCTCGCGCACCAGCTGGGTGGCGCGCGCGATGATCTTCTGCCGGTCGAAGGCGCTGGTCCTTTTCCAGATCTTGAAACCCGCCGCGGCGGACTCCAGCGCGGCGTCGAGTTCGGATTTTCCGACCAGGGGCAGCATCCCCAGTTCGCTCTCGTCGGCCGGATTGACGACCGGAATTTCTCCTCCGGAGGCCCGGGACAGCCACTGGCCGCCGACATACAGGGCCAGCGCCGGATAGTGCGCCTTGCTCATACCATTGCCTTTCAGTTGATTGCCACTGGACTCATTCATAAGCGGCGCGACGCTTCGTTCGTGGAATGCATTCATGCTAGATTTCCGCGCGAATCAAATCGCGATTGCGGACCCGCAGAAACAGACCATAGACGGCGCCCGTGACCATCCAGGTCAGGCCCACGTCCATGGCGAAGCGGCTCATCCCCGAGAGCACCGCCATGACCACCGTCAGGCCGATCACCGGCACCAGCCAATGCACGAAGATTTTGCGCGAGCGCAGTTTCACGGCGAAGTGCTTGAGCACCGACAGATGCAGCAAGGCGAAACCCGTCAGGGCGCCGAAATTGACGATGGAGGCCAGTTCGTCCAGCCGGTCGCGCATCGTCAGCGCGATCACCAGCGACAGGGCCGAGGACGCCAGCATGCCGACATAGGGCGTGCCGTATTTGGGATGCACGCGGCCCAGGATTGCGGGCAGCTGCCGGTCCCGCCCCATCGCGAACAGGACCCGGGCGACGCCGGCCTGCATCGGCACCGGATTGGAAAAGCCATTGACCAGGGCGATCACCCAGGCCATGAAGGCGGCGAAGCCGGCACCCAGGGCCCAGTGCGCCAGCTCGAACGCGGCCGCCGCGGGGTCCTGGATGCGCAGGCCGGGCAGCAGGTCGCCGACGACCCAGGTCTGGACGACGAAGATCAGCGTGGCGACCGCCAGCGTGCCCATGATCGCCCGGCCCACGGTCTTGCCGCTGGGGTCCTTGGTCTCTTCGGCCAGCGTCGAGATGGCGTCGAAACCCAGGAAAGACAGCACGGCGATCGATGTGGCGCTGAATATCTTGCCGGCATGGAAGCTCGCGGCGTCGAACAGCGGGTGCAGGGTCAGCGCACCGTCGCCCTTGCCGCCCATCAGCGCCACCAGCGCCAGCACCAGGAACGCCAGCAGCATCGCCCCTTGCAGCGCCAGAAAGGCGAAATTGACGCGGGTCGTGACGCGGATGCCGAACCAGTTGAAGGCCAGGGTGATGCCCATCGTCAACAGGATCCAGACCCACCGTCCGACGTCGGGCAGCAGCGTGCTCATGGCGATCGAGGCCAGGACGTAGAGCAGCGCCGGGATCAACAGATAGTCGAGCAGGATCATCCAGCCGGCCATGAAGCCCGCGAAGCGGCCCAGCCCCATCCTGGCGAAGGCATAGACGGAACCGGCATTGGGCACGGCCTCGCACATCGTGGCGTAGCTGCGGGCGGTGAAATACATGCACGCCGCACCGAACAGATAGGCCAGCACGACCAGGCCGCCGGAGGCATCCCAGACGAAGCCGATGGTCGACAGGGGGGCGATCGGCGCGATGTAGGCCAGGCCATAGGCGACCAGATCCCAGTAGCCCAGCGTCTTCTGCAGCCCCGCCGGCTCAGTCATGGCCGGAGCCTGGCGCGGTGACCACGCCGGCCATCGAGAACACCTGCAGCGTCCCGTCCGGGGCCGCCACCGCGGCGGTCAGCGCGAGGCGGTCATCGCGCTGGGTGAGCGTGAAGCTGCGGCCGCCGTCGCTGCTTTGCAGCTGGACGCCGTCGAGGCCGACGGCAGCCACCTTCTTGCCGTCCTCGACGATGTCGGTGATCGAGCTCTTCGTGCCGCTTTGCACCGGCCCCCAGGTCTTGCCGTCGTCGCCGCTGCGGTACACCGTGCCGCGCAGGCCGGCGACGAGCAGGGTGCCGTCGGCGAGCGTGCAGCCGGTCCACAACGAGCCCTGGTAACCGGTACTGATATAAGACCAGGTGACGCCATTGTCGTCGGAGCGGAGCACGGTGCCCTTTTCCGCCGTGATGAACAGCGAGCCCCGGTGGTCGGCGAAAAACGAGAACAGGTTGCGGTCGGGCTTCCTGCCGCCGGGCAGCAGCGGCAGCGTCACCGGCTGCCAGGTCTTGCCGCCGTCGTCCGTGCGCAGCAGCAAGGACCAGAGCCCGGCCGCCAGGCCGTGCTCGGCGTCGCTGAAATGAACGGTGAACAGCGGCTGGTCGATGCTGGTGTCGCTGCGCTGCAGGGTCCAGGTCTCGCCGCCGTCGCCGGTGTGCACGATCACCCCCCAGTGCCCGACCGCCCAGCCGTTATGCGCATCGCTGAACGACACCGCGGTCAGGGTCGCGCGCGTCGGCACGGCACGGGCCTGACGGTAGCTCTTGCCGTCATCGTCGGAGAGCAGCACCACCCCATGGTCGCCCACCGCCACCAGCCGCGAACCGGCGCGCGTGGCGGCCAGGATCATTTCGCTGGCAGCGTAGGAGGTGATGAACGCGGGCTTCTGCACCAGCGGGATGGGACGGGCCGGACCCTGCTGGGCAGCGGCAAGACCGCAGCAGCCCAGCAGCGCGGCGAGCAGGGTGGCCCGGGCATTAGGTGAAAAACGTGGCATCGCGAACTCCATCAATGATCTAGGATGCCGAGCGCCCGGACCGGGCCACGACGCGGAAACAGTCGCTCCAGCCACACGGCCAGGGCGGGCAGCGCGGTCATGGCCATGACCATATTGACGATGAACATGAAGGCGAGCAGCTTGCCCATGTCGGCCTGGAACTTGAGCTCCGAGAATGACCAGGTGGCGACGCCGACGGCCAGGGTGATGGCGGTGAAGATGGTCGCCATGCCGACCTCCAGGATGGCGTGCTCTAGCGCCTTGACGATCGGCTGGCCCTTGGCCAGATGGAACTGCAGCCGGTTGTAGATATAGAACGCGTAGTCGACGCCGATGCCCACGGCCAGCACCATCACCGGCAGGGTCGCGACGGTGAGCCCGATCTGCTGTTCCTTCATGAACCAGTAGCCCAGGAAGGTACCCACGGTCAGCGGCAGGCAGCAGGCGATCATGGCGCGGAAATCGCGATAGACCAGGAACACCAGCACCAGAATGGCGGCATAGACGTAGAGCATCATCGGCAGCTCGCTCTTCGCCACCACCTCATTGACCGCCGCCAGCACTCCGGCGTTGCCGGCCGCGAGGCGCACCGTGACGCCGGGCAGCTGATGCTCGCTACGGAAGCGCTTGACCGCCGCGATCACCCGGTTGATCGTCGTGGTCTTGTGGTCGGTGAGATACAGGTTGGCGGCCAGCATGCTGCAATCCTTCCTCATGTAGCCGTGGATGCGCCCGATCTCGACCGAGAGCGCGGCGTAATTCTCGGGATCGATGGGTACCACGTACATCTTCGGATTGCCCTCGTTGTAGCCCTCGTTGTAGGCGCGCAGCAGATCGGAATACGAACTCACCGACTGCACGCCGGGCACATGCCGCATCTGGGTGACGAACTGATCCTGATAGATGCCGATGGCGACGTTGCCGCAGGAGTGGGGCGGCGCCTGGAAGGGCACGGTGAGCCAGTCCAGGCCGGTATCGTAATCCTTGGCGATGGCCACGGCATCCAGGTTGTAGCGCGCGTCGGGGCGCAATTCCGGCGCGCCTGGCTGCAGCGTGCCGATCACCCGGTCGCGGCTTTGCCACACCGATACCGCGAACACCGCGCCAACCACCATCAGCACCACGGCGGCGTTGCGCGGCTCGGCCACCCGCGCCAGCACGCGCAGCCATTGCGCGCGCTGTTCGCGCTTGAGCATGGCCTTGTCGGCGAACTCCTTGGTGAAGCGCATCAGCGACGCCGCCAGCGGCAGCATCACCAGGTTGGTGGCGATCTTGTAGCCGACGCCGATCGAGGCGGTGATCGACAGTTCCCGCACCATCGGGATCGGGATCAGGATCAGGGTGATGAAGGAGACGAAGGCGGTGACCAGCGCCAGCGTGCCGGGAATCAGCAGGCCGCTGAAGCTGGCGCGGGCCGCCTCTTCGGTGCTGCGGCCGTGCGAGATCTCGCGCACGATGTAGTTGATCTGCTGGATGCCGTGCGAGACGCCGATGGCGAAGACCAGGAAGGGTACCAGCACGCCCAGCGGATCGAGGCCGAAGCCCAGCAAGTGGAGGGTGCCGAACTGCCACACCAGCGAGGTGAGGGAACAGAGCACCGCCAGCAAGGTCAGCCGGATCGAATGGCAATACCAATAGACCGCGAGGGCGGTGAGCAGCAGGGCGATGGCGCAGAACACCAGCACGCTCTCGGCGCCCGCCGCGATGTCGCCGATCTGCTTGGCGAAGCCGGTGATCTGGATCTGGAAATTGGGGTCCTCGAATTTGCGGATCCGCTGCTCGAGGATGCGGTTGTAGGCGACGTAATCGATCTTCTTGCCGCTGGCGTCGAACTCGTTGATCGAGGCGGTGACCATGGCGCTGGTCTGGTCGCGTCCGACCAGGGTGCCGACGAAGCCGCCCTGACTGGTGGCGCGCTGGATGTTGGCGATGATCTCGGGCGTGAGGTTGCCGGCGGTGACCGTGCCCGGGATCAGGGGGTCGGCGCGGAAGCCGTCCTCGGTGATCTCGTTGACGAAGCTGTTCGGCGTCCACAGCGACTGCACGCCCAGGCGCGACACGTTGGGCAGGAACATCACCGCCTGCGTCACCTCGTAGAGCCTGGTCAGCGCCGCCTTGTTCCAGATGGTGCCGTGCCGCGCCTTGACCACGATGTTCAGGCGGTTGGCGCCGATCACGTCGTCGCGGTACTTCTGGAAGGTCTTGATGTATTCCTGGCCGATCGGCATCTGCTTGTTGAAGCCGGCGTCCATTCTCAACTGCAAGGCGTAGTAGCCCATGACCGCCGTGAGCCCGAGCAGAAACACCAGCACGGGCTTGCGCAGGCGGAACAGGAAGTTTTCGAGATTGACGATGGCGCGCGTCAAAGCGTTCTCTGACTGGTCTTGGTGCGAGCTATTGGGCATGGGGGCGGTGCGAAGCAGCCTGTCTGAAATTCGATGAAGGGATTCGCCCGCACCGACACGCTGCGACGTGTCGGCACGGGCGGCGACGCTCAGAAGTTGCGCGTGACGTAGGCACCGTAGAAATTGCGCCCGGTCAGCGGCTGATCGAGAACGCTCGATCCGCCCCAGAACTTCGCGTAGTTCATGCCGAAGCTCCAGTTCGCCGGATTATGCGTGAAGGTGACGATGAAGTTTGCGGACTTCGCTCCCTGCATGAACAGCCCCATGGTATCCGGACTTCTGCCCTTGACCGCCTGGAAGTAGTAGACCTCGGGCGTGACCTGCCAGTCCTTGATCAGCGAACCGTCGTAGGTCCAGCTGAAGTCGAAGTTGTAACCCCACGACATATTGGTGCCCACCGGCGGATTCTGCCCAGTGGTAAACATCGCGTCGGAAGACGTCAGGGCGCCCCAGCCCCACTGGCCGGCGGCGACCGGAACGCCCTGGTAGGAACTGTGCATGTCCGGAAAATCGGTCACGGCCGCTTCCGCCAGCAGGGTGGCGGTGTCGGGGCTGCCGAGCAGCTTCAGGATGCCGCCGTAGTCGCTGGGCGTCATGCTCAGAATTCCCGTCAGGTTCATCTGATAACGCTTCTCGTCGATGTAGCAGTTGCCGCCCACCAGACAGCCATTGCCATTGACGTTGTTTGCCGCCAGCGGCTGCAGCGCGATGGCGGCCTTGGGCCGGTAGGACAGCTCCGAACCGATGGCCCAGTCGCCCAGCGGGAAGTTGGTGCTGACGCCCAACAGCGTGCGGTCCTCGAGATAGGAGAATTGGGCACCACCGAAATTCGCGGGATCGGCGTAGCTCAGCACCGGCAACTTGTCGTGATAGCGCATCGCGTAGAGGCCGAAATTCACCTGGGTGCTCTCCGGCTGATAGCGCAAGGCCAGGCCGTACTGGCCGCCGTTCCTGGGCTCCTTGGCGGTCGCGGTGCCGAAGGCGCCATAGCTGTCGGCGCCGTTGCCGATGCTCGCGATCGACCAGTAGCTGCCCACCGGCGGGAAGTAGTCCTTGTTCCAGTCGGTCTGGACGTAGCCCTCGACGTTGAAGCCGTGGCCCAATCCCGCAGCCGCGCTGATGATCGGTGCCGGCAGATAGACCTCCTTCAACTGGGTGCCGGGCTGAGCCAGGCGCATCAGATCCATGGCATTGGTCTGATTGATGCCGCCAGGGAGGAACAGGCTCTCGCCCCAGCTGATGACCTGGTTGCCGACGCGGATGCGGGCCGATTCGCCGTTCAGATCGAATTGCTTGCTGACCCAGAAATCGAGCAGGCGCGCCTTGAAGTTCAACTGGCTGGAGGAGTCGCCCGAGAGGGCAACCCCGGTACTGTTGCCGCCGCTCACCACGCCGGTGGTATGCGTTGCCGAAAAGTCCTTCACCCAATTGATCCGGCCGAAGAATTTCCAGTCGTCCGGCATCTTCAGGAACAGCTCGTGCGTGCCCTTGAGATAGGTGGTGAAGGCGTCGCCCTTGTTGTAGTTGAGGTTGCCCTGGTCGTTGTAGAACGACGCCGCATCCAGGCAGCCGCCGGGGGCGCCGGCGCCGATCGCCGGCGTCGGCGCCCCGAAGGTGGTGCCGATCACCGTACCGCAGGGCTGGCCATCGGCCCGCACCCCCGTGCCCAGGCTGATCGAGGAATTGAAGCTGCCCGAGACCGTTCCCGTATCGAAGGTGAATGCGCACGCCGAACCCGCGCATGCCGCTGCCACTGCGCCCGCCAGCAACTTAATCTTCGTCTGTCTTTTCATTATGCTGTCTCCTGTAGGTGCGTCTGGCGCTATCACTGACCGCTGATGGCACGCAGGTTATCGGCGGTATAGAAATCCGGGTTGTAGCGCACGCCCTTGGGCACGGTCACCCAGCGGGTGTCCTTGTTGCCGCCGACCGGATCCATGTCGAACACGTAGCGGCCTTCGGAGAGGTTGTACTGGGCGAACGTGGTGACGTCGCAGGTGCCGGTCTCATACACCGGAATCAGATAACCTTCCCGGTACTTGAAGAGCTTGCCCTGGCCGTCGTAGTCCTCGCCCGCAACCACGTTCCAGCTGTCCTCGTCGAGATAGTAGGTGCGCTTCGGTGCGATGTGGCGCATACCCGGTTTCACCGTCGCCTCGATCACCCAGACCCGGTGCAGTTCGTAGTGCCGGCTGTTCTCGGCGAGGTGATCGGTTTTTGCCACCGCGCCGAACTTGGCGGTGAAATCGTCGGTCCCGAAGGAGTTGTAGGCTATGTACATTTCCTTCTTGCCGACGATCTTCCAGTTGAAGCGATCCAGGGTGCCGTTGAATACCAGCGGCTCGTCCATGGTGTACTGGCCTTCCATGCCGATCTGCGGCGAGTCGTAGGCGTAAGCCGGCATGCGCCGGACGCGGCGCTGGCCGGGGAAGTAGTAGAAGGTCTCGGTGCTGGGCTTGTTCAGGTACAGGGTGATGGACAAGGCCTGGCCCGCCAGCGCCGCGGGGGAATCATAGGCAAAGTAGGTGTAGTACTCGACCGGCGGCAGCTTGCTCAGTTGGTGGGAACCCTTGAGCCCCCAGGGAAAGTACATGGTCTGGTTGGAGGTAGCCTGGATCCAGTCGGAACTGCCCTTGCGCGGCGACACGGCGGTGGTCACGTGCGGAAAGTCGATTCCCACGCCGTGATAGCGCATCTTCATGTTCCACATCGCCTCGGTGCCGTTTTTCGGGAACGGGAAGGGAAAGCCGGGAACCATGGCTTCCTTCAGGCTCCAGCCGTCGGCACCCAACTGCGCATAACCGATATTCTTCTTGGTGTTCGCCGCGACGAAATCCGGTATCCCGCAGTCGCGGTGGCTCGGATAGACGTCCATGCGGTAGCCCTTGATCTGTTTGATGGTGGCGATCTGGCCGGGCGAGAGCTTGTCGGCATACTTGTCGACGTTCGAGGCGTCGATGGTGAACAAGGGCTTGTCCGCCTTGTACTTCCAGTCATCGAAGCGCTTCTTGCCGTAGACCCAGCCGTTGCTGGGTGGCGCCCCTTCCCACTTCGGGATGAGGCCGTCCTTGCTGCCGGCGCGCTCGGCACCCGACGGCGTCAGTAGCGGCCCGCCGAGACTGGCCGCCTGCTGCGCCGCGGTCTCGGCGAGCGCCGCTTGCGACAACGCCGCAAGAATCGCCACCAGCGCTATTCCGTATTTGTTCATATGATCCCCTCCTTATCAAAAGTCCCCAGGGCCGTCCCTGGTACCTGTCTCCGTGGCCATCGTTGCCGCCGATGGATAAAACCCGGGCGAACCCGGTTTGCAGCGAACCTCAAAGCACGACGGTGATGACCTTCTCTTCCGTGACCGCCTCGATGCCGTTCCAGCCCAGCTCGCGACCGATGCCGCTGGTCTTGGCCCCGCCCCAGGGCAGGCGCGCGTCGATGGTGGCCCAGCCGTTGATCGAAACGGCACCGGCGCGAATCCTGGCTGCCATCTGGTGCGCCTGGCTCAGGTCGCGCGTCCAGATGGTTGCCGCGAGGCCGTAGCGCGTGCCGTTGGCCAGCTTGACCGCCTCTTCCGGATCGTCGAAGGCCATCACCGCGCCGACCGGCCCGAAGATCTCCTCCTGGGAAATGCGCATGTCGTTGCTCGCCTGGGCGAAGATGGTCGGCCGGAAAAAGTAGCCCGGTTCGTCGAGGCGGCGGCCGCCGGCGACGAGCTTGGCACCCTCCTTCAGTCCGGCATCGACGTAGCCCGATACCCGTTCCAATTGCTTCAGGCTGATCAGCGAACCCATGTTGGTCTGGGGATCGAGCGGGTCACCCAACTTGATCGCATCGGCCGCGCGGGTCAGTCCTTCGAGCACCTGGTCGTAGCACGAGCGGTGCGCGAGTATCCGGGTGCCGGCGGCGCACACCTGCCCCTGGTTGAAGAACAGCCCGAGCGCGGCGCCGCCGATCGCGGCCTCCAGGTTGGCATCGGCCAGGATGATCTGCGGCGACTTGCCGCCCAGTTCGAGCGCGACGCGCTTGAAGCCGATGGCGGCGGCGCGCATCACCTCCCGACCGACCTCCGGGCTGCCGGTAAAGCTGATCTTGTCGATTCCCGGGTGGCGCGCCAGTGCCGCGCCGGCGACCTCGCCGAGCCCGGGGACGACATTGACGACGCCCGGCGGGAAACCCGCCTCTTCGATCAGCCGCGCCAGATAGAGCGTGGTCAGCGGTGCCTCTTCCGACGGCTTGATGACCACGGTGCAGCCCGCCGCAAGCGCCGGAGCGATCTTCCAGGCGGCGATCATCAGCGGCGTGTTCCAGGGCGTGATCGCGCCGACCACCCCCATCGGCTCACGCACCGTGTACGAGAGCGTCGGCTGGCCGAAGTAGCCGGGCGTCGGAATCGTGCGCCCTTCTATCTTGTCCGCCCAGCCAGCGAAGTAACGCATGGTGTCGATGGCCATCGGCAGATCGAGTATCGTCGGTTCCATCAGCGGCCGCCCCAGATTGAGCGTTTCGAGCATGGCCAGGCGCTCCTTGTCGCGCTCCATCAGCTCCGCCAGGCGGTAGATCAGGCGTCCGCGCTCGACCCCGGTCATCTTCGACCACGCGCCCTCCTCGAACTGGAAGCGGGCGGCGCGAACCGCGGCATCGACG
>DATKVJ010000054.1:0-7524 GCA_035530135.1 Rhodocyclaceae bacterium | reverse complement strand
CATTCATGCCGGCATTTTGCTGTGAACCATCCGGTATATCAAGCGTCATAGCTTTGTCTCCTTTGGATGCACGCCCATGGCCCGCTACAAACACATCGACACCAGCCCGCGCTTTCTTGCGGTCGACCTCGAACGGCAACTGCTGCCTGGCACCTTCGAGCACGCTCTGAACTACCTAGTCGATCGCGAACTCGACCTGCGCCGCTTTGATCGCCGCTACAAGAACGACTTCACCGGCGCTAGCGCCTACCCACCGGCGATGTTGCTCAAGGTCGTGCTGTTCGCCTACAGCCGGGGTATCGTCAGCTCGCGCGGCATCGAGCGCGCCTGCCGCGAACAGGTTACCTTCATCGCCCTGTCCGGGGACAGCGCCCCGCACTTCACCACCTTTGCCGACTTCGTCAGCACCCTCGGCGCCGAGATCGAGCCGCTGTTCAAGGAAGTCCTGCTCATCTGCGACCGCCAGGGGCTCATCGGCCGCGAGATGTTCGCCATCGACGGCGTCAAGCTGCCGGCCAACGCCAGCAAGGGCAAGAGCGGTACCCGCGCCGACTTCCTGCGCCAAGCCGACAAGATGGAAGCCGCCGCCCGCGCCATGCTGGCCCGCCATCGCGAGAACGACGCCATGGCCGTCGAGCCCGCGCTCGCCGAGAAGGAAGTCCGCCAGATCGAACGCCTGACGAAGGGCGCAGCCCAGATGCGTTGGTGGCTCGCCGCCAATCCACATGATCGCAAGGGCGCCAAAGGCAAAGTCATCAAGAGCAACCGCACCGACAACGAATCGGCCAAGATGGCCACCAGCAAGGGCGTGATCCAGGGCTACACCGCCGTGGCCGCCGACGACGCCCCGAAGGAAGTCCCCTTGGGGGACGACCGCCACCAGATCATCATCGCGGCGCAAGCCCATGGCACGGGCAGCGAACAGGCCTTGCTGCTGCCCGTGGTCGAAGCGGCCACTCCGCTCTGTACGGTCGATACCCTGATTACTGCGGACGCCGGCTACCACAGTGAGCCCAATCTCAAGGCGCTGGCCGAACAGGAGCGACCGGCCCTGATTGCCGACAACCTGATGCGCAAGCGGGACGAGCGCTTCAAGGATCAGGTCAAGCACAAGGCCAAGCCCGATCCACTTTACGACAAGGCCCATCCGAAGAAGACGGCGCGGCATTACCGCCCGGCCGATTTTGTCTACGACGCCAAAGCCGGCACCTGCATTTGTCCGGCCGGGAAATCACTCTACCGGAACGGCGCCAGCTGCATCCACAACGGCCGCTTGGCGGTGAAATTCCAGGGTGCGCTACGGGACTGCCAGCCCTGCAGCCAGCGCGACAAGTGTCTGAGGAAACCGCAGACGACCCCGCCCGGCAGGTCTGCTTCTTTCGCGGCAAGGCGTCCGGCGGCGCGGTGAACTACACGGCAATCATGAAGCAGGCGATCGACTCGGAACGCGGGCGCCGGCTGTATGGCGGACGTTTCGCCACGGTCGAGCCGGTGTCCGGCAACCTGCGCTACAACAAGGGGCTGGACCGCTTCACGCTACGTGGGCAGAGGAAGGTCGATGCGCAGTGGAAACTTTACTGCCTGGTGCACAACATCGAGAAGCTGGCGCATCACGGGTATGCGGCGTAGAAGAAATGGGCAAGCGCGGCCCTGTCCAACGGGCATGTCACCGGCTCGACGCGGACGTCCGCGTCGTCGGCACGGCGAAATCAAAATCGGGTGGTGAAATGACAAATGGCGCGGAGTAATCCACGCCGTGTGGGGCGGCCGTCGCCGCGTGAAATGGCGTTTTTCTACAGCTTCAACGTAGAAGTAACCGGCGCTGCGCTGCCTTATCGCGCAGCGTCCGTGTTGACTGCCGGGTTGGGCATCACGTTTTCTTCTCCATGACTCCCCTGATTCGCTCAAGCTCCTCGACAATTGGGTCGCGCTCGCCTTCGGTACCAATGTACGGCCTGAGATCAATTCGGTTCACTTCGACGACCTCTTTTCCGAAAAACTCATAGGTAGCTGTGACGTTGAACTGCGTAGGGCAAACGGCGGGGCCTGCGTTCTCGCCAAAAATGACCGAGCCCGGACCGAGAGAAAAGATAAGGTCGGCTCCGGGAGGGAGACTATCGATAGGCGTTGAGAACGCGCTCTTGGTTCGGAGATTATTCTCTGCACGATTTTTCTCACCAAACTGGAAAAAGTCACGATTAAGGCTGAGACGGAGATTTTGCGCTCCCATTCTTCCGGCATTTTTCACGCGAAGATAGAGGAGCGTCGTATGGGGCCGAATGAATGGTGCAACGGTAACGTAGGGACGCGACATGGCTTCTGATTGATCGCGCATTGCCTCCACTGACGCTTCGCTCGCCTTCGCCATGCGGTGCGTCAAATAGGCGTAGACGGCCGTAATGAATGCAAGGATGGCGGTGAGGTACTCGATTACCATGCGGCCTCCTGTGATGCCCAACGTGATGTGTACGTCAAAAGGTGTCTAATCCGGAAAACGGGTTTGGCGCATAACTCCTCGCCATGTCCTCCGGAGCGGCGAGGTGCCTTCGGTGTGTCTGGTTATACGCCGACATCCTCGCCTCCGTCTGCACCCGCAGCCCCCGCCCAAGCTCCTCGATCAGGTGCCCGGCCTGATCAGACCAAAGTACTACAGCATACCCACCGCAACCGGGTATGTCCAACGGGGATGGGTTGCCCGGGTTTTATTGACGCGCGGGGCGCACCGCGATCGCCACGCCGGCGCCGGCGAGCGCCATGCCGGCCAGCGAGAGCGGGGAGAGCCTCTCGCCGAAGACCAAGAAGGCGAGCAGCGCCGTGCATGGCGGGGTGAGATAGAACAGGGCCGACAGCCGGGTCGCCGCGCCGCGTCTGATCAAGAGATGCAGCAGCGAGATGGCGCCCAGGGAGAGGACGAAGATGAGCCAGGCCAGGGCGAACACGAACTGGCCGCTCCAGTGGATGCGCATGGTCTCGAAGGCCAGCGCGAAGGGCAGCAGCACCAGGCTGGCGGCGATGAACTGGATCACCGAGCCGCTCCACAGGTCGAGCTCGGCGCAGAAGCGCTTCTGGTAGACCGTCCCGAGGGTGATGCTGACCAGGGCGAGCGCGGAGAAAGCCAGCCCGGCGCCGCTGGCGCCGGACAGTCCGAGCTTCTCGAACACCACCAGGACGACGCCGCCGAAGCCCAGCACCAGTCCCGACCACTGCCGGGAGCTGACCCGCTCGCCGAGCATCTTGGCGCTCACCAGAGCGGTGAGCAGCGGCTGGATGCCGACGATCACCGACACGATTCCCGCGGGCATGCCGGTGTGGATGGCGAGAAAGACTCCCGAGAGATAGCCGCCGTGCAGCAGGATGCCGGCGACGGCGATGTGGAACCAGAGTATCGGGCGGTGCGGCCAGGGCCGGCGCAGGATGATCGCCGCGGTCAGCAGCAGCACGATGACGGCGGCGAAGCGCGCGAGCAGAAAAGTCAGCGGCTCCGCGTAGGGCAG
This sequence comes from Rhodocyclaceae bacterium, assembly GCA_035530135.1. Taxonomy (GTDB): domain Bacteria; phylum Pseudomonadota; class Gammaproteobacteria; order Burkholderiales; family Rhodocyclaceae; genus CAIYYX01. The sequence goes on along the minus strand of DATKVJ010000054.1, from coordinate 4,030 downwards.
CCCGAGCTTGGCGCCGATGAAGCCGCTGCTCCAGAGCAGGACGAACAGGCCGGGCGTGACCGACAGCCAGAGCCTAGATGGGGGAGTGCCGGTCATTCTGGGTCCGTCGATGCTTCAGGAGTTCAGTGCAGGCGTACCCCGACCCACTTGTCGAGAAGGGAGAGATCCTGGAGCTGAATTCCGCTCTCGGCGCTATGCACGACGCTGCCGCGCTCCAGTACCAGGCAGCGATCGGTCAGGCGCAGGGCCTGCTCGACGTGCTGCTCGACCAGGATCAGCGCCTGGCCCTCTTGCTTGACCATGTGCGCGATCGCCGCGCACAGCTCATCGACGATCACCGGCGCGAGTCCTTCCAGCGGTTCGTCCAGCAGCAACAGCCGGGGATTGAGCATCAGCGCGCGGGCGATCGCGAGCATCTGCTGCTCGCCCCCGGACAGCTCGTTGCCCCAGTTCTTGCGCCGCTCCTTGAGGCGCGGGAACAGCGCATAGACGCGCGGCAGGTCCCATTTCCCCGGACGGGAGGTGACCATCAGGTTTTCCTCCACCGTCAGCGACGCGAATATCTCCCGCTCCTGGGGTACCCAACCCAGACCGATGCTGGGACGCTGATGGGTGGGGATCTCGGCCAGGTTCCGGCCGAAGCAGTGGAGCGAGCCGCGCTGCACCCGGGTGTGGCCCATCAGGGTCAGCAGCAAGGTGCTTTTGCCGACGCCGTTGCGCCCCAGCAGCGCCAGGCTCTCGCCATCTTGCATCGAGAACGAGCAGGCGTCCAGGACGATGGCTTCGCCGTAACCGGCGAAGAGGTTTTCTACGGTGAGCATCTCAGACATGGTGTTTGCCTAGATAGACTTCTTGGACGCGCGGGTCCGCGGCGATCTCGGCCGGCGTCCCCGACACCAGTTCCGCGCCGCTGACCAGCACCGTGATCCGCTGCGCGAAGCGGAAGACCAGCGACATGTCGTGCTCGATCAGGAGAATGCTGATCTCCTGCGGCAGTTCCGCGAGCACCGCCAGCAGCTCGTCGCTCTCCCCCTCGGGCACGCCGGCCGCGGGCTCGTCGAGCAGCAGCACCTTGGGCCGCACCGCCAGCGCCAGCGCCATCTCCAGCAGGCGCTGCTTGCCGTAGGCGAGCTCCCGCGTCTGGCGCTGGCAGTCCTTGGCCAGGTTGAGGCGTTCGAGCAGGGCGTAGGCCTCGTCGATCTCCTTGCTGCGGCGGGTGAGGCGGAAGAAGCGCCGGTCGAGCAGGCTCAGTTTCTCCTGGTCGCGCTCGCAGATCGTCGCGGTCACGGCTTCCAGGGGGCTCAGGTGCGGGAACAGGGAATTGATCTGGAAGGTCCGCGCCAGGCCGCGCCTGACCCGCTTGTAGGGCGGCAGCGCGGTGATGTCTTCGCCGTCGAGCCAGATGGAGCCGGAGGAGGAGCGCAGCACGCCGGTCAGCTGGTTGATCAGCGTCGTCTTGCCGGCGCCGTTCGGGCCGATCAGGGCGTGCCGGGCGCCCGCCTCCAGCGACAGATTGAGGTTCTGGGTGACCTTCAGGCCGCCGAAGGACTTGCACAGGTCCGTCGTTTTCAGCACCGGGTTCATGCCTGGGCTCCCTGCCGGCGGCGCGAGAGGCGATGCAGCAGACTCTTCAAGCCGCCCAAGACGCCGCCGCGCATATAACGGGTGGTGACGATCAGCAGGATGCCGAGCCAAAACAGCCAGTATTGGGCGTTGAGGGTGGACAGCCAGTTCTGCGCGAGCAGGAAGACTGCGGCGCCGACGAAGCCGCCGTACAGGGTGGCGGTGCCGCCGACCAGCAGGATGATCAGCAAATCGGCCGATCTCTGGAAGCTGAAGACGTCGAGCGCGACGAACTGCGTGGTCTGGGTCAGCAGCGCGCCGCTGATGCCGGCGATCACCGCCGCGAAGGTGTAGATGTTGGTCAGCCGCGCGCGAATCGGGATGCCGATCGCCACCGCGCGCTGCTGGTTCTCGCGGATGCTGCGCAGCGACAGGCCGTAGGGGGCGGTCATCAGGGCGCGGACCACCGCAAAGATCAGAAAGCAGACGACCAGCACGTAGAGGTAGGCCGTCTTGCCGTACAGGTCGAAGTTGAACAGCCCCAGCACCTTGCCGGCCACCATGCCCTGCAGCCCATCGACGCCGCCGGTCAGGTCCGTGGCCTGGTTCGCGGCTTCATGGAGCAGCAGGCCTATGCCCAGGGTGATCATCAGGCGCGACAGATCCCGGCCGCGCAATACCAGGAAGCTCGTCAGGTAGCCGAAAATGCCGGCGACCGCGCCGGCTGCCAGGAGGCCAAAGACCGGCTCGGTGTAGCCGACCGTCGTCAGCAGTCCGGCGGTGTAGGCGCCCAGGCCGAAAAATACCGCGTGGCCCAGGGTGACGATGCCGGCGTAGCCGAGAATCAGGTCGAGCGACACCGCGAACAGGCCGGTGATCAGGATCTGCGCGGCGAGCATCAGCGAGTCGGGCAGCAGAAAGTAGACCGCGACCAGCGCCAGCCAGAAGGCGATCTCGTACCTGCTCCAGCGTTCCCGGGCGGCGAGCGCCAGCAGATAGTGGGGCTTCGGGTCGGTGCCGGGATTTTCGCGGGTCTTCATATGTCCTTTCTCCGCCCCATCAGTCCATGCGGAAATATCAGCAGCAGAACGATCATCATCACGTAGATGAGGAAGGCGCCGGTCTCGGGAATGTAGTACTTGCCGGCGGTGTCGGCGACACCCAGGAGCAGGGCGGCGCTCAGGGTGCCGATGATCGAGCCGGGGCCGCCGACCACGACGATCAGCAGAAAATAGACCAGATACTTGAGCGGGAAATTGGGGTCGAGCCCCAGCACCTCGACGCCGAGGGCGCCGCCCAGGCCGGCCAGGCCGCTGCCCAGGGCGAAGGTGATCTGGAACACGCGTTCGACCGGGATGCCCATAGACTCGGCGGTACGCGGCCGCTCGACCGATGCCCGCACCTTGGCGCCGAAACGGGTGCGCTCCAGGCCGAACACCAGCCCCAGGGTGATGACCGCACCGAGCGCCATCAGGAACAGGCGATAGCGCGACAAATCGAGGCCGCCCACGGGCAGCTGGCCGGCCATCCAGCCGGGTATGTTGATCGGCTGCTGTCCCGGGCCCCAGAAATAGGTCGCGCCGGCGACCGCGACGAAAATGATCCCGACCGTGAGCAGCACCTGATCGAGGTGCGTGCTCTTGTACAGCGGCCGATAGAGCGTGCGCTCCAGCACCAGGCTGACCAGCGCGACCAGCACGAAGATGATCGGCAGGGCGGCGATGAAGCCGATGCCGAAGCGTCCCATCAACAGCACCAGCAGGTAGCCGCCGATCATGGCGAAGACGCCGTGCGCGAGATTGATGAAGCCCATCAGGCCGAGGGTCACCGACAACCCGACCGAGATCAGGAAGAGCAGGGTGCCGTAGGCCAGTCCGTCGAACAGCAGGCCGAGGAAGTGCAGCATATTTTGTCTCCGTCGCCGGGACCTGCGTGCTTGGGTCCTGACGTTGTTTATCCGGTCATACCCGGCATTTCGGCTTCTGCCGCCATGCCGCCAAATCCGGCGATTGTATCGTGGGAACGGCTGGCTTGGTCTACCCGGTCGACTCGGGCGCCGGCCGAGTTCGGCGATCGCACCGCCGAAAGAAGGTTAAATGGAGATCAAACAATTTGCAACCAATCAATATTGATCTTAATCAAGAGAACGGCAAATCCCCGGCGATACGCCGAATTTTCGGCGGCGGAGATATTGTTTTCCCGATTGCGTCGTGATAACTTTTAAATGAATGAACGATCATTCGGTTTGCGGCCGAGGGTTTGCGACCGGGTGGCCGGCGGCGATGGGGCCGTCAATGGAGGAGAGGGGCAGCGATGGGCAAGGGAGTGTTTGACCAGTTCAAGTCGTGGTACGAGAACCGCCACGACTACGCCCGCGCCTGGAAGGCGCGCACCGGCGGCCAGGCGGTGGCGACGATGTGCACCTACACGCCGGAGGAGCTGCTGATCGCCGCCGGCATGCTGCCGG
>DATKVJ010000053.1:0-42189 GCA_035530135.1 Rhodocyclaceae bacterium | reverse complement strand
GCCGGACTACATCGACCCGCTCTGGCTCGGCCGCGCCGCCGGGCGGGCTTGCCGCAATCTCGATTTCCATCTCTCTCCACCGATAGAACTCAAGGCGCAGTTCGCCCGCCACGGCCACGACGCCGACGTCTGCCTGGTCGAGGGCAACAAGGGTCTTTACGACGGGCTCGATCTCGACGGCGGCAACAGCAACGCGGCGCTGGCGCGGCTGCTCGACCTGCCGGTGGTGCTGGTGCTCGATGCGCGCGGCATGACCCGCGGCATTGCGCCGCTGATCCTCGGCTACCAGGCCTTCGACCGGGAGATCAGATTCGCCGGCGTGATCCTCAACCAGTTGGGCGGCAGCCGCCACGAGGCCAAGCTGCGCGCCGTCATCGAGCACTACACCGACGTCCCGGTGCTCGGCGCGATCGGCGCCGACCCTCGGATGACGCTGACCGAGCGCCATCTCGGCCTGATGCCCGCGAACGAGAACCGCGCCTGCGATCAGCGCATCGCCGAAATCGCCGAGCGGATCGCGCAACAGGTCGACCTCGATCGCCTGCTGACAGCGACGACCGCCGCCCGGCCCCTGCCGCAACCGCTGCCGGCGAGGACGGCGCCGGCGACGCTCTCCATCGCCGTCGCCCGGGACGCCGCCTTCGGCTTCTACTACGCCGACGATCTCGACGCCTTCGCGGCCGCCGGCGCCGAACTATTGCCCTTCGACACCTTGAAGGACGCGCGCCTGCCCGAATGCGACGGCCTGTTCATCGGCGGCGGCTTCCCCGAGAGCTTTCTCGACGAGCTGGAGGCCAACGCCGCGCTGCGCGGCGACATCCGCGCCGCCATCGAGGCCGGGCTGCCCGCCTACGCGGAATGCGGCGGCCTGATGTACCTGGCCCGCAGCATCAGCTGGCGCGGCGTGACGAGGCGCATGGTCGGCGCCATCGCCGGCGACGTGGCGATGCACGACAAGCCGGTCGGCCGCGGCTATGTCCGGCTCGCCGCCCAGGCCGAGCATCCCTGGCTCGCCGGGCCGGTGGCGGCACACGAATTCCACTATTCAGGCCTGGAGGGGCTGGCCCCGGACACGCGCTTCGCCTACAAAATGGAACGCGGCCATGGCATCGACGGCACGAACGATGGCATCATCCACCGCGGGCTAGTGGCGAGCTACAGCCACTTGCGCAGCACCGCCGGCAGCGACTGGGTGGCGCGCTTCGTCGGCTACGTGCGCGAGTGCAAGGAAAAACGGAACTCAAGGGAGAGCCAGAGATGTTTACCGTGACACCGGCGGCCGCCGAGCAGATTCTGCGCGCCGCCGAACAGCAGGGCGAAGGGCAGCATCAGCCCAAGCTGCGGGTCGCCGCCAAGTTCGGCGAACAGGGCGATCTGCTCTACGGTATGGGTTTCGACGACGAGCGCGACGAGGACGTGGTCCTCGACTGCGACGGGGTGGCGGTGCTGATCGCGCCGCCGAGCCTGACGCTGCTCGAGGACGCCACCCTCGACTTCGTCGAAATCAACGAGGGCGAATACCAGTTCATCTTCCTCAATCCCACCGAGCCGGGCGCCTGCGGCAACGGCGGCGGCTGCGGCTGCGGCGGCAGCAGCGATCAATGCTGAGCATGGATCGCGGAACGCCCGATTCAATGCCCTCGCCGGACTCGCCGCGGCGTCCCCGGTCGGCCGTGCCGGGCACCGTCTATCTGGTCGGCGCCGGTCCGGGCGACCCCGAGCTCTTGACCCTGCGCGCCGCGACGCTGCTCTCTCAGGCCGACGTCATCGTCTACGATCATCTGGTGGCGCCGGCCATCCTCGATCTGGCGCGCGCCGACGCCGAGCGCATCTACGCCGGCAAGGAGCGCGGCAATCACACCCTGCCCCAGGCGGAGCTGAATCTGCTGCTGGTGAAGCTGGCGCAACAGGGCCGCGTGGTGGTGCGCCTGAAGGGCGGGGACCCCTACACCTTCGGCCGCGGCGGCGAGGAGGTGGAAATCCTGTTCGAGCACCGCGTGTCCTTCGAGGTGGTGCCGGGCGTCACCGCCGCGGCCGGGGTCGCGGCCTACGCCGGCATTCCGCTCACCCACCGTTCCTGCGCGCAGGCCTGCGTCTTCGTCACCGGGCACCTCCAGGACGGCAGCATGGGGCTGGACTGGCCGGCCCTGGCGCGGCCGCGCCAGACGGTGGTGATCTATATGGGCCTGCACGGCCTGCCGACGCTGTGCCGCGAGCTGATGGCCCACGGCCTGCCGGCCGACTGGCCGGCCGCGATCGTGATGCAGGGCACCACCGCCTTTCAGCGCACCGTCGCCGGCACGCTCGCGACCCTGCCCGAACTCGCCGAGGCGGCGCGGCTCAAGGCCCCGACCCTGATCATCGTCGGCGAGGTGGTCAGACTGAGGGACAAGCTGACCTGGTTCGAGACGCCGCTGACCGAGGAAATTCCTTCCTGATTTGCTGACTGCTGGACCCCCCCGGAAGGGTTTCACGATGCCCCACGGCTCACAGCGCGTCGCCATTCCCGGTGCCGGCTTTGCAGCGCTCACGGCCGCGCGGGGACTGCGCCGGCTTTCGAGCACCGTTATTGGAGCGAGTTTCGCTGAATCATTGAGGAGAACCCGTGAAAGCTTTTCAGGACTACTACCCGGAGAGCGTGGCGCACTGCTATGGCTGCGGCCGGCTGAACACTCACGGCCACCAGATCAAGACCCATTGGGACGGCGAGGAGAGTCTGACCTGGTTCACCCCCGAACCCTATCACATCGCCGTTCCCGGCTTCACCTATGGCGGCCTGATCGCCTCGCTGATCGACTGTCACAGCACCGGCACCGCCGCGGCGGCGATGTACCGCGCCGAGGGACGGGAGATGGACAGCCTGCCGCCGTTCCGCTTCGTCACCGGCTCTCTGCGCGTGGACTATCTGAAGCCGACGCCGCTCTCCGGCCCGCTCGAAATTCGCGGCCGCGTCAAGGAGATCAAGGGGCGCAAGGTGATCGTGGAAACCACGGTGCTGGCTGGCGGCGTCGCCACCGCGCGGAGCGAAGTGGTGGCGGTGCAGATGCCGGAGAATTTCGGCGCGAGCAGCGGCGGCAAGGAACCTGGCTGAGCGTCCCGATTGCATCGGTCTTCGCCTCGCGGCGACGACAGCGTGGCGATTTGCTTGATCCGCCGAATTTGAATTTGAACTGCCGGACCCCGGGTGCAGTGTCCTCAACGAGGGACGATGGGCTCGCCGAACAGAGACTGGACCATGCCCCGGAACCAGCGACTCGCCGGATCGTGTTGAAAACGTTCGTGCCAGTACTGCTTGACCTCGAAGCGAGGTAGATCGAGTGGGGGCGCAAACAACTTCAAGCCAAGGGGCTCAGCAAATACGCGAGCCACGCGGCCGGGCACCGTCAGGACGTAATCCGTTGCGGCAACGAGCACCGGCGCTGCCAGGAAGTTCGGCACTCTTGCCGCAATCCGTTCCGGGGCAATCCTCTTGACAAGAATCTTCTCGATCGCTGCGTGCGCATGGCCAGTCCCCTCTGCACTGACGATCAGGTGTTGCGCATCCATAAACTGCTGCAAAGAGAGGCGCGAGCGAATGTTCGGGTGCCCAGCGCGCACCATGCAGACGTAGGAATCCTCGTACAGCCGCTGCTGGTAAAACCCGGTGCCAAATCCCTGGAAGGATCCGAGCGCGACGTCAGCCTCCCCTGATTCCAAACCCTCGGGAAATCGCCGCGCAATGATGGGCAGCACACGGATTCGGACCCCGGGGGCGAGCACCCGCAGCTTCTCGGAAATTGGCGGTGCGAACACCACCGTGCCACCGTCGCTGGCGTAGAAGCTGAATGTCCGCTGAACCCGACTCGGCTCGAACAGGGACGCCTTGCCCAGGCGCTCGCGCGCGATGTGCAGCAACTCTGATACGGCGCCGGCCAGTTCCAGCGCCCGGGGCGTCGGCTCTACTCCCTGCAGACTGCGCACAAACAAGGGATCATCCAGGCATTGCCGAAGCTTGCGCAGCCTCTGACTGATAGCCGGTTGCGTGAGCCCGAGGGATTCGGCAGCGTGCGTGACGCTGCGCTCGCGCATGATTGAACTGAAGACCTCCAGCAGCCGGAATTCCAACGCGTCGATATCCATATCCGAGCCATTCTAGCGGGGATACACGATGGCAACATGCGCAGCGCTTATACGGACTATAAGGGCACGACCATTGCTAAGCGATAGCGTTGCCTGCGATGATGGTCTTCCAAAGATAAGCAGGAGACCAGCATGCCTGAGCAATCCCGGTTCGATCAACGCGAACCCTACGATGCCCTGATGGACGTGGTTCGCAACCGCATGACCACGCGCCAGTTCGATCCTAACTACGTGGTTCCGAGGGAGCACTACGAACTCATCCTCGAAGCCGCGCGGCACGCTCCATCCGGCGCCAACGCGCAACCTTGGCACTACATAGTCATCACCAAGCCGGAACTCAAGAAGGCGATCGCCGACTACTTCGTCGAGGAACAGCACGTTCGCGCCAAACTCAAGATGAAGTTCCCAACACCCAATTACCGCGGCCTTGAGACCGCGCCCGGCCTCATCGTCGTGGCTTCCGACTTCCGCTGGACGCGTGCGTTTCCGGTGCTCATGGACGGATCGGAACTCGACCGCAAATATCACGAAAACGCCGAACGCATCCTGCTGCAGTCGGTGGCGGCATCCACGATGTCCGCTCATCTCGCGGCGGCCGCCCTCGGCTACAACGTCTGGTGGGTAACGGCGATCGGCCAGGAGCACGCCCAAAATGCGCTCAAGCCATTGCTCGGGGTTCCCGATGAACTCGCCATCATCGACATCTTCTGTTTCGGCCCAGCCGCCAAACCGCCGTATAAGCGCTGGAAAAAGGATCTGAAGCAGATCATGAACTGGGAACAGTTCGACATGGCCAATTACATGACCCTCGATCAGATCGACGCCTGGGTCAAGGAAAAGCGCAGCCAGGTCATGTACCGGGACGAATCCAAGGTCGATTGATGACGCTCAATCAGCTACTGGGTTCACCCCATGCAGGCCTTCCAGATGACTGACTCTCCAGCGCCGCCCGCCAGGCCGAGAGCTTGCGCTCGATGGCCAGCGTGTACGCCGGACTGGTCGAGGGCAGGATCGCGGTACGATAGCCCAGGGCGGCGAGCCGGGGCGCGAAGCGGCCGGCGGTCTGGCCGTTGAAGCAGACCAGGGCTAGCCGCGGCGCGAGCCGCTGCAGCGAGCTGAAATCGTTGGCCGAGGCGTCGCGGATCGCGGCGTCGAGGCTGCCCTCGCGGCGGCAGCGCCGATAGACGTCCCACACCGCGACGCCGGCATCGATCAGCGCGCGCTGCCTGCCGGCGTAGTCGATGTCCGCCAAGCGCACGCCGATCACCGCGCCCAGGATGCTCCAGAACTGGTTCCTCGGATGGCCGTAATACTGCCCCGCCGCCAGCGAGGCCGGCGACGGGAAGCTGCCCAGGATCAGGGTCCGGGCGCCATGGGAAATGATCGGCGGCAGGCCGGTGAGCTCGGCCAGATTGACCAAGTCGGCCAACCCGTCCGCCGCCTCAGGCGGCGCCACCCATCTCCAGCATCAGTTGGTTGATCCGGCGCACGAAGCCGGCCGGATCGTCGAGGCCGCCGCCCTCCGCGAGCAGCGCCTGGTCGAAGAGCACCGCCGCCCAGTCGTCGAAGCGTTTATCCTCGTCCTTCAGGCGCAACACCACCGGATGCCGGGGATTGATTTCGAGGATGGGGCGGGTCTCCGGCGCCTTCTGGCCGGCGGCCTTGAGGATGCGCGCCAGGTTGCCGCCGACGTCGTGTTCGTCGGCGACCAGGCAGGCCGGGCTCTCGGTCAGGCGGTGGGTGATCCGCACCTCCTTGACGCGCTCGCCCAGGCTGGCCTGGATCTTGTCGGTGAGCGCCTTGAATTCGTCCGACTCCTTCTGCTGCTCCTCCTTCTCCGCCTGGTCTTCCAGCGCGCCGAGATCGAGCCCGCCCTTGGCCACCGATTGCAGGGACTTGCCGGAGAATTCGCTGAGATTGCCGATCACCCATTCGTCGACCCGGTCGGAGAGCAGCAGCACCTCGATGCCCTTCTTGCGGAAGATCTCCAGATGCGGGCTGTTCTTCGCCGCGTTGAAGCTCTCGGCGGTGACGTAGTAGATCTTGTCCTGGCCTTCCTTCATGCGGGAGAGGTAGTCGGCCAAGGACACCGTCTCATCGGGCGTGTCGGCGTGGGTCGAGGCCAGGCGCAGCAAGCCGGCGATCTTCTCCTTGTTGGCGTGGTCTTCGCCCACACCCTCCTTCAGCACGCGGCCGAACTCCTTCCAGAAGCCGGCGTATTTCTCCTTCTGGTTCTCGGCCAGATCCTCCAGCAGCGACAGCACCTTCTTCGTGCAGCCGGCGCGGATCGCCTCGATGTCGCGGCTCTCCTGGAGGATTTCGCGCGAGACGTTGAGCGGCAGGTCGTTGGAGTCGACCACGCCGCGCACGAAGCGCAGGTAGGCCGGCATCAACTGCTCGGCGTCGTCCATGATGAACACCCGGCGCACGTAGAGCTTGATGCCGTGGCGAGCGCCGCCGCGATCCCACAGGTCGAAGGGCGCGCGCGCGGGCAGGTAGAGGAGCTCGGTGTATTCCTGCCGGCCCTCGACGCGGGCGTGCACCCAGGCCAGCGGCGGCTCGAAGTCGTGGCCGACGTGCTTGTAGAACTCCTGGTACTGCTCGTCGGTGACCTCGGACTTGGGCCGGGCCCAGAGCGCGCTGGCCTGATTGACGGTCTCTTCCTCGGCGCTGAGTACCTGTTCGTTCTTGTCCTTGTCCCACTCCTGCTTGTTCATCAGGATCGGCTGGACGATATGGTCGGAATACTTGCGGATGATGGAACGCAGTTTCCAGCCGTCGGCCAGATCTTCCTGGTCCTCGCGCAAGTGCAGCACGATCTCGGTGCCTCGGGCGGGCTTGTCCACCATCTCCAGCGTGAACTCGCCGCCGCCGTCGGATTCCCAGCGCACGCCCTGGTCCGCCAGTTCGCCGGCGCGGCGCGTCAGGACGGTGACCTTATCGGCGACGATGAAGGAAGAGTAGAAGCCGACGCCGAACTGGCCGATCAGGCTGGCGTCCTTCTGCTGGTCGCCCGACAGCCGCGAGAAGAACTCGCGGGTGCCCGACTTGGCGATGGTGCCCAGATTGCTGATCACCTCGTCGCGGCTCATGCCGATGCCGTTGTCGGCGACGGTAAGGGTCCGCGCCTCCTTGTCGTAGGAAACGCGGATCTTCAACTCGGCGTCGTCCTCGAACAGAGCGCCGTTGTGCAGCGCCTCGAAGCGCAGCTTGTCGCAGGCGTCCGAGGCGTTGGAAATCAGTTCGCGCAGGAAGATCTCGCGGTTGCTGTAGAGCGAGTGGATCATCAACTGCAGAAGCTGCTTGACCTCGGTCTGAAAGCCGAGCGTCTCGCGCGTGGTCGCCACCGTCATCGTGTTCTCCCGGGAAAAAAGGCCTGTGCCGAGTTTGGGGCGGCGGCGGCGATTTCAAGAGCCGCGTGCCGTCGCCTCGGTACGCCACCCCAGCGCGCCGCGTCAATGGACTGTCTCGGCCGCGCCGCGGCGCGAGAAATGGCCGCGCTCCATCAGCAGCAGGAGCGGCAGGGCGGCCAGCAGGGCGATGCCGAACCACAGGAACAGCCGTTCGAAGGAGAGCATCGCCGCCTGCTTCGCCACCTCGCCGTTCAGGAGCAGCAGCGCCTTGGTCCGGGCCTGGCTCGCGGGCGCGCCGTGGGACATCACCAAGGCCTCGAACTGCGCCAGGCGCGCCGTGGCCTGATGCGAGAACTGGCTCAGGTGGTTCAGGATCTCGCCGCGGTTTTTCTCCTGGAAGCGCTGGAACAGGGTCGCCGACAGCGCGATGCCGACGCTGCCGCCCAACTGGCGCGTCAGGTTGTAGAAGCCGCTGCCGGCGGCGATCCGCGCCGGCGCCAGATTGCCCAGCGCCAGGTTGTTCAGGGGGATGAACACCATGCCCAGGCCCACGCCCCGGTAGATCATCGGCATCAGGAAGTCGTCCCAGCCCGAGTCGGTGGTGAACAGCGAATGGCGCCACATCGAATAGCCGAAGATCGCCGCGCCGATCACCACGAACAGGCGCAGATCCAGCCGCGTCGAGGCCGTGGCCCGGCCCATCACCGCCATGGTCACGCCGCTCGCCACGGCGCCGGGCAGCACGGCCAGGCCGGTATCCCAGGCGGTGAAGCCCTGCAGCGTCTGGACATAGACCGGGAACACGAACACCGTCGCGAACAGCGCGCCGCCGAGCAGGAAGGTGAACACCAGGGAGACCGAGAACTGGACGTCCTTGAGGATGCGCAGATCGACGATCGGATGCTCGTGGCGCAGCTCCTGGCGCACGAACAGCGTCATCGCGGAGAGGCTCAGCAGCGCATAGAGCTTGATCTCGGGGGAAGAGAACCAGTCGAGCTTCTGGCCGCGTTCGAGCATCGTCTGCAGGCAGCCGATGCCCACCGCCAGCAGCAGGAAACCGACGCCATCGACCGCCTCGGCGCGCTTGCCGTATTTCGAGTCGGGCACGTACATCAGGGCCAGGAGCAGCGCCAGGGCGCCCAACGGCAGGTTGATGTAGAAAATCCACGGCCAGGACAGGGCGTCGGTGATCCAGCCGCCGAGCGTGGGCCCAAGCATCGGGCCGACCATGATCCCCAGGCCGAAGATCGCCATCGAGGTGCCGGCCTCGCGCGGCGGGAAGGTCTCGTAGAGCGTCGCCTGGGCCGTGGAGATCAGGCCGCCGCCGCCCAGCCCCTGGACGATGCGCCAGAACACCAGGCTCTCCAGCGTGCTGGAGTTGCCGCAGAGGAAGGAGGCGAAGGTGAATAGCAGGATCGACAGCGCGAAGTAGTTGCGCCGCCCGATGTAGTCGGCGAGCCAGCCGGAGATCGGCAGCACGATGACGTTGGCGACGACGTAGCCGGTAGACACCCAGGCGACCTCGTCCAGGGTCGCGCCCAGGGTGCCCATCATGTGCGGGATGGCGACATTGACGATGCTGGTATCGAGCAGTTCCAGCACCGAGGCCAGCGTCACCGTGAAGGCGATCAGGTAGCGGCTGGCGTAGATCTCCGCCTCCGTATCGAGACGGCGCAGGGCGGGCAGGATCGGCGTCACTGGGTGCTGATGGTGACGACCACGCTCATTCCCGGACGCAGCGGGCGGGCGGGATCCGGGTTCTGCTTGAGGCGGATCTTCACCGGCACGCGCTGCACCACCTTGGTGAAGTTGCCGGTGGCGTTGTCCGGCGGCAGGAGCGAGAAGCGCGCGCCGGTGGCAGGAGAGAGCGAATCGACGGCGCCTTCCACCTTGAGGCCCGGATAGGCATCAACCTCGATGGCCACCGGCGCGCCCGGCGTTATGCCGGCAAGGTCGGTCTCCTTGAGGTTGGCGACCACCCATATGTCGTCTAGCGGCACCACCGAGAGCAGCGGCTGGCCCGCCTGCACCAGTTGCCCCGGCTCGACGCTCTTGCTGGCGACGACGCCGGAGACGGGTGCGACGATGCGCGTGTCGGCCAACTGGTTGGCGGCGAGATCGCGCGCCGCGCGCGCGGCATCGACCTTGGCCAGCGCCGCGCGCAGCGCCGCGCTGGAGGCCGTGACCTGCTCGCCGGCGGAGGCGGCGGAGGCGCGGCTGGCCTGAACCTGCGCCAGCGCCGCGCGCGCCGCGGCCTGGGCGGCGTCTTGCGCCTGGGCCGAGACCATCTTCTGCGCCACCAGGGCGCGGGTCCGCTCGAGATCCTTCTGCGCCCGGTCGGCATTGGCCAGCGCCTGCTCCACCATCGAGCGCGCCGCCGCGGCCGAGGCGCGCATCGCCGCCACCTGCGCCGCCGCCTGGCCGGAGAGCTGCCCCTGGCTGCCGGCGCCGGCCAAGGCCAGCGCCAACTCGGCCTCGGCCTGATCCAGTCTGGCCCGGTAATCGCGGTCGTCGATGGTGGCCAGAAGGTCGCCGGCATGGACCGGCTGATTGTCCCCGACCTTGACCGAGGCGACGAAGCCGCCCACCTTGGGCAGCACCGGGATGATGTGGCTCTCGACCTGGGCGTTGTCGCTGGTGACGTGGCTCATGCCCCACCACCACTTGTAGCCGAGCCACAGGGCGATACAGACCAGCGCCGCCAGCAGCAGCAGTCTTGGTAGCCTGCTCTTAGGCTTTTCTATCGCTTCGTTCATTTTCTATCGCTTCATTGATAACTGACATCCAGGATTTCGATCTCGCGCACGCCCGCCGGACTGCGCAGCCGAACCACATCGCCCACCCGCGCGCGCATCAGCGCCTGGGCCAGCGGCGAGATCCAGCTGATGCAGCCGGCCGTGGCGTCGGCCTCGTCTATGCCGACGATGCGGTAACGGGCGGTCGTGCCGTCTTCGTCGCGGATGCCGACGGTGGCCGCGAAGAACACCTGATCGAGGTTCTCCTGTCGCGCCGGGTCGACCACCACGGCGTTCTCCAGCCGCTTCATCAAATAGCGGATGCGCCGGTCGATCTCGCGCAGGCGCTTCTTGCCGTAGATATAATCGCCGTTCTCGGAACGGTCGCCGTTGCCGGCGGCCCAGGATACGGTCTGCACCAGGGCCGGACGCTCGCTCCTGACCAGCTGCTCCAGCTCCGCCTGCAACCGGGCGTAGCCGCTCAGGGTGAGATAGTTGCCGCCGCCGGCAGGCGGCGAGGCCTCAGGTGTTTCGTCATCCGCTTCGGCATCGAGGGAGGGCGTGGCTGGATGCCGATTCATGATCCGTTCGCAACCGTGCAAAGCCGACATTGTATGATGCGGGCACCCATGATGACACCCCGATCTCCGATTCCGCCCCTGCCGCGGCGCGCCGCATTGCTCTCCGGAGCCCGCGCCAGCCTGTCGCTGGCGATGGCCATGATCCCCTTCGGCGTGGTCTGCGGCGCCGGCGCCACCGGCATCGGCCTCGACTTCAACCAGGCCTTCGCGCTTTCCTGGATGGTCTTCGCCGGCTCCTCGCAGATCGTCGCCATGCAGCTTCTGGCCAGCGGCGCGCCGGCCTGGGTGATCGTGCTCACCGGCTGGCTGGTCAACCTCCGCTTCCTGATGTACAGCGCCGCGTTGGCACCCCACTTCCGCGAACGTTCGCGGACCGGCCGCTGGCTGGGCGCCTACCTGCTCACCGACCAGGCCTTCGCGGTTACCCTGGGACGCATCGCCGATGGTCGCGACCGGCGCGAGACCGGCTGGTTCTACCTCGGCCTGGCGCTCGCGTGCTGGCTGCAATGGCAGGCGGCGAGCCTCGCCGGCATCCTGCTCGGCGGCTTCATTCCCGCCAGTTGGTCGGTCGATTTCGTCGTCAGCCTGACCTTCATCGCGCTGATCGTGCCGCTCCTGGGCGATCGCCTGATGCGCGTCGCGGCGGTGGTGGGCGGCGCCGTGGCGCTGGCGCCACAGCTGCCGTTCAAGCTCAACCTGATGGCGGCGGCGCTGGGCGGCGCAGCCGTCGCACTGCTATTGGAGAAAACATGGCGCAAGCCTGGATCGTCATCCTAGCGCTGGCGGTCGCGACCTTCGCCACGCGCCTGTCCTTCCTCGGCCTGTTCTCGCAGGTCGAATTGCCGCGCCTGCTGCGCCGCGCGCTGGCCTACGTGCCGCCGGCGATCCTGGCCGCGATCATCGTGCCCCAGGTGTTTCCGGCGGTGGCGGGTGTCCCGAGCTTCGACCCCGCCCGCCTCTTCGCCGCCGTGATCGCCTTCCTGGTGGCCTGGAAGACGCGCAGCACGATGGCCACGGTGGGCATCGGCATGCTCGCGCTGTGGGGCCTGCAGGCGCTCTTGAGCTAGTGACCGTCGTTGTCGCCGGGGTGGCTGCCCCCGGTGACAACTCGTGCCTGCCGCACAGGCGGTGGCGTTCAGACCGCCTGCTTGATCGCCAGCAGCGCCTGGTTGCGCAGGGTTTTCAGGAGCGACAGCTCCTTCTCCGGAATGCTGATCTCGCCCGCCCGGTCCCGGTCGCAGTAGATCATCGCCACCGGATTGCCCTTGATGATCAGCGGGAACAGCACGAAGGTCTGCGCCGGCACGTGCCGGGTGTACCACGCGGGGATGCGCGCCTTGATCTTCGGGTCGGCTACGTCGCTGATGAAGATGTCCAGGCCCTTGGAGATCGCGGCGTGGAACACGTCGGGGGAGAAGCCGAGCGAAAAACGGAAGTTGCGCACCACCTCGCCGGCGTCGACGCCGAAGCCGAAGCGGCCGACCATCTGGTTGCGCTTGGCGTCGCGCAGGCAGAGCAGCACGCGCGAGAAGCCCATCGCCCGGTACATGGTCTCCAGGGTGATGCGCAGAATGTCGTTCAGGCTGGCCTCCTCGACCAGGGAATTGCTGATGTCCTGGATGCCGGCGGCCAGTATCGTCTGGGCGTCGCCCCTCGCCGGGCCCGCCTCCTCGGCCAGCGCCGCCTCGGCCGCTTCCAGGGTCGCGCCGGCCCCGAGGATCACCGTTCCGTCGAGACTGCCGGCGTCGGCCTCGGCTTGCTGCGCCTGGCCGCCGCCCGACCAGGACTTGATCTGGCGCACGAACGGACTCTGCTTGAGATTGACGCGCAGGATCGCGGCGACCTGGGTCAGCTCGCCCAAGGATGTCTCCAGCGTCTCCTGCAGTTGCTGATCGGAGAACAGCAGGCTGGACGAATAGCGCTCGCCGACCCTCATCATCACCTTGCGGCGATCCTCGGTCGGCGCGCCGGCGATGGCATCGCACAGTTCGTTGGCGAAGCCGGCCATCACGTGCAGCATCTCCTCGCGGGTCGCCGGCTTTTTCACCGGCCCATCGGGCAGCCGCCGCATGCTGGCGACGATGGCCCTCGGGAAGCCCCAGCTGCGGGCGATGCCGATGCCCAGGTCCTCGAAACTGATGCCCAGCACCTTGGCCGCGGCGACCTCGTCGCCGCATTGCTTCTGCTGCATCACCTTGAGGACTTCCTCCATCTCCTCGGGAAAGTAGTATTGCGCCAGCAGCCGCCCGAGGCCGTAGAACAGGGCGCAGACGAAGGCTTCCTCGGACTCGCGGGGCATCGTCTTGGCGCTCATGTCGCGCGCCAGCAAGCCGGAGAAATTAGCGCGCAGAAAGGCTTCCTTGAGCTGGCCGGCGTTGCCCTTGTTCTGCAGGTGTTCGAACAGCAGCACGGTGATCGCGATGTTGCGGATGGCGTCGAAGCCGAGCACGACCACCGCCCGCGACACCGTGCTGATGGTGCCGCCGCCGGTCTGGCGGTAATAGGCGGAATTGACCAGGCGCAGGATCTTGTTGGTCAGGCCGAAATCCTTGAGGATGGCGTTGGAGAGATGGTTGATGCTCTCCTTCTCCGAAGCGGTCAAGCGGTTGATCGCCGCCACCGAGTCGGACAGCGCCGGAAAGTCGGTCTTGTGGCGCATCCGCCGCAGCAGGAAATCCAGGGTGCTGGGCTTGCCCGCGTCGCCCCCGCTCTCGGCCGGCGGAGCGTTCCCGCTGCCGCCTCCCTCCAGGTAGGCGGAGAGCGCCCGCCGCATCACGCCGGCGCTGGCGTAGCGCGCCTCGGGATCCGGCGCGCAGGCCTTGAGGATGATGTCGCCCAGGCGCTCGTCGATGGCCGCGTTGGCCGGCAGGGACAGCGCCGTCCCGACCACGCGCGCCAGGACCTCCCGGGCGCTGCCGCCTTCGATCGCGCGCCGCCCGGTGAGCAGCTCCAGCAGCACCAGCCCGGCGGCGTAGATGTCCGAGCCGGTGCTGACCGCGCGCTCGCGCACGTATTCGGGCGCCATGTAGGCCGGCGTGCCGAGCAGGCCTTCCTGCGCCTCGATCAGCTGATCTTCGCTCACCCCGACGCTGATGCCGAAATCCATCACCCGCGGCAGGCCGCCGGCATCGATCAGGATGTTGGAGGGCTTGAGATCGCGATGGATGATGCCGTGCTGGTGGGCGTGCCCCAGCGCATCGAGCACCGCCATCATCAATTCGGCGGCCAGGGGCGGCGGCAGCGCGCCCTCGGCGCGGAGCAGTTGACCGAGATCGCGGCCGGCGACGTACTCGAACACCAGGTAGGGATCGTGGTCCTCCTCGCCGGCCTCGAAGATCGGCACGATGTTGGCGTGGCGCAGCTTGCTGACGGTGCGGGCCTCGGCCATCAGGCGGACGCTCTGGGCGGCACCGGCAGCGCCAAGATGCATCGTCTTGATCGCCACCTCGCGCTGCAGATGCGGGTCGAAGCCGAGATAGACGATGCTTTGGGCGCCGCGACCGAGTTCACTCCTGATTTCGAAACGGCCGATCCGGGGAGTCATATTTCTGCTCTGCACAAGATTTGATACGGGCATCAAACTAACAGGTATCCAAGCGTTTGTTAAGCAGTTGTCTTTCCATGGCGGCGCGCATAAGATTCGCCCATGGCCACGACCGAAGACTCCGAGGCGCTGAAGAGCCGGCTCGCCGAACTCGCCGTCGAGCACCGCGACCTCGACTTGGCGATCGATCGGCTGATCGCCGCGCCGCCCGAGGATCAGCTGTTGCTGCGCCGGCTGAAAAAACGCAAGCTCATGTTGAAGGACCGCATCAGCCAGCTCCAGCGCCAGCTCGAGCCCGACGCATTGGCATAGACGGGCGCAGATGGCCGATCCGAAGAGCTACGGCTTCGACACCCTGAGCCTGCACGCCGGCCAGGTGCCCGATTCGCAGTACGGCGCGCGCGCCGCGCCGATCTACCTCACCACCTCCTTCGTCTTCAAGGACAGCGACCAGGCCGCGTCGCTGTTCAACATGGAGCGCGCCGGCCACGTCTATTCACGCATCTCCAACCCGACCAACGCCGTGCTGGAGGAGCGCATCGCCGCCTTGGAGGGAGGCGTCGGCGCGATCGCCACGGCCAGCGGCCAGGCGGCGCTGCACCTGGCGATCGCGACCCTGATGGACGCGGGCAGCCACATCGTCGCCTCGCGCGCGCTCTACGGCGGTTCGCACAACCTGCTCGAATACACGCTGCCGCGCTTCGGCATCACCACCAGCTTCGTCTCGCCGCGCGACCTCCCCGGCCTCCGCGCCGCGATCCGTCCCAACACCCGGTTGATCTTCGGCGAGACCCTGGGCAATCCCGGCCTCGACGTGCTGGACATTCCCGGCGTCGCGGCGATCGCCCACGAACGCGGCCTGCCGCTCTTGGTGGACGCCACCTTCACCACGCCCTATCTGATGCAGCCGCTGGAACTGGGCGCCGACCTGGTGATGCACTCCGCGACCAAGTTCCTGGGCGGCCACGGCGTCGCCATCGGCGGCCTGCTGGTCGATGGCGGCCGCTTCGACTGGGAGCGCTCTGGTAAGTTTCCGACGCTGACCGAAGCCTATCCGGGCTTTCACGGCATGGACTTCGCCGAGGAGTCGCCGGTCGCCGCCTTCCTGCTGCGGGCGCGGCGCGAGGGCTTGCGCGACTTCGGCGCCGCGATGTCGCCGCTCACCGCCTTCCAGATCCTCCAGGGCGTGGAGACGCTGCCGCTGCGCATGGCGCGCCACGTCGACAACGCGCGCAAGATCGTCGCGCATCTGGCGGCTAATCCCCAGGTGGCCTCCGTCTCCTACCCGGAACTGCCCGGCCACCCCGACTTCGAGTTGGCCCGCCGCCTGCTGCCCAAGGGCTGCGGCGCCGTATTCAGCTTCGTGTTGAAGGGCGGCAGCGGCGGCGACGCCAGGCTCGCCGGCAAGCGCTTCATCGAGAGCCTGCGCGTGTTCTCGCATCTGGCCAACGTCGGCGATGCCAAGTCGCTGGTGATCCACCCCGCCAGCACCACCCACTTCCGCATGTCGCAAGAGGCGCTGGCCGCCGCCGGCATCTTCGCGGGCACGGTACGCCTGTCGGTGGGCCTGGAGGACGCGGAGGATCTGATCGAAGACCTGAACCGCGGCCTCCACGCCGCGCAGAAGTCCTGAGCGCGGGCTGGCCGATGGAGATCACGGTCGCGGGTCACAGCGCACATATCTATACCGGCGGCAGGGCTCCCGAGCCGTCGGCGCCGACGATGGTATTCATCCACGGCGCCGAGCTCGATCATTCCTGCTGGAACCTGCAGGCTCGCTGGTTCGCCCATCACGGCTGGACGGTGCTCGCACCCGACCTGCCCGGCCACGGCCGCTCGGGCGGCGAGCCGCTCGCCTCCGTCGCCGCCATCGCCGCATGGCTGCTGGCGCTGCTGGACGCCGTCGGCGTCCGGCGCGCGGTCCTGGTCGGCCACAGCATGGGCTCGCTGGCGGCGCTGGAGGCGGCGGCCATTTCCCCCGAGCGCGTCAGCCACGTCGCGCTGCTCGGCAACGCCACCCCGATGCCGGTCTCAGAAGCGCTGCTCGCGGCCGCGCGGGACGACGAGGATCGCGCCCGCGGCATGATCAACGTCTGGTCGCACAGCGCGCGCGGCCAGATCGGTGCCAGCGCCGTCCCCGGCCTGTGGCTGATGGGCATGAATCGGCGCCTGATGGAGCGCGCTCGTCCGGGCGTGCTGCACACCGATCTTTCCGCCTGCAACGCCTACCGCGACGGCCTCGCGCGCGCCGCGAATCTCGCCTGCCCGGTGCTGATCCTCTGCGGCGGCAGCGACCAGATGGCGCCGCCGAAGGCGACGCTGGCGTTGGCCGCCGCCCTGCCCCACGCGCGTCGCGTGGTCCTGGCGGGCGCCGGCCACGCGCTGATGGCCGAGCAGCCCGACGCGGTGATCGACGCGCTGCGCGATTTCCTCGGCTGAGGCGAGGCTCAGCCGGCGGACCCGTTCAGGCTCAGCGCGAACTCGCGCTTGGCGGTCGGGGACAGAAGCTTGGTCCGGTACTCGGCGCCGGCCGCGGCAGACCGATCGGGATACTCGACGCTCGCCAAGAGGCGCAGCGGCGGATGGGAGCGGGTATAGCGCGCGCCCTTGCCGGCGGCGTGCGCAGCGTAGCGCGCGGCGACGTCGGTGGTGATGCCGGTGTAGATGCTGCCGTCCTTGCACTCGATCAGGTAGAGGAACCAGGCCATCCCGCCTCAGTCGCCCGCGTGCCCGACCTGCCCGGCCCGCTCGATTTCCTTGCCGATGTCGTGGCCGGAACCATGCTCCTGCTGGCAGGCGCTCAGCGCCGCGAGCAAGGCGCAGAAGCTCAGTGCGGTGACGACTTTGCTGGCGATTTTCATCATGATAATCGGTCCGGAAACGGCGAAGTCTGCCCGCTTAATATAGCCGAAAGTCCCGCGCCCCGATAAGCTCCCCAGGAGTATCGTTACGGGATCCGCAATGACCCCGGATTTGAGCTCGAGTTTCAGCCAATATCCCAGCCGGAGGAAACCCTTGTCAGACGCCGATCTCGACACGCTGCTCGATCGCCACCGCCGCGATCCGGCCCGTTTGCTCCAGATCCTGCGCGAGGCCCAGGATCCGCTCGGCTGGCTGCCCCGGGAGACGCTGGCCGGCATCGCCCGGGGTTTGGCGCTGCCCTACGCCCGGGTGCTGGGCGTCGCGGGCTTCTACAGCTTCTTCCGCACCGAACCGGCCGGCCGCTACCGGGTGCTGTGGAGCGACAACATCACCGACCGGATGCTGGGCAGCCAGGAACTGATGGCGCAGATGTGCCGGGGGCTTTGGATCGAGCCGCAGCGGGTCTCCGAGGACGGCCTGGTCAGCGTCGCCGCGACCTCCTGCACCGGCATGTGCGACCAGGGGCCGGCGCTGCTGGTCAATGGCCGCGCCGTCACCGCCATGAACGCCGAGCGCGTCGGCGCCATGGTCGAGTTGATCCGCGCCGGCGCCGCGCTTCGAGACTGGCCGCACGAATGGTTCGCGGTCCGTGACAACATCCGCCGCCAGGACATCCTGCTCGGCCACCAGCTGGTGCCGGGCGAGGCGCTCGCGGCGGCGCTGGCGCGCGGCGCCGATGCGACGCTGGCCGAGATCGATGCCGCCGGGCTGCGCGGCCGCGGCGGCGCCGGCTTCGGCACCGGGCAGAAATGGCGGGCGACCCGGGACGCGGACGGTCCCGCCCGCTACGTGGTGTGCAACGCCGACGAGGGCGAGCCGGGCACCTTCAAGGACCGCGTGCTGCTCAGCGCCCACGCCGACCTGGTGTTCGAGGGCATGACCATCGCCGGCCGGGTCATCGGCGCGAAGCTGGGCCTGCTCTACCTGCGCGGCGAATACCGCCACCTGCAAGAGTCCCTGGAGGCGATCCTTATGGCCAGGCGCGCCGCGCATCTCCTCGGCCGCGACATCCTCGACGTGCCGGGCTTCGACTTCGACATCGAGATCCATCTGGGCGCGGGCGCCTACGTCTGCGGCGAGGAGTCGGCGCTGATCGAATCGCTGGAGGGCAAGCGCGGCACGCCGCGGATCCGCCCGCCCTTTCCGGTGACGCACGGCTATCTCGACCGCCCGACCGCGGTGAACAACGTCGAGACGCTGGCCGCCGCCTGCCTGATCGCGCGCCACGGCGGCGCCTGGTACGCCGGCATCGGCACTGCGAACTCCGCCGGCACCAAGCTCTTGTCGGTCTCCGGCGACTGCGGCCGCCCCGGCATCTACGAGTATCCGTTCGGCGTGAGCGTCGAGCAGGTGCTCCACGATTGCGCCGCCGAGCACACGCTCGCGGTGCAGGTCTCCGGCCCCTCCGGGACCTGCCTGTCGGCCGACGAGTTCGGGCGACGGCTGGCATTCGAGGACCTGCCCAGCGCCGGCGCCCTGATGGTCTTCGACGCCAGCCGCGACATGTTCGAGGTGGCGCGCAATTTCGCCCACTTCTTCGCCCACGAGAGCTGCGGTTTCTGCACCCCCTGCCGCGTCGGCACGACGCTGGCGGCGAGACTGATGGAAAAGCTCGCCGCCGGCCACGGCTCGCCCCACGATCTCAACGAGATGTACAAGCTCCAGCGCCTGATGCAGGCGGCCAGCCATTGCGGCCTCGGCCATTCCGCCGGCAACGCGCTGGCCGACACCCTGAACAAGTTCCGCCCGGCCTACGAGCGACGCCTGAAATCGCTGGAATTCGAGCCGGCCTTCGATCTCGACGCCGCCCTGTCGCAGGCGCGGCAGATGACCGGCCGCGACGACGCCGCCGCGCACCTGGCAAACCGGGGCGGCCAATGAGTAAAGCCGAACGCGGCAACAGCTTTCTGCTCGACGGCGAGGAGATCCCCTTCGACCCCGGCCAGACGGTGATCGCGGCGGCGCGCGCGGCGGGCAAGTACATCCCGCACCTGTGCTGGCATCCGGAGTTCGCGCCGCACGGCTCCTGCAAGCTGTGCACGGTCAAGGCCGGCGGCCGCCACTTTGCCGCCTGCACGCTGGCGGCGACACCCGGCATGGAAGTCGAGAACCGCAGCGCCGAACTCGACGACAAGCGCCGGACGCTGCTGCAGATGCTCTTCGTCGAGGGCAACCACTTCTGCCCCTCCTGCGAGCAGAGCGGCGCCTGCCACCTGCAGGCCACCGCCTACGAACTGGGCATGATGTCGCCGCACTTCGAGATGCTCTATCCCGACCGCCCGGTCGATGCCTCCCATCCCGATCTGCTGCTCGACTTCAACCGCTGCATCCTGTGCGAACTGTGCGTCAGAGCCAGCCGCGAGGTCGATGGCAAGAACGTCTTCGCCCTCTCGGGGCGCGGCATCCGGACGCACCTGGTGGTCAATGCCGTCTCGGGCCGGCTCGCTGACACCGACATCGACGCCGCCGACCGCGCCGCCTCGGTCTGCCCGGTCGGCGTGATCCTGAAGAAGCGGCGCGGCTTCGCCGTGCCGATCGGCAAACGGCGCTACGACGCGCAGCCGATCAGCGAGGACGGAGGGGACTGATGGCCGGCAAGCTGCGCGTGGCCACCACCTCGCTCGCCGGCTGCTTCGGCTGCCACATGTCTCTCCTCGACATCGACCTGCGCCTCTTCGATCTGCTCGAGCAGGTCGAACTCGACCGCTCGCCGCTGACCGACATCAAGCGCGTCGGCGAGTGCGACATCGGCTTGATCGAGGGCGGCGTCTGCAACGCGGAGAACGTCGCGGTGCTGCGCGAATTCCGCCGGCACTGCAAGATCCTGGTCGCGCTCGGCGCCTGCGCGGTCAATGGCGGCCTGCCGGCGCAGCGCAACCACCTCGACCTGCGCGACATCCTCGCAGAGGTCTATCACACCAGCCCGGGGCTCGCCGCCGGCAGCGCCATTCCCAACGATCCCGAGCTGCCGCTGCCGCTCAACAAGGTGCACCCGCTCCATGAGATCGTGCGCATCGACTACTTCCTGCCCGGCTGCCCGCCCTCGGCGGAGGCCATCTGGAAGTTCCTCACCGCTCTCATCGACGGCCGCACCCCGACCCTGGGGCACGGCCTGCTCCACTACGACTGATGCCATGAACCGGGAACTGGAAACCGCCGCCCATCCTGAACTTCTGCGCCGCGTCGCCATCGACCCGGTCTCGCGCGTCGAGGGCCACGGCAAGGTGAGCATCCTGCTCGACCAGGACAACCGCATCCACCAGGTGCGGCTGCACATCGTCGAGTTCCGCGGCTTCGAGAAATTCATCCAGGGCCGGCCCTACTGGGAGGTGCCGGTGATGGTGCAACGCCTGTGCGGCATCTGCCCGGTGTCGCACCATCTGGCCGCCTCCAAGGCGCTGGACCTGATCGTCGGCGCCAAGCAGCTCACGCCCAGCGCCGAGAAGCTGCGCCGCCTGATGCACTATGGCCAGATGCTGCAATCCCACGCGCTGCACTTCTTCCACCTGGCTTCTCCGGATCTGCTCTTCGGCTTCGACTCCGAGCCCGGCCGGCGCAACATCGTCGGCATCGCCGCGGCCCATCCCGAGATCGCCAGGATGGGCGTGTTGCTGCGGAAGTTCGGCCAGGAGGTGATCCGCGTCACCGCCGGCAAGCGCGTCCATGGCACGGGCTCGGTGCCCGGCGGCGTGAACAAGTCGCTGACGTCCGAGGAGCGCGACGGTCTCATCCGCGACGCCGATCAGATGGTGAGCTGGAGCGCGCAGGCCGTCGGCATCATCAAGGAGCTGCACCGGCAGAACCCGGCGCTCTACGACAGCTTCGGCGCCTTCCGCTCGAATTCGCTGAGCCTGGTCGCAGCCGACGGCGGCCTAGACTTCTACCACGGCCGGCTGCGCGCCAGGGACGCCGACGGCGGCCTGCTCTTCGATCAGGCGGACGCCCAGGGCTACGAGCGGCTGATCACCGAAGCGGTGAAGCCCTGGAGCTACATGAAGTTTCCCTACCTCACCGCGCTCGGCGAGGAGGCGGGCTGGTACAAGGTCGGGCCGCTCGCCCGGGTGATCAACTGCGACCATATCGGCACGCCGCTGGCCGAGGCCGAGCGCCGGGAATTCGTCGCCCACTGCGCCGCGCTGCCGGCGCAGGCGACGCTGGCCTACCACTGGGCGCGGATGATCGAGCTGTTGTTCGCGGCCGAGACCCTCCGCGATCTGCTCGAAGACCGCGACCTGGAAGGCGACGATCTGGTCACGAGCGGCGAGCGCGCCTTCGAGGGCGTGGGCGCGATCGAGGCGCCGCGCGGCACGCTGATCCACCACTACCGCGTGGACGAGAACGACCTGGTGACCATGGCCAACCTGATCGTATCCACCACCCACAACAACCAGGCGATGAACACCGCGGTGCGCGAGGTGGCGCGGCGTTATCTCGACGGCCGCGAGCTCACCGAGGGCCTGCTCAACCATATCGAGGTGGCGATCCGCGCCTTCGATCCCTGTCTGTCCTGCGCCACCCACGCATTGGGCAGGATGCCCCTGGAACTCACCCTCCTCGACGCCGACGGCCGGCAGATCGACCGCCTCAGCCGGCGCAGCGAAGAGCCCCTTTGAGTGAAGTGAGTGAATCGATCGCGCCCTGCTTGATCTTCGCCTGGGGCAATCCCAGCCGCGGCGACGACGCCTTGGGTCCGCTGTTCATCGAGCGCCTTGAGGCGCAGGCTGACGGGCATGCCGAGTGGGGATCGTTCGACTGTCTGAGCGACTTCCAATTGCAGATCGAACACGCGCTGGATCTCGCAGGCCGCGAGCGGGTGCTGTTCGTCGATGCCAGCTTGAGCTGCGCTGCGCCCTTCGAGGTCTCGCTGGTGACTCCTTGCCGGGACAAGAGCTACACCAGCCACGCGATGAGCCCCGGCGCGCTGCTCCAGGTCTATCGCGAACTCTACGGGGAGGCGCCACCCGCCTCGCAACTCTTGGCGATACGCGGTCAGCGCTTCGAGCTGGGCGAGGCTCTGAGCCATGATGCGCAGGCTCATCTGGAAGCTGCGCTGGCGTGGACCGGCGCGTGGCTCAGCGCTTCTTCCAGCGGAAGGCGAGCGGCTGCTTATTGAGAAAACGCGCGGCGGCGTCGCGGTGATAGTCGGTGTGCAGCGCCAGCGCCTGCGCCGACGCTTCCAGCTCGGAGAGCGTGTCCTGGTCGAGATTGAAGGAGCGGTTCAACACGTTCTTGGCGATGCCGATGGCTTCGGTCGGGGCCTGCTCGAAGCTCTCCGCCAGCGCCAGCGCCTCGTCTTGCAGGCGCTCGGCCGGATGGATCGCGTGCAGGATGCCCCAGCGCAGCGCCTCCTCGGCGTCGAGCTCGCGCGCCGAGAACACCAGTTCCTTGGCGCGCTGCAGGCCGACGATGCGCGGCAGCAGGAAGAAGCCGCCCAGATCCGGCACCAGGCCGATGCGCGCGAACACCGAACAGAAGCGCGTCTGACTGGTGCCGAGGATGAAGTCGCAGGCCAGCGCCAGGTTGAAGCCGGCGCCGAAAGCGACGCCATCGACCGCCGCGATCACCGGCTTCTCCAGATTCACCAGTTCGCGGAACCAGCGGTGCAGGCGGCGGATGCGCTCGCGGTCGGCGAAGATCGGCCGCTGTTCGGCGGCGAGCGACTTCAGGTCGCCGCCGGAGCAGAAGGCGCCGCCGGCGCCGGTGATCACCACGGCCCTGATCCCGGCTTCGTCGCGCGCAGCGAACACCGCTTCGCCCAGCGCCTGGCGCATCTCGAGATCCAGCGCGTTGCGCTGCTCGGGGCGGTTCAAGGTGACCAGCAGGGTGGCGCCGTGGCGCGCGGTCAAAACGGGGGAGGGAGCGGCCATGATCGGATCCTAGATAAGATCCCGGCGATCTTAGCGCATCGCGGCGAGAAGCGCGGGCAGCTCCTCGGGCGGCATCGGCCGGGAATAGTGAAAGCCCTGCACCTGATCGCAGCCGAGGCCGGCGAGCTGCGCCAGGGTGCCGGCGTCCTCGACGCCCTCGGCGAGGGTCTTGAGACCCAGGCTCCTGGCCATCTGGATGATGGCGCTGACGATCGCCGCATCGTCGGGGTCGGTCGCCAGGTCGCGGACGAAGGACTGGTCGATCTTCAGCTTGTCCACCGCGAAGCGCTTCAGATATGACAGGCTAGAATAGCCGGTGCCGAAGTCGTCGATCGACAGCGTCACGCCCAGGCGCTTGAGCCGCCCGACCACGGCCAGAACGCTCTCGGTGTTGTGGATCAGGATCGACTCGGTCATCTCCAGTTCCAGGTGGTGCGGATCGAAGCCGGTCTCCTCCAGCGCGCTGACCACCGTCTGCAGGACGTCGCCGCGCTTGAACTGCACCGCCGACAGATTCACCGCCATGGTCAGCTCCGGCAGCCCCGCCTTCTTCCAGGCCACCGCCTGCCGGCAAGCCTCCTTCATCACCCATTCGCCGATCGGCACGATCAGCCCGCTCTCCTCGGCGATCGGGATGAAGCGCGCCGGCGGCACCATCCCCAGCTCCGGGTGCTGCCAGCGGATCAGCGCCTCGACCCCGACCACCGCACCGCCGGCCAGAGCGACCTGCGGCTGGTAGTGGAGCACCAACTCGCCCCGATCGAGCGCCCGCCTCAGACCGTTCCGCATCGCCAGGTGCTCGACCGCCTCGACGTTCATCTGCTCGTCGAAGAAGCGGTAGGTGTTGCGCCCCGCATCCTTGGCCCGGTACATCGCGGTGTCGGCCTTCTTCAGCAGGGTGTCGAAGTCCTCGCCGTCGTCAGGATAGATGGCCACCCCGATCGAGGCCGAGGTGGTCAGCTCCTGGCCCTCGGCATCGACCGGGTCTTGCAGCCGCTCCCGGATCTTGACCAGCACCGGGGCGGTGGCGTCGGCGTCGGCCAGGTCGGGCAGCACGATCAGGAATTCGTCGCCGCCCTGCCGGCTGATGGTGTCGGTGTCGCGCACGCACTCGGCCAGGCGCGCCGCGACCTCCTTCAGCAACGCATCGCCGATCAGGTGGCCGAGCGAGTCGTTGATGGTCTTGAAGTTGTCCAGATCGAGGAACAGCAGCGCCACCTTGGCCCCGGCCCGGTCGGCGTAGGCCGTCGCCTGCAGGAAGCGGTCGTACACCAATCGCCGGTTGGGTAGCCCCGTCAGCGCGTCGTGGTAGGCGAGCAGCTCGATCTGCTGCTCGGCCGCGCGGCGCCCGAGCACCAACCGGTTGAAGTTGCCCACCAGTTCGCCGATCTCGTCATTGCGCATCACCGTGATCGGCGCGAAGGCTTCATCGCCGTCGGTCATCCGCCGCATCGCCCTGCCCGCGTCGCCCAGCGGCGCCAGCTGCCGTGTCAGCACCAGACGCAGGACCAGGGCCAGCGCCAACGACATCGCCAGCGCCGCCAGATAGATCTGGCGCTTCAGCGTCGCGATCGGCGCGAAGGCTTCCTCGGTGGTGACCCCCGCGACCACGATCCAGCCGGTGGTCTTCATGTTGTGGCTGGCGGTCAGCACCTCGACGCCGTGCGAGTTGTCCCCCACCCCCGCCCCTTCGAAGCCGTTCTCGATTCTCCGGTCGAGCAGCGAATTCGCGCCTCTGGCCGGCAGGGGCTGCATGATCAGACGCTGATCGGTGGCCGAGACGAACACGCGGTCCTGGGGCGAGATCACCAGGAAGTAGCCGGTCCTGCCGATCTTGGTCTTTTCGAGCCGGCCGAACAGGTTGTGGTCCGAGGGATAGGCGGAGCCGACCAGCGCGCCGGCCACGGCGCCGGAGGCGTCCTTGATCGGGACGCCGAGGGCGACGATCGGCTGCTTCGAGAAACGTCCGTGCAGCGGCTCGCTGATCGCCCAGTGGCCGCTGGCGACGATCTCCTTGAAGAAAGCCCGATAGCCGATCGAAGCACCGACGCGGCCGGGCAGCGGCGGATAATCGGCGATATTGGTTCCGCCCCGGTCGGCGACGAAGACCCCGGTCGGGAACAGCACGCGGGTGGTGCCGTGCCGCTCGAGATGCGCACGGAGCCCGGCACTATCGGCGAGCATCGCCGGCGTGATCGATCGCGCGATCTCCTGCAGGTTGTCGATGCGCATCTGGATGTTGTCGTCGAGATCGGCGGCGACGTAGGTGACGGTCGCCAGCATCTGCTGCGACAGCAAGCGCTCGAGATCGTCCTGCATGATGCCGGCGACGCGCGCCGCGAGACCCCAGATGCCGACGATGAACAGCCCCAGGACCACCAGCAGGACGCGGGTCTTGAGGCTCAGGGAGCGCAGTTTTTCAGCCATCAGCTCGCAGGATGCAATGGGCTATGGGCGGCGCGACGGTAACGCCGTCCCCCCTCCCGTCTGGGGCCGAGTAGAAACGCGGATCGGCACGCTAGGCCGGGCGGATGCGCTCGCCCCGGCCGGATCAGGCAACCCGGCCCGCCTCGCCGATCTGGTGCGAGGCGTCCGCCTCGCGCGCGCTGTCGCGCTTGTCGTAGTAGTAGCGGACGGCCTGACCGCCGACCAACACGGTGGCCCCCCAGCCCTGTTGCTCTTTCGCCACCGCGCGGTTCGGCATTCTGTTCCGGCCGGAATCCCTGGCCGGGGCCGCTCTCAGGCTGGCGGCGGTCGCCGCGCCGGGCGCACGGATGAGCGACGCGGGGGCCGCCGGCGCCGCCCTGGTCGTCTTCGGCAGCTTCTCCTGCTGCCGCAGCGCGGCGAGGATCAGCGCCGTGTTCTTTCTGTCGAACTCCATGCACATGCCGTCGTCGGTCCAGAAAAAGATGTCGCCGTCCGGGAAAACCTCCAGGATCACGTCTTTTCCCTTGGCATCCAATTGGATCGACTGCCCCGTGGCGATAGTCGGCAGTTCGTTGAGCTTCATGAGCGATCTCTCTCTTGTGGGTCCCCGATCCCGGCGAACAGCACGGAACGCGAGGCACGGAACGAATATGCCATTTTAGCACGCAGAGGCACGAGATCCGCCATCGCGGCAAGCGCTGCGGCAGACCGAGGAGGGCGCAGCCGGCTGCGCGTACAATCCCCGCCTGACCGGACACCCCCGTGCCATGACCGACCGCAATACCCACTCGCCTGCCGCCGGTATCGGCCAACTCAGGCCCATCCTGGGCTTCCTCGCGCCCTACCGCGGCCGGGCGGCGGCGGCGCTGCTCGCCCTGGCCATCGGGGCCGGCGCCATGCTGGCCCTGGGCCAGGGCTTGCGCCTGGTGGTCGACCGGGGCTTCGTCACCGGCACGACCGACGAACTCGACCGGGCGCTGTTCATCATGCTCGCCATCGTGCTGGTCGTGGCCATCGCCACCTACGCCCGCTTCTTCCTGGTCTCCTGGCTGGGCGAGCGCGTCACCGCCGACTTGCGCCGCGCCGTGTTCGAGCACCTGTTGCGCCTGTCGCCCGCCCAGTTCGAGCTGGCGCGCACCGGCGAACTGCTCTCGCGCCTGACCAACGACACCACCATGCTGGAGACGGTGATCGGCTCCAGCGTCTCGCTGGCGCTCCGCAACGCCCTGATGCTGGTCGGCAGCCTGATCATGCTCGCCGTCACCAACGCCAAGCTGACGCTGTTCGTGGTGGCGGGCGTCCCCCTGGTGGTGGCACCCATCCTGCTCTTCGGGCGCCGCGTGCGCCGTTACGCGAGGCTGAGCCAGGATCGCCTGGCCGACGTCGGCGCCTTCATCGACGAGGTGCTGCACGAAGTCCGCACGGTGCAGGCCTACGGCCACGAGGACGCCGACCGGGGCAGTTTCGCCGCCTACATCGACGTCCTGTTCGCCACCGCGGTCTCGCGCATCCGCCAGCGCGCCGCGCTGATCGCCGCGGTGATCCTGCTCAGCTTCAGCGCGGTCGGCCTGATTCTGTGGACCGGCGGCCACGACGTGATCAGCGGCCGCACCACGCCCGGGGAACTGTCGGCCTTCATTTTCTACGCTGCCCTGGCGGCGATGGCGGTGGGCACGATCAGCGAGGTGGTGGGTGACCTGCAGCGCGCCGCCGGCGCCACCGAACGCATCCTGGAGCTGCTCCGCACCGAGCCCGGCATCCAGGCGCCGGCGCTCGCCGTGGCCATGCCGGTGCCGTCCTTGGGCACGGTGGAGTTTCAGGACGTGCGCTTCGCCTACCCCTCGCGTGCTGGAACGCAGGCGCTCGAACACTTCTCCCTCGCCGTCGGGGCCGGTGAGAAGCTGGCCCTGGTCGGCCCGTCCGGGGCCGGCAAGACCACGGTGTTCCAGTTGCTGCTGCGCTTCTACGATCCCCAGTCGGGTGCGGTGCGCATCGACGGCGTCGATCTGCGCGCCGCCGACCCGCGCCAGGCCAGGCAGCGCATCGCCCTGGTGCCGCAGGATCCGGTGATCTTCGCGGCCAGCGTGCGCGCCAACGTCGCCTACGGACGACCGGGTGCCAGCGATGCAGAGATCGTCGCGGCGTGCCGCGCGGCCCACGCCTGGGAATTCATCGAGCGGCTGCCGCAGGGTCTGGCCACCGACCTGGGCGAGCGCGGCGTCAGGCTCTCGGGCGGCCAGCGGCAGCGCATCGCGATCGCCCGGGCGATCGTCTCCGAGCGCCCGATACTGCTGTTAGACGAGGCCACCAGCGCGCTCGACGCCGAGAGCGAGCGCCTGGTGCAGCAAGCGCTCGAGCACCTGATGCGCGGACGGACGACGCTGATCATCGCCCACCGGCTGGCGACGGTGAAGAACGCCGACCGGATCGCGGTGCTGGCGGCGGGTCGCCTGGTCGGCATCGGCCGTCACCAGGAACTGGTGCGCGACAATGAACTCTACGCACACCTCGCCAGCCTGCAGTTCGGCCGGGAGGAAACGCCGCTGCGGACGACCGAGCCGGCGTCCGAAATGCCCTAAAATGCGCGAGCAACGACCATGGCCAAAAACACCTACGACGAATCTTCCTTCCGCGTTCTGAAGGGTCTCGAACCCGTCCGCGAGCGGCCCGGGATGTATACCGACACCTCCTCGCCGACCCACATCCTGGCCGAGGTGGTGGACAACGCCGCCGACGAGGCCCTGGCGGGCTACGCCAAGAACATCTACGTGGCTCTCCATGCCGACGGCTCGGCCTCGGTCGTCGACGACGGCCGCGGCATCCCGACCGGCCTGCACCCCGAGGAGAGAATCCCGGTGGTGGTGCTGGCCTTCACTCGCCTGCACGCCGGCGGCAAGTTCGATAAGCGCGCCGGCAACAGCGCCTACGCCTTCTCGGGCGGCCTGCACGGCGTCGGGGTGGCGGTGACCAATGCGCTGTCGTCGAAGGTCGAGGTCGAAGTCCGCCGGGAAGGGAAAATCCACGCGCTGGCATTTTCCGAAGGCGGCGAGAATATTTCGCCGATAGAAATCGTCGGCGAGTGCCAGAGACAGACCGGGACCCGGGTCAGGATCTGGCCGGAGCCCAAGTATTTCGACAGCCCGCGCTTCAACCTGGCGGCGATCGAGCGCAGCCTCCGCTCGAAGGCGGTGCTGCTGCCGGGTGTCGCGGTGACGCTGGCGATCGAGCAGAGCGACGGGACGGTGACGACCAGATCCTGGGCCTACCCCGACGGCATCTCCGGCTACCTCGCCGATCTCGCCGGGGACTCGGAGCCGATCGCGCCGATATTCGCCGCCGAGCGCTACGCAAGCGACGACGGCGACTACGCGATCGGCGAGGGCGCCGCCTGGGCCTTGGCATGGTATGCCGACGCAGTCGCCTCCGAGTCCTACGTCAATCTGATTCCGACCCCGCTGGGCGGCACCCACGAGTCCGGTCTGCGCGCCGGGGTGTTCGAGGCGGTCAAGTCCTTCGTCGAGCACCACGCGCTGCTGCCGCGCGGCGTGAAAATGCAGCAGGAGGACGTCTGCGGCAAGATGGCCTTCATCCTCTCGGTGCGCCTGCTCGATCCGCAGTTCCAGGGGCAGATCAAGGAGCGGCTGAACAGCCGGGAAGCGGTGCGCCTGGTCGCCGGGGTCATCTGCGACCTGCTGGAGAACTGGCTCAACAACCACGTCGAGCACGGCAAGCGGATCAGTGAGCTGGCCATCGCGCAGGCGCTGGCGCGGCAGAAGTCGGCGCAGAAGGTCGAGAAGCGCAAGTCCTCGGGCGTCGCGGTGCTGCCGGGCAAGTTGTCCGATTGCGAATCTCAGGACATCGCGGTCAATGAGGTCTTCCTGGTCGAGGGCGACAGTGCCGGCGGCTCGGCAAAACAGGGGCGGGATCGCGAGACGCAGGCCATCCTGCCGCTGCGCGGCAAGGTGCAGAATTCCTTCGAGATCGACGCCGGCCAGCTCTACGCCAACCGGGAAATCCACGACATCGCGGTCGCACTCGGGGTCGAACCGCACGCGCCCGACGCCCCGGATGCGGTGCTCGCCGACCTGCGCTACGGCAAGATCATCATCATGGCCGACGCCGACGTCGACGGCAGCCATATCCAGACCCTGTTGCTCACGCTGTTCTACCGGCACTTCCCCAAGCTGATAGAGCACGCCCACGTCTGGATCGCCCAGCCGCCGCTCTACCGTGTCGACGTCCCCGCCCAGGGCAAGGGCAAGCCGGCGCGGCGTCTGTACGCGCTGGACGAAGGCGAGCTCACCGCGATCACGGAGCGCCTGGCCAAGGAGAAGGTGCGCAGCGAACAGGTCGAGGTCGGCCGCTTCAAGGGCCTGGGCGAGATGAATCCGCAACAGCTCCGGGAGACCTCGATGGACCCGGCCACGCGCCGGATGCTGCGCGTGGCCATGCGGCCGGGCGCGGAACAGGAGACCCGCCGAATGTTCTCGCTCTTGATGGCCAAGGGGGAATCCGGTGGCCGGCGCGAGTGGATGGAGCGGAAGGGCAGCGGCGTGGAGGCAGACCTGTGAGCAATGACAACCTGGATCTCTTTGCCGACGCGCTACCGCCGCCCCAGATGCCGCCGTCTATGCCGCCGCCAACGCCGCCCGCGACGCTGCCCGAAGACGCGGCGCCGCTCGATCTGTTCGCCGAGCGCGCCTATCTCGCCTACGCCGTCTCGGTGGTCAAGAGCCGCGCCCTGCCCCAGGTGGAGGACGGCCAGAAACCGGTGCAGCGGCGCATCCTGTACGCGATGCACGAGATGGGGCTCGCCGCCGGCGCCAAGCACGTCAAGTCCGCCCGGGTGGTCGGCGACGTGCTGGGCAAGCTCCACCCCCACGGCGACAGCTCGGTCTATGACGCGATGGTGCGCATCAGCCAGGACTTCAGCCTGCGCTATCCGCTGGCCGACGGCCAGGGCAATTTCGGTTCGCGCGACGGCGACGGCGCCGCCGCGATGCGCTACACCGAAATCCGCCTGACGCCGATCGCCGAGCTCTTGCTCGGGGAGATCGACCGGGGCACGGTGGACTTCAAGCCCAATTACGACGGCAGCTTCAGGGAGCCCGTGCTGCTCCCCGCCCGGCTGCCCTTCGCGCTGTTGAACGGCGCCTCGGGGATCGCGGTCGGGATGGCCACCGAGATGCCGCCGCACAACCTCTTCGAGGTGGCGCAGGCGGCGGTGCATCTGATCCGTCATCCGGAGGCCACGGTGGCCGAGCTGATGGCGCACCTGCCCGGCCCCGACTACCCGGGCGGCGGCCAGATCATCTCGCCCCCGACGGCCATCCGCG
The DNA here is from genome assembly GCA_035530135.1 of Rhodocyclaceae bacterium. Classification (GTDB taxonomy): domain Bacteria; phylum Pseudomonadota; class Gammaproteobacteria; order Burkholderiales; family Rhodocyclaceae; genus CAIYYX01. Next base: position 11,305 of record DATKVJ010000053.1, on the reverse strand, counting down.
ACGCCTATCAGAGCGGCCGCGGCAGCCTGCGCTTGCGCGCCCGCTGGCGCATCGAGGAACTGGCCCGGGGCCAGTGGCGGGTCATCGTCAACGAACTGCCCCATGGCGTCTCGGTGGCGCAGGTGATGGCGGAAATCGAAGCGCTCACCAATCCGCAGCCGAAATCCGGCAGGAAGGACCTGAGCCTGGAGCAGAAGAACCTCAAGGCCATGGTGCTGGGCGTGCTCGACACCGCGCGCGACGAATCCAGCGACCAGGAGACGGTCAGGCTGCTCTTCGAACCGAAATCCTCGCGCCTGGATCCCGCGGCCTTCATGGCGGTATTGCTGGCGAACACCTCGCTGGAGACCTCGGCGCCGATCAACCTGACGATGATCGGGGCCGACGGCAATCCGCAGCAAAAGAACCTGCGCCAGATCCTCGCGGAGTGGATCGCCTTCCGCTTCGTCACCGTCCTGCGCCGGACCCGGCACCGACTCGCCGAGGTGGACCGGCGCATCCACATCCTCGACGGCCGAATGATCGCCTATCTCTCGATCGAGGAAGTGATCCGCGTCATCCGGGAGTCCGACGAACCCAAGCAGCGCCTGATCGAGCGCTTCGGCCTGAGCGCGATCCAGGCCGACGACATCCTCGAAATCCGCCTGCGCCAACTGGCGCGGATCGAGGGCATCAGGATCGAGAAGGAGTTGGCCGAACTGCGCGACGAGCGCGACGGCCTGAACACCCTGCTGGACAACCGCAGCGCGATGACCCGATTGATCGTCCGGGAGATCGAGGCGGACGCGAAGCGCCACGGCGACCCGCGCCGGACGCTGATCGAGGCGGTGGCACCGGCTGCGAGCGAGCTCGCCGTCGCTGTTCCCGACGAGCCGGTGACCGTCATCCTCTCCCGGGCCGGCTGGCTGCGTTCGCGGCAAGGCCACGGCATCGCCCCCGAGACCATCGCCTACAAGACCGGGGATGCCGCGTTTTCAGTGTTCGAGACGCGCAGCCCCTGGCCGCTCCTGATCGTCGACAGCACGGGCCGGGCCTACACCATCCCGGTGGCGGCCATCCCGGGCGGCAAGGGCGACGGCGTGCCGCTGACCACGCTGGTGGATATGCCCTCGGGCGCCAGGCTCGCCCACGCGCTCTCCGCGGCGCCGACAGCTAAATATCTGTTCGCCGGATCGGGCGGCTACGGCTTCGTCGCCAAGGCTTCCGACCTCTCGGGGCGCAACCGGGCCGGCAAGGCCTTCATGACCCTGGCCGAGGGCGAGACCATCCTGCCGCCGGTGCCGGTGCCAGCAGCGCCCGAGCAGCTCTACGCACTGTCTACCAACGGCCGCCTGCTGGTATTCGATGCCGCGGAAATGAAGGAATTGCCCAAGGGCCGCGGGGTCATCGTGATGACCCTGGATCGCGGCGCGGCGTTGGCGGCGGTGGCTTATTGCGGCGGCGGGCAACTGACGCTCGCCTGCAAGGAGCGCGGCAGGATCGTCCAGTTGAAGCTCGCCGGCGAAGCGTTCCAGAAGTATCTGCAGCACCGGGCGCGCAAGGGCCTGCAGCTGCCCGGCAAGAAGATGCCCGCAATCTGAACGGAGACCTCGATGTACATCCCCGAGCACTTCAGAGAGACCGATTCGGAGCGGATCTCATCGCTGATCGCGGCCTACCCCTTCGGCACGCTGGTCACCGCCGAGGGCGGCCTGCCGATGGTGAGCCACCTGCCCTTCCTGTTCGAGCCGGATTCGGGACATGAAGGCAAGCTGCTCTGCCATCTGGCGCGCGCCAATACTCAGTGCCGGCAGTTGGCCAAGGTGCAGGCGCAGGGGCAAACCGTGCTCGCGGTTTTCCAGGGACCGCACGCCTACGTCTCCCCCAGCTGGTACGCCGGTCCCGGCGTGCCGACCTGGAACTACGCCGCCGTCCATGTCTATGGCCGGGTGCGTCTGATCGAAGCAGAAGCCGAGCTGAGGGCGCTGCTGGAAAAGCTGACCCGGGCGCACGAAGCCGACATCGCCCGGCCCTGGGCGGGCCCGCTGCCCGAGCAGGCGCCGATGCTGCGGCTGATCTTGGGGCTGGAGATCGAGGTCACCGAGATCCAGGGCAAGTTCAAGCTGAGCCAGAACCGCAGCGCCGAGGATCAGCGGCGCGTCATCCGCGCCCTGGAGGACTCGGCCTCGCCGCTGGAGACCGGGGTCTCGGCGCTGATGGCCGCGAATCTGGCCAACAAACCCGAGTAGCCGCTCAGGCTTTGCCCGGGCCGGCCGGCCGGTGCTTGCGCACGTGCTTGCCGGGCATGACCGGCTTGTTGCCGGGACGCTTGCCCTGCGCGCGCTTGTTGGGGTCCTGGGCGTCGGGCCGGGTGTTGTACGTGTTGTTGGCGCTGGGCTTCTTCGGCCCCTGGCTGATCTCGATCTCGATGATCTCGTCCCACTGCGCGTCCGTCCTTTGGCGTTCCGGAATGGCGAGCAGCTCGCGCAGGCGCGCATTCAATTCACGGGGGTCCTTTTCGGGTGTTTCTGGGGCCATAGTCTGGATTGCTTTCGTTGATGACAAATTCGGTGACACGCGGTCGCCCGTTAGAAGACTTTACCAGTTTTTCGCGGCGCATTTCGCGCCCGGGCCGATTTTCGGCTGCGACGCATTACAATCTCAGCCCAGCCCTCCCTGGCCTGCCAAATGCTGAGTTACCGCCACGCTTATCACGCCGGCAATCACGCCGACGTGCTGAAGCATTTCATGCTCGTGCAACTCGTCCGCTATCTGACCCAGAAGGACAAGCCCTTCTGGATCATCGATACCCACGCCGGCGCCGGCTACTACGCCTTGGACGCGGGCCGCGCCACGCAGCTCGCCGAATACCGGACCGGGATAGAGCGTCTCTGGTCGCGCCAGGACCTGCCAGCGGCCCTGGCAGACTATGTCGAACTGGTGCGCGGGCTGAATCCCGACGGCGTCTTGCGCGCTTATCCTGGCTCGCCGCACTTCGCCCTGAAACTCATGCGCAGCCAGGACCGCCTGCGCCTGTTTGAATTGCACAGCAGCGACAGCCGCCTGCTGCAGGACAACTTCCGGGAAGCCGGAGAGCGCGTGAGGGTGGCAGCGGCCGACGGTTTCGCCGGCCTGAGGGCGCTGCTGCCGCCGCCGCCCCGACGTGCGCTGATCCTGATCGATCCGGCCTATGAAGACAAGGGCGACTACCGCCGGGTGATCGAGGCGCTCGTCGACGGATTGCAGCGCTTCCCCACCGGCCTTTATGCGCTGTGGTACCCGCTGCTGCAGAGGCCCGAAGCGCAGAGGCTGCCCCACAAGCTGAGGGCGCTGCCCGCCAAGAACTGGCTGAACGTCAGCCTGACGGTCCGCGGCGTGAGCGCCGACGGCTTCGGCATGCACGGCAGCGGCATGTATCTGATCAACCCGCCGTGGATACTGCCGGAGCTGCTGAAGGAGACGCTGCCCTATCTGGTGGCGGCGCTGGGGCAGGACGCCGAGGCCGGGTTCAGCCTCGAATACGACGGCCTGTGAGCGAGTCGCGCAGGCCAAGCCGCGTTCATTTCTCGGCGTTCAGGACCAGCCTTGCCTTGCTCTGCGCCTCGGCCTTGTTGATGTCGGTGGTCTGCCGGCCGAAGGCTTCGCGCGCTTCCATACCGCGCTTGGTGGCCTCGATGCTCTTGATGCACCGCCAGCGCTTGCCACCCTTGGTTTCAATCTGACGCATTTCCTCTTTCGGATGATAGATCCGGCAGTGGTAGCAGTAGAGAGTATTTGCCATGGAAAATGGATTCTAAAGATGAAGTCAGGCGCCTGTCGGATCAAGGTGGAACCACAGCGGGACCGCGATGGTCTTCACGGGCGCCGGTAAGTTACCGTGAGCGTGCCCGGATTCAAGAAGGGCTCGACATCAGTCAAGCCCTAGCGGCTTGCGGCGACGGGATTCGTTTGGACTGGACAGCCAGCACCGAGCAACAATTCACGTATCGAATTTTACCACACTCGCCGCGCAAAAGCCAAAGGCTCCGACCGGACAGGAACCCAGGCGCCATGAGACAATCCCGGCTGCAATTTTTACATCACACGTACCGGTACCCCGAGCGACCGACGTCCGTTAAAGGAGAAGACCGTGATTTACCAACGATTCGCCAGCGTACTGGCTTGCCTATCCCTGCTGCTGGGCGCCAACCTCCCTGCCGCCGCGGCGGGCTGGCCTGACCGGCCGCTGCATTTGATCGTGCCCTTCGGCGCCGGCTCGACGCCCGACATCGTCGCCCGTCTGGTATCCGACAAGCTGCAGCAACGCATCGGAGCATCCGTCGTGGTGATCAACAAGCCGGGTGCCGGCGGCAATCTGGGGACGCAATTGGTTGCCGATGCGGCGCCGGACGGCTACACCTTAGGCCTGACCATTTCGGGCCCGCTCGCCGCGAATACCTTGCTGTTCAAGAATCTGCCCTACGATCCGCAACGCGATCTCGACTATCTCACCATCGCCGCGACCCAGCCCAGCATCCTGGTCGTCTCCGCGCAGTCGGGGATCGCCGACATGCCCAGCCTGCTCGCCAAACTCCGGAGCAACCGGGGAAAATACAACTTCTCGTCGATGGGCGTGGGCAGCATTTCGCACCTGGCGATGGAAGCGCTCGCGGCGAGCAGCGGCACCGAGATCGTGCACGTCCCTTATGCCAGTTCGGCGCAAGCCGTCACCGCGTTGCTCTCAGGTCAGACGCAGATGGCCATCCTGCCTGCGGCGATGGTGATGCCGCACATCCGTGACGGCAAGCTCAAGGCCTTGGCCGTCGCCACCGCCAAGCGCTCGCCCGTGATGCCCGACGTGCCGACGCTCTCCGAAGCCGGGCTGAAGAACGTGCAGGGCGATGCCTGGATGGGATTCATCATGCCGGCGAAAACGCCGCCGGCGATCGTCGAGCGACTGACGAAGGAAATCGTCGCGATAGTCAACTCTCCCGACATCAAGCAAAAATTGCAGGCGCAGTACATGGAGCCCGTCGGCGACACCCCGGCCGAATTCCGCGCCACCGTCCGCGCCGACCTGGAACGCTGGGCCCCGATCATCAAGAAGAACAAGATCACCTTGAACTGAAGGCTTCCCGCGACGGGACGGCGGCATCGACCAGAAACGAAAAACCGCTGAACGGCGAAGCCGGGCAGCGGTTGCTACTTAACAGATCCATTCCAAGCACCTCACCTATTCTTCCAGAAGAATTCTGGCCTTTGGGAACCTCGACAGATACCATGCCGAAGCCGCGTAAACTGCTTGCGGACCAAACCCGCCGCGCGACGTAGAGCCACCCTCTTCGAAGGCTTTTTTTTACACAGTAGGCCGGGAGCCGCCCGTCATCACTGAATCGAGACCAGCGGATGCTTCTGAGAAACGCCAGGGTCGGCACCTTCGACCCGGAGCGATCATTCACTGCGCCAAGAAGCCGACCTTAGCCTTGGACAAGCTTGGATTCGTCTTGGGCATATCTCACCAGAAGGATGGGTACCGGACTCGTGCGAATGACGGTCTCGGCATCGCTACCCATGAACAGGTGGCTGACGCCTCGGCGCCCGTGGGTTCCCATGACGATCAAATCCGCAGGCCACGCTTTGGCTTGTCGCACAACCTCCTCACCAATGCGGCCAATCATGGAATCGACCATCACAGTTTCTGCAGCGATGCCTTCCTCGACAGCCAGCGCCTTTGCTGCTGCTAAGATTTCCGCTCCGGCCTGCCGCAAAATGTCGAGTACCGCGCCCATATTCACAGCCCCGGACATGTCTATCGTTCCTAAGTGGGCATCGGCCACATGCAGAAATCGCAGTTCCGCACTCTGGTCCTTGGCGAGGCGGATGGCCTCGATCACTCCGCGGTTGGACGTTGGGCTGCCGTCTACGGGAGACAGAATTTGTTTGTACACGAACGTGATCCTTTCTTGAATATCGGTGGATTCAAGTCTGAAGTGTAATGGCGTTATGCCAGGAGTGTAGCCGTTTCATGAAGACGTCGTGGGGCGTTTTGAAGCCGGGGTATCTCCTAGGACGATGGCACTCTAGGAAAATAACTTCATTATGTTCGCCACGACCAACGGATTCCCTTACCTGAGAAGCATCGCCAGACAGTCGCGAATGTCTGCTATCGAGGTGCGGATTCAACCGGTGGATGCAGCACACTAGAAGCTGCGTAAGCAAGATGAAGCAAAGACCACGGATCTATTACACGGAAAGCCAGAAAGCGTTGATGTGGGACCGCTGGCGAAAAGGTGATTCTCTCCAGTAGATTGCCCAGCTGTTCGTTGGATGGCTGAAGCGTCGGCAAGCCCATTGCAAACTGACGCTGACGGATTGCCAGATAGCGGACACCATTATCCGCGTGCTTCGACGCGCGAACGGAGCGCCACGAGACTCTCTTCTTCAATCGCGCGGAGTGCTCGGTGATGTTTGACGATGCCTAGACATTCCCCGGGCCAGGAAAGAAAGCGACCGTTACGCCGGACCTCTCGACCTACGGCGTCCACAGACGGCAGGAGACTCAGATAAGTAGCGGTCCAGATGACCCGAGCCATGCTCGCGCAGGCGAAAATTTGATACAGATCAAAGCGAGCGTCGGGAAACTTTGCACTTCCGAGGTTGCTGCAACTGCACAAAACCCGTAAACCATTATATCAATGACGCAGTCATAAGTTGGCGCGATATGTGCTTCCGTAGTCAGCCGTGCGGCCCTTCATACGCATACATTGGAGTGCTTTTAGGTAAACAAGACTCTGAAACTTGGCGCGGTGTACAGAAGTTTCAGGCGGTTTACGGGGGGAAGACAATGGAGCATGCGATAAATAGCCTTGTGCAGGTACTTATGATCGGGACGATGGGGCTGATAATATTGATAGCTCCTGCTAGCGCCGACCCGATTTATGTCGAGAATACCGGCGTGATATTTCAATCCTACGCGTTGGGAGGAACCGATCTCACTAGGTGGGGAGCTTATTTTCCCTACTCGGTAGGCTGGACTCAGACAGGTACCTACTCCAACGTTTCAATCTCAGCCGATGTGAACTTGGGGGGTACCGGCTCTTCGTTTCTGACCACCCAGGTGGGAGCAGGCACGACGGTAGCGGATCAAATCGCTTCCGGTACATTCGGTCCGGTTCCCAATTCGAGCTCCAACCCTTTTCCGAGTTGGGTCACCATTTTCACGGGGCTGACCCTAGGGTCAGGCACCTACTTCTTGACACTGAACGGTGACGAGTACGGCGGAGGTTGGCGGTTCGACTCACCACCCATCTCACCGGTACTCGGCTCTGGAGTCACGGGCGCGGGTGAGTCCTGGGGATATTGCGATCCTGCCAATACCTATGAAACTTGTGACGGCTACGCCCCTGCTGACACGTTGCTTGTAGATTCCTTGGGGCTGCGCGTTGATGTGGAAGGCACCCCCGTCCCCGAGCCTTCCTCTCTGTTCCTCCTGGTCATTGGCCTGCTGGGACTAGGTGGGACCGTTAAGCGCAAGTTATTTTCATAACAGCCTTTGCTCTCTCAGGAGACGGTTTGTACTTCAGGGCCTGCCATTCCCCGCCGCTGCTTTCCCAGGAAAGGAGCCACCAGATCCATCGGGAGAGGAAACACGATGGTGGTATTCTTGTCTGCGCCGATAACCGTCAGCGTCTCGAGATAACGCAACAGGATCGCCTGGGGCTCCTGCGCCAGTATCTGGGCTGCCTGGCATAGCTTTTCCGAGGCCTGCAATTCTCCCTCGGCGTGAATCACCTTGGCGCGTCGCTCGCGTTCCGCCTCGGCCTGTCTGGCGATTGCCCTGATCATCGATTCGGTCAGGTCGACCTGCTTGATCTCGACGTTGGAGACCTTGATCCCCCAGGTGTCGGTTTGTGCATCCAGCGCCTGCTGGATGTCCAGATTCAGTTTCTCGCGCTCCGCCAGCATGTCGTCCAACAGGTGCTTGCCCAGCACCGATCGCAACATCGTCTGCGCCAATTGACTTGTGGCGTTGAGGTAATCCACCACCTGAATGATGGCCCTTTCCGCATCGATGACGCGGAGATATACCACCGCGCTGACTTTCACCGACACGTTGTCGCGCGAGATTACGTCCTGGGTCGGCACCTCCAGGACTACGGTGCGAAGATCCACCCTGACCGCCTGCTGGATGCCGGGAATTATTATCACTAGCCCCGGGCCCTTGACCTTCCAGAAACGTCCCAGGGTGAACACGACACCGCGCTCATACTCGCGGAAGATGCGGATGGCAGCGCCGAACAATAAAGCCGCTACCAGAATTATGAATATGCCGAACGAACAAAATTCCCAGAATCCCCAGAACATTTTGTCTCTCCTTTCGGTCCCAATGTGTGCTGACACCGCAAGCTATCCATTGCGGCTAGCGCGGATCCAGTAATATGCCCGTTACTTAGTGTCGGGACAAAACCGTGATGCACAGCATATGACATATGGCAACACGATGCAGATAGCTTAAACTGCTCAATTGGCCGATTATGAGCGAATGTCCCAATCCGTAAGGCCAATTGGCTAAGCGCAGAGGTGAGCTGGAGCCTCAGAGCTTAAGCATTTAACACCGCCGCCTCTGGCGCGGTTTGACGAAAATCAACATCAGCCACCGGGACTGGACATAGATTGTCGCTATGACAAGTGAAATGTGCGATTGCCATGGAACCACTGCACGAAGCACAGTTTTACGACAAGTTGGCCGGCGGAGAAGTTCTGTGCACCTTGTGTCCTCACGACTGCCGCATCCGCGAAGGTGGGCGCGGTGTATGTGGCGTGCATTATGTGCATGAGTGCAAGCTTTACACTTATGTCGCCCCCTGGGTTGAGGCACTAGGCATCGTCATGGCGCTGTGAGGCATCTTGGAGGCGCTTGCAGGTTTGGCGTGACACGGCTGGTCCGTGTTGATGCGGCAGACCGCGCGGACAAACCCGGGCGCCATCCGTCTTGCCATGGGAGAGAAAATGGTGCTGGGGCTGGAGGTCTTCCTGGCCGGGACATCGTCCAGACCGTCGTCGTGCCGACCTGGAACTCGCTGGCGATCCGCGGCAGTATCGTAGTGATCCGCACGGTGATCGTTTATTTCCTGAACCTGGAGTTGAGCCGGGGACCTAAACATGGCAATGCGTGATTTGGCGGAGGCGTGACCGTGCGCGAAGGGCGAGCCCGAACGATTGTTCGGACTTCTTATCGATAACACGGCCAATCTCAAAAGGAGGCCACATGGATTTGTCCTTATCTGCAAGCGCCAGTGCAAGACGAGCTGAACGCATCGTGGAGCGAATGTTCCGGGATTATCCTGGCAACATGGCAGTGCGTTTTTGGGACGGCCAAACTGTGGCCTTCGGTGCTGGCTCGCCTGCATTTACCCTGGTCTTTCGGGAACCCCTGCCCTTTCGTCAACTGATCCTATCACGCGACCCCCTGCGTTTGGCTGAAGCCTATTTCCTGGAGGAGGTCGATATTGAAGGTGATCTCTACGCCGCCTTGCATCTCAAGGACTATTTGCAATCCTTGCGGTTGTCCGCCATCGAGAAGGCCGCCTTCCTTTGTGGAGCGCTTTTGCTGGGGAGTTCCGCGGATGAAGACCTAGATAACGCTTCTCCCAACTGGCGCGCATCCCTCTTCACCCGCTTGGCGGGTAAGCATTCCAAGGCACGGAAACGCCAGGCCATCGCCTTCCACTACGACGTATCCAATGATTTCTATCAGATTTGGCTGGATGAGCAGATGGTCTATTCTTGTGCCTATTTCGAGGCAGCGGGTGACGGCCTTGACCAGGCACAGCGCAACAAACTTGATCACATCTGCCATAAGCTGCGGCTCAAACCCGGCGAACGCTTGCTGGACATCGGCTGCGGCTGGGGCGCCTTGATACGCTGGGCGGTCAGACATTACGGCGTATCAGCCCACGGCGTGACCCTCAGCCGGAATCAGTACGAATACTGCCTGCGCACCATCGCCGGACAAGGGCTGCAAGACTGGGTCAGCGTGGAACTCAAAGATTACCGGGACCTGGAGGGCGATGCCGTGTTCGACAAGATCGCCAGCGTGGGCATGGTAGAACACGTCGGCATCGAGAATCTTTCCACCTACTTTGGCACGGCCCGGCGCCTGCTGAAACCGGGTGGGCTGTTCCTGAATCACGGTATCACAAACGACACGGAGGGATGGCAGAAGAGCATCTCGACCGAGTTTATCAACCGCTACGTTTTCCCTGACGGTGAGCTGGACACGGTGAGCAACATGCAGCGCGCCATGGAGCGTTCCGACTTTGAGATACTGGACGTCGAGGCGCTGCGCCCGCATTACGCCCTGACCCTCCGGCAGTGGGTGCGGCGCCTGGAAAACCATCGGGAAGAGGCATTGAGGCACGTTCCCGAGATGATCTATCGAATCTGGCGCCTGTATATGGCGGCCTGCGCCTTGTCCTTCGAGGAAGGCGGCATCGGCGTCTATCAGATACTGGCCGGAAGACGGGCCAAAGGTTTAAGCCCGGTTCCCTTGACACGGCGGGATGTCTATCCCAGTCGTTAAATTGGACCATGCACACGCTCTCCATCCAATGGATAGCGAGGTGATCCACTTCATCTAAGGGAGAGGTAATGGAGGCGATATGGAGAAGCAGCAACGACAGTTTTCGCTCTGGTACTTTCTGATCGCATTTCTGGTGATCCTGGCGGTGCAGAGCTTCCTGTTCGCGCCGCATACCGAGAACCTCGCCTACAGCGAGTTCAAGGCACTGCTCAGGGCCGGCAAGGTCGAAAGCGTCGCACTTGGCGAGCGCGTCATCACCGGGACGCTCAAGGCGGAGGGGATTGAGGGGCTGCCGTCCAAGGAAAAGCTCGATGAGCTCAAGCGTACCAGCGCAGGCGAGCACCGCTTCGTCACGGTTCGTGTGGATGACCCTGCCCTCGTTCAGGAGCTGGAGACAGCCAAGGTGCGCTTCGCCGGCGTGATCGAGAGTAACTGGCTCTCGACGCTGCTTTCCTGGGTACTGCCCGCCGTGATCTTCTTCGCACTGTGGGGCGTGATCATGAAGCGCATGGGCGGCGGCGCCGGCGGGTTCCTCGAGATCGGCAAGAGTAAGGCCAAGGTCTATATGGAGAAGCAGACCGGTGTGAGCTTTGACGATGTCGCCGGCGTGGACGAGGCTAAGGATGAGCTGAAGGAAATCATCGAGTTCCTCAAGAACCCGAAGGCGTATGGCAAGCTCGGCGCGCGCATGCCGAAGGGCGTGCTGCTGGTCGGTCCGCCCGGCACCGGCAAGACCTTGCTTGCGCGCGCGGTGGCGGGCGAGGC
>DATKVJ010000052.1:0-9456 GCA_035530135.1 Rhodocyclaceae bacterium | reverse complement strand
GAGCGCGGCGATCACCGCCATCACCGGCTGTATCCCCCACTTGGCGAAGGAGGCGGCGGACAGGCCCATCGCGATCCAGAAGACGACGCGGAAGGCGGTGTACGAAATGCGCGCGGCGAGGGTCATGCCCAGGATCATGATCGAGGTCAGGGCCAGGCCCATCATGCCGGCGAACATCGGCGTGAAGCCCTCGAACAGCATCATTACCAGCACCGCCAGCGGCAGCAGCAGGTACCAGTTTTCCTTCATCGCGCGCCAGGGGTTCGGGCACTGGTCCTTGGGGATGCCGAGCAGCTTCAGGCGGCCGGCCTCCAGGTGCACCATGGCGAACACCGTGAAGTAGTAGAGGAAGGCCGGGATCACCGCGGCCTTGACGATGTCGGCGTAGGGCACGTTGAGCGTCTCGGCCATGATGAAGGCGACAGCGCCCATCACCGGCGGCATGATCTGGCCGCCCATCGAGGAGGTGGCCTCGACCGCGCCGGCGAAGGTGGACGTATAGCCGAAGCGCTTCATCAGCGGAATGGTGAACTGGCCGATGGTCAGCACGTTGGCCACGCCAGAGCCCGAGATCATGCCCATGAAGCCGGAGGAGATCACCGCCACCTTGGCCGGTCCGCCCTGGGCGTGGCCGACGAAGCCCAGGGCGACGTTGTTGAACAGCCTGATCATGCCGGCGTGTTCCAGGAAGGCGCCGAACAGGATGAACAGGAAAATGTAGGTGGCCGAGACCAGGGTCGGGATGCCGTAGATGCCCTCGGTGCCGTAGCCCAGTTGGTCCACCACCTGGGCAAAGCTGTAGCCGCGGCTGGCGAGCTCGCCCGGCAGGAATTGGCCGAACAGGCCGTAAAGCAGGAACAGGCCGCAGACGATGGGCAGCGCCACGCCGAGGATGCGACGGGCCGCCTCGAACACCAGCACCACCACGATGGTGCCGACGACGAGGTCGATCGTGGTCGGATCGCCGGAGCGCTGGATCAGGTCGCCCTCGAAGATCCATTGGTAAAAGCCCAGGGCGAAGCCGGTGAGCGCCAGGATCCAGTCGTACCAGGGGATGCGCGTCGCCGGCTTGGCGCGCTGCACCGCCGGGTAGAGCAGGAAGGCGAGCAGCAGCAGGAAGCCGACGTGGAAAGAGCGGGTGACCAGGCTGGAAAACGGCGTGAACCCGGCGATCACCAACTGGTAGGCGGAGAAGGCGATGGCGGTGAACACCACCGCCTGCAGCGCCGGCCCGCCCAGATTGCGGGTGTGGCCGTGCTCCTGGAATTCCTCGCTCGGGGCGGGATGCTCGAGCGAGAGCTCGCTGGGGTCATGCGCGGCTTGGGTCATGGTTTTCCCGTATCGAAATCAATGAAAAAGCCGCGCCGGCTGCGGTCGCCGGTGCGGCTTGGACTGAGTTTTATCCCTGCAACCTACTTGATCAGCCCGACCTCGCGGTAGTACTTCGCGGCGCCGGGGTGCAGCGGCAGGGGCAAGCCCTTGACCGCGTTCTCCAGCTTGATCGCCTTGGCGGCGGAGTGGGCGGCGACCAGCTCGGGCAGATTGGAGAACATCGCCTTGGTCATCTTGTACACGGTGTCGGTCGATAAGCCCACGCGGGTGACCAGGACATTGCCGATCGCCACCGTGGGCACCGCGGCGGTCTGACCCTCGTAGGTATTGGCCGGGATCTCCGCGGCCTGATAGGCCGGGTCGTTGATCTTCGCCACCACCTCGGGCGGGATCGACACGACCACCATCTTCACCGAGGTCGCCAGGTCGCGGATGGCCGAGACGCCCAGGCCGGCAGAGATCAGCGTGGCGTCGATCTGGCGGTTCTTCATCAGTTCGACGGATTCGCCGAAGGGCAGGTATTCGACCTTGCCCAGATCCTTGTAGCTCAAGCCGGCGCCCTTGAGAACGGCGCGGGCATTCAACTCGGTGCCGGATTTCGGCGCCCCGACGGAGACGCGCTTACCCTTCAGGTCGGCCAGGGTCTTGATGCCGGAGTCGGCGCTGGCGACGATCTGGATGTAGTTGGGGTAGATCGCGGCGACGGCGCGGAGTTTGTTCAGCGGCTTCTTGAAGCCGGCTTCGGCGTTGCCCTTCCAGGCGTCGGAGAGCGCGTCGCCGAGGGTGAAGGCGATCTCGCCGCGGCCGGCCTGGAGCAGGTTGAGATTCTCGGCCGAGGCCTTGGTCGCCTGCACCGAGGACTTGGCTTCGGGGATGGCCTTGCTGTATATCTGCGACAGGGCGACGCCGAGCGGGTAATAGACGCCGCTGGTGCCGCCGGTGAGGATGTTGATGAATTCGGCGGCCTGGACGCTGGCGACGCCGCCGGCGAGCAGCAACGCGGCGCAGGCCGGGAAGATCGCCCGGCGCAGGAATTTCTTTAGCATGTTATCTCCTTTGTGATGGTGTATGCGAAACCGTATATTACATCAGCCTAATGTGCGCGGCCTAGCAGCGCTTCCTTCAGATCCTGCGCCGCGGGTTTGTCGCCGAGCCAGATCGCGAGCAGCGCCCGGTAGAAGTCCTCGCCCGGGATGTCCTCGCCCTGCTGCTGGCCGTTGACCACCAGGCGCGTGCCGTCGCCGGGCAGCCAGTCGATCTCGATCACGGCGCCCTCGGCGGCGGTCTTCAGCGCCAGCATCTTCGCCTCGAATGCGGCGATGCGCGCCGTGAGCGGCGCCCGCTCCGCTTCCGGATAGTTCTTGCGTATGCCCTCGACCAGGGCGTCGGCGAACTGCCGGGCGGTGAGCTCGCGCAGCGTCACGATGCGGATCTGCTTGGCGCCCGGCGCCGCCAGCACTGCTGCGGCATCGCGCTGCGGCTGCGGCAGGTAGAGGCCCATCGCATACACCTTGAAGAAGAACTTGTTGCGCATGCCGGCGCCGTTCAACGCGAGCTCCGCCGCTCCGAGCTTGGCGTGGTCCGCGAATTTCACCCCGGCGACGTCGATGTCGGCGTGGGCGAGCGAGGCCGAGAGCAGCATCAGCGCGAACAGCGTGCCTTTGAGCTTGCTCACGGTCTTCTCCTCAAAGCGCGGCGGCGACCGCACGGCCGACGTCCCGGGTGTCGGCGCTGCCGCCGATGTCCCGGGTCTTCGGGCCGGCGGTCAACACCGCCTCGATCGCCCCGACCACGGCGGCGGCGGCCTGCGGCTGGCCCAGGTGTTCGAGCATCATCGCCCCGGACCAGATCTGGCCGAGCGGGTTGGCGATGTTCCTGCCATAGATGTCCGGCGCCGAGCCATGCACCGGCTCGAACAGCGAGGGAAACTCGCGCTCCGGGTTGAGGTTGGCGGAGGGCGCGATGCCGATGGTGCCGGTGCAGGCCGGGCCGAGATCGGAGAGGATGTCGCCGAACAGGTTGGAGCCCACCACCACGTCGAACCAGTCCGGGTGCTGGACGAACTGGGCGCAGAGGATGTCGATGTGGTACTGGTCGACCCGGACGCCGGGATAGGCTGCGGCCATCGCCTTCACCCGCTCGTCCCAGTAGGGCATGGTGATCGAGATGCCGTTGGACTTGGTCGCCGAGGTGAGATGTTGCTTGGGCCTTTTGGCGGCCAGTTCGAAGGCGAACTTGAGCACGCGGTCGACGCCGTGGCGGGTCATCACCGTCTCCTGCATCGCCATCTCGCGCGCCGTGCCCTCGAACAGGCGGCCGCCGGCGTTGGAGTATTCGCCCTCGGTGTTCTCGCGCACGATCATCATGTCGATGTCGCCCGGGGCGCGGCCCGCCAGCGGCGACTTCATGCCCGGCATCAGGCGCGCCGGCCGCAGGTTCACGTACAGGTCGAAGCGGCGCCGGAACTGGATCAGCGAGCCCCACAGCGAGATGTGATCGGGCACCCTGGCCGGATCGCCGACGGCGCCGAAATAGATCGCGTCGTGCCCGCAGATCCGGGGGAACCAGTCGTCGGGCATCATCTGGCCGTGCTTCAGGTAGTAGTCGCAGCTCGCCCAGTCGACCCAGTCCCAGGCTAGGGCGAAGCCGAATTTCGTCGCCGCGGCGTCGAGCACGCGCACGCCCTCGGGCATCACCTCCTTGCCGATGCCGTCGCCGGGGATGGTGGCTATCTTGTATTTCTTCATGAACGTATTTCTCCGTTGCCCAGCACGATCCATTTCTGCGAGGTCAGGCCCTCCAGCCCGACCGGCCCGCGGGCGTGGAACTTGTCGGTGGAGATGCCGATCTCCGCGCCCAGCCCGTATTCGAAGCCGTCGGCGAAGCGCGTCGAGGCATTGACCATGACCGAGCTGGAATCCACCTCGCGCAGGAAGCGCAGCGCGTGGCTGTAGTTCTCGGTGACGATGGCGTCGGTGTGCTGCGAGCCGTAGCGGGCGATGTGGAGCATCGCCTCGTCGAGCCCATCGACCACCCGCACCGAGAGGATCGGCCCGAGATACTCGGTCGCCCAGTCCTGCTCGCTGGCCGGCCTCATCTGCGGCACGAGTTCGATAGCCCGTTCGCAGCCGCGCAGCTCGATGCCCTTGTCGAGGTAGATCCGCGCCAAGGGCGGCAGCACGCGCGCGGCGATGGCGCGATCGACCAGCAGCGTCTCCATGGTGTTGCAGGTGCCCAGCCGCTGCGTCTTGGCGTTGTCGGCGATCCTGATGGCCTTGTCGAGGTCGGCGTCGGCGTCGATATAGACGTGGCAGATGCCGTCGAGATGCTTGATCACCGGCACCCGCGCCTCCTGCGAAATGCGCTCGATCAGGCCGCGGCCGCCGCGCGGCACGATGACGTCGACGTATTGCGGCATGGCGACGAGGTGGCCGACGGCGGCCCGGTCGGTGGTCTCCAAGACCTGCACCGCGGCTTCGGGCAGACCGGCGCTGAGCAGGCCCTCGCGCACGCAGGCGGCGATCGCCTGGTTGGAGGCCAGCGCCTCCCGCCCGCCGCGCAGGATCGCGGCGTTGCCGGACTTCAGGCACAGCGCCGCGGCGTCGGCGGTGACGTTGGGCCTCGCCTCGTAGATGATGCCGACCACGCCCAGCGGCACGCGCATCCTGCCGACCTGGATGCCCGAGGGCCGGAGCTTCAGGTCGGTGATCTCGCCCACCGGGTCGGGCAGCGCCGCCACCTGCTCCAGCCCCTGGGCCATGCTCTCGATTCCGGATGGTGACAGCGTCAGGCGGTCGATCATGGCCGCATCGAGGCCGTCGGATCTGGCTTGGTCTGTGTCCTGCAGGTTGGCGGCGAGCAGCTCGTCGCGGCTGGCGCGGATTTGTGCCGCCATCGCGTGGAGCGCGGCGTTCTTGGCGGCGGTCGGCGCGACCGCTACCCGGCGCGAGGCGGCTCGGGCGGCGCGGGCGATGTGTTCGATCTGTTCTTTCAGGTTCATCATATCTGCCCCACGCGCTTGGTTTGGGTCAGCCTCAGGACGAGCTGCAGGAACTCGTCCCACAGGTCGCCGCGGTTCAGGCCCTTGATCATGCGGTCGATGCGCGCCGCTTGCAACAGCGTTGTGCGCAACAGCGGCGTCGTGCAGCGTTTCACCGCGTCCCGATACGGTCCCTGGCGGGGGCCGTAGATGCGCAGGCCGGCGCAGGCGGCGTCGAAGCCGGCGCCCTGGTCGAGCGCGGAACGCAGCTGCGCCAGGGTGCGCGTCTCCTGCGCCAGCGCCCAGAGCACCAGCGGCGGTGCCGTGTCCTCGGCGCGCAGCCCCTCCAGCAGACGGGCCGCGCGCGGCCCGTCGCCCGCGAGCAGCGCCGCGCGCAGTTTGTCCACGTCGAAACGGGCGACGTCGAGCACCGCCTCCTGCACCTGTTCCAGCGTCAGCTCGCCCGCGGGGTGGAGCAGGGCGAGCTTCTGGATCTCCTGGTGCGCGGCCAGCAGGTTGCCCTCGACGTGGCCGGCGATGAATTCGAGCGCCGCTGCCGACGCCGTCTGCTCCTGGCGCGCCAAGCGCGCCGCGATCCAGTCGGGCAGCCGGGAGAGCGGCGGCGCGTTCAATTCCATGACGGTGCCGGCCTTGGATAGGGCGACGAACCAGGCCGCCTTCTTCGCCTGCCAGTCGAGCTGTGGCAGGGTGATCAGGGTGAGCACCCCGACGGCACTCTTCTGCGCGTGCCGGACCAGCGCCTCGCCGCCTTCGCGCCCGGGCTTGCCGGTGGGGATGCGCAAGTCGATCAGCTTGTTGCTGCCGAACAGCGACAGGTTGCCGCCCGCGGCGGCGAGCTGCTCCCAGCGGAAGCCCGGCCCCGCCACCAGCACCTCGCGCTCGTCGAAGCCCTGGGCGCGCGCCGCGGCGCGGATGGCGTCGGCGGCTTCGAGCACCAACAGCGGCTCGTCGCCGTGCAGCAGATAGAGCGGCGAGAGAGGCTGTCCGGGGGAGAAGGTCTGCGCGGCGGCCATGCTCTGCCTCAGGCGGGCGCCTTGGCGGCGGCCAGGCGGCGCAGCACCTGCTGCACCAAGTCGTTCTGGATGTCGCGCCAGAGCAGCACTTCCTCGGACTCCTTGGAGAGCACCAGGTCGTTGTTGAAGGTGATGTCGCGGGTGAGGACGATGTGGCTGGGCGGCAGCCAATCGCGGCCCTTGGCGTCGATCAGGCGGAAGCGGAAGTCGCGCACCAGCTGGTACTCCTGGGCCTGGCCGGCGGCCGAGAGGCTGAGGATGTTCTTGATCTGCGTGTCGCCGCTCACCAGGAAGGTCGCCTGGGCATCCTTCTGCGCGTCGACCACCCGGACGCCGCTGCCAGCGACGATCGAGCGCTTCAGCAAGGCGTTCAGTTCGCTGGTCTCGGGCAGATTGATGTAGAGGGTCTGGAAGGGCAGCGTATAGGCGCCGCGCAGCTGGAAGCCGCAGGCGGCGAGCAGGAGTAATGAGAGCAGGGCGATCGCGCGGCGCAAGGCGTTCTCCTCAGGCGACGACATTGACCAGACGGCCGGGGACGACGACGACCTTCTTGGCCGGCCGGCCCTCCAGGTGCTTGCGCGCGGCGTCGGAGGCCAGCGCCGCCCGCTCGATCTCTTCCTTGGCGGCGCCGGCGGGCAGGCGCAGGCTGCCGCGGTGCTTGCCGTTGATCTGCAGCACCAGCTCGATCTCTTCCTGCACCAGCGCTGCCGCCAGCGGCTCCGGCCAGGATGCAGCCAGGATGTCGTCGCCGTAGCCGAGCTCGCGCCACAGCGCGTGGCAGATGTGGGGGGTGATCGGGGACAGCAGGCGCAGCAGGATGGACAGGCCCTCGGCGATGACCGCGGCTTCCTGGCGTGGTGCCCTCTCCAGGGCGTTCAGCATTTTCATCGCGGCCGAGGCGACGGTGTTGAACTGATGCTTGCCGATGTCGTAGTTGGCCTGCTTGAGATTGACGTGGATCTCGCGG
Source organism: Rhodocyclaceae bacterium (assembly GCA_035530135.1). Taxonomy (GTDB): domain Bacteria; phylum Pseudomonadota; class Gammaproteobacteria; order Burkholderiales; family Rhodocyclaceae; genus CAIYYX01. Next base: position 2,144 of record DATKVJ010000052.1, on the reverse strand, counting down.
CGCAGTAGGGCCGCCGCGGAAGTCGGCTTTTCCGGCATCGACCCGGCGGCGCGAACGGCATCCCTGGCCGCATGGCAGAAGGCCCACAGCCGCTTCAGGAAGCGGAACGAGCCCTCGACGCCGGAGTCCGACCATTCCAGGGTCTGCTCCGGCGGTGCGGCGAACATCATGAAGAAGCGGGCGGTGTCGGCGCCGTACTGATCGACCAAGGCCTGCGGATCGACGCCGTTGTTCTTGGACTTCGACATGGTGCCGATGCCGCCCGACTCGACCGGCAGGCCGTCGCTCTTCAAGACCGCGCCGCTGCGGTTGCCCTTGTCGTCGAATTGCAGTTCGACCTCCGCCGGGTTGAAATAGACGATGCGGCCGCCGCCCTCGCCCAGCGGTTTCCTGAAGAAGATCTCGTTCAACACCATGCCCTGGGTCAGGAGCTTGGCGAAGGGCTCGTCGTAACCGACCAGCCCCAGGTCGCGCATCACCTTGCTCCAGAAGCGCGAGTAGAGCAGGTGCAGGATGGCGTGCTCGATGCCGCCGATGTACTGGTCTACGGGCATCCAGTAATCGCTGCGGCCATCGACCATCGCGGCGGTATTGTCGGCGCAGCAGTAGCGGGCGTAATACCAGGACGAATCGACGAAGGTGTCCATGGTGTCGGTCTCGCGCTTCGCCGGCCGGCCGCACTTCGGGCAGGCGCAATCGACGAAGTCGGCGCGCTTGGCGAGCGGGTTGCCGGTGCCGTCCGGGACGCAATCCTCGGGCAGGACCACCGGCAGCTCTTCGTCCGGTACCGGCACGACGCCGCAATCCGGGCAATGGATCAGCGGGATCGGGCAGCCCCAGTAGCGCTGGCGCGACACGCCCCAGTCGCGCAGGCGGTAGGTGACCTGCAGGTCGCCCAGATCCCTGGTCTTGAGGTCGGCGGCGATGGCCTCGACCGCCGCGGCAAAACCCAGACCGTCGTACTTGCCGGAATTGACGCAGACGCCGCGTTCCTTGTCGGCGTACCAGGGCTCCCAGGCCTCGAGCGAGTAGGTCTTGCCCGGCAGGGCGATCACCGGCTTGATCGGCAGTCCGTACTTCTTGGCGAAGGCGAAGTCGCGCTCGTCGTGGGCCGGCACCGCCATCACCGCCCCCTCGCCGTAGCTCATCAGCACGTAGTTGCCGACCCAGATCTCGATGCTCTCGCCGGTGAGCGGATGGGCGACGAAGATGCCGGTGGGCATGCCTCTCTTCTCCATGGTCGCGAGCTCGGCCTCGGCCGCCTTGCCGTGCTTGCACTCCTCGACGAAGGCGGCGAGTTCCGGATTGTTCCTGGCGGCGTGCGCCGCCAGCGGATGCTCGGCGGCGACGGCGCAGAAGGTCACGCCCATCAGGGTATCGACGCGGGTGGTGAAAACCCAGAGCTTGCCTTGCTCGCCTTCCAGTTCGTAGGGGAAGGCGAAGCGCACGCCGTGGGACTTGCCGATCCAGTTGGCCTGCATCGTCTTGACCCGCTCGGGCCAGCCCGGCAGCGTCTCCAGCGAGTCGAGCAGTTCGTCGGCGTACTTCGTGATCGCCAGGTAGTACATCGGGATCTCGCGCTTTTCCACCAGGGCGCCGGTGCGCCAGCCGCGGCCGTCGATCACCTGCTCGTTGGCGAGCACCGTCTGGTCCACCGGGTCCCAGTTCACCGTGCCGGTCTTCTTGTAGGCGATGCCGCGCTCCAGCATGCGCAGGAACAGCCACTGGTTCCACTTGTAGTATTGCGGCGTGCAGGTGGCCAGCTCGCGCTCCCAGTCGAGGGCGAAGCCCAGCGCGCGCAACTGTTTCTTCATGTAGGCGATGTTGTCGTAGGTCCACTTCGCCGGCGGCACGCCGTTGGCCATCGCCGCATTCTCGGCGGGCAGGCCGAAGGCGTCCCAGCCCATCGGCTGCAGCACGTTATACCCGCGCATCCTGTGGTAACGGGAGAGCACGTCGCCGATGGTATAGTTGCGCACGTGTCCCATGTGCAGCTTGCCCGAGGGATAGGGGAACATCGACAGGCAGTAGTACTTCGGCTGTACCGAATTTTCGACGGCGCGAAACGCCGAGGTTTGTTGCCAATGCGCCTGGGCTGCCTGCTCGATCTCGTTCGGGTGGTATTTTTCCTGCATGGACTGGGC
>DATKVJ010000051.1:0-66611 GCA_035530135.1 Rhodocyclaceae bacterium | reverse complement strand
AGACCATCACCCAGGGCCGTAACCTCACGATGCCGGCGCAAAAGGACTTCCTAGGCCCCGCCAAGGTCCATCTCCTCGCCGCCTTCGTCTATGGCTCCGGCGGCGGCGTAGACGCACCCCCCACCCCGGTGACCCAGTGATAGCGCGCCCCGGTCCCAGGGGCGCTTTTCCATCCCACCATCCAAACCAAGGCAATCATGAGTGAGGCAGCTCCCCCACCCCAACCACAAGGCCCCGCGGCGATTGAACAGTCGCTCTACGAGGTGCGCCACAAAATCCATCCGCGCGCCGTCACCGGCTGGTTCGCGACCTGGCGCTGGTCGCTCGTCTGGTTCACCCAACTGCTTTTCTACGGCCTCTGCTGGCTGCCCTGGAACGGCCGCCAGGCGGTACTGTTCGAACTGGCCGAGCGCAAGTTCTACATTTTCGGCCTGATCTTCTGGCCCCAGGATGTCTTCTATCTGGCCATCCTGCTGATCGTCGCCGCTTACAGCCTGTTTCTGTTCACCGCCATCGGCGGGCGCCTGTTCTGCGGCTATGCCTGTCCGCAGACCGTGTATACGGAGATCTTCCTTTGGATCGAGAGAAAGATCGAGGGGGACCGGCACGCGCGCATCAGGCTCGACGACGAACCGCTCTCCGCCCACAAGCTCGGCCTAAAGGCCGCCAAGCACGGCGCCTGGATTGCGGTGGCGCTGTGGACCGGCTTCACCTTCGTCGGCTACTTCACGCCGATCAGGACGCTCGCCAGCGAAGTGCTGAGCCTGAGCCTGGGGCCGTGGGAAACCTTCTGGGTGCTGTTCTACGGCTTCGCCACTTACGGCAATGCCGGCTGGATGCGCGAGCAGGTGTGCAAGTACATGTGTCCCTATGCGCGATTCCAGAGCGTGATGTTCGACCCGGACACGCTGATCGTCACCTACGATGCCGAGCGCGGCGAGCCGCGCGGCTCGCGCTCGAAGAAGGCCGACTACAAGGCCGAGGGCAAGGGCGACTGCGTCGATTGCGGCATCTGCGTGCAGGTCTGTCCGACCGGCATCGACATCCGAGATGGGCTGCAATACGAGTGCATCGGCTGTTCCGCCTGCATCGACGCCTGCGATCAGGTGATGGACAAGATGAATTATCCGCGTGGCCTGATCCGCTACTCGACCGAGAACGCCTTGCTGAAGAAGTGGGGGCGCAAGGAGATCCTCGGCCACATTCTGCGGCCGCGCATCATGATCTACGGCGTCATCCTGATGCTGATCATCGCCGCTGCCGCCGCGGGACTGGCCTCGCGCCTGCCGCTCAAGGTCGATGTTATCCGCGACCGGGGCACGCTGGCGCGAGAAGAAGATCACGACATGATCGAAAACAGTTTCCGCTTGCAGATCATGAACGTCAGCGAGACCCCGCGCCGCTATACGATCAGCGTCAGTGGACTGGCGGGGATCGAGATCGAGTCCGAGCACATCGTGGATATCCCGGCGGCGACCACGCGCAGCGTCGTGGTGGAAGTGCACGCGCCGGCCGAATCCGGCAAGAAGGGATTCAACCGGATCCATTTCGAGGTCAGCGCGGTGGACGACGAAAAGATTGCGGTGCGCGAGCCGGCCAGCTTCTTGCTGCCGTGAAGGGAAAGGCGATGAACGCGCGCGTCTCGAACCCCGGGTATCGCGATCCCTGACCGTGGCTCTTGGTGTCCGGGCCCTCGGTGGTGGTGATCGAGGACATCGCCGGGACCTGGCGCCTGGAGGGCACATCGTCCTGCCCGCCGCCGGCGAGACGCCGCTGGGAGGCGGCAAGACTTAGCTAGGCGGAGAGGTTAAAATAGTTTAGGGTGGAATAGTTTAAATATACGAGGAGAATCGAATGAAGCGGCTGATCTGGATCCTGTGGCCCTCTTTCGTCGTGGCCGGCGTTGCCGAAGCGCTGTTCTTCACGCTGATCGATCCCCAGGAACTCTACCTGTTGGGCGAGCCGGTGGATTTTTCCAGAATGACCGTCTACTCGCTCGGTTTCTTCGGCTTCTGGGCCATTTGCGCAGCCTCCAGCATGTTCACTTGCTTCATCCAGCGGCGACCGGACGAGGTCAATATCTGCATGGTGGCCTCGACCTGCAAGAGCCGCGTCGGGCGCAACTCCTGAGTCCTTGCGCTGTTCGCTCACGCGGGCTCGCCGCGACGGCCCAGGGCACTTGTACGGCAAAGCAGTCCTGGAGATCGGTATCCGGCATCCCGTGCCGGAGCGCAGCGTTTAACGATAGACCAGTACGGGAACCTTGGAGTGGGTCAGCACCTTCTGCGTCTCGCTGCCCAGCAGCAGGCCGCTGAAGCCGCGTCGGCCGTGGGAGGCCATGAATATCAGGTCGCAGCCGGCTTGAGTTGAGGCCTTGATGATCGCCTCGTAGGGCACGTCGCTGACGACGCTGAGCGAGGCGCAGTCGACGCCGGCGGCCTGTGCCTGCTGCGTCGCCGCGGCGAGGATTTCCTGGGCCTGCTGCTCGGCCATCTCGGCGAACTTCTCCGGTGTGGTCGGGTCGATCAGTGCCCCTTCGCCGTAGAAGGCGACCGGGTAATCGGGCTTGGCGAAGAAGAAGGTGATTTTCGCGCCGACTTCCTTGGCGAATAAAATCGCGCGCTTGACGGTGTCGGCGGACAGTTGCGATCCGTCGGTCGGGACAAGAATATGTTTGAACATAGGGCCTCCGGAGGAATGGATATATGCCAAGCCATTATAGGAAAGGGGATCGGGCCATGCTTGACCCAGATCAAGGCCCACCGAGTGCGGCCCAGCACAATCATAACCCATTAACCAGCCCACCCTTCCGGGTGCCGCCGCGGTATTCGGCGAGCGTCCGCATCGGCAGCGAGTCGTCGTGACAGAATACGGCGACAAATTCGACCTCGGCTGAGGCCGCCGGAGAGGGAAGCGAAAATGCACCGATCAAGAAAGCAGGACGCGCTGACGCCGCAGGCGGCGGTGCGCGCCATCGATCACGCGGTCGAGGCCAACTTCGACCCGATGGGCATGGTGACGCCGCTGCTGCACGCGCAACTGGCGTGGCTCACCCATCCGCAGGAAATGGCCGAGGCGGTGGCGGGCCTCTCCGGCAGCCTGATGGCGTTGCAGTGGCACGCCTGGCGCCGCGCCTGGGGGCTGCCCAGCCAGGACGTGGAGCGGCCCCATCCCGACGACACCCGCTTCGCCGACCCGATCTGGCGGGATTCCGCCGCCTGGGACCTGATCAAGGAATGGTATCTGCTGCTCACCCACCACATCCAGGACAATCTCTTCGAGACGCCGGGGATGTCGAGCAAGGATCGCCGGCGGGCGGCGTTCTGGTGGCGCAAATGGCTGAACGCGGTGGCGCCGACCAACTTCCTGCTGAGCAATCCGGTGGCGATGAGGCGCGCGATCGAGAGCCACGGCGACAGCCTGATCGGCGGCCTGCGGATATTCCTCGACGATCTCTCCGCCGGCAACGTGCGCATGACCAGTCCGGACGACTTCACCGTCGGCAAGAACCTCGCCACGACACCGGGCAAGGTGGTGTTCAGAAACCGCCTGCTCGAAGTGATCCACTACGCCCCGACGACCGAGAAGGTCTATCAGACGCCGATCGTGATCGTCACGCCGTGGATCAACAAGTTCTACATCCTCGACCTGAATCCGAAGAAGAGCCTGGTCAAATTCCTGCTCGACCAGGGCTTTTCGGTGTTCATCACCAGTTGGAAGAATCCGGACGCGACGATGCGCGACGTCTCCTTCGACGATTACCTGACCGACGGCATCGGCAGCATCGTCGAGACGGCGCGAGCCATCAGTGGCAGCGAGCAGGTGCATGCGGTCGGCTACTGCATCGGCGGCGCGGCGCTCGCCACCTACATGGCCTGGGCGAATCGCCGCTATGCCGCGGCGGCGGTGCCCGTGGCGAGCGTGACGCTGCTCGCCACCCTGGTCGATTACCACAAGCCGGGGGACATCGAGGTCTTCATCGACGAGGGCAGCTACAAGTGGCTCGCGCGCGCCATGGAGCAGAAGGGTTTCCTGGACGGCAAGGAGATGGCCGCTTCCTTCCGCCTGCTGCGTTCCAACAGCCTGATCTGGCACTACGTGGTGCACGGCTATCTCTATGGCGAGAAGCCGGCGCCGTTCGACGTGCTCTACTGGAACATGGACGCCACGCGCATGCCGGCGGCGATGCACGAGTGGTATCTGCGCGAGTTCTACCTCGGCAACAATCTGATCAAGCAGGACGCCCTGACCGTGGCCGGCGAGAAAATCGATCTCGCCAGGATCGTCCAGCCCCTGTACGCCGTCTCCGCCGAGGACGATCACATTGCGCCGTGGCGATCGACCTTCCGCACCAACAATTACGTCTCCGGCCCGAAGCGCCACGTCCTGTCCTCTTCCGGCCACATCCTGGGCATCGTCAATCCGCCGGTGACGCCGCCCAAGCGGGAATACTGGGCCGGTGCCGCCGAGCGTCACGACAGGGCCGAGAGCTGGCGCGAGCGTGCGGAGCACCACGCGGGCAGCTGGTGGCCGGACTGGATGGACTGGCTCGCGCCCCGGTCGGGCGCGCTGCTCAGCGCCGGTTCGATAGACAGCAAGGAACACCCGGCGCTAGCAGACGCCCCCGGCAGCTACGTGCTGGCGCCATGAGCTAACCCAGAGAGCCGCCAAAGCGCGATAATGGGCGGGCGATCCTCTCGTCTGCTGCCAATCTTGACCGCGGTCAAGGCTATGCCCGCCGCCGTCGTTAAGATGAACTCACGATCCACTTTGCGGACAACATCATGAGCTCTCCGACCCAACTCCTGCCCGATCACCACAAGCATTGCGACGACCTTTTCGTCGCCGCCGAGGATGCCGCTGCGCGCGCCGACTGGGCCGCGGCGACGACGGCTTTCGATCGCTTTCGCGCGCAGATGGCAGCGCACTTCGAGGCGGAAGAGACGGTGCTGTTTCCCGATTTCGAGGCCACCACCGGCATGAGCGATGGGCCGACCCAGATGATGCGCTACGAGCACGAGCAGATGCGCTCGTTGCTGGAGCAGTTGGCGCAGGCCTGCGCCGCCCGGGACGGTGACGGCTACGCCGGCGTCGCCGAGACCCTGCTGATGCTGCTGCAGCAGCACAACATGAAGGAGGAAAACATCCTCTACCCGATGTGCGACCAGGCGCTGGGCCCGCGTGCAGAAGCGGTCGGCGCCCAGATGAGTGCGCTCTTGGAGCGCGCCGATGCCTGAGCCGCGGGAAATTGACGGCCGCAACCTGCTCCCGCCCGAGCCGCTGGAGCTGACCTTGGCCGCGCTGGAAACGCTGGCACCCGGCGAAGAACTGGTAGTGCTGCTGTATTGCCAGCCGGCGCCGCTCTATTCGGTGCTCGACCAGAACGGCTACCGCCACCGGTCGGAACTGCGCCCCGACGGCACCAACGAAATCCGCATCAGCAAGGTCTAGCCTGCCGCGATCTCCCGATGCAGCCGACCCTGTCGTTCGAACAGGCGCCGCCGATCTCGGTGCCCTACCGTTTTTTCCTCACCGCGCCGCTGTTCGGCGTCACCGCAGGGCTGCTCCTGACCTGGCTGGGGCCCGCGGCGCTGGCCTCGCGCTGGACGCCCGGCGCCGCCGCCCTGACCCATCTCATTGCGGCGGGGCTGATGCTGCAGACGATGTGCGGCGCACTGCTGCAATTCGTGGCGGTGGCGGCCGGCGCCAACATCTGGCGGCCGCGCCTGGTCGCCGCCGTGGTCCATCCGCTGATCACGGCGGGTGCCTTGCTCCTGGCAATGGGCTTCGCTCTGGGCCTGCCCTTCCTGTTCCGGCTGGCGGCAGCGCTCTTGGCCGCCCCCATCGGCTTGTTCGTGGGCGTGTTGGCGCTGGCCCTGATCAAAACGCCGGCGCGCGGCATGACCCTCCATTCGCTGCGCCTGGCGGTGTTCGGCCTGCTGGTGACGCTGACGCTCGGCGTGACCCTGGCCGGCACGCTCGGCTGGCCGGGGGACTGGCCGCTGTCTCTGCCGTTTCTCACCCTGGTCAATGTCCATGTCGCCTGGGGTCTGGGCGGCTGGGCGCTGCTCTTGGTGATCGGCGTCTCCTATCTGGTGGTGCCGATGTTCCAGCTGACGCCGGCCTATCCGGTCTGGCTCACACGCCTGCTGCCCGCCGGCTTATTCCTGGCCCTGCTCGCCTGGTCGCTGCAACTCGGCCGAGAGATGCCGCCGCATTGGCTGGCAGCGGTTGCCTTGGCCGGCATGCTGCTGGCCGGACTGTATGCCGTCACGACCCTGCGCTTGCAGTCGCGGCGGCGGCGGCACGTGTCCGACGCCACGCTGGTCTTCTGGCGCGGTGCCATGGTCTTGCTGCTGATCCTGTCGCTGTCCTGGCTGCTGTTCGCGGCGCTGCCGCGCTTGGACGGACAACCTCGCGCGCCGCTCTGGCTCGGGATATTGGCCCTGCCCGGGGTATTCGTCTCGGTGATCAACGGCATGCTCTACAAGATCGTGCCCTTCCTCAACTGGCTGCACCTGCAGCGGCAGGGAGATCCCCGGCAGCCACCGCCGAACATGAAGCAGATGATTCCGGAGCGGGCGATGAGGGGCCAGATGTTCCTCCATTTCGCCGCCGTCGCGCTGTTGCTGGCGGCGCTGCCCTGGCCGTCTCTGGCGCGGCCGGCCGGACTGGCGTTCGCGGCATCCTGCCTGTGGCTGGAGTGGAATCTGGTCGGCGCCGTGAGGCAGTACGCGCGCCTCCTCAGAGATCGAATTGGCGCAGCCGGCTCTGGTCGTGGATCGTGACGGCCTTGCCATGCACGCTGATCAGACCCGCCTGGGCAAGATCGTGAAAAATTCGCGACAGCGTCTCAGGAGTGAGATTGAGGCGCGAGGCGATCACCTGCTTGGAGGTGGGCAGGGTGACGGCGGTCTCACCCTCGTCGCCGCCGGCCTGGGCTGCATGCTCGAGCAGGTAGCCGATCACCCGCTGGGTGCTGGAGCGCTGCGAATAGGATTCGACGTCCTGCACCAGGGAGTGCAGGCGCACGGAAAGGCCGGCGAGCATGCGTCGGGCGAAGGAGCCGTCGCGCTCGAGCAGTTCGAACACCGCACTCTTGGCGATGTGCAGCAGCAGCGTATCGCCGAGCGATTCCGCGAACACCGGATAGGGGCGATCCATGAACATTACCGCCTCGCCGAAGCTCTGCCGGGGGCCGATGATTTCCACCACCTTCTCGTTGCCCTGGCTAGAAGGGAAGGCGAGCTTGATCTGGCCGAACACGATCAGGTAGAAGCCGCGCGGCACATCGCCCTTGTGGAACAGCATCTCGCCCTTGACCAGGCGCTTCTCGCGCGTACCGGCGGCAATGTGGGTGATCTGCTCCGGGGACAGTTCGAGAAACAGGGGCAGACGCAGGAGGATCTGCGGGATATCGATACGTTCTTCAGTTTGCATGTGACGCCTCCTCGGAAGCCGAAACATATCATGATTTTTGGCGCAACGAGCCGCGGGCGGCTCTGATATGAACGCCTATCTCGCGATCAAGTATGCGCACGTTGCCAGCGTGGTCTTGAGCGGAGGCGGCTTCGTCCTGCGAGGCATCTGGACGCTCTCCGATTCGCCGCTGTTGCGGCGGCGCTGGGTGAGAATACTGCCCCACGTCAACGACAGCTTGCTGCTCGGTGCGGCGATCACGCTGTGCGTGCTGAGCGGACAGTATCCGCTGGTGCAGGCCTGGTTGACGGCGAAGGTGTTCGGTCTGATCGCCTACATCATCCTGGGTGCTATCGCACTCGGCGGGGGGCGCAGCATGAAGGTGCGGCTGGCCAGCGGCATCGCGGCGCTGACCGTGTTCGGTTACATCGCCTCGGTGGCGCTCACCAAGGACGCTTGGGGAATGCTGGCAATGCTCAGATCGGCTGGTGGCTCAGCAGCGCCTTGAGGCCGGCTATGTCGAGGATGCGGATGTGCTTTTGCTGAACGGCGATGAAGCCGTCTTCCTGAAAACGGGAGAAGGCGCGGCTGACCGTCTCGAGCTTGAGGCCAAGGTAGGAGCCGATCTCGTCGCGCGTCATGCGCAGATGGAATTCTGCCGGGGAATAGCCGCGCGCGGTGAAGCGTTGCGACAGATTGAGCAGGAAGGCCGCCAGCCGCTCCTCGGCACGCATCGTGCCCAGCAGCATCATGACGCCGTGATCGCGCACGATCTCCCGGCTCATCACTTGGTGAAAGTGGCGCTGCAGCGCCTGGATCTCGCGCGACAGGTGTTCGAGCTGGGCGAAGGGGATGACGCAGATCTCGCTGTCTTCGAGTGCCACGGCGTTGCAGGTGTGGGTCTCGCCGCTGATGCCGTCCATGCCGAGGATTTCGCCGGCCATCTGGAAGCCGGTGACCTGGTCGCGTCCGTCTTCGAGCAGCACGTCGGTCTTGAAGAAACCGCTTCTGATCGCATAGATCGCCTCGAAGCCTTCGCCGGCGCGATAAAGATGCTGCTGGCGTTTGAGCCTGCGGCGGACACCGACCATGCTGTCGATCTGCTCGATCTCGTCTTCGGAGAGGCCATAGGGCAGGCACAGTTCGCGCAGGTTGCACTGCGAACAGGCTGCCTTGAGGGTGGTCAGCGTCAACGGTATGATGCTATGCTTAGGTTTGTGCATGGTCGGTCGAGTCGGGTAGCCGTTTGATTTGCGTCAACACGTCCAGCGCAAGATCACATCATCATAAGCTATGGCGTATTGGCACCATCCCTTAACGGAAAAAGATGGCTACTTCCTTTCAAGAGCTGATTTTCGATCCGCAAGTCATTCGTCGCTTCGACGTCAGTGGCCCGCGGTATACCTCCTATCCGACGGCCGACCGCTTCGTCGAGGCATTCGACGCTGAAGCCTATCGTCTCTGGCTCGGCCGCCGCACCATAGGGGGTATCAGCAGACCGCTTTCATTATACGTCCATATCCCCTTCTGCAACACCATCTGCTATTACTGTGCCTGCAACAAGATCATCACCAAGGATCACGGCCGTTCCGCGAAGTATCTCAAGTACCTGGCCAAGGAACTGAAGATGCAGGCGGCCGCGCTCGAGGGGACTCACGAGGTGGTGCAGCTGCATTTCGGCGGCGGCACCCCGACCTTCCTGTCGAACGACGAACTGCGGCAGTTGATGGCGTCGATCCGTGAGCACTTCCAGCTGGTGCCCAACGGCGAATATTCGATCGAGGTCGATCCGCGCAAGGTCGATGCCGAGACGGTGGCGCTGCTGGGCGAACTCGGTTTCAACCGGATGAGCGTGGGCGTCCAGGATTTCGATCCGGCGGTGCAGAAGGCGGTCAACCGCATCCAGAGTCTGGCGGAAACGCATCTGGTGATCGAGGCGGCGCGCGCCAGCGGCTTCAAATCGGTGAGCGTGGATCTGATCTACGGCCTGCCCAAGCAGAACGTGATCAGCTTCAACCATACCCTGGAGGAGGTCATCGGGCTCTCCCCTGATCGCCTCTCGATTTACAACTACGCGCACCTGCCGCGTCTGGCCAAACCGCAACGGCGCATCAACGAGTCCGACCTGCCTTCGCCGGACGCCAAGCTGCAGATCCTGCAACTGGCGATCCGCCGTCTGACCGACGCCGGCTACGTCTTCATCGGCATGGACCACTTCGCCAAGCCCGACGACGAACTGACCGTGGCCCAGCGCCAGGGCCGGCTGCACCGCAATTTCCAGGGTTATTCGACCCACGCCGAAGCCGACCTGATGGCCTTCGGCGTCTCCGCCATCAGCAAGGTCGGGCCGACCTATTGCCAGAACTACAAGACCATCGAGGAGTATTACGACGCGCTCGACCGCGACGTGCTGCCGGTGATGCGCGGCATCGAGCTGACCCCGGACGATCTGCTGCGCCGCTCGATCATCCAGGCGCTGATGTGCCATTTCGCGCTGTCGATCGAGTCGATCGAAATCGCCCACCTGATCGACTTCAAGTCCTACTTCGCGGTCGAGCTCGCCGACCTCGCCGAGATGGCGAAGTCCGACTTGCTGAGCATCGACGACCAGTGGCTCAACGTCCTGCCGCGGGGCCGGATGCTGGTGCGAAACATCGCCATGGTCTTCGACCGCTACCTGCGCAGCGACCGGGAGCGGGCGCGCTATTCGAAGGTCATCTAGCACTTGCTTCGCAGGCACAAGTACCGCTGCGCGGCACAAGCGCGCCGGGTTGTCTCCGGGTACAGACACCCCGCGAGACAACTACGCGCACTAGCATCCGCGATGCCCAAGGAGGCATGATGGCCGGGTGAGATTACTCTCCGCCCGCGTTAGCCGTCATCCATCACACAAATGCCAGACACCGGTTTCATCGCCGTATTCCTGATCGGCCTTTTGGGCGGCACGCATTGCCTGGCGATGTGCGGCGGCATCGTCGGCGCGCTGACCGTGCCGGTTCCCGGGCAGCGGCCTCCGTGGAGGCTCAGCCTCGCCTACAATGCCGGCCGCATCATCAGTTATGCCGCCGTCGGGGCGGTGATGGGCGGAATCGGCAGCTTGGGCCTGCTGCTCAACCGGATGCTGCCGGTGCAGATGGCGCTGTACATCGCCGCCAACCTGATGCTGCTGGCCCTCGGTCTGTACCTCTGCGGCATCACCCGGGCGCTGGCCGTCACCGAGCGCATCGGCCAGCGGCTGTGGGCCAGAATCCAGCCGCTGACGCGGCGCTACCTGCCGGCGCGGACGGTGGCGCAGGCGCTGCCGCTCGGACTGCTGTGGGGCTTCCTTCCCTGCGGCATGGTCTATAGCGTCGCGACCCTGACGCTGCTCTCGGGCAGCGCGTTTCGCGGCGCTGCGCTGATGCTGGCCTTCGGCTTGGGCACGCTGCCCAATCTGCTCGCCGCCAGTTTTCTGCTCGCCCGCTTCTCGCGCGCGCTGCGCGGACGCAGTCTGCGCTTGGCCTCCGGCGCCCTGGTGCTGGCTTTCGGCGCCTTCGGTCTGTTCAAGGCCACCACCCTGGGCGGCCGCCTGTGGGCCGGCTTGGTCTGCCACGTGTAACATGAGACGATGAACCCCGCTACTCATGAAGAACACGCGCATAGCCTGAGCAAGGCGATCGACCTGCCGATCTCGGGCATGACCTGCGCCGCCTGCTCGGCGAGGATAGAGAAGACGCTGAACCGGATGCCGGGGGTCGAGGCCAGCGTCAATCTCGCCTCAGAGCGCGCGCGGATCCGCTTCGACGAAGCGGTCACGGCGAAGCAACTGGTCGATGCGATCAAGAAGACCGGCTACGACGTGCCCCGGCAGACCCTGGTGCTGTCGCTCTCGGGCATGACCTGCGCCGCCTGCGCGGCGCGCATCGAGACCGTGCTGAATCGGCTGCCCGAGGTCGAAGCCACGGTCAATTTCGCCGCCGAGAAGGCTTACGTGCGCTTCACGCCGGGGCTGACCGATACCGACGCGATCATCGCGGCGGTCAAGCGCGCCGGCTATTCGGCGCTCGTCTCGTCCGGCGAGGGCCACGCCCAGGAGAAGGCCAGGAAGCTCGCGCTCTACCGCGCGGAGCGGCGCCGTTTCTGGTTCTCGGCGCTGCTGACGGCGCCGTTGCTGGTACAGATGGCGCTGATGTTCGGCGGCGGGCACGGCGAAGTGCTGCCGCGTTTCGTGCAACTCCTCTTCGCCACGCCGGTGCAGTTCTGGATCGGCCGACGCTTCTACGTCAGCGCCTGGAATGCGCTCAGGGGTGGCAGCGCCAACATGGATGTGCTGGTCGCCCTGGGCACCAGCATGGCCTATTTTTACAGCTTGGTCGTGACCCTGGCCGGCCTGCATCAGCAGCACGTCTATTTCGAGGCTTCGGCGATGATCATCACCCTGGTGCTTCTGGGCAAGATCCTCGAAGCCCGCGCCAAGGCCGGCACCACCGCGGCGATCGAGGCGCTGATCCGGCTGCAGCCGCAGACCGCATGGGTCGAGCGCGACGGCCAGCTGCTGGAGGTGCAAGTCGGCACCCTGGTGCCCGGCGACGTCTTCATCGTGCGCCCCGGCGAGAGCGTGCCGGTGGACGGCGAGGTGCTCGAAGGACAATCCACATTGGTCGAGGCGATGCTCACCGGCGAGAGCCTGCCGGTCGCCAAGAGTCCCGGCGACAAGCTGTTCGCCGCCACGGTGAACGGGCTGGCGCTGCTCAAGGCCCGCGCCACCGGGGTGGGCAGTCACACCCTGCTCGCCGGCATCATCCGCATGGTGGAGCAGGCGCAGGGCTCGAAGGCACCGGTGCAGCGGCTCGCCGACAAGGTCGCGGCGGTCTTCGTGCCGGTGGTCTGCGCCGTCGCGCTCGCCACCTTCCTCGGCTGGTGGGGCTTTGGCCACGATTTCACCCAGGCCTTGATCAACGCCGTCGCCGTGCTGGTGATCGCCTGTCCGTGCGCCCTCGGTCTGGCCACGCCGACGGCGATCATGGTCGGTACCGGGCAGGGCGCCCGGGCCGGGATCCTGGTCAAGGATGCGCAGGCGCTCGAACTGGCGGAAAAGATCAAGGTTCTGGCGGTGGACAAGACCGGCACCTTGACCCAGGGCAAGCCGGTGGTCACCGACCTCGTGGCGCAGGGGGAGCATAGCGAACAGGATTTGCTGCGGGTCGCGGCGAGCCTGGAGCAGGGCGCCAGCCATCCGCTGGCCGCCGCCATTCTGGTGCGGGCGGCCGAGGCCGGTCTGCCGCTGTCGCAGCCCGCGAAGCTCACCGCAGAGGCCGGACGCGGATTGCGCGGCGAGATCGATGGCGAGCCCTGCCTGCTCGGCTCCCCGGCCTTCCTGCGCGAGGCGGGCGTGGCCCTGGACGAGGCGGCGTTGCAGCGCTTGCAGCGCTCGGGCAAGAGCATCGTCGCCGTCGCCCGCGACGGGCAGGCCCTGGGTTTCATGGCCGTGGCCGATCCGCTGCGCCCCAGTTCGCGGCGAGCGGTCGAGCGCCTGTCGCAACTGGGGGTGGCGGTGGTGATGCTGACCGGCGACAACGCCGAGACCGCGGCGGCCATCGCGCATGAAGCGGGGATCTCCCGCCTTACCGCCGAGATCCTGCCCAACGACAAGGCCGGCGCGGTGCTCGCGCTGAAGGCAGAGGGCATCGTCGGCATGGCCGGCGACGGCATCAACGACGCGCCGGCGCTGGCCGCGGCGGACGTCGGTTTCAGTATGGGCGCCGGTTCCGACGTGGCGCTGGAGACCGCCGGCGTCACCCTGATGAAGAACGACTTGAACAGCGTCGCCGACGCCATCGACCTGTCGCGCGCGACACTGGCCAAGATCCGGCAGAACCTGTTCTTCGCCTTCATCTACAATGTGCTGGGCATACCGCTGGCTGCCTTCGGATTCCTCAACCCGGTGATCGCCGGCACGGCCATGGCCCTGAGTTCGGTATCCGTGGTGAGCAATTCTTTGTTGTTGCGGCGTTGGAAGTCGCGCCCATGATCAAGGAGACAAATATGGCAACGACGGTGGTGAGGGTCGGCGGCATGAGCTGCCAGGGCTGCGTCAAGAGCGTCACCCAGGTGCTGCAGGATCTGCCCGGGGTGGCGACGGCCGAGGTGTCGCTGGAGAAGGGCGAGGCACTCGTCGCTCACGACGAGTCCAAGGTGAGCCGCGAGGCCATGGTGCGGGCGATCGAGGACGCCGGCTTCGAGGCTTCCTGAACCGCGCCTCGAAGCGCGCGGCAAAGCCGCTATAATCCGCGCTTTCGCAAACTCAGAGGAAACCATGGGACTTGACCGAGTGCCTCCCGGCAAGGATCTGCCGAACGACTTCAACGTCGTGGTCGAAATCCCGATGCGCTCGGAACCGATCAAGTACGAGGTGGACAAGGATTCGGGCGCCATATTCGTCGACCGCTTCATGTCCACCGCCATGCACTACCCGTGCAACTACGGCTACATTCCGCACACCATCGCCGGCGACGGCGACCCGGTGGACGTCCTGGTGATGGCGCAGTTCCCGTTGCCGCCCGGCGTGGTGGTGCGCTGCCGGCCGATCGGCATGCTGGCGATGGAGGACGAGGCCGGCGAGGACGCCAAGGTGCTCGCCGTGCCGGTGGACAAGCTGACCCAGATGTACCGCAGCGTCCAGGCGCCGCGTGACCTGCCGCAGATCATGCTCGACCAGATCGCGCACTTCTTCGAGCACTACAAGGATCTCGAACCCGGCAAGTTCGTCAAGGTCAAGGGTTGGGTCGGCGCCGAGGAAGCCAAGAAGGAAATCATGAACGGCGTCGACCGCTATCGCGCAGCCAAGGAAAAGCCGGCGTTTTAGCGCCCGTTTTGTCCGCAGGACAATTACGGGCGCTTATGCCTGCGAAGCAGGCGCTAGTGCCCGTCTTCGAGACAACCCAGGCGTGTCAGTGAAGCAGGTGCTAGGCCTTGAACGGGTTGTGCTCGCCGAGCTCGTCGACGTAGCGGTCCACGCCCTGGGTCTCCTGGGCAAGGAAGCGGCCGACGGCCGCGGCGAACTCCGGGCGGGCGAGCCAATGGGCCGAGAGCGTCTCGGTCGGCAGGAAGCCGCGGGCCAGCTTGTGCTCCCCCTGGGCGCCGCCTTCGAACACGCCGATGCCGCGCTCGATCGCGAACTCGATCGCCTGGTAGTAGCAGGCCTCGAAGTGCAGGCAAGGCACGTCCTCGACCGCGCCCCAGTAGCGGCCGTAGAGGCGGTCGCGGTCATGGAGGTTGAGCGCCGCGGCGATCGGCAGCCCGTCACGCTCGGCCAGGACCAGGAGGATGTTCTCCGGCATCATCCGCCCCAGGCGCAGGAAGAAATCCAGGTTGAGGTAGGGTCGCCGGCCGCGCAGCTCGTAGGTGAGCCGGTAGCAGCGGTGAAAGAAGGTCCAGTCGTCGTCGCCGATTTCGCCGCCGGTCAGACGCGCGAGGCGCACGCCGGCATCGACGACGCGGCGCCGCTCCTGGCGGACCTTCTTGCGCTTGTCGCGGGTGAGCGCCGAGAGATAATCCTCGAAGTCGCGATAGCCCGGGTTGCGCCAGTGAAACTGCACGCCCTTCCTGATCATCATCCCGGCCGCGCTCATCAATGCCGCTTCGTCAGCGGTGGGAAAGAGGATGTGCAGCGAGGATGTGCCGCTCGCCCTGGCGTGGTCGAGCGCGGTGGCGAGCAGCCGTTCGCGGCTGACCTCGTCGCGGGCCAGCAGGCGGGGGCCCGGCACCGGCGTGAATGGCACGTTGGCGACCAGCTTCGGATAGTAAGCGAGGCCGTGGCGTTGGTATGCTTCGGCCCAGGACCAGTCGAAGACGAACTCGCCGTAGGAATGGTCCTTGACGTAGAGGGGCAGGGCGGCGACGAGATCACCGCCTTCCCAGAGCGTCAGGTGGCGCGGGTGCCAGCCGGTCTCGGGACAGGCGCAGCCGCTCAGACGCAGCGCCTCAAGGAAGGCGTGGCGCAGAAGTGGCCGGTGGCAGGCGAGCGCGTCCCATTGTTCGGGGCGAACTTCGGAGAGAGAGTCGAGAATGCGGGTTTCCATGGCGGCAGGCAGTCCAAAGCGTGTTGTATAGTAGCGCCCTTATGAGCAGCCTGAAGATCGCAATCGCCCAGTCGAACTGTACGGTCGGTGACCTCGCCGGCAATGCGCGGCTGATTCTCGCCGCCGCACAGCGGGCATCGGCGCAGGGCGCCGACCTGATGCTCACGCCCGAGCTGGCGCTCGCCGGCTACCCACCCGAAGACCTGCTGCTGCGCCCGGATTTCTACCGCGCCTGCGCCGCCGAGATGCGCGCACTCGCCGCCGCTGCGGGCGAGCGCTGCCCAGATCTCGCCCTGCTGGTCGGCCATCCGGAGGAGCACCAGGGGGGCCGCTACAACGCCGCCTCGCTGCTGCGCGGCGGGCGCATAGAGACCACCTACCGCAAGCACCGCCTGCCCAACTACGAAGTGTTCGACGAGGAGCGCTATTTCGACGCCGGCACCGAGGCCTGCGTCATCTCGGTCGCGGGCGTGCGCTGCGGCGTCAACATCTGCGCCGACGTCTGGGAGCCGGGCGCGGCCGATGCCGCGAGGGACGCCGGCGCCGAACTGCTGCTGGCCCTGAACGCCTCGCCTTACCACCAGAACAAGCAGGCGCAGCGCTACGAGGTGCTGCGCAGCCGCATCAAGGACACCGGCATGCCGGTGATCTACGCCAACCTGGTCGGCGGCCAGGACGAACTGGTTTTCGACGGCGCCTCCTTCGCTCTCGACGGACAGGGCGCGTTGACCCATCAGTTGCCGGCCTTCGCGGAGGCGCTGGAGCTGGTCGAATATCGTGACGGCGAATTCCAGCCCGGGCGCATCGAAGCGCCGCTGTCGCCGGAGGCCGAGGTCTATGCCGCGCTCCGGCTGGGCGTCGCCGACTATCTCGGCAAGAACGGCTTTCCCGGCGTCATCATCGGTCTGTCGGGCGGCGTCGATTCGGCGCTGACGCTCACCATCGCCGTCGATGCGCTGGGCCCCGAGCGCGTGCGCGCGGTGATGATGCCCTCGCCCTATACCGCGCAGATGAGCCTGGACGACTCGCGCGCGCTGGCGCGGAACCTCGGCGTGCGCTACCAGGAGATCGCCATCGAACCGGCGATGCGCACCTTCGCCGAACTGCTGGCGCCGGAGTTCGCCGGCCTGCCGGCCGATGCCACCGAGGAGAACCTGCAGGCGCGCATCCGCGGCATGATCCTGATGGCGCTGTCCAACAAGAGCGGGGCCATCGTGCTGACCACCGGCAACAAGAGCGAGATGGCGGTCGGCTACGCCACGCTCTATGGCGACATGGCCGGCGGCTTCGCGGTGATCAAGGACATCTACAAGACCCTGGTCTATCGCCTCTGCCGCTACCGCAACGGGCTCTCGCCGGTGATCCCGGAGAACATCCTGACGCGCGCACCCTCGGCCGAGCTGAAGCCCGACCAGCGGGACCAGGACACGCTGCCGCCCTACGAGGTGTTGGACGCCATCATCGAGGCCTACATGGAGCGCGACGAGAGCCCGCGCGAGATCGTCGCCCAGGGCTTCGATGCCGCCGACGTGCGCCGCGTGGTGCGCATGCTGATCCGCAGCGAATACAAGCGCCGCCAGTCTCCGGTCGGCATCCGCATCACCCGGCGCGGTTTCGGCAAGGACTGGCGATATCCGATAACATCGCGCTATCAGGACGAGTGGCATTGAGCGGCAACGAGAACCCAGGGGAACGGACATGAAAAAAATCGAAGCGATCATCAAGCCCTTCAAGCTCGACGAAGTGCGCGAGGCGCTCTCCGAGGTCGGCGTGACCGGCCTCACGGTCACCGAGGTCAAGGGCTTCGGCCGGCAGAAGGGCCACACCGAGCTGTATCGCGGCGCAGAATACGTCGTCGACTTTCTGCCCAAGATCAAGATCGAGGTGGTCGTCGCCGAGCGGACGGTCGAACCGGCGATCGAGGCGATCGTCAAGTCCGCGCGCACCGGCAAGATCGGCGACGGCAAGATCTTCGTCTCGGCCGTCGAGCAGGTGGTTCGGATCCGCACCGGCGAGACCGACGAAGCGGCGGTGTAGGTCGGGCTTCAGCCCGACAGCCATCGTCGTCGGGCTAAAGCCCGACCTACAGCGCCTTCAATAAAACGATCACCGCACCGGCGCCGCCGTCGGCGGCGCGCGCCTGGCAATAGGCCAGCACCTCCGGCCGGTTGGCCAGCCAGTTCCTGACCAGCTCCTTCAGCACCGGTTCGCGGCCGGGCGAGCGCAGGCCCTTGCCGTGGACGATGCGCAGGCAGCGGTGGCGGTGCGCCAAGCTCTCCAGGACGAATTGCGCCAGCATCTCGCGCGCCTCGTCGCGGTTCAAACCGTGCAGATCGAGTTGATCCTGGGTCACCCAGCGGCCGCGGCGCAGGTCGCGCAGCAGCGTGCGCGGCAATCCCGGTTTGAGATACGCGAGTTCGTCGCCGCCTTCGAGCAGGACCTCGAGCGGCGCCGGCGCCAGGGTCTCGACGAGCGCGGCGGCCTCGTCGCGCCGCCGCTGGCGCGGGATCGGCGGGGGAGGGGGCGGCTCGTGGTGCACCCGGTCGGAAACCAGCGGCACGGCGTCCGCCACCGCCTCGCGGAACAGCGCGATATCGTCGGCGGGAGGTTGCTTGGCCACTGCGACTGCAGCCAGGTGCCCCTCAGCCCAGGTGATCGAGGTAGCGCTCTGCGTCGAGCGCCGCCTCGCAGCCGGTGGCGGCGCTGGTGACCGCCTGGCGGTAGATGTGGTCCTGCACGTCGCCGGCGGCGAACACGCCGGGAACGCTGGTGGCTGTGGCGTTGCCATTCCTGCCGCCCTGGGTGACGATGTAGCCGCCCTCCATGTCGATCTGGCCGGCGAAGATGTCGGTGTTCGGCTTGTGGCCGATGGCGATGAACACGCCCTGAAGGGCGATCTCTTCGTTCCGGCCGGTCTTCAGGTTCTTGATGCGCATGCCGGTGACCCCGCTCTTGTCGCCGAGAATCTCGTCCAACGCGCTGTCCCACTTGATCGTCACCGTGCCGGCCCGCTCCTTCTCGAACAGCTTGTCCTGCATGATCTTCTCGGCGCGCAGCTTGTCGCGGCGATGCACCAGGGTGACGTGGCCGGCGATGTTGGCGAGGTAGAGCGCTTCCTCGACCGCGGTGTTGCCGCCGCCGATGACCGCGACCTTCTGCTGCTTGTAGAAGAAGCCGTCGCAGGTGGCGCAGGCCGAGACCCCCTTGCCGGCGAACGTCTCCTCCGAGGGCAGCCCCAGGTATTGCGCCGAGGCGCCGGTGGCGATGATCAGGGCGTCGCAGGTGTAGCTGCCGGCGTCGCCGATCAGGGTGAACGGCCGCTGTCCCAGCTTCGCGGTGTGGATGTGGTCGAAGATGATCTCGGTATTGAAGCGCTCGGCGTGCCTCTGGAAGCGCGCCATCAGTTCCGGGCCCTCGACCCCTTCGGCATCGGCCGGCCAGTTGTCGACGTCGGTGGTGGTCATCAGTTGGCCGCCCTGGGCCATGCCGGTGATCAGCACCGGGTTCAGGTTGGCGCGCGCGGCATAGACGGCGGCGGTATAACCGGCGGGGCCGGAACCGAGGATCAACAGGCGGGCGTGGCGGGAATCCATGGTTTTATCCCTGGCGGCAGAAAGCGGGAATTATACGCAAGCTTTCAAGATGCCACGGACAGCCGTTATGATGTCGGCGGACTTTCGCGGCGAGGGCCGGAGGAGCGGGACGATGGAGCAGGACGACAGGAAGGTTTCGATCGTCGCGTTGCGCACGCTGCCGATGTTCGAAACGCTGGCCGAAGACAGGCTCGCCACCATCGTGCGGGCGACGTCGCTGCGCCGCGTCGCGCGCCAGGCGGTGGTGTTGAATGCCGGTGACCACACCGACAATATCTACCTGATCCTCTCGGGCGGCCTGAAGGTGCTGATCGCCGGCGACGATGGGCGTGAGGTGATCCTCTCGATGCTCGGGCCGGGCGAGTTCTTCGGGGAAATGGGGATCATCGACGACCATCCGCGCTCGGCCACGGTGAAGGCCACCGAGTCCAGCAACCTGGTGGTGATCAACAAGGCCGACTTCCAGCGTTGCCTCGCCGACAACTTCGACGTCTCGCTCTTCATCATGCGCAGCCTGGTCAAGCGCCTGCGCCAGGCCGACCGCAAGATCGAGAGTCTGTCGCTGATGGACGTCTATGGCCGGGCCGCTAGGTTGCTGCTGGATCTGGCGGAAGACCGGGACGGCCGCAAGGTCGTGACCCGCAAGATCACCCGTCAGGACATCGCCCGGATGATCGGCGCCTCGCGCGAGATGGTGAGCCGGGTGATGCGCGACCTGCAGTCGGAGGGCCTGATCGAGGAGCGGGACGGCTGCATCTGGCTGTGCGGCGAGGCCGGTGGCGCCTGAACGGACCCGGTATAATCATTTTTATGTTTCCCCTTTCCCGGCCCTAGAGCCCTTCAGCGCGTGGCGGAAAAATCCAACGGCCAGCCCCTGCCGGAAAGAATCGTCGGCCTGCTGCAGGAGGCGCGCTGGCTGGCGCTGGCGGCGCTGGCGGTGTATATCGGACTGATCCTGGCCGGCTACGACAAGGCCGATCCGGGCTGGTCGCAAGCCGTCCTGGTCCCCCACGTGGTCAATCCCGGCGGCCGCTTCGGCGCCTGGCTCGCCGATCTGTTGCTCTACCTGTTCGGATTGTCGGCCTGGTGGTCGGTGCTGTTCCTGCTCTCGGCGGTCGCCTGGGGCTACCGCCGCTTGGACGGTTTCCTGCCCGGCGACCGCCGGCCCTTCCTGATCGCCCTGGCGGGCTTCCTCATCCTGCTCCTGGCCAGCTGCGGCATCGAGGCGCTGCGCTTCTACAGCCTGAAGACGCCGCTGCCGTATTCGCCCGGCGGCATGCTCGGCCACGAGGTCGGGCGCCTGGCGGCGGACTACCTCGGCTACAGCGGCGGCACGCTGATCCTGCTGGCGCTGTTCGCGGCGGGCCTGAGCCTGTTCACCGGGATATCCTGGCTGCGCCTGGCGGAGATTTGCGGCGGCCTGATCGAGGCGGCTTTTCTCGGTGTCGTCCGGCTCTGGCAGACTTGGCAAGACCGGCGCATCGGCCGCGTCGTGGCGGAGCAGCGCGAGGCGGTGATCGAGGTCGAGCGCAAGAAGTTCGAGGAGCATCCGCTGGCGCCGGTCAAGATCGAGCCGGTGGCGGTAGATATCCCCCGCGCGCCCAAGGCCGAGGCGCGCATAGAGAAGGAGCGCCAGGCGCCGCTGTTCTTCGATGCGCCCGGCGGTGCGCTGCCGCCCCTGCACCTGCTCGACGAGGCCACGCACAGCCCCGGCGAGCTGCCCGGCGCCGAGACCCTCGAATTCACCTCGCGTCTGATCGAGCGCAAGCTCGCCGACTTCGGCGTCGAGGTCAAGGTGATTTCCGCCCATCCGGGTCCGGTGGTGACGCGCTACGAAATCGACCCGGCGGTCGGCGTCAAGGGCAGCCAGATCGTCAATCTCGCCAAGGATCTGGCGCGCGCCTTGTCCCTGGTGAGCATCCGCGTGGTCGAGACGGTGCCCGGCAAGCCGTGCATGGCGCTGGAACTGCCCAACGCCAAGCGCCAGACGGTGCGCCTGTCCGAAATCATCGGCGCCAAGGCCTACCACGACCTGCACGCGCCGCTGGCCATCGCGCTGGGCAAGGACATTTCCGGATTGCCGGTGGTGGTCGATCTGGCCAGGATGCCGCACCTGCTGGTGGCCGGCACCACCGGCTCGGGCAAGTCGGTCGGCATCAACGCCATGATCCTGTCCCTGGTCTACAAGTCGGAACCCAAGGACGTGCGCCTGATCATGGTCGACCCGAAGATGCTCGAACTGTCGGTGTATGAAGGCATACCGCATCTGCTCGCGCCGGTGGTGACCGACATGACCCGCGCCGCAAACGCGCTGCACTGGTGCGTGGGCGAGATGGAGCGGCGCTACAAGCTGCTTTCGGCGCTGGGGGTGCGCAACCTCTCCGGCTACAACGGCAAGATCCATGAGGCGCAGCGAGCCGGCACCCAGGTCGCCAACCCCTTCTCGCTGACGCCGGAGTCGCCCGAGCCGCTGGCCGAAATGCCGCATCTAGTGGTGATCATCGACGAACTGGCCGACCTGATGATGGTGGTCGGCAAGAAGGTCGAGGAGCTGATCGCCCGCCTGGCGCAGAAGGCGCGCGCCTCGGGCATCCACCTGATCCTGGCGACGCAGCGGCCCTCGGTCGACGTCATCACCGGGCTGATCAAGGCCAACATCCCGACGCGCATCTCCTTCCAGGTGTCCTCGAAGATCGATTCGCGCACCATCCTCGACCAGATGGGCGCCGAGGCGCTGCTGGGTCAGGGCGACATGCTCTTGCTCGCGCCCGGCACCGGCCTGCCGGTGCGCGTCCACGGCGCTTTCGTCTCCGACGACGAGGTGCATCGCGTCGTCGATCACCTGAAGAAGGTGGGCCTCCCGGACTACGTCGAGGGCATCCTCGACGCGCCCGTGGGCGAGGGCGGCGCGCAGGAGGAGCCCGCAGCGGGCGCAACCGAGGACGACCCGATGTACGACCAGGCCGTGGAGGTGGTGCTGAAGACCCGCCGGCCGTCGATCTCGCTGGTGCAGCGCCATCTGCGCATCGGCTACAACCGCGCCGCTCGCCTGATCGAACAGATGGAACGCGCCGGCCTGGTCTCGGCCATGAACGGCGCCGGCAGCCGCGAGGTACTGGTGCCCGAGCGCAGCGAATGAACCGGCTGCCCGGCCGAATGAATTGCAGAGGATGATGGATGAACAGGCTTTCCGGATTGGCGGCACTTCTCATGCTTTGCGGCCAGCTGTTTTCGGCCGGCGCGTTCGCCTCGGGCATAGCTCAGCTCAGGGCCTTCGTCGCCGACACCAAGAGCGCCCGCGCCGACTTCGCGCAGACGGTGGAGAGCCGCTCCGGCCGCCGGCCGCAGCGCTCTTCCGGCAGCTTCCTGTTCGAGCGGCCCGGCAAGTTCCGCTGGACTTACCAGAAGCCTTACGCCCAACTGATCGTCGGCGACGGCGACAAGCTGTGGATCTACGACCAGGACCTGAACCAGGTCACGGTGAAGAAGCTCGGCCAGGCGCTGGGCGACAGCCCGGCGGCGCTGCTCGCCGGCGACAACGTCATGGAAAAGAATTTCGTGCTCAAGGACCAAAGCAGCGAGGCGGGCCTGGAGTGGGTGGAGGCGACGCCGAGAGCGAAGGAGGGCAGCTTCGAGTGGGTGCGCCTGGGCTTCAAGGACGAATTGCCGCTGGTGATGCAGGTGAAGGACAGCTTCGGCCAGACCACGACGCTGCGCTTCAGCCGGTTCGAGCGCAACCCGAGGCTGGATCCGGGTTTGTTCCGCTTCGTGCCGCCCAAGGGGGCGGACGTCGTCGGTGAGTGACCTGCTCGCCGCGTTGGAGACTTCGCCGCACGCGCCGCTGGCGGAACTGCTGCGGCCGAAGACGCTGAACGAGGTGATCGGGCAGACCCATCTGCTCGGACCGGGCAAGCCGCTGCGCCTGGCCTTCGAATCGCACCAGCCGCATTCGATGATCCTCTGGGGGCCGCCGGGCGTGGGCAAGACCACGCTGGCGCGCCTGATGGCGGATGCCTTCGACGCCGAGTTCATCGCCCTGTCGGCGGTCTTCTCCGGGGTCAAGGATATCCGCGAGGCGGTCGCCCGGGCGCAGCTGACGCTGGCCCAGTCGGGCCGCCGCACGCTGCTGTTCGTAGACGAAGTGCATCGCTTCAACAAGGCGCAACAGGACGCCTTCCTGCCTTACGTCGAGCAGGGCCTGCTGACCTTCGTCGGCGCCACCACCGAGAATCCCTCCTTCGAGGTGAACTCGGCGCTGCTCTCGCGCGCTTCGGTCTATGTCCTGAAGAGCCTGTCCGCGGAGGAGCTGGGACAGCTCTTCGTGCGGGCCTGCGAGCGCGCCCTGCCGGGTTTGACCATCGAGACCGACGCCCGCGATAGGCTGATCGGCTATGCCGACGGCGATGCCCGCCGCCTGCTCAACGTGCTGGAGCAGATCAGGACCGCTGCGGCCACGGCGGGCGTGACCCGGGTCGACGGCGCCCTGATCGAGAGCGCGCTGGCCGCCGATCTGCGCCGCTTCGACAAGGGCGGCGACGCCTTCTACGACCAGATTTCGGCGCTGCACAAGTCGGTGCGCGGTTCAGATCCGGACGCCTCGCTCTACTGGCTGGTGCGCATGTTGGACGGCGGCGCCGATCCCCTCTACCTCGGCCGGCGCATGGTGCGCATGGCGACCGAGGACATCGGCTTGGCCGACCCGCGCGCGCTCGAACTGGCGCTGAACGCCTGCGCCACCTACGAACGCCTGGGCTCGCCCGAGGGCGAGCTGGCGCTGGCCGAGGCGATCATCTACCTCGCCTGCGCGGCCAAATCGAACGCCGTGTATGCGGCTTATAATGCCGCCCGCGCCTTCATCAACAAGGACCGCTCGCGGCCGGTGCCGGAGCACCTGCGCAACGCGCCGACCAAGCTGATGAAGGAACTCGGCTTCGGCCGCGAATACCGTTACGCCCACGACGAACCCGAGGCTTATTGCGCCGGCGAGAACTACTTTCCCGACGACATGCCGGCGGTGACCTGGTACCAGCCGACGCCGCGCGGGCTGGAGGCGAGGATCGCCGAGAAGCTCGCCCACCTGCGCGAGCTCGACCGCGAGGCCAGCGCTAGGCAACGTAAGTAGCAACAGAGAGGTTCTATATGCTCGACATCCAAAGCTTGAGAAACGACCTGGGCCAGGTCGCGAGCCGCCTGGCGACGCGCGGCGTGGCGTTCGACACCGATGCCTTCCGGGCGCTGGAGGACGAGCGCAAGGCGCTGCAGTCGCGCACTCAGGAACTGCAGGCCAAGCGCAACGGCCTGTCGAAGCTGATCGGCCAGCTGAAGGCGAAGAACGAGAACACCGCCGCCGTGATGGAAGAGGTGGCCGGTCTGGGCGATGCGCTGAAGGACAGCGAGGCGCAACTCAATCGGCTGCTCGAACGCTTCAACGCCTTCGTCGCGCTGATCCCCAACCTGCCGCACGCGAGCGTGCCGGTGGGCCGCTCCGAGGCCGACAACGTCGAGGTTTCGCGCTGGGGGATGCCCCGGAGTTTCGACTTCCAGGTCAAGGACCACGTCGATGTCGGCACCGCCCTGGGCGGCCTCGACTTCGAGACGGCGACCAAGATCGCCGGCAGCCGCTTCACGCTGATGAAGGGTGCAATCGCCCGAATGCACCGCGCGCTCGCCCAGTTCATGCTCGACTTGCACACCGCAGAGCACGGCTACACCGAGGTCTATGTTCCGTATCTGGTCAACCCCGAGAGCATGTTCGGCACCGGCCAGCTGCCCAAGTTCGAGGAAGACCTGTTCCACGTCGAACGCAGCGACGGCACCCGGCTCTACCTGATTCCCACCGCAGAAGTGCCGGTGACCAACATCGTGCGCGACGAGATCCTGGCCGCCGAGGCGCTGCCGCTGAAGTTCGTCTGCCACACCCCGTGCTTCCGCTCGGAGGCGGGCTCCTACGGCCGCGATACGCGCGGCATGATCCGTCAGCACCAGTTCGACAAGGTGGAGCTGGTGCAGATCGTCAGGCCGGAAGACTCCTGGGAGGCGCTCGAACAGCTGACCGGCCACGCCGAGGCCATCCTGCAGCGGCTGGTTCTGCCCTATCGCAAGATGGCGCTATGCACCGCCGACATGGGTTTTTCCGCGGCCAAGACCTACGACCTGGAGGTCTGGCTGCCGGCGCAGGATACCTACCGCGAGATCTCCTCGTGCTCGAACTTCGAGGCCTTCCAGGCGCGG
Organism: Rhodocyclaceae bacterium; assembly: GCA_035530135.1. Lineage (GTDB taxonomy): Bacteria > Pseudomonadota > Gammaproteobacteria > Burkholderiales > Rhodocyclaceae > CAIYYX01. The sequence goes on along the minus strand of DATKVJ010000051.1, from coordinate 41,308 downwards.
CGCATGCAGGCGCGCTTCAGGGGCGGGAAGGCGGGCGGCAAGCCCGAACTGGTGCATACCCTGAACGGCTCCGGTCTCGCGGTGGGCCGCACCCTGGTGGCTGTTCTGGAGAACTACCAGAATGCCGACGGCAGCGTCACCGTGCCCGAGGTTCTGCGCCCCTACATGGGCGGGATGGCCTCCATCGGCGCGGCGTAAGCCCCCGGCTGGTAGGGCGGCTCGTAGCGCGTCAGGATGTCGTAGAAGCTGCGCACGTTCTCGACCATGATGACCGCTTCGCCGCCCCGGGCCCGGCCGCTCTTCAGGCGTTCGTAATACTTCTGCCGCGCCATCAGCGGCAGAACCTTCTTCATTTCGTACCACGAATCGGGGTCGCGTTTCAGGCCCACCGCGATGGCGCGGGCGCCGTTCATGTGCCCCTGGCCCAGATTGTAGGCGGCCAGGGCCAGCCAGGTGCGGTCCGGCTGTTTCACCTTTGCGGGCAACTCGTCGATCAGCTCGGCGAGATACTTCGCGCCGGCGGCGATGCTCTGCTTCGGGTCGAGGCGGTTGTCGACGTGCATCCGGTCGGCGGTGTCGTCGGTCAGCATCATCATCCCGCGCACGCCGGTGAACGAGGTGGCGAGCGGATCCCAGCCCGACTCCTGGTAGGCCAGCGCCGCCAGCAGGCGCCAGTCGATGCCGGTCACTTCCTGGGCCGCCTGGAAGTCGCGCTGGTAGTGCGGCAGCAGGGTGGCGATGCGTTCGAGAAAATCGCTGATGCCGATGCGGTTGATGCGGCGGATGTGGCCGAAGTAGCGGTCGTTGATCCGCGCCAATGTGCCGTCCCGGCGGACGCGCTCGATGAACGCCTGGGCTCTCTGGAACAGCGCCGGGTCGGCATCCCGGCCGAAGGCCCAGGCGAAGCTGACGCTGCCGGGAAGCTTCTGCGCCACCTGCAGGTTGGGAAAGTAATTCTGGGCGATGGCGAAGTGCGAGGCGTCGGTCGCCGCCAGTTTGCTCTCGTGCCGGCTGACGCGCTCGAGCAGGTCTACCTCGGTGATGCCGGTCAGCGCCGCCAGCTTGAACGGCGGCCGGCCGCCGTTCATCGCCGACAGCGCCGCCTCCTGCGGCGAGCCGGCCAGCACTTCGATGGTCTTGCCGACGAGCTCACCCGGGTCGTCGAGCGGGATGCTGTCGGCGCGCTGCACCAGCAGCTGGTCCGCCTCGCGCAGCGGCGAGGTGTAGCGCAGGTCATCGGCAGCGTCAGACGCTGCGCTGGGGACGGCGACGGCGGCAAAATGCACCTTGCCCCGGCGCAGCAGTTGCAACAATTCGGCGTGATCGCGAGTCACCACGAAGCGCGTCTTGACGCCCAGTTCGCGGCCGAAGAGTTTCACCAGGTCGTGCTCGAAGCCGCTGCTGCGGCTGCCGTCTTCCTCCTGGTAGTAGCCGGGCGTGTCGCGGACGGCGACGACCAACTCGCCGCGCTGCTCGGGCGGATCCAGGCGTGCGCTGCAGCCCGCGAGGGCGACGACGGCGAGGGCGAGCAGAGAGCAGAACCGGCGCATTGCGGATAAGCCTCCCAAGTCGGGTGCCCGACATTTTGCCAACCGGCCCGGATGGCGCCAAAGCCGCTATTGGTGTTAAAATCCGCGCCGCCGGAGAGGTGGCAGAGTGGTCGATTGTACCTGACTCGAAATCAGGCGTAGGTTCAAACCTACCGTGGGTTCGAATCCCACCCTCTCCGCCACAGACCGCTCCGCTTCCCCCGTGCAGCGATTGAAGTTGCTCCGATACCCTAGGCTGAACGAAGCAGCCGACCCTCGCCGCCGAAGCGGATAGCGGCAACGTCTGCTCGGCACCGAGCCCAGCCACCCCTTCCGCAACCTTCCCGAGAACTCATCCATGGCCCGCTCTCCCGATCCGCTGTTCAAACCCTTTTCCGTCAACAAACTGAGCCTGAAGAACCGCATCGTGATGGCGCCGATGACCCGGAGTTTCTCTCCGGACGGCGTGCCGGGACCGGACGTCGCGGCCTACTACCGCCGCCGCGCCGAGAACCAGGTCGGTCTGATCATCACCGAGGGCACGGTCATCAATCACCCCGCCTCGACCAACGACCCCAGGGTCCCCTTCTTCTACGGGGAAGCGGCGCTGGCCGGATGGGCGCGCGTGGTCGCCGAGGTCCATGCGGCGGGCGGCAAGATCATGCCGCAGATCTGGCACGTCGGCACCGTGAGGAAGGCGGGCGACTCGCCGAACCCGGAAGCGCCGCCGATCGGTCCTTCCGGCCTGGCCAAGCAGGGGGTCAAGGTGGCCGAGCCGATGAGCGAGACCGAGATCGCGGCGGTGATCGCCGCTTACGCCCAGGCCGCCGCAGACGCCAAACGCCTGGGCTTCGACGGCGTCGAGATTCACGGCGCCCACGGCTATCTGATCGACCAGTTTTTCTGGGAGGGTACCAACCAGCGCAGCGACCGCTACGGCGGCGACATGGTCGCGCGCACCCGCTTCGCGGTCGAGGTCATCGAGGCCTGCCGGCGCGCCGTCGGATCCGACTTTCCCATCGTGTTTCGCTACTCGCAATGGAAACAGCAGGACTACGGTGCGCGTCTCGCGCCCACCCCGGAACTGCTCGGCCGGTTTCTGGCGCCGCTGGCCGATGCCGGCGTCGATGTCTTTCATTGCTCGACGCGGCGCTTCTGGGAACCGGAGTTCGATGGCTCGCCGCTCAATCTGGCGGGATGGACCAAGCGGCTGACCGGCAAGCCGACGATCACCGTCGGTTCGGTGAGCCTGGATGCGGACATGTTCGCGGCCTTCAGCGGCAAGGGCGCGGGGATCGCGAGCATCGACCGGCTGATCGAGATGTTCGCACGCGACGAGTTCGATCTGGTCGCGGTGGGTCGGGCGCTGCTGGTGGATCCGGCCTGGGCCGCCAAGATCCGCGACCAGCGCTTCGACGAACTCCAGCCCTTCACTCCCGAGTCGCTGAAATCCCTGTCCTGAGGGTCTCGGACACGCCAGCCCGCCGACCGTCCACGGCCCTGATCCGGAGCTTGAGTTTCCTGACCCGGGTCTTGGCGATCTGCAGGCTGCCGATGCGCACCGTGCCGTCGAGCTTCAGCTTGTTCAGGGCGGAGAAGTCGATCTTGCCCTCGCCCGCCTGCTGCGGCGGCAGGTATTGGTCCGCGTTGATCCGGTCGATGTCGAGCGCGAAGCCCAGCGACGGCGGCGAGAGTTTGGCATGGTCGAACTTGAGCGCGATTTTGGACTCGCCCAGCCGGGCAGCGAGATTGCCCTCGGCCGACCGGGCCGAAAGGTCGAGCTTCACCCGGCCCGAGAAGGGCAGCGCGATGCGCTTCATCGGCAGCTTCGGGTTGCTCAGGGTGATCTCGCCGGAGAGATTGTCCAGGGTCGCGCTCATCCCTTCGAGATCGGCGGCGAGCGCCGAGTCCAGCCTGGCCTTGAAGGCGCTATCCCCCGAGCGGCCGTCCAGGTCGAGGACGATCTTGGCGACCTTGAGCATCCGGCCGGTGCCCTCGATGCCCGACAATTCCAGTTTCGCATCGAGCTGATGCGCGGCGTCGGTCTCGCCCTTGGCGGCGAGGGACAGGCCGGCGACGGAGTAGGTGCCGCTGTCGATGCTCACGGCGCCGGTGGCGATATCGATACCGGAGACCGTCGTGGTGCCGCCGGATTGCTCGTCCGTCCAGCTGATTTGCGCATCGGCGATCTTGATGGCGGCGATGTCGAGCTGCAGCGGCTGGCTCCCGGTCTGGTCCCGGGAGCGCAGGTCGTCGATGTTGAGCGTGCCGTCCTTGTGCCTGATCAGCGCGATCCGGGCGCCGTTTAACGCGACGCTATTGACGACGATCCGCTTCGACAGCAGCGGCAAAAGCGCGACCGACACGCGGGCGGAATCCGCGGAGGCGAAGATCTGCGCGCTGTTGCGCTCGGAGAGCGAGAGCTTGCCGAGCTCGATGCCGATGTCGGGCCAGAAGCCGAGTTCCAGATCGCCGTCGATCTTCAGCGTGCGCTGCTGCTGCTTCTGCACCACTTGGGCCAGTTCCGCCTTGATCCGCGGCGCGTCGAAACGGCTGGCGACGATGACGATGCCGGTGCCGACCACGGCGACGATCAGGGCGAGCGTGACCCCGGCGATCTTCAGCGGCCTCATCGCGGACTCCTCAATGCTGCATCGTGACTTTCACCAGCCAGATGAAGGCGAGCAGGACGACGACGGCGGCGATGCCGAAATAGAGTTTCCAGGGCCTTTGCCGTTCCGCGTAGGGGTCGGAGAGCGAGCGCTCGGCGCCCTCGGGCAATTGCGCCAGTTGCGTCAGCGAGGTGCCGAAGGGAATGTTGATCCGGGCGCGGGCATTGATGGCCCAGCCGTTGGCGTCGAGGATGGGTCCGAGATTGCGGCTGCGCAGCTTGAACCAGGCGAGCAGCACCGCCGGACCGGAGACGATCAGCAGCAGGGCGGCGAGGGCCAGCGGTATCTGCCACCATCTGAGCGCGAACAGGCCCATCAGCACCGAGGCCAGCGCCGTGCCGATGGCGCCCACCGCCAGGCCGATGGCGGCGAAGATGCCGGCGAACTTGCCGATGTCGAATGCCGCCGGGGCGGCTGCCGCGGCGCCCGCCTTCGGGGTTTGCAACGCCGAGGCGGCCAGGTGCGCGTCGGCCTCCCGGCTCTTGTTGGCCGCCAATTTCTGCAACTGCTCGGCGACCAGGCGCGCCAGCCGCTTGTAGGGCGACCAGAAAGCCTGGCGCAGGCTGATCGGGTGATCGACGATCTTGGTGATGGTCGCGTCCCAGTCGCGCCCCTGGCGATCGTAGAAGACGCCGTTGCGGCCGACCATCAACTGGTCGGAGTCGCCGGCGGTGAAGGCCGCGGCGATGCTCCTCTTCTCCTGCCCGCGGACGCAGTCGCAATAGACCAGGCAGATGCGCGAGAGCGGGGCCAGCGCAGTGTGCTTGGCAGGGTCGTTGACCGCGACGCACAGCTCCGCGCTGCGGCCGTCGAGATAGAGCGTGCCGACCTGGAAGCTGGCGCTTCCCTGACGCGTGTAGAAGTCGCGGAAGGCGACGAAGTTGTTGGCGAGCGGCATCAGGTCGCGCACGTAGCGCGCCAGCTGTTCCAGTTCGCGCACGCCGTCGCCGTCTGCGGCCGGATCTGGCCTGCTCGCCAGCCAGGCGCAATAGGGCGCGAACTGGTCCTTGAGCGTTGTCCACTCCGCTTCCATGAGCGCATCGCGGTCGCCGATCAGCGGCGTCACGACCGAGTCGCGCAGGACGGCAAGGCGCTGCGCCCAGGCGGGGTTGACGCCGGCGGTCAGCGGCAGCGCGGCATCGGCTTCGATCCGGGCCAGCGGCAGCGCGGCGATGCCGGAGGCCGCGGCGCTCAAGGTGCCGGTGGCCAGCGCGGCGAGCGCCTCGTCGGCGGCGTTCATCGCCGCGCCCGTGCGCGCGTCGAAGGCGGCGAGGCGGCAGCGGACGAAATAGTCCTCGACCTTTTCGGTTACGGCTGCGAGCGCGGCGTGGGCAGCCTCGCTGGCGGAGCCTAAGGGCTGCGCCGCGAGGCCGTCGGCCTGCCACTTTGCCAGCGCGCGCTCGGCGAAGCGCGCCTGCGCGGCGCCCGCTTCCTCTGCGCTGACGAAGTCATCGCTCTTGCCCAGATCGGCGAGAAGTGCCCGGGCCGCCGCGGCGATCGTCCGGCCTTCCTTGTCGTCGTCGCGGATCGCCGCGAGCGGCACGCCGGCGAGTTGCTGTTCCAGTACTTCGACGGTCGTCAGACGTGAGCCGGCCCAGCGCACGGCGGCGATCAGCTCCGGCGCGCGCACCTGGCCGTCCTGGTCGCTGTCGATGAAGGACAGGGTGCGCGCGTCGAATTCGATGCCCTTGACCGGGCAGGAGAGGGCGACCCAGAGCTTCTGGTCGAGGCTGTCGATGGCGAGGAGATCGGCGGCGCTATCTACGCGCACCTGGTCGAAGCCGCCGGCGCGGAAGAAGCGCCAGCGGTGGGTTGCGTTATTCATGTCGGCTCCGGTGGATCGTTGGGCGGGAAGCCGCTATGTTACTGCAAACCCATATTGCATCGCCCTGATCCCCCGGAACCCAAGCGCCCCGGGCGCAGTCATTCCGGCCCGTCACGCTCACCATTCTTTGGTTTAGACTGAGCCGATGAACCTGAGCATCAGTGAGTACCTCAAGTACGACGCCAGCGCGATGGCGGCGGCGGTGCACCGCGGCGAGGTCGGCGCCGACGAATGGCTGGCGCTGGCGCTGCAGCAGACCGAGCGTCTGAACCCGGGGCTCAACGCCATCACCACCTTGATGCAGAGCGAGGCGGAGAAGCGTTTGCGCTCGCAGCTCGCGGGTCCGCTGGCGGGCGTGCCGATGCTGATCAAGGACGTCACCCAGGATTACGCCGGCCTGCCCACCTCCTACGGCAGCCGGGCTTTCCAGCGCATCGTGCCGCGGCGGCACTCGGCCATCGTCGAGCGCCTCTTGGCGGCCGGCGCGGTGATCTTCGGCAAGACCAACACGCCCGAGCTCGGCCTCAAGGCGGTGACCGACTCGCGCGCGCTGGGCATCGCGCGCAATCCCTGGGACATCGAACACGTGCCCGGCGGTTCCAGCGGCGGCTCGGCCGCCGCGGTGGCCGCGGGTATCGTGCCCATGGCCGGCGCCAACGACGGCGGCGGCTCGATCCGCATCCCGGCGGCCTGCTGCGGCCTGTTCGGCTTGAAGCCCTCGCGCGGCCGGGTGTCGGTGGGGCCGGCCTTGGGCGAGGCGTGGGAGGGTGCATCGTCCGATCTGGTGGTCTCGCGCAGCGTGCGCGATTCGGCGCTGGCGCTCGACGTGCTCTCCGGTCCCGAGCCGGGGGACCCGTTCGTCATCAATCCGCCCGGGCGGTCGTTCGTTACGCTGGCGCAACGGGAGCCCGAGCGGCTACGCATCGGCTTCACCACCCGCTCGCCGATCGGCATGCCGGTGCATCCCGAGGCGGTGCGTGCGGTCGAGGCCGCGGCCAGACTGCTCGCCGGGCTCGGCCACGAGGTCGTTGAGGCCGAGCCGGTCTACGACGGCGTAGCGCTCGCCCGCTGCTACCTGCACCTGTACTTCGGCCAGGTGGCGGCCGCTATCGCCGAGGCCAGGCGGGCCGGGGCGAGGCGCGGCGACTTCGAGTTGCTGACGCGGGTGCTGGGGACGCTGGGCGACGCCATGAGCGCCGGCCGCTATGTCGACAGTCATCTGCGCTGGAACGACTTCGCCCGTTCGCTGGGCGAGTTCCATGCGCAGCACGATCTGCTGCTGACGCCGACCCTCGCCCATCCGCCGATCCGCCACGGCCAGGGCGACCCGCCGGCCTGGCAACGGGCGGTGCTCTCCCCGCTGCTCGGTAGCGGGCTGCTGTCGGTGCTGGCGAGCCTGGGGCTGATGGACGGCATGGTGGACCAGATCGCCCGCGACAATCTCGCCTACGTACCCTTCACCCAGCTGGCCAATCTCACCGGCACGCCGGCGATGAGCGTGCCGCTCCACTGGACCGCCGAGGGTCTGCCGCTGGGCGTGCAGTTCATCGGGCCATTCGGAGCCGAGGCGCTGCTGCTGCAATTGGCGACGCAACTGGAACGGGCGCAGCCCTGGTTCGAGCGGTTGCCGCCGCTGGCATTGGCCGGCTGAGTCAGCGGGGGAGACCGGCGACGACGGCGCCCAGGCGTCCGCGCAGCTTCCCCAGACGCGTGGCGAACAGCCCTACCCCGGCCAGCAGCGCGAATGTCAGCAGCCCAATGCCCGGGGCGCGTCGAGCACGTCGGCCAGTTCGCCCGCGGCCATGCCGCCCACCGCCGCCATGCCGAATACCGCGGCGGTAAAGAAGGAAAGAATGCGGCCGCGCAAGCGGTCGGGCACGATGGTCTGCAAGATGGTATTGCCCGAGGCGTTGCAGGTGGTGGTGCCGAAGCCGACCAAGAGCAGCAGCGCCAGCGCGAACTCCAGGCGCCGGGTCAGCGAGAACAGCAGCAGCGCCGTCGCCGCCAGGCCGGCGGCGCCCTCGGCGCTGCCGGGGAACGAAGGTGCAGGCGCTACCGGCCGGCAAGAAACAGCCGCTCGACCAAAGCCGCGAAGGTTTCAAAAGATGCTCATCCGGCTTGATCGGAAATGCCCATGTGCTAGAGTGGGCGCGACGGATGGTCGGAGCGGAGCGTCGATGAAAACATGGTTCGCTGTCACATGCTTGACCGGTGCGCTTCTCGCCGCCGGCTGCGGCGGACCGGAGGTCTACCGCGACGAAGCCTTCAAGAGCGACAGCCCTTTCCAGAGAAGCTATCGCAGCTCCCCCGACGGCGCCTGCCGGGCGGCGGAGCTGGCGCTGCTGAGCCAGGGTTATGTCGTCGATGCCACGGATGCGACCGCACTCAAGGCGAGAAAGGATTTCCAGCCGGACGCGGAGATCAATGTCGTCATCGAATTCAACGTCAATTGCAGGCCGACCGCTGCGGGCTCGCTGGTCTTCGCGAACGCGGTCGAGACCCGCTACGAAGTCAAGAAGAGCAGCCAATCGACCAGCATCTCCTTACCTTCCGCCGGCTCCATTTCCCTGCCCTGGGGGAAGACGGCGGAGGCCTTGGTGAAGCTGGCGGCGAAGACCGTCTCGGACAGGGAATTCTACGCACGCTTCTTTACCCTGCTCCAATCCTACCTGCCGTAACCCCTGGCAGGCCGGCGCACATGAAGCCGCGAGGGCTATCCGTCGATGAATTTTTTCTGGTTCCGCCTGCACAGCAAGGAAGAGCGAAGCACGGCCCGGATCATCGCGACATCGGCGGCATTGGGGCTGGCGCTGGTCTGGGCAGGGTCGGCGATGCTGATCGCCGAGAAGCGGCGTGCGCTGATCGACGAGAAAGGCCGGGTGCTGGAGCGCACGAACAGCGCCATCGCGGCGCAGACCGGCCAGCTGTTCAAGGTGGTCGAGATCTTCTTCGTTGCCGCCGACCACTGGTTCGCGGCAAATCCCGACGCCGATCCGCGCTTCGACCCGGGCTTCAATCGTCTCATCGAGGATTTCCACCGCAGGACCGGCGGGCGGATCGACATCCGCCTGAATTCGAGAGAGGGCGGCCTGTATATCCCGCCTTCGGAATCGGAAGTCCCGTTGGCCAACGTCGCCGAGTCCGACTTCTTCCGCGCCGCCAACAATTCCAAGGAACATCGGCTCTTCGTCGGCGCGCCGATGTTCACCAAGGTCTGGAAGCGCTGGATCATCCCGGTCTCGTATCCCTTGCACAGCCAACCCCACGGCATATCGGTGATTGCCGCCGCGATTTCGCTGCCGGTCCTGGAGGGCATCTACGAAGAGGCGCGGGACCGGCCGAACGGCTCGATCACCCTGATGCGCGGGGACGGCGTGCTGCTGGCGAGACAGCCGAGAGTCGAAACGATGATCGGCAAGTCGCTGGCGAAGGGCGCGATCGTGGCCAGCTTACTGCCGATGAGCCCGCAAGGGCTGGTCGTCGAGGGCCGCAGCGGGGTGGACGGCAAGCCGAGGATACTGAGTTACCGCTCGGTTCCGGATTTTCCCCTGGTGACGGTGGTCACGGCCGAGATCTCCGATACGCTCGTCCGCCTCAGAACTTATGCCGCCTTGGTTCTGGCACTGGCTTTGGCCGTCTCCGCCGCCATCATCGTTTTTTCCGCACGGATGCTGAAACATCTCCACGCCGCCGACAGCAGCCGCCGACGACTGAGCGACGAGGCGAAAACCGATCCGCTGACCGGCGCCGGCAATCGCCGGCTGTTCCTGGCGCGCCTGGACAGCGAAATGGCGCGCGCCCGCCGCTATGGCTCGGCCCTGTCGCTGCTGATGGTGGATCTGGACCATTTCAAGGCGATCAACGACCGCTACGGCCATCGCTGGGGCGACCAGACACTGGTGCGGGCAGCAGCAGCGATCCAATCGGTCCTGCGCGGTGCCGATCTGCTCGGCCGCTACGGCGGCGAGGAGTTCATCGTGCTGCTGCCGGAGACCGACCAGGAAGAGGCGCTGATGGCCGCCGAGCGCATCCACGGCGCGATTAGGGAACTGGCGATCGATACGGGCCAGGGCATCATCTCGGTCAGGATCAGCATCGGCGTCGCCAGCTTGAAGCCCGAAGACGGCGACGCCCAGGGCTTGATCCACAGGGCCGACCAGGCGCTCTATGCCGCAAAGGGCCAGGGGCGGGATCGCACCGTCTTGCACGGCGAGCCCGAGTGAGCCGCTAGAGATTCCTGGCCCAGAATGCGAGCATCCGCTCCCAGGCCTGGGAGGCGCAGTCGGCGTCGTAGACATCGGCGCGCCGCTCGTTGAAGAAGCCGTGGCCTGCCGGGTAGCGGAAGATCTCCGGCGCACTACCGGCGGCGCGCATCGTCCGCTCCAGATCATCGACCGCCTGGGGCGTGCACCAGTCGTCGTCGATGGCGAAATGCGCCTGGAACGGCAGCTTGATCTTCGCCGGATCGGCGAATTCCTTCGGCGGTATGCCGTAGAAGCAGACCGCCGCGGTGGCCTCGGGGACGTGCACCGCAGCCGCCACGGTCAGCGCACCGCCCATGCAGAAGCCCATCACGCCGACCTTGCCGCACAGCCCCACGAGGTGGAGCACCGCGCCGCGGATGTCCTGATGCGTGGCGCCGGGAAAGTCGAGGCCGGTCATCAGGTGCCGGGCCTCGTCCGGCTCCTGGGTGACCCGACCCTGGAACAGGTCAGGCGCCAGCGCGGTGAAACCGGCGCGGGCGAAGCGGTCCGCCACGCCGCAGATCTGGTCGTTCAGCCCCCACCACTCCTGAATCACCACGACGCCGGGCCGGCCGGGCTCGGCACCGGCCAGGTAACCGCGGATGCTGCCGCCGTCGGGGCGGGAAAAGTTGATCATCTGACCCATGTTCATTCCTCCTGTTGAGCGAAAACGCCGAGTACGGAAAGGCTGTCCGCATTTATTTTAGGTCAAAACTGTTCCCGGGGTCGTGGCGGTGCGAACAAAATCGTCCGGGCGCAGCGGAAGAGACCTCGCTTCCTCGCAGCTCGCCGGGAAATTCACTTTGGCGGGCCAACGTGCGAGAATCCGGGTCCGTCCGGCCGCCGGCGTGCGGCGAAGCAGCTCAGCAGAGGAAGCGTCGAAAATGAAGCTCGTTCGCTACGGCAGGCAAGGCCGTGAAAAACCCGGAATGATCGACGGAGAAGGGCGCCTGCGCGACCTCTCCGGCAAGATTGCCGCAATCGATCAGCAGACGCTATCGCCGGCGGGACTGGCCCGGCTCGCCCGGTTGAGACCCGAAACGCTGCCGCCGGTCGCAGGATCGCCGCGCCTGGGCGTGCCGTTTACCGGCATCAGCAAGATCGTCGCCGTCGGCCTCAACTACAGCGACCACGCCAAGGAGGCGGGCATGGCGATTCCCGCCGAGCCGATCCTGTTCATGAAGGCCACCACCGCCATCATCGGCCCGTCGGATCCGGTGGTGTTGCCCAAGGGCTCGGTGAAGAGCGACTGGGAGGTGGAACTGGGCATCGTCATCGGCAGCGTGGCGCGCCACGTGCCGCTGGAGCAGGCCCTCGCCCACGTCGCAGGCTACTGCGCGGTCAATGACCTGTCCGAGCGCGAGTTCCAGCTGGAGCGCGGGGGCCAGTGGGACAAGGGCAAGGGCTGCGACACCTTCTGTCCGATCGGCCCGTGGCTGGTCACCAAGGACGAGCTGCCCGACCCGCAGAACCTGGGTCTGTGGCTGGAGGTCAATGGTCGGCGGATGCAGGACGGCAGCACCAGCACGATGATCTTCGGCTGCGCCGAACTGGTGAGCTACATCAGCCGCTTCATGACGCTGCTGCCCGGCGACCTGATCATCACCGGCACGCCGCCGGGCGTCGGCCTGGGGATGAAGCCGCCGCACTATCTCAAGGCCGGCGACACGCTGCGCCTGGGCATCGAAGGCCTGGGCGTACAGGAGCAGCAGGTCACCGCGTCTACGACGCGGTGATGCCGCCCATGCACAGGTACTTGATTTCGAGAAAATCCTCGATGCCGTACTTCGAGCCTTCGCGGCCGGTGCCGGACTCCTTGACGCCGCCGAAGGGCGCGACCTCGGTCGAGATGATGCCCTCGTTGATGCCGACGATGCCGTATTCCAGCGCCTCGGCGACGCGCCAGACGCGGCCGATGTCGCGCGAATAGAAGTAGGCGGCCAGCCCAAACTCGGTGTCGTTGGCCATGCGGATCGCGTCCGCGTCGGTCTTGAAGCGGAACAGCGGGGCGACCGGCCCGAAGGTCTCCTCCCGCGCCACCGCCATGTCGCTGGTGACATCCGCCAGGATCGTCGGCTCGAAGAAGCTGCCGCCCAGGGCGTGGCGCTTGCCCCCGAGCAGCACCCGCGCGCCCTTGCCGAGCGCGTCGCCGATGTGGGCCTCGACCTTGTTCACAGCCGCCATGTCGATCAGCGGGCCCTGCTGGGCGCCGTCAGTCAGGCCGTCGGCGACCTTGAGCAGCGACACCGCGGCGACCAGGCGGCGGGCGAACTCGTCATACACCCCGTCCTGCACCAGCAGGCGGTTGGCGCAGACGCAGGTCTGGCCGGTGTTGCGGTACTTGGAGGCGAGCGCGCCCTTGACCGCGGCATCGAGATCGGCGTCGTCGAAAACGATGAAGGGCGCATTGCCGCCCAGCTCCAGCGAGACCTTCTTCACCGTGTCGGCGCACTGCTTCATCAGCACCTTGCCGATTTCCGTCGAGCCGGTGAAGGTGATCTTGCGCACGGTGGGATTGCCGGTCAGCTCGGCGCCGATCGCCACCGCGGAACCGGTGACGACGTTGAACACCCCGCGCGGGATCCCGGCGCGCTCCGCCAGTTCGGCCAGGGCCAGGGCCGAGTATGGCGTCTGGCTGGCCGGCTTGACCACCACGGTGCAGCCCGCGGCCAGCGCCGGCCCGCACTTGCGGGTGATCATGGCGTTGGGGAAATTCCAGGGCGTGATCGCGCCGACCACGCCGATCGGCTGCTTGATCACGACGATGCGCTTGTCCGCCCCGGTCGCCGGGATGGTATCGCCGTAGATGCGCTTGCCCTCCTCGGCGAACCACTCGATGAAGGAGGCGCCGTAGGCGATCTCGCCCAGCGCTTCGGCCAGCGGCTTGCCCTGTTCGGCGGTCATGATCAGTGCCAGATCCTCCCGGTGTTCGAGCATCAGCTCGAACCAGTTGCGCAGCAGCGCCGAGCGTTCCTTGGCGGTCTTTTGCCGCCAGGCCGGCCAGGCGGCGTCGGCCGCGGCGATCGCGCGGCGGGTCTCCGCCGCCCCCATTTTCGGCACCGTGCCCAGCGTTCGCGAGTCTGCCGGATTGGTCACCGCGATCACGGCGCCGTCGTCGGCGCCGCACCAGGCGCCGTCGATATAGCACTGCTGGCGGAACAGCGCGGGATTGCGGATGGTCAGGCCTGGTTCGTGTTTCATCGCTTGGCTCCTAGTCTAATGCCGTTCGAGCTTGAAATCAGGGGTGGGCGGCGTCCATTTCCCTGAGGCAGGCGCCGATCCACTGGGCGGTGAGTTTCTCCTGGACGGTATTCTGGCCCAGGCGGTCGCGCAGCACCGGGAAGACCACGTGGTCGAGCGGCTGATCCTGGTTGAAGCAGGTGAACACCACGGTCTCCTTGCCGGTCACGGGATCGCGGTGGGTCTGCAGGCATTGCCCGCAGACCTCCTTCATCATGCACTGCATCGGCGAGTTGATGCTCGCCAGCGCCTTGTGGCCGGGCTTCAGGTGCGGCTTGAGCACCGCGTGGCGGGCCGCGGCCACGGCCGCCATCATGCGGTCCGAGCCGATGGCGATGATGCGGTCGATCTCGTTCATGGCGATGGACGTCGGCCCGAGGCCGCCCTCGGCGTAGGCCCGCATGGCTTCTACGACGTTGCCGACGAAGGCCTTGTCCTGCGGCCGGCGCGGCGCCGGCGCCGGGCCCTGGTCGGTGCACCAGACGACGACGTCGGCCGCCGCCTCGATCTCTTCCAGCTTGAAGCGGTCGGCGGCATTGCGGTAGGCGGCGAAGTAGAGCACGCGTGTGCCGGGAGCGGCGCGCATCGCCTGGCCGATCGAGAACAGCACCGCGTTGCCCAGGCCGCCGCCGGCGAGCAGCACCGTTTCATTGGCCGGGATCTCGGTCGGTTCCCCGGTCGGCCCCATCAGCACCACCGGATCGTCGGGCTGCAACCGGCGGCACAGACTCGATGAGCCGCCCATCTCCAGGACGATCACCGACACCAGGCCCGCCTCGCGATCGACCCAGGCGCCGGTGAGCGCCAGGCCCTCCATGGCCAGCTGCGTCCCCCGCACCTGCCGGGCGTGCGCCTCGTAGTTCTGCAGGCGGAAGAACTGCCCGGGGCGGAAGGCGCGCGCCGCTTGGGGCGCGCGCACCACCACCTCGACGATGTTGGGCGCGAGCTCTGCGACCGAGACGACGCGGGCGCGCAAGGCATCGTCGAGCTTCGCCACCAGCGCCGCCGGCGTCACCGTTTGACGCGGCGCCCGCGCCAGCATGCGCGAGACCACCGGGTAGCCCTGCTTGGCGCTGGCCATGGCGCTGACCACGTTGCCGGCGAAGGAGGGGTGCAGATCGCCGAAGAAGCTGACGCTGCGGCCGTCGTCCATGATCCGGGCGAGGACCTGCAGCGCCGCGGGCTTGCTGCAGCGCTCGGGCGTGATCGGGGCGCCATCCTCGTCGTGGGCCTGGAAGAATTTTCCGTCGAGCTCGAAGCCGCCGTGCTCGCGCGCCAGCACCGTGTTCGGCACGGTGCCGGCCGCGACCAGGATGGCGCGCGCCGCGAGCAAGGACTCCGTTCCGTCGCCGGCCCTGACGCGCAGGCCGCTGGCGTGCCCGTGGGCGTCTACCTCGACCGCCAGCGGCGTCAGTTGCTCGGCGAAGCGGATGCCCTCCTCCAGCGCCTTGACGATTTCCTCGTGGTTGCGGTAGGCGGGAGACTCCACCATGCGCCGGCGATAGACGATGGTCGCGCCGCCCCAGCCGTCGAGCAGACCGATCAGGTCGGCGGGACGCTGTTCCTTCAGTGCCTGCGCCCGCTCGGCGCGCAGGGCACGGGCGTGAGCGATGAACTCGTCGGCCACCTCGGCCTCCTCGGGACTCCACGCGGCGCGCACCGATGCCTCGCCCCGCTCGGCGCACAGCCGCTCGTAGCGGCCGAGGAATTTCTCGACCTGCACCGGGTAATAGGCCAGGGCCTCGGTGCAGGTGTCGATGGCGGTGAGGCCGCCGCCGATCACCAGCACCGGCAGGCGAACCTGCAGGTTGGCCAGCGTCGTGTCGCGTGCGGCGCCGGTGAGCTGCAGCGCCATCAGGAAGTCCGAGGCCTGGCGGACGCCGCGCGCCAGGCCGTGGCCGATGTCGAGCACCGTGGGCTTGCCCGCCCCCAGACACAGGGCGACGTGATCGACGCCCAGGGCGAAGGCGGATTCGACGCTCAGCGTGCCGCCGAAGCGGATGCCGCCGTACAGGCTGAATTCGGGGCGCCGCTCGAGCAGCAGGCGGATCACCTTGAGGAAATTCTTGTCCCAGCGCACCGTGATGCCGTATTCGGCGACGCCGCCGAAGCCGGCATTGACCCGCGCCTCGAGTTCCTCGTGCAGTTCTGCGGCGTCCTTCACCGGCGCGAAGGGCACCCGGCGTCCGTCGGCGTCGCGGCCGCACAGCGATGCGGCGAGCGGCTCGATCTTCAGGCCGTCGATGCCGATCACCGCGTGGCCGTCGTTCATCAGGTGGTGCGCCAGGGTGTAGCCGGCCGGCCCCATGCCGACCACCAGGACCGTACGCCCGCTCGCCGGGCGGGGGATGGGGCGGCGGATGTTGAACGGGTTCCAGCGCGTCAGCAGGCTGTAGATCTCGAAGCCCCAGGGCAGCGCCAGCACGTCCTTCAGCGTCCGGGTTTCGGCTTCGGGAATGTTCACCGGTTCGTGGTTCTTGTTCTGGTAGATGCAGGCGGTCATGCAGTCGTTGCAGATCCGGTGGCCGGTGCCGGCGGTCATCGGGTTGTCCACGCAGATGATGCCCAGCGCCGCGATGGCGTAGCCTTCGCCGCGGGCCTCGTGCATTTCCGAGATGCGCTCTTCGAGCGGGCAGCCGACTTGCGCGACGCCCAGGGCGTTCTTCTTGAAGCCGCCGGCCGGCTCGCGCATGCCGGTCGAGCAGGAGTCCTTGCCCTGGTGGTGGCACAGGATGCAGTACTTGATCTCGGCGATGCCGCCGGCGAGGTCGCAGCCGGGATCCGAGAGCGCGAAGCCCCGGCGCTGGCGCAGCGCCTGATCGGCCGGCGCCTTGAGCCAGGCGATGCCCTGGCCGCGCCCGCTGGCGGTGGGAACGCGCTCCAGCGGGCCGCGCTTTTGCGTCGTGCGGAACAGCACGCCGTGGTCGTGCGCGCGGCGGCCTTCGGCGGTGTAACTCGCCCAGGCGGCGTAGCGCGCGGCGGCGGCCAGGGGCTCGGCGTGCGCCGCCTCGTCCGCCATCCAGGCCATGACGCTGCGGGCGAAGCCCAGCTCGTCCTGCGGGTCATCCAGGTGGCCCGCCAGCGCCAGGCGCAGGGCGGCGCCGTCGGCATCGGACAGCTCCCCGGGCTCGATTCTGCGCAGGGCGACGCGCTGGACGAACTTGCGCTTGCACTCGAACAGCACCTCGAGTTCCTCCTGGCGCCGGCGCAGCGCCGAGTTCTCGCCGCCGGCGCCGAACAGGGCGGCGACGAAGGCGTCGACCGCCGGCGCCAGCGCCAGGAACAGTTCGCTCTCGTCGCCGCGGGACAGTTCCTCCGGGCGGGCGCGGGCTTCGAGCAGCCGGGAGGCGAGCGCCGGGTCGGCGTCCTCCAGGTGGCGCAGAAACGCCGCGTCCAGCCGCACCAGTCCGTCGCGCTGGTACAAGTCGGCGACGCCCAGTCCGTGAGCGAGTTTGAGGCTGTTGTCCATCATCAGGTTTCCTGTGCTGCGCGGCGGAACCCGCGAATCTACCATAAACCGCTCCCCGCCAGACCCTGCCCGTGCCAGGGGGAATGGGGGGAACGAAATCGCGCTTGGGCTGTCTTGAAGTGCTGTGCTCTACTGCCGTCTTGCCAACAATCGCCGAGGATCGTCGATGAGTGCCAGAAAAGAACTTCCGCCGATGAAAATCTGCGACCCCAGCGCAGAGCTGTTCTGCGACGAGCGCGAGATCTACGAGGCGCTGCTGCCCTTCGCTGGCGCCCGTGTGCTCGAACTGGGCTGCGGCAAGGCGGAAAAAACCCGGGCGATCGCCAAGGCCGGAAGGGTTGCGGCGATCACCGCGGTCGAGATCGACCGGATCCAGCACGCCGAGAACCTGCGCAGCGCCGACCTGCCCGAGGTGAGCTTCGTGCTAGGCGGCGCGGAAGACATCCCCGCCCCGGACGCGAGCTTCGACCTCGTGCTGATGTTCAAGTCGTTGCACCACGTGCCGGCGGACAAGATGGACCAGGCGCTGGCGGAGATCCGCCGGGTGCTGAAGCCCGGCGGCCTGGCGTATCTCTCCGAGCCGGTGTTCGCCGGGGACTTCAACGAAATATTGCGCCTCTTCCACGACGAGCGGGCGGTGCGCGAGGCGGCATTCGCCAGCGTCCGTCGGGCGGTGTCGGCCGGCGTGTTGGATCTCGTCGAACAGAAGTTTTTCGCCACCGAGACCCGCTTCGACGGCTTCGCGCAATTCGAGGCGCGCGTGCTCAAGGTGACGCACACCGAGCACCGCCTGTCGGACGAACTGTACGACGTCGTGCGGCAGAAGTTCATGGCCCACGTCGGCCCGCAAGGGGCCAGCTTCCGCCAGCCGATGCGCGTCGATCTGCTGCGCCGGCCGATGTGAGCTTACGCTGAGCGCCGCCGCTTCGCGGCGGGGTGCCTGAGCTGGGAGCGCGGTTCGGGCGCGACGCTCACCCGCCCAACCCGGCCCGCCGGCTGGAAGGCGGGTACCAACTGCCGTTTGCCGTTGCCGATCAGGTCGGCGTGGCCCATGTGGCGCAAGGCTTCGCGCAGCAGCGGCCAGTTGTCGGGATCGTGGTAGCGCAGGAAGGCCTTGTGCAGACGCCGCTGGCGGCCGCTGCGGACGATGCTCACCTGCTCAGAGTCGCGCGTCACCCGGCGCAGCGGGTTCTTCTCGGTGTGGTACATCGCCGTGGCCAGCGCCAGCGGCGTCGGCAGAAAGGTCTGCACCTGATCCAGGCGAAAGTTGTTTTGCTTCAGCCACAGCGCCAGTTCCAGCATGTCCTCGTCGGTCGTTCCCGGATGGGCGGCGATGAAGTAGGGAATCAGGTACTGCTCCTTGCCGGCCTCCTTGGAAAACTTCTCGAACAGCTCCTTGAACTTGTCGTACGAGGCTATGCCCGGCTTCATCATCTTGGACAGCGGCCCCGCCGCGATGTGCTCGGGCGCGATCTTGAGATAGCCGCCGACGTGATGGCTGACCAGCTCCTTGATGTATTCCGGCGAGCGCACCGCGAGGTCGTAGCGGAGACCCGAACTCACCAGCACCCGCTTGATGCCGGGCAGGGCGCGCGCCTTGCGATAGAGTTGGATCAGCGGGGCGTGGTCGGTGCCGAGGTTGTCGCAGATGCCGGGATAGACGCAGGACAGCTTGCGGCAGGCGGACTCGATCTCGCGGCTCTTGCAGGCCAGTCGGTACATGTTGGCGGTCGGCCCGCCGAGGTCGGAGATGACGCCGGTGAAGCCCGGCGTCTTGTCGCGAATCGCCTCGATCTCGTGCAGGATCGAGGCTTCCGATCGGCTCTGGATGATGCGGCCCTCGTGCTCGGTGATCGAGCAGAAGGTGCAGCCGCCAAAACAGCCGCGCATGATGTTCACCGAGTAGCGGATCATCTCCCAGGCCGGAATCTTGGCCGCTCCGTAGGATGGATGTGGCGCCCGCGCGTAGGGCAGGCCATAGACGTGGTCCATCTCGGCGGTCGACAGCGGCAAGGGCGGCGGGTTCAACCAGATCTGGCGCCGGCCCGGCCCGACGCCATGGGACTGCACCAGCGCCCGGGCGTTGCCGGGGTTCGATTCGAGATGGAAGGTGCGCGAGGCGTGGGCGTAGAGCACCGGATCGGCCGCGACCTGCTCGAAGGAGGGCAGCCGCACCACGCTGTGGGCGCGTTCCTCCCGCTTCGCCGCGAGACGTTCGCCCTTGGTGTGGAAGCGGATGGCCTGGGCGGCGGCGGGGGGCGGGGCGGATGAGGCGGTCAGCGCGTAGGGGTCGGGATGGGGATGGACCGCGCCTGGGGTGTCCACCGCGGACGAGTCGATCTCCTGCCATTGTTCGCCGGGCAGCCAGCCCTCGGCCGTCATGAAGGCGCTGCCGCGCAAGTCCCGGATATCTCCGATGGGAACGCCCCTCGCGAGACGATGGCAGAGTTCCACCAGGGCGCGTTCGGCGTTGCCGAAGAGCAGCAGATCGGCCTTGGAGTCTTGCAGTATCGAGCGCCGCACCTTGTCCGACCAGTAGTCGTAATGGGCGATTCGGCGCAGGCTGGCCTCGATGCTGCCGATCACGATGGCGCTGCCGGGATGGGCCTCGCGGATCCGCTGCGAATAGACGATCACCGCGCGGTCGGGACGCTTGTTCGGTTCTGCGTCGGGGGTATAGGCGTCGTCGGAGCGGATCTTGCGGTCAGAGGTGTAGCGGTTGACCATCGAGTCCATGTTGCCGGCGGTGACGCCGAAGAACAGCTTGGGCCGGCCCAGCGCCTTGAAGGCGTCGGCGCGGTGCCAGTCGGGCTGGCTGATGATGCCGACCCGGAAACCCTGCGCCTCCAGCAGCCGCCCGACCAGGGCCATGCCGAAGCTGGGGTGGTCGATGTAGGCGTCGCCGGTGACCAGGATGACGTCGCAGGCGTCCCAGCCGAGTTGCGCCATCTCGGCCGCCGACATCGGCAGGAAGGGAGCGATGCCGAAACGGCTGGCCCAGTGCTTGCGGTAGGAGGTGAGCGGCTTGGGGGGGGCGGATGATAGTTGCATCCGCGCATTGTACCGGCTGCGCAGGGTGGCGGCCGCCTCGATCGGCGAAGGCTCGTCCTTACGCGGCGACCTTCAGGCTGCGACCTTCAGGCTGCGACCTTCCAGCGGCTGGCGCTGGGCACGTGGCGGGCGAGGAAATCCATCTGGTCGGCGAGGATCTGGCGGTTGCACAGGATCAGGTACTCGGCCTTGTTCGGTACATACGGAGCGTAGAGCAGCTCCATGTCGGCCTGCTCCGGAGTGCGTCCGCTCTTCCGTTGGTTGCAGCTCCGGCAGGCGGTGACGACGTTCATCCACAGGTCGCGGCCGCCCTGCGACACCGGCACGACGTGGTCGCGCGTCAGGCGCACGGTGGTGAATTCGCCGCCGCAGTAGGCGCAGATATGGCGGTCGCGATGGAACAATTCGCGGTTGTCCAGCGGCGGCACCTGGAACAGGCTCTTGGTCGCGAGCGCCTTGCCGCGGATCGCGATGATGCTGTTGGCGACGATGCTGGAGCGTTCGCCGGTGTGGCGGTTGACCCCGCCGTGGAAGGTGAAACTGTGGTCGCCGGCGGCCCAGGCCACCAGGTCCTTGGCGTAGTAAAAACAGGCGTGCTGCCAGCTGACCCAGCGATGCGGCACGCCGTTCGAGTCGAGCGTCAGGATCAGCGGGGGAGCGGTTCGAGCGGCGAACATCCGTGGTGTGGAAGCAAGAGCTTGGCTGAAGATTGGCAAAGACTATCAGAGCGGGGTGAATTTTAAAAGCCGCGACGAAGCCGTTTGTCAGGGCGCGAGCCTTAGGGCGGCGCCGGCAGTTCGCTGGTGTGGAAGCCGAAGCTGCCGGCGCGGCGGTCGGCGAAATAGTGGCGCAGGGTCAGGCCGATGGTGCGGAAGGCGATCTCCTGCCAGGGAATTTCAGTCTCGGAAAACAGCCCGACCTCCAAGCTCTCGATGCCCGGGGAAAAGTCGAGGTCGAGCAGGCGGGCGCGGTAGATGGCGTGCACCTGGCTGATGTGGGGGACGCTGATCAGGGTGAACATCTCGCCGATCTCGATCCTGGCGCAGGCCTCCTCGATCGTCTCCCGCACCGCCGCCTGCGGCAGGGTCTCGTTGTTTTCCATGAAGCCCGCGGGCAGCGTCCACAAGCCCAGGCGCGGCTCGATCGCCCGGCGGCAGAGCAGCACCTTGTCCTGCCACTCGGGCAGGCTGCCCACCACCAGCTTGGGGTTTTGGTAGTGGATGGCGCCGCAGCTGGCGCAGACATGGCGCGCGAGCGTGTCGCCGGGAGGAACCTTCAGGCTGACCGAGGCGCCGCAGCGGCTGCAATAATTGATCACGGGATCCATGGTGTCCGTTCATTCTAACCCACGGACCGCCCGCCACGCCCGGCCGTGCATTGCGGTCTATGGTTTTTCAGTGATATAAGGGCTGGCTGATTTGGAACGCGTCAAAGCGTGACACTTGATGAACCTGATCGACCTCTCTAAGTTCGAGCAACTGAAGGCCACCGGCGATCTGCCCTCGCCCAAGGGGGCGGCGCTCGCCATCATCCGCCTGACCCAGCGCGAGGATGTTTCGCTCGCCGAACTGACCCACGCGATCATGGCCGATCCGGCATTTTCCGGCCGCCTGATCAAGGCGGCCAACGGCGTGAACGGTATCGGCCGCCGCCCGATCGTCTCGATCCAGAATGCGCTCACCGTGCTCGGCGTACCGGGGGTGAGATCGCTGGCGCTGGGCTTTTCCCTGATGTCGAGCTACCGCGGCGGCAACTGCCTGAGCTTCGATTATCAGCGTTTCTGGTCGCATTCGCTGCTTTTCGGCATCGCCCTGCAAGCCCTGACCGCGGCCACCCGTGCCTGCCAGCCCGAAGAGGCTTTCTCCGTCGGCCTGCTCGCCAGGGTCGGGGAACTGGCCTTGGCGACGCTGTTCCCCGAACGCTACTCCGACGTCCTGGAGCGGTCGAAACGCGAGCCGGGCGTCTTCCTGTTCGATCTCGAACAGGAGGCCTTCGTGCTCACCCACAATGTGCTCACCGCGTCGATGATGCTCGACTGGGGCATGCCCAAGATCTATAGCGATCCGGTGAGCTGTTACGAGACGCTGGAAGCAGCCCCCTTCCACGAGGGGTCGCGCCAGCTCAAACTGGCGCATCTGCTGGCGCTGGCCGACGCGATCGCCGACGTCTGCCTGGCGCCGCAGACCGAACGGCGGCAACTGCTGCCGCGCCTGTTCCATCTGGGGACAACACTTTCCTTCGACGCCGTCGCCTTGAACGGCCTGTGCGACAAGGTGGCGCAGGACTGGCTCGATTGGGGCGCGCTGCTCAAGGTCGGCGCCGCGCCGGTTCCGCCCTTCGAGGAACTGTCGCGGCCGGCTGAAGAGGCGCCGGCCGGCGCGGGCATGCGCGTCCTGCTGGTCGATGACGATCGGGCGGTCCGTGCCTCGCTGCGGACGACGCTGGTCGAGGCGGGGCACGAGGTGTTCGAAGCTGCCGACGGTCGGCGGGCTTTTGAGATGGCGCTCGATCTGCGGCCGCAGATGATGCTGGTCGCCCGGCTGATGCCGGGGATGGACGGCATCGCGTTGACCGTAGCCCTGCGCCAGACCTGGATCGGCCGCGCCATCTATATCGTGGTGTTGACCGAGCGCGATGACGAAGACGAGTTGGTCGAGGGGCTGGACTGTGGTGTCAATGACTTCATGGCCAAGTCGCTCAAGCCCAGGGTGCTGGCCGCGAGGCTCTCCGCAGCCCAGCGCCTGGTCAGGCTGGGCCAGGAACTGGAGCGCGATCGCGAGGAGATACGCCACACCGCCGCCGAACTGGAGGTGAGCAACCGGCGCCTGCAGGAAGTGGCCCTGACCGATATGCTGACCGGCTTTCCCAACCGCCGCTATGCGATCGAACGCATCGAGCAGGAGTGGGCTGCCGCCCAGCGCGGCCACAGGCCGCTCGCCGCGATGGTGATCGACGTCGATGAATTCAAGCAGATCAACGATGCCTATGGCCACGACGTCGGCGACGCGGTGTTGCGGCAGGTGGCCGCCGCCCTGAAGAGCGGCGTTCGCGTCCAGGACGTGGTCTGCCGCTTCGGCGGCGACGAGTTTCTGGTGATCTGCCCGGACACCACCCTGGAGGCGGCGCAGGCCTGCGCCGAGCGGATGCGCCACGCGGTCGAGACGGTGAGCGTCGGCGCCGGCACTTCCAAGAGGTCGGGCAGCATCAGCGTCGGCGTGGCGGTGCGCGAGGCCGCCATGGCCGACTTCGACGCGCTGATCAAGCGCGCCGACCAGGGCCTCTTCATCGCCAAGGAGCGCGGCCGCAATCGCGTCGTTGCCGCTCAGGCAGTGGATTGACGATTAAAAAACGTAAAAAATCATAAAGATGTTAGCGGTTTGTAAGATAAAACCTTACAAACCGCTCGGAAGCCATTCTTACGCCAAATCCCGCGTTGCCCCGATAGTTTTTCTTGACGCCCCGCGCCACAATGTGTTCGTCCTCCGGTATGCCGCGAATTTGTCGGCGCCGGCGAGGGCGAGCCAAGGAGCGCATGATGAAAACGACTGACACCTACAATGACATAAAGGAAGTCAATCTTGCCTACCTGATGCTGGCGCAGAACATGATCCGCGTCGACCGCGAGGCGGCAATTTTCCGCCTCGGCATCAGTGAAGAGATTGCCGATGTGCTGGACCGCCTGACGCCGGGACAAGTCCTGAAAATGGCCGGTTCCAACATGCTGTTGTGCAGCTTCCGCTTCGACGACACGCTGTTGCTCAACCTGCTCGCCAACCACGAGCGCGATCGCAGCATCGGGCACGTGCACGCGGCGATACTCGCCGCCGGCAAGTCGGTCGAAACCATGGCGTGATCGAGCGGAGAATCCTATGCGCAATAAGTCCCTCATCTCGGAAGCGAGAGACATCCGGCTGGCCGTCGAACTGATCGAACTCGGCGCGCGTCTGCAACTGCTGGAGGTCGAGACCAAGCTCTCCCGCGAGCGCCTGCTCAAGCTCTACAAGGAGGTCCGGGGCGAGTCGCCGCCCAAGGGCATGCTGCCCTTCTCGACCGACTGGTTCATGACCTGGCAGCCGAACATCCACGCCTCGCTGTTCATGGCCTATCACCGCTTCCTGCTCGAGAACACCCAACTGCGCGGCCTGGAGCTGATCATCAAGGCTTTCCGCCTCTATCTCGAACAGGTGCAGAGGAACGGCATGGAGACGGTGCTGTCCTTGACCCGCGCCTGGACGATGGTGCGCTTCTTCGATGCCAACATGCTGCAGATGGCCACCTGCCAGTGCTGCGGCGGCCACTTCGTCGCCCACGCCTTCGATCCGACCAAGGGCTACGTCTGCGGCCTGTGCAACGTGCCGGCGCGCGCCGGCAAGACGCGCCGCGCCGCGGAGGCCGCGGCGAAGCTCGCCGTCGGCGCCTAAGTCCTGTCTTTCGGCGGTCGCTGTCGCAGCGGCCGCCACTTTCCCTTCCCCCGACGGTGCCCCGGATGGTCTGATTTATTATCCGGGCTGAGGCGCGGCGCTTTGGCCTTCGTAATATACTGAGAATGCGTAAAACAACGAGCGGGGGTAGGGGCGCATGCTTGTCATCATCGGATACGTCGTGGTCGCCGGCGCCGTCTTTGGCAGCTTCATGCTCGGCGGCGGTCACATTGCGGCGCTGCTCCAGCCGTATGAGCTGATGTCCATCGCCGGCGCCTCGCTCGGCTCCTTCTTCGTCGCCAACACCCCGAAAGTCATCAAGGCCACGCTGAAGGCGTTGCCCACCGTGCTCAAGGGCTCGCGCTACACCAAGGCGATGTACGTCGACTTGCTGGCGATGCTCTATGAGATTCTCTCCAAGGTGCGCAAGGAAGGCCTGATTGCGATCGAGGCCGACGTCGAGAAGCCCGAGGAAAGCGCGATGTTCTCCAAGTATCCGGGGATCGTGGGCGACCGCCACGCGCTGGAGTTTCTCACCGACTACTTGCGCATGATGGTGGGCGGCAACCTCAATGCCTTCGAGATCGAGAACCTGATGGACAACGAGATCGAGACCCACCACCACGAGGGCGAGGTGCCGATCCACGCGCTGGCCAAGACCGCCGACGCCCTGCCGGCCTTCGGTATCGTTTCTGCGGTGATGGGCGTGGTGCATACCATGGAGTCGGTGGGCGTGCCGCCGGCGGAACTGGGCAAGCTGATCGCCGCCGCACTGGTCGGCACCTTTCTCGGCATCCTGCTGTCCTACGGTTTCATCGGCCCGCTGGCCAACACGCTCGAACACAAGCTGAACGAATCCTCCAAGATATTCCAGTGCATGAAGGTGACCCTGCTCGCCAGCATGAACGGCTACGCGCCGCAGGTGGCGATCGAGTTCGGCCGCAAGGTGCTCTACTCGACCGAGCGGCCGGGCTTCCTGGAACTGGAAGAGGAAGTGAAGAATCGTAAAACCAAGTAAGGCGGACGGGCGGGCGCTCAGCGCTCGCCCGCCATCTATCCTTCAGACACCACCGAATCCATGAGCGACGATTCCCAGCAGCCGATAGTCGTCAAGCGCATCAAGAGGGGCGGCGGCAGCACCCACGGCGGCGCCTGGAAGATCGCCTACGCCGATTTCGTCACGGCGATGATGGCCTTCTTCCTGCTGATGTGGCTGGTCGGCTCGGCCGCCAAGGGCGATCTCGCCGGCGTTGCCAGCTATTTCAAGATGCCGCTCAAGGTGGCGCTGGCGGGCGGCTCGGGCAGCGGCGACTCTTCCAGCATCCTTCGAGGCGGCGGCGAGGATCTGACGCGCGCCCACGGGCAGGTCAAGCGCGGCGACATCGCGGCCAAGAAGAGCACCATCAATCTCCAGGCGCTGTCCAAGGACTACGAGAAGGCCGAGGCCCAGAAGCTGTCGGGGCTGAAGGCTAAGATCGAGCAGATGATCAACGCCAGCCCGGACCTTAAGCAGTTCAAGAGCCAACTGCTGCTCGACATCACCGACGAGGGATTGCGCATCCAGATCGTGGACCAAAAGAACCGGCCGATGTTCGATTCGTCGAGCGCCGAGCTCAAGCCTTATACCCGCGAAATCCTGCGCCAGATCGGCAAGGCGCTGAACGGCGTCGCCAACAAGATCAGCCTCTCCGGCCACACCGACGCCACCCCCTATGTCGGTGGCGACAAGGGCTACAGCAACTGGGAGTTGTCCGCCAGCCGCGCCAACGCCGCGCGCCGCGAGCTGATCGCCGGGGGTATGGACGAGGCCAAGGTGATGCGCGTGGTTGGGCTCGCCTCGGCGGTGCCCTTCGACAAGACCGATCCGTTTGCACCGATCAACCGGCGCATCAGTATCATCGTCATGAACAAGAAGACCGAGGAAGCCATCTCGCGCGAGGGCAATGCGCTCGCTGCCGCCGCGCCGCCGGCCGCCCCGGCGAGCAGTCCCCCACCCGGGCCCGCTCCGGCGCCGCCAGGCAAGGCGACGGGCCACTGAGTTCTCAAAGCCGGGACTGCCGAAAGAACCGATGGTCACGCAGCGCGACCCCCGCCCATGACTAAGGGCGCCCCGGCATCGCTCCCGGCGGCCGGCGCTTTGAGCCCCGCGCCGCGCGAGTTCCGGTTCACCGCGGAAGATTTCGAGCGCATCCGCAAGCTGATCTACGACCGCGCCGGCATCGCGCTCGCCCCGGTCAAGCAGGACATGGTCTATAGCCGCCTGGCGCGGCGCTTGCGGGCCCACGGCCACACCACCTTCGCCCAGTACCTGGCGCTCCTGGAGCGCGGCGACGAGAAGGAGTGGGAGACCTTCACCAACTCTCTCACCACCAACCTCACTTCGTTCTTCCGCGAGGCGCATCACTTCGTGCTGCTGGCGCAACAGATGCTGAAGAGCAGGGAGCGGCCGTTCCGCATCTGGTGCTCGGCCGCCTCGACCGGAGAGGAGCCGTATTCGCTGGCGATCACCGCCTGCGAGGCCTTCAAGAGCCTCGCTCCGCCGGTGTCCATCATCGCCAGCGACATCGATACCAGCGTCCTGGCGACGGCCGAAAAAGGCGTCTATTCGGAAGACCGCGTGGACAAGCTCGGCCCCGAGCGGCTGCGCCAGTTCTTCCTCAAGGGCACCGGGGCTCAGGCCGGGCAGGTGCGGGTCCGGCCGGAGTTGCACAAGCTGGTGAGCTTCGCCCGGGTGAATCTGCTCGATCCGCGCTGGCCGCTCACGGGCCCGTTCGACGCGCTGTTCTGCCGCAACGTGATGATCTATTTCGACAAGCCGACGCAGTATGGCATCCTGACCAAATTCCAGCCGCTGTTGCGCCAGGACGGGTTGCTCTACGCCGGCCATTCCGAGAGCTTCCTGCACGCCGTCGATTTGTTCCGTTCGCTCGGACGTACCGTCTATGAAAGAGCGGATCGCAAGCGCTGACGCGGACGCGCCTGCACGCCTGATAATAGTTATACTGCCGTGATGGTCGCAGGGGTATCAAGCAATAGACAAAAGTAATAGACCCATAAGGGCGAAGGAGGGGGAGATGGTTGATCAAAGGGTGGAACCGAGCGTCCGGCTCGCGCATGCACGGCATCTCGGCGCTGATCCTGGTCAATGGCCGGCACTGAGCGGCCCCCGCATCGGCTACCGTACCGAATAATTCCGGAGACTGATTTCATGACCCTGCGTCAACGCCTGATCATTGTCCTGTTGATCCTCGGTGTCGCCACCGTGGCCGCCAACGGCTTCAGCTTTTACATGTATTCGAGCTTGGCCTCGGACTTGGTGAAAATCGAGCCCCGCCTTGCGGGTTCGCTCGAGGATTCGAAACTGCTGATCGCCGCCGTGATCACGGCCGCCTCGGCCGTCGGTCTGGTCGCCTTCCTGATGTTGGTGCGGATCCTGCTCGGACTGTTGGGCGGCGAGCCGCAGTACGCCGCTGACGTGGTCAAGCGCATCGCCACCGGCGATCTCGCCTTCGCGGTGAATCTGCGCGCCGGCGACAGCGAGAGCCTGCTCGCCGGGATCAGCGGCATGCAGCAGAAGCTGCGCGAGATGGTGGCGCAAGTCCGCGCTGCGTCGGCCCAGCTCGGCCAGACCGCGGCGCAGTTCACCGGCATGACCGGAGAGATCAAGACCAGCACCGAGGCGCAGAGCGAAGCGGCGTCAGGCAGTGCGGCGGCGGTCGAGCAAATGTCGGTGAGCATCAGGAGCGTTGCCGACAGCGCCGCCGAGGTCGATCGGCAGTCGGCCGAGAGTCTGGCCGGGACGCAGGAAGGCAACCAGAGCCTGTCGCGCATGATCGGCGAGATCAGCGAGGTCGAGCTGACGGTGAACGAAATCGCGGCCACCGCCGGCGCCTTCATCGAGAGCACCCAAGCCATCAACCGGATGACCCGAGAGGTGCGCGACATCGCCGACCAGACCAACCTCCTGGCGCTGAATGCCGCGATCGAGGCGGCGCGCGCCGGCGAACAGGGACGGGGCTTCGCGGTGGTGGCCGACGAGGTGAGAAAGCTGGCGGAAAAATCGGCGGTGGCGGCGCGCGAAATCGACCAGGTCACCCACGCCCTGGGGGAGAAATCCGGCGAGGTGGAAGCGGCCATCGGGCGCGGCAATGCCTCGCTGGCCGCGAGCCAGGAGTATCTCGAACAGGTGGCCGAGGTGCTCGGCATGGTCGGCGCCAAGGTGTCGGCCGCGCACCAGGGCATGACGACGATCTCGGCCTCGGTGCAGGAACAGACCACGGCCAGCAACGACATCGCCGGGAATATCGAGCGCATCGCCCGGATGGCAGAGGAGAACATTGCCGTCGTGCGCCGGACCGTCGCCGAGGCCCAGCAGTTGGAAGCGCTGGCCCTCACCCTGAGCGAGCTGGCCGGGCGCTTCAAGGTCTGAGCCTCGGAGACACGGGCTGTCTATCGGGCTTCAAGCTATAATCGCGTAAAATGACCGATTCCGGGTGGTACGGGATTTCCGCGGCGATCGCCGCCAGAGGGGGACAAGAATGTCCGAAATGTTGAGGAATATCGACGCGCGCACCAGGCTGGCCGGCACCAACAAGCTGGAGATCCTGCTGTTCGCGCTCGGCGTCGATAGCCGCACCGGCCGACGCGAGACCTTCGGCATCAACGTCTTCAAGGTGCGCGAGGTGATGCGTACCCCGGCGATCACCGCCGCCCCGGAAATGTCCTCGGCGGTAAAGGGGATGGTGTCGCTGCGCGGCGTGCTGGTGCCGGTGGTCGATCTGGCCGAATACATCGGCATGCCCTCGGAGACGAAGCGCGACATCATGATCGTCACCGAGTACAACGGCCACACCCAGGGCTTTCTGGTCGAGGGCGTCGATACCATTCTGCGCCTGGACTGGTCGCAGATGCGGGTGCCGCCGGAAATGCTGACCTCGAACCTGGGCGGCCTGGTGACGGCGGTGACCGAGCTGGCCGACGGCTGCCTGGTGATGATGCTCGACGTCGAGCGCGTCCTGTCGGAAACCACCCAGTACGACGATGCCTTCATGTTCAAGGACCTGAAGCCGATCGCCGACGGCAACATCACGGTGTTCTTCGCCGACGACTCCTCGGTGGCGCGCTCGCAGATCACGCGCACGCTGGATGCGCTCGGCATCAAGTACGTCGGTTCGGTCAATGGCCGTGCCGCCTGGGACGAATTGCAGAAGGTCGCGGCTTACGCAACGAGTTCCGGCAAGCAGGTGAACGAACTGGTGCAACTGGTGCTGACCGACGTCGAGATGCCGGAGATGGACGGCTACATCCTGACCAAGAACATCAAGAGCGACCCGCGCTTCGCCGGGATACCGGTGATCATGCATTCCTCGCTCTCCGGCATCTCGAACCAGCAACTCGGCCTCTCGGTCGGGGTAGACGAGTACGTGCCCAAGTTCGAGCCGCAGCGGCTGGCCGAAACGCTGACCCGCCTCATCCACCTCAAGCCACAGGAAGCCTGAAGCAGGGAGCCGGCCATGAACTCACCCGACAACACCCTACTCGAATCCGTCGACGCACGCACCAAGCTCGCGGGCTCGAACCGCATGGAGATCCTGCTGTTTTCGCTGGGCACCCAGGAAATCTTCGGCATCAACGTATTCAAGGTGCGCGAGGTCAGCAAGACGCCGCAGATCACCAAGTCGCCGAACATGCCGCCGGGCGTCGAGGGGCTGATCAGCCTGCGCGGCAACGTCATCCCGGTGCTCTCCCTGGCGCGCACCATGGGCCTCGCCGACGCGCCCGCCGGCCTGGGCGAGGCGATGATGGTGACCGAATACAGCAAGCGCATCCTGGGCTTTCTGGTGCATTCCGTCGATCGCATCATCCGCGTCGATTGGGACAAGGTGCGCGCACCGGATACCGTCATCAGCGGCGACAGCAGCCATTTCATCACCGCCATCACCGAATTGCCGGACGGCAAGCTGGTCTCCATCCTGGACGTCGAGCAGATCCTCGCCAATACCTTCGGCGAGGCGCCGGTGGGCGATTTGGAGCGCCTGGACGAGAATACCGAGTACAACGTTTTCTTCGTCGATGACTCGACGGTGGCGAGGAAGAAGATCGCCGAGGTGCTCGACAAGCTCGGCGCCAAGCACAAGCACGCGGTCAATGGCATGGAGGCGTGGACCCGGTTGTCCGGCATGGCCAGCCACGCGAAGCAGGCCCAGCAGGATTTGCGCGACGAGCTGCAACTGATCCTGGTCGATGCCGAGATGCCGGAGATGGACGGCTACGTGCTGACCAAGCATATCAAGAGCGATCCGCGTTTCAACGGCATACCGGTGGTGATGCACTCCTCGCTCTCGTCCGAGGCCAACCGCGCCATGGGCAAGACCGTCGGCGTCGATGCCTACGTCGCCAAATTCGATGCGGAGTTTCTGGCCGATACCATGCGTCCGCTGCTGACCAAATCCCATAGAGACTGAGCTGGAGATCCCTATGACAGATCCGAGCAAGATCAAGTTCCTCGTTGTCGATGACTTCTCGACGATGCGGCGCATCGTCCGCAACCTGCTCAAGGAGTTGGGCTATGTCAGCGCCGACGAAGCCGAGGACGGCGCTATCGCGCTGCAGAAACTCAGAAACGGGGATTTCAACTTCGTCGTCTCCGACTGGAACATGCCCAACATGGACGGCCTCCAACTGCTGCAGGCGGTGCGTGCCGACCCGAACTTGAAGCACCTGCCGGTGCTGATGATCACCGCCGAGGCGAAGAAGGAAAACATCATCGCCGCCGCCCAGTCCGGTGCCAACGGCTATATCGTCAAGCCGTTCACCGCGGCAACGCTGAACGAGAAACTGGTCAAGATCTTCGAGAAGCTGGAAAGCGCAGCAAAGTAGCGTAAAGGCACAGGGAGCAAGCTCAAGATGGCGAGACCGATCAAATTCGATGAGTCCGGCGATAGCGAAGATCTGCAGTCGCTCTTCGACAGCATCGCCGGCGGCGCCGCGCCTGCTGCCGCCCGGGTCGAGACGAATTCCGCCCGCGACGCTGCCGGCGATACGGACGAACTGCAGGCGCTGTTCGACAGCGTCGCGGCGGAGTCGCCGGCGGCCACGAACGACGCCAGGGTGCCCGACGGCGGCGAGGTGTTCAACCGCATCGGCCGGATGACGCGCGAGTTGCACAACACGCTGCGCGAGCTGGGCTACGACAAGATTCTCGGGGACACCGCCAGGGCGATCCCCGACGCCCGCCAGAGGCTCGCCTACATCGCCCAGATGACCGAACAGGCGGCCAGCAGGGTGTTGAACGCCACCGACATCGCCAAGCCGATCCAGGACGACTTGCAGCAGCAGTCGGAAGCGCTGGGCAGGCGCTGGGAGAAGGTGTTCACCAACCAGCTTTCGGTCGATGAGTTCAAGGCGCTGGCCGGAGACACCCACGGTTTTCTGCGCCAGGTGCCGGTGCAGACGCGCTCCACCAGCGCGCAATTGACGGAAATCATGATGGCCCAGGATTTCCAGGATCTCACCGGTCAGGTCATCAAGAAGGTGGTCGACATGGCGCAGGCGATGGAGGGGCAACTGCTCGCCCTGCTGGTCGAGGCGATGCCGAAGGAGCTGCGCGCGGAGGCGCCTCCGGGCCTGTTGAACGGCCCGGTGATCAATGCCCAGGGCCGCAGCGACGTGGTCAGCAATCAGGCGCAGGTCGATGACCTGCTGGAGAGTCTGGGATTCTAGTACCCTCTTCGGGGCACTTTGGTCGGTTTGCGGAGCGAGAAAAATGAGCGATTTTCAGGGAATGGAAGATCTGTTGCAGGATTTCCTGGTCGAGGCCGGGGACCTGCTTTCCGGCGTCGATAACAAGCTCGTCGATCTGGAGAGAACACCGCACGAGCGCGGCTTGCTGAACGAGATTTTCCGCGGCTTTCACACCATCAAGGGCGGCGCCGGATTTCTCAATGCGAAGGAATTGGTCACGCTCTGCCACCTGACCGAGAATCTGTTCGACCGGCTGAGAAACGGCGAGCTGGAAGTCACGCGCGGCATCATGGACGCGATCCTGGACGCCACCGGCACGGTGCGCGATATGTTCGGCTCGCTGGAGCGCGGCGTGCAGCCCGACCCGGCGTCGCCGCAGCTTCTGGAGGCCTTGAAGCTGGCCATCTCCGGCCAGCTCGCAGCCACCGAAGGGATCCCGGCTCCCGCGCATAACGCCGCCGGCGCCGCGGCCGTGGCACCGGCGGCCAACGCCGCGATGCCAGCGGTTGGGGTACCCGACTGGAGCGGCTTGATGCAGGCCGTGTCTTCCCCTGTCCCCGCTCCCGCCGCCGCCGCCGACTTTCAGCACGACGTCGCGGGCAAGTCGCCGGAGGAGATCATCAAGCTGGCGGTCGGCCGCCGCGCCATCGACAAGCCGGGCTATCAGGGCCCGGCGACCAGCCGCCGCGACGGGGAGAAGACGCGCGACAATTCGATCCGCGTCGATACCGCGCGCCTCGACCAGGTGTTGAACCTCTCCGGCGAGATCGGCCTCACCAAGAACCGCCTGACCTCGCTCAGGAGCGATATCCTGAACGGCCGCAGCGACACCGACACCCTGCACGCGCTCGACCAGGTGGTCGGACAGCTCGACCTTCTGGTCTCCGACCTGCAGAGCGCGGTGATGAAGACGCGGATGCAGCCGATCGGCCGGCTGTTCCAGAAGTATCCGCGCATCGCCCGCGACCTGGCCCGGGCGCTGGGCAAGGAAGTCGAGCTGGTCCTGGTCGGCGAGGAAACGGAGATCGACAAGACGATGATCGAGGATCTCTCCGATCCGATCATCCATCTGATCCGCAACGCCGTCGACCACGGCATCGAACTGCCCGAGGAGCGCCGCGCCCACGGCAAGTCGGAGAAGTCGCAGGTGCGGCTGGAGGCGCGCCAGGAAGGCGACCATATCGTGCTCCTGGTTTCCGACGACGGCCGCGGCATGAATGCCGAGCGGCTGCGCGCCAAGGCGGTGGAGAAGGGCCTCATCACCGATGAGGAAGCCAACACCATGGACGAACGCCAGAGCTTCAACTTGGTGATGCTGCCCGGCTTCTCGACCAAGGACGTGGCTTCCGACGTCTCCGGCCGCGGCGTCGGCATGGACGTGGTCAAGACCAACATCCAGAAGCTGAACGGTTCGATCGACATCAAGTCGGTGCCTGGCCAAGGCACCACCTTCATCATTTCCCTGCCGCTGACCCTGGCGATCCTGCCGGTGCTGGTGGTGCGCCTGGGCGAGCAGCCCTTCGCGGTGCCGCTGTCGATGGTGCGCGAGATCCTGCCGGTGGATGCCAACGCCATCCAGGAGGTGGGCGGGCGCGCCACCCTGGTGGTGCGCGGCGAGGTGCTGCCGATGCTGCCCCTGGCCAGATTGTTGGGCTGGCCGCAGGAACGGGCGCCGGAATACGGCGTGCTGATGCAGACGACCGAGTCGAGCTTCATCCTCGCGGTCGATAGTTTCGCCGGCCGCGAAGACGCGGTCATCAAGTCGCTCGAAGACTTCCGCCCGAAGGGCGTCGCCGGCGTCACCACGCTGCCCAACGGCCAGATCGTGCTGATCCTAGACATGAAGGAACTGCTGGCCAGCGCCGGAGACCAGCGCGGCGCTTCCCGCTCGCAGTTCCTGCCCCCCGCCCTGGCCGCCGCCTGAAGCTCGCGGCGTCCGACGAGGCGCGCATTCAGGCGCGCATTCAGGTGCGCATTCAGCCGCGCATTCAGCCGAATTGACCGGGTAATCCGGCTCTATTCCAGCACTGACCCCTAGCGCACGCCGGCAATAATTGCCGGCATGCGAGGAACCGTCTGTGGCTGAAGAAAGCGATCTCGAACGCACCGAACCGGCATCCGGCAGACGCCTGGAACGGGCGCGCGAGGAGGGGCAAGTGCCGCAGTCGCGCGAGCTGGCTGCCTTCCTGGTGCTGTTGGCGAGCGTCTCGGGTTTCTGGACGATGGGCGCCTGGTTCTCGCAGCATGCCGCCGCGATCATGCGCCGGGGCCTGAGCTTCGGTCGCGAAGCGGCCTTCGACAGCCATGCCATGGGCAACACCTTCGCGACCCTGTCCTGGCAGGCGCTGACGCTCGCGGCGCCGGTGTTTCTGCTGTGCCTCGCCGCCGCCATCGCCACGCCCTTCCTGATGGGCGGTGCGGTGTTCTCGCCCAAGGGCCTGGTGCTGGATTTCTCCCGCCTGAACCCGCTGGCGGGCCTCGGCCGGATCTTTTCCATCCAGGGCGTGGCCGAGATGGTCAAGGCCGTGCTGAAGGCGGCCTTGGTCGGCGCCGTCACCTACTGGGTGGTGGTGCACCAGGTCGGATCGCTGTTCGCCTTGCTCTCCCTGCCCCTCGATGCCGGCCTGCAGAGCTTCGCCAGCATGCTGCTGGCGTCGGCTGTGGCCCTGGTCGTCGGGGTCGGCCTGATCGCCGGCATCGATGTGCCGTTCCAGCTCTGGCAGTACTACAGCAGGATGCGCATGACCAAGGAGGAACTGCGCCAGGAGTCCAAGGAGAGCGAGGGCGATCCCCAGGTGAAGGCGCGGATCCGGCGGCAGCAGCGGGAGCTCGCCAGGAAACGGATGATGAGCGAGGTGCCCACGGCCGACGTCGTCGTCACCAACCCGAGCCACTATGCCGTCGCCCTGAAGTACGACAGTCAGAAGATGAGTGCGCCGCAGGTGGTGGCCAAGGGCATGAACCTGATCGCGCAGAAAATCCGAGAACTGGCTGCCGAAAACGGCGTGCCCCTGCTCGAGGCGCCGCCGCTGGCGCGTGCCCTGTACCGCCACAGCGAGATCGGCGACCAGGTGCCCGCCGCGCTGTACACCGCGGTGGCAGAGGTGATGGCCTACGTCTACCAGCTCAACCAGTTCATGGCCGGCGACGGCAAGCTGCTGGCGCCGCAGCCGCCGGTATCGCTGCCGGTGCCGGCGGCGATGGATCCGGGCGCGCTTGAGGCGGCGCCGCAATGAACGGCGCCCTGGCCTTTCAGGCCCTGTTCGCGCGGGGCAACCTGCGCCAGTTGGCGCCGCCGCTGCTCATCGTCATGATCCTGTCGATGATGGTGCTGCCGCTGCCGCCCTTCCTGCTCGACATCTTCTTCACCTTCAACATCGCGCTGTCGATCATGGTGCTGCTGGTGGCGATGTACACCATGAAGGCGCTCGACTTCTCGGTGTTCCCGACCGTGCTCCTGGTCACGACCCTGTTGCGCCTCTCGCTCAACGTCGCCTCGACCCGGGTGGTGCTGCTCCACGGGCATACCGGGCCGGACGCCGCCGGCAAGGTGATCGAGGCCTTCGGCTACTTCCTGGTCGGCGGCAATTACGCGGTCGGCCTGGTGGTGTTCGTGATCCTGGTGGTGATCAACTTCGTGGTCATCACCAAGGGCGCCGGGCGGATCGCCGAAGTGACCGCGCGCTTCACCCTGGACGCCATGCCGGGCAAGCAGATGGCGATCGATGCCGACTTGAACGCCGGCCTGATCGGCGAGGACGAAGCCAGGCGCCGGCGCCTCGTCGTTTCGCAGGAGGCCGACTTCTTCGGTTCGATGGACGGCGCCAGCAAGTTCGTGCGCGGCGACGCCGTGGCCGGCATCCTGATCCTGTTCATCAACATCGTCGGCGGCCTGATCGTCGGCATCCTGCAGCACGACATGGGCTTCGCCCAGGCGGCCAAGAACTACACCCTGCTGACCATCGGCGACGGTCTGGTGGCGCAGATCCCGGCGCTGATCATTTCCACCGCCGCCGGCCTGGTGGTGAGCCGGGTGGCCACCGAGGAGGACATCGGCCAGCAGTTCGTCGGCCAGATCTTCGGCAATCCCATGGTGATGCTGCTCACCGCCGGCATCCTCGGCGTGCTGGGCCTGATCCCCGGCATGCCCAATCTGGTTTTCCTGCTGCTGGCATCCGCCCTGGGCAGCCTCGGCTGGTGGTCCTTGAAGCGGCAGAGCCAGCCCGCGGCGGCGGCCGCCCCCCCGGCGGAGACGGTGCCGGCGGAGTCGCAGGAGGCGAGCTGGACCGATGTGGCGCCGGTCGATGTTCTCGGTCTCGAGGTCGGCTACCGCCTGATCCCGCTGGTCGATCGGGCGCAGGACGGGGAGCTGCTGAAACGCATTCGCGGCCTGCGCAAGAAGTTCGCCCAGGAAGTCGGTTTCCTGGCGGCTCCGGTGCATATCCGCGACAACCTGGAGCTCAAGCCCAACGGCTACCGGATCACCATGAAGGGCGTCGAGCTCGGCGTCGGCGAGACCTACCCGGGCATGCATCTGGCGATCAATCCGGGGCGGGTCGCCGGTTCCCTGCCGGGAACGGCGACCACCGATCCGGCCTTCGGCCTGCCGGCGATCTGGATCGATCCCGGCCTGCGCGAGCAGGCGCACGCCTTGGGCTACACGGTGGTCGATGCCGGCACCGTGGTCGCCACCCATCTCAATCACGTGATCCTGTCGCACGCGGCGGAGCTCCTCGGCCGTCAGGAGACCCAGGCTCTGCTCGACCACATCGCCAAGGACGCGCCCAAGTTGGTCGAGGATCTGGTGCCCAAGCAGCTCTCGCTCTCGGTGGTGCAGCGGGTGCTGCAAAACCTGCTCGAGGAGAGCGTCAATATCCGCGACATGCGCACCATCATCGAGACCCTGGCGGAACAGGCGCCGCGCAGCCAGGACCCGCTCGATCTCACCACCCAGGTGCGCATCGCGCTGGGCCGGGCCATCGTCCAGCAGTTGTTCCCCGGTACCAGCGAACTGCAGGTGATGGCCATCGAGCCGGGCCTCGAACGCATTCTCGGCCAAGCCGTGCAAGGCGGCGGCGACGCCAGCGGCATCGAGCCCGGGCTCGCCGACACGCTGCTGCGCGAGACCGCCGCCGCCGCGCAGCGTCAGGAAGAGGCCGGGCTGCCGGCCGCATTGCTGGTCCCGGGTCACCTGCGCTGGCTGTTGTCGCGCTTCCTCCGGCGGGCCGTGCCCCAGCTGCGGGTCATCGCGAATGCCGAGGTGCCGGATTCGCGCACGATTAGAGTCACGACGATCATTGGAGCGAAGTCATGAGCGTGAAGCGTTTTTTTGCCGAAACGGCGCGCGAATGTCTGCGCCGGGTCAAGGAGGAATTCGGGCCCGACGCGATCGTCGTCTCGAACAAGTCGGTCGAAGGCGGCGTCGAGATGGTGGCGATGTCGGAGGCCGGCCTCGCAGCGCTGTCGCGGGAGGGCGCGCCGAGAGTCGCGGCCGGCGTAGCGCGCAGCGAAACGGCCGTGGCCCAGCGTCCCGCAGCTGGCCGCCCGGCCGAGGATGCGCCCGATTACACCGTCAGCCTGTCTTCCCAGTCGAAGAAGCAGCCGGGGGTCGCCCCCTGGTCGCCGGTCGCCGCTCGGGGCGTCCCGGACCAGCCCGAACGTCCCCGCCTGCGCCCGCTACCGGACAAGGCGCCGGTTGCCGCGGCACCCCTCCAATCGACGGCCGGTCCGAAGCGGGCAGCCGCTGCGCAGCCGTCGCCGCAGCAGCGCGCCCCGGCCGAGGAGCGGCCGGCCCAGGCCCAGCCGCAGCTGCAGGTGGCGCAGCTGGTGGGCGAGATGGCCTCGATCAAGGCGCTCTTGGAGCGCCAACTGGCCGGCTTCGCCTGGGGCGAGCTGTCGCGCCAAGAGCCGGCCCGGGCGCTGGTTCTGTCGGAAATGCTCGATGCCGGCTTTTCCGGACAGCTCTCGCGCAAGCTGATCGCCGACATGCCGCCGGATCTGTCGCCTGACGACGCCAGGAAGTGGCTGAAGGGCGCGATCAACCGCCGCTTGCGCACCCTGGGCGAGGACAACGACATCATCGAGCGCGGCGGGGTGTTCGCCCTGGTCGGCCCCACCGGCGTCGGCAAGACCACGACCACGGCGAAGCTCGCGGCGCGCTGCGTGGTGCGCTACGGCGCCGACAAGCTGGCGCTGCTCACCACCGACGGCTACCGCATCGGCGCCCACGAACAGCTGCGCATCTACGGCCGGATCCTCGGCGTGCCGGTGCACGTGGTGCGCGACGGCGAAGACCTGCGCCACACCCTGGCCGACCTGCGCGACAAGCACATGGTGCTGATCGACACCGTCGGCATGAGCCAGCGCGACCGGATGGTGGCCGAGCAGGCGGCGATGCTGATGCAGGCGGGAGAGGTCAATCGCCTGCTGCTGCTCAACGCCACCAGCCGCGGCGACACCCTGGACGACGTGGTGCGCGCCTACGCCGGCGAGGATCTGGCCGGCTGCATCATCACCAAGATGGACGAGACCGCCTCGCTGGCGCCGGCCATCGACGTCGCGGTGCGCCACGGCCTGCTGCTGACCTACGTCGCCAACGGCCAGCGGGTGCCCGAAGATCTGTATCTGCCCAACCGCAACTACCTGCTGCATCGCGCCTTCAAGCTGCCGAACGAGCATTCGCCGCACCGCCTGCACAACGAGGAGGCCGGTCTGGTGGCGTCCCGCTCCTCGGGCGCGCGAAGCGACGGCAATCTGACCGCCGGAGCCGCCCTTGTCTGAATGGCGGGGCGGCGGTGTCGCCCCCTGGCCGGGCGACCAGGCGGACGGCCTGCGCCGCCTGTTCGGCGGGCGCGCCCCGCAGGTGGTGGCCTTCGCCTCGGGCCGCGAAGCCTGCGGCCGGACCACGCTCCTGGTGCAGACCGCGGCGGCGCTGGCAGCGGCCGGCCACGGCGTGCTGATCATCGACGAGAACGGCGCGCCCAACAACGCCGTTTCCGCCTTCGGCCTGACCGCCCGCCACGATCTCTTCAATGTCTTGAACGGTGAGCGCCCGCTGCGCCAAGTGACCCTGCAGGCGGCGCCGCTATTGCGCATCTTGCCGGCGGCGCGCGCCGCCCGCGAACTCGACCACGCCAGCCGGCTGGCCGCCAACGCCCGAGCGCACCTGGCCGAGTGCCTGCAGGAAATGCAGCGCGGCGTCGGTTTCGTGCTGATCGACACGGCCATGCGCCGCGGCGGCCATCTCTCGCCGCTGGCCTTGGCGGCACGCCACATGACGGTGGTGGTGGCGGCGCAGAGTTCGGCGATCACCAATGCCTACGCGCTGATCAAGCGCCTCGCCCAGGAGCGCAGCCGCGACGGCTTCCAGGTGGCGATCACCCGGGCGAGGAGCGGCGAGGAGGCGCGCGCGATTTTCGACAACATGCGGCGGGTCGCGCGCGAGCACCTCGAGGTCCGCTTGGACTACCTCGGCGCGGCCCTGGTGCCGGTCACCGACAATCTGGCCGAGGCCCTGCTGCAAAGCCTGCCGCCGGTGAACGAGGAGGGTCCCGGCAACGGATTCGCCCTCCCGGCATTGGGCTTTGGCAATATGCCGGGAGTAGCACCCGGAGGCGACCGGATCGGCTTGGCGACGCTGGATTCGGTGGTATAGTTTGGGCGGTTTGCCAGCCCAACGACAACGATGTACAACGCCCAAGGGGTCCTGGACAAGGATCAGTTCGTCTCGCAGTACGCGCCGCTGGTCAAGCGCATCGCCTATCACCTGATGGCGAAGCTGCCGCCCAGCGTGCAAGTCGAAGATCTGATCCAGAACGGTATGCTCGGCCTGCTCGATGCCGTCGGCCGCTTCGAGGACGGTCTCGGCGCCCAGTTCGAGACCTACGCCGCGCAACGCATCCGCGGCGCCATGCTCGACGGCCTGCGCGAGAACGATTGGCTGCCGCGCGGTCTCCGGCGCGACATGCGCCGCATCGAGGCGGCGGTCGATGCCTTGGAGCAACAACACGGCCGGCCGCCGACCGAGGGCGAGCTGGCGCAGGCGCTGGACATGACGCTGGCCGATTATCAGAAGATGCTGCAGGAGGCGCGCGGCCACCAACTGGTCTATTTGGAGGATATCGGCGATCGCGGCGACGAGGATTTCCTGGAACGCAACTTGGCCTCCTCGGGGCCCGATCCTCTGGCGGCGCTTCTGGGCCAGGACATGCGCGACGTTCTGGTGCGCGCCATCGAGGATTTGCCGGAGCGGGAGAAAATGATGATGGCCTTGTACTACGAGGAGGAACTCAATCTGCGCGAGATCGGCGAGGTGCTGGGCGTGAGCGAATCGCGCGTCTGTCAGCTGCACACCCAGGCCATCGTCCGCTTGAGGAGCCGCATCGTCGGCGCGCCGCCCAAGAAACGAGCTTAAGGACGACAGCGCATGGACATCATCAGCATTTTCGGCTTCATCCTGGGTATCGGAGCCATCGTCGGCGGGCAGGTGCTCGAGGGCGGCAATATCGCCTCGCTGGTGCAGCCCACCGCGATGCTCATCGTCATCGGCGGCACCCTCGGTGCGGTGATGCTGCAAAGCCCGCTGTCGGTGTTCGTCTCCAGCATAAAAATGGGCGTGTGGGTGCTGTTGCCGCCGCCGCTGTCGCCCGGCTTTCGCATCAACAGGATCACCCGCTGGAGCCTGATGGCGCGCAAGGAAGGGCTGCTGGCGCTGGAGGCGGAGATCGAGCAGCTGACGGATCCGTTCGACCAGAAGGGGCTGCGCCTCCTGGTCGATGGCGCCGAGCCGGAGCGCCTGCGCGATTTGCTGGATGTCGAGATCGGCGCCTGGGAGACGCAGCTGAAGCTCACCGCCCGGGTGTGGGAATCGGCCGGCGGTTATTCCCCGACCATCGGCATCCTGGGCGCGGTGATGGGCCTGATCCACGTCATGGAGAACCTCTCCGATCCGTCCAAGCTCGGCGCCGGCATCGCGGTGGCCTTCGTCGCCACGATCTACGGCGTCGGCCTGGCCAACCTGTTCTACCTGCCCGTCGCCAAGAAGCTCATGACCATCATCAACCGCATGATCGCTCTGCGCGAGATGTACGTCGATGGCCTGGTCGGCATCGCCAA
>DATKVJ010000050.1:0-17890 GCA_035530135.1 Rhodocyclaceae bacterium | reverse complement strand
AGACCATCACCCAGGGCCGTAACCTCACGATGCCGGCGCAAAAGGACTTCCTAGGCCCCGCCAAGGTCCATCTCCTCGCCGCCTTCGTCTATGGCTCCGGCGGCGGCGTAGACGCACCCCCCACCCCGGTGACCCAGTGATGGCGAAGGCGATGAACGCGCGCGCGGCAAACCCCTGGTATCGCGAGCCCTGGCCGTGGCTCTTGATGTCCGGGCCCTTGGTGGTGGTGATCGCGGGCTTCGTCACGCTGTGGCTGGCGATACGCTCGAACGACGGCCTGGTGAATGACCATTACTACCAGAAGGGCCTGGACATCAACCAGACCCTGGCCCGGGGCGAGCGCGCCCGGGCGCTGGGACTCACCGCCGGGATAAGCCTGACGGTGAGCAGCATCGCCGTCCGCCTGAAGGCGGCGGCGCCGGGCTTCGCGCCGCCGCCCGCCCTGCGCGTCACGGTATCGCACCCGACGCGCGCGGGCCTCGACCAGCGCGTGGTCTTGCCGTTGCAAAACGGGAGCTATCGCGGCAGCTTCCGCTTGCCGGCGGCGGGCCACTGGGTGGTGGTGATCGAGGACGACGCCGGGACCTGGCGCCTGGAGGGCAACATCGTCTTGCCCGCCGCCGGCGAGACGCTGCTGGGAGCAGGCAAAAGCTAGCGAAGCGCAAGCCACAGATCCTAAAACCAAGGTAATACCGGGACGGCCGGCGCTACTCCGATTGCAAGCATCGACAGGGGTCTGCGATGAAATACCGAGTCCAGCCGAACGACCGCGAAAAGACGATGCGCGAGAGCGATTTCATCGTCTCCAAGACCGATCTCCAGGGCCGCATCGCCTACGGCAACCGCATCTTCATCGAGTTTTCCGGCTACACCGAAGCCGAGCCGCCCGGTGCCCAGCACGACATCATCCGCCACCCGGACATGCCGTGCGGCGTCTTCAAGTTTCTTCGGGACACGCTCCAGGCCGAGAAACTCGGCCGGCCGGCGTGCGCGGCCTGTTTTCCGACGCGTTGGAGCGAACCAAGCGGTCGCTCGAATCGCTGAAGAACAATGCCCGCTTCGAACCGCGCAACGAACTGCTGTCCGAGCTGGGGCGGCTCAATTCGGACGGCCCGCTGGCCGACCTGCAGATGAGCCAGAAGGACCTGAACGGCATCGCCGAGTCCACCGACGTTCTGGAAAAGCTGTCGGGGCAGAGCGTCGCCGCCGCGGCGGAAAGCCGGGAGCAGGTGGCCTACGTCGCCGCCGCGCCGAAGCCGATCATCGACCGGATCGCCCAGACCAATGCCGCCATCGCCGAGCTGAAAGAGCTCTCCGGGGAGGCGGGCAACTCGGTCGGAGTCATCGCCGACAGCGCCGATCAGACCAAGCTGCTGGCGTTGAACGCCGCCATCGAGGCGGCCCGCGCCGGCGAGCAAGGCCGGCGACCCGTCCCACGCCGACCCGCCCGCCTACCGCCAGGTGGCCGGACCGCGGGCCGAGGTGCACAGCCGCCTGCACCGGGCGATGGCTCTGGCTTCAGGAGACCGGGAGTCCGATCCCGCCCTGCGGACAGCCATCATGGAACAATTCAGGGCCGCAGAGACAGCGAGCGCGTCGGTGTTCGCCCTCCTCGACCGGATGATCGTCGAGCGGCACACGGGCCAACATGCGTTCCCTGATCGGGAGGCTCAAGACGCCACCGCTCTTGGGCAGCGTGCGCCGGCGCATGTTGGTGGTAGGCGCCGCCGCGACCCTGCCGATCCTGGCGCTGATGGGCTATCAGGCGCACGACGTGCTGCAGGAGAACCTGCACCGGCAGCAGGCCGACGTGCACCGCATGCTGATCATGTTGGGCAACGAGCTGAACTTCCGGATACAGCTCCAGGAACGTCTGCTCGAGGTGCTGGCGCGCGCTCCCGAAGTGACCGATCCCGGCGACCGGGCCGCCTGCGGCGGGGCGCTGGCAAGAACGACCGGGGGCAATCCCTTCCTGAGCGAGATCACCCTGAGGACGCCAGACGGCGCGCTCATCTGCTCGTCGGCGGCATCGGCCGCCCCCCGCGGCGGCGATGCACAAACCTTCAGCGAAGTCCTGCGCACGAAGCAGCCGGTCATCAGCGACTTCCGCGCCGGCGCGCTGTCGAACAGGAAAATCCTGCTGCTGGCGATCCCCGTTCCGGACGGCAAGGGGAAACCGCGTTCGGTGCTGACCGCCGACCTGGATCTCACCTTCCTGGACAGCGCCCTGCAACAGCTGCCGCTGGCCACCGGAACGCAAATCGTCCTGGTCGACGGCCGGGGAAAGATCCTGGCGCCGCTGCGCTGGGCCGGACAAGCGCTCGCAGCTCATCCGGCCTTCGCCGGGGCTGCGTTGGGCGGCGGCAAGCGGGTCTTTGCAGCCACGAGCGCCAACGGCGAGGATCAGCTCTACGCCGCCGAAGTTCTGCCGGCGACGTTCGGCGCCCAGCGCTTCCGCCTCTGGGTCGCCACCTCCAAGACCGCGCTCGCCCGCGCTGCGGTGCGCGAGTTCATCGGCGACACGATGAACATCACCGCCGTGATGCTCGTGCTGATCATCGTCCTATGGTGGTACGGCAGCAGGCTGGTGCTCAGGCCGCTGGCGCGGCTGGCCGAGGCGGCATCCCACCTGGGCGAGGCGCAGCTCTCCGCCCGCACCGGACTGCCGCACAGCGGCGACGAAATCGGCCGGCTCGCCGCCGCCTTCGACGCCATGGCGGAGAGGCTCGAAGCGCACGTGAGCCGCATCGCCGCCGATCTGATCGAAATCCAACAGGCCGGCCTAAAGGCGAAAAAACTCTCCCAGGCGGTCGAACAAAGCCCGGTGAGCGTGGTGATCACCGATACCGCGGGGACCATCGAATACGTCAACCCGAAATTCACCGCCTCCTCCGGCTATAGCCCGGAGGAGGCGATCGGCAGAAC
This sequence comes from Rhodocyclaceae bacterium, assembly GCA_035530135.1. Classification (GTDB taxonomy): domain Bacteria; phylum Pseudomonadota; class Gammaproteobacteria; order Burkholderiales; family Rhodocyclaceae; genus CAIYYX01. Next base: position 14,965 of record DATKVJ010000050.1, on the reverse strand, counting down.
CCCCGTGATCCTGAAATCGGGCCTGACGCCGACGAGCGTCTACAAGGACCTGTGGAACACGGTCCTGGCGGGCAAGGAGTGGCAGGGGGAATTGCTCAACCGCAAGAAGAACGGCGAGCTGTTCTGGGAGGACACCCGCGTCTCGCCGCTGTCGGGCGACGATGGCGCGATCACCCACTTCATCGTGGTCAAGGAGGACATCACCGGGCGCAAGGCGATCGAGGAGAAATTGCGGAAACTGTCGCTGGCGGTCGAGCACAGCCCGGTGAGCGTGATGATCACCGACCACCAAGGGATGATCGAATACGTCAATCCCCGATTCACCGAGGTGACGGGATTCGCCGCCAACGAGGTATTCGGCAAGACGCCGCGCGTGCTCAAGTCCGGCAGCACGGCCCAGCTAACCTACCAGGAGCTGTGGTCGTCGATCACCGCCGGCCGCGGCTGGAGCGGCGAACTGCAGAACCGGAACAGGATGGGCGAGCTATTCTGGGAGAGCGAGAACATCGCCCCGATCGTCGATGGCGACGGCAGGATCACGCATTTCGTCGCCTTGAAGGAGGACATCACCGAACGCAAGCATACGGAAGAACGGCTGCGGCTGCTCACCCGCGCGATGGAATCGAGCAGCAACGGCATCATGGTGCTAGACGCCCTCTCGTCCGAGAGAACGATCCTCTACGTCAATCCCGCCTTCCGGGAGATCACCGGCTACGCAGAGGATAGCGTGCTGGGCAAGCCCGCTTCCCGGATCTTCGGACTGCCCGCGGAGCGAAACGCTTTTGACGAGATCGGCGCCGGCCTGGAATTCGGCGACGAGCACCGCGCCGTCGTGCACAGCCTGCGCGCGGACGGCAGCCGCTACTGGAACGAGTTCTCCATTTCCCCGGTGCGCAGCGGCATCGGGGCCATCACCCATTACGTCGGCGTGATCAACGACGTGACGGTCCGGGTCGATTACGAAAAACAGCTCGCGCACCAGGCCAATCACGACGATCTGACCGGACTCGCCAACCGCAACCTGCTCTCGGACCGACTCGATCAGGCGCTGGCCCAGGCCCATCGCTACGGCCATCACGCGGCGGTGCTGATGGTCGACCTCGACCACTTCAAGTACATCAACGACAGCTTGGGCCACGCCGCCGGCGATCAATTGGTCAAGACGGTGGCCGATCGTCTGTCCCTGTGCGTCCGCGAGGGCGACACGGTGGCGCGCACCGGCGGCGACGAGTTCGTCCTGATCCTGCACCACGTCAAGGACGAGACCGACGTGACGGCGATGATGCAGCGGATCGTCGCCACGATCGCAGCGCCGTTTTTCGTCGAGGAACGCGAGCTCCACGTCACTTGCAGCACCGGGGCCGCCCTCTACCCGCGGGACGGGAAGAGCGCGGAACACCTCTTGAGAAACGCCGACACCGCGATGTACCGGGCCAAGGAGGGCGGACGCGACGGTTTCAGCTTCTACACGTCCGATATGAACGAACGGATGATGGAGAGGCTGAGCCTGGAGGGCGGCTTGCGCCAGGCCCTGGCGAACGAGGAATTCGTCCTCCACTACCAGCCCCAGGTGGATATCAGGACGGGGCACATCGTCGGAGCGGAGGCGCTGATCCGCTGGCAGAACCGGGAACTGGGCACGGTGCCGCCGGGCAAGTTCATTCCCCTGGCCGAGGAGACCGGCCTGATCGAGCCCATCGGCGAGTGGGTGATGAGGACCGCCTGCGCGCAGAACAAGCGCTGGCAGGATTCCGGTCTGCCCCGTCTGCGGGTCGCGGTCAATCTTTCGGCGCGACAGTTCCGGCAGAAGGATTTTGTCGCCAGGGTCTCGGCCATCCTGGCGGAGAGCCGGCTGGCAGCCGGCTGCCTGGAATTCGAGTTGACCGAGAGCATGGTGATGCACGACCCGGAGCAGGCCGTCAAACTGCTTCACGAATTGAAGGCCACCGGCACGCAGCTGTCGCTGGACGACTTCGGCACCGGCTACTCCAGTCTGAGCTATCTGAAGAAATTCCCGATCGACGTGTTGAAACTCGACCAGTCCTTCGTGCGCGGCGTGCTCACCGATCCCGACGACGCGGCCATCGCCCGGACGGTCATCGGCCTGGGCCACAGCCTCGGCCTCCGGGTGATCGCCGAGGGCGTGGAGACGGCCGAGCAGCTGGACTTCCTGGCCGCGCTCGGTTGCGACGAAATGCAGGGCTACTACTTCAGCCGCCCGGTCGCCGCGCAGGACTTCGCCGCTCTGCTCGCCCGCCATGAAGAAGGCGGCGGGCGCCCGCTGCCGACCGAACCCCATAGCGACTAAAAGGAAGAGGCATGTTTTTTGGATCGGCCAAGACCCGCATCGGCGAACTGGAGCGACGGTTGGCGCATGAAGCCCGGCACAACTCGGAGATGGCATTGGCTTTGGCCAGCGCCCGGCAGGAGTCACAAGCGACGGCGGCAGAAGCGCGGAAATATCGCGATGAAACGGATGAAACGCGCGCCCTGCTGGCCAATTTCCAGGCTTTCGCCCACTCCCTGAACGACGTGCAGAGCAGCCTGAAAACGCTGGCCGAGGACGCGCAGGCGGAGAAGGAGCAAGCCATAAAGGCCCAGCTTGTTGCCAACGAAAGCCGGGTCGCGGTCGCAGCGATCGCCGCCAGCCTGTCCGACCTGACGCAAAGCTCGCAGCGCGCCGCGACGCAGGTAGGCGAACTGGATGCGCGCGCCCATGAAATCAGCGGCATCGTGCGGCTGATCAAGAAGATTGCCGATCAGACCAACCTGCTGGCGCTGAACGCCGCGATCGAGGCGGCGCGCGCGGGCGAGCAGGGACGCGGCTTTGCCGTGGTGGCGGACGAGGTCAGAAAACTCGCCGAGCGGACGGCGCTGGCCACCAGCGAGATATCGGCGCTGGTGGACCGCATTCGCGGCGACAGCGCGAGCAGCCGCGATCAGATGAACCTGCTGGCGCAGCAGTCGGCCAGCTTCAGCCAGGATGGCCAGGCCGCGGCTCAGTCCATGCAGCAATTGCACGATCTTTCCGCCGACATCGAAAAGGGGGGCGCGGCTTCCGCGCTGCGCAGCTTCTGCGAATTGGCCAAGGCCGACCACCTCATCTACAAGTTTCGCGTCTATCAGGTATTGCTGGGGCTGTCGGAGGAGGCCGCCGGCAGCTTTGCCTCCCATACCGAATGCCGTCTCGGCAAGTGGTACTACGAAGGCGAAGGGCACGCCTGCTTCTCGACCCTTCCCGGCTACCGCGAGATGGAGGCTCCGCACAAGCTGGTGCACGACCACGCGCTCGCCGCCTTGCAGGCCCACGCCGAGGGCGACCCGCGCGCAATGCTGCAAGCCTTGGCGGGAATGGAGTCAGCCAGCATGGGCGTGCTCTCCGACCTGGAGCTGATGGCGCGCAGCGGTCGAGATCATCCGGATATTCTCTGCCGTCACTGAGCCGCGATGGCCAGGTGCGGGAAATTGCGGCTCAGGCCCTCCCCTGCGCACCGTAGAAACTAAATGCGTTGCCTCCCTGCGTCTTGGCCTGGTACATGGCCGCATCGGCGCGCCTGATCAGTTCGTCGACCTCCTGGCCGTCGTCCGGGTACAGACTGATGCCGATGCTGCAGCCGACGCTGACTTCCCGGCCTTCGAGCGGCACCGGCCGGGACAGCGAATCGAGGATTTTCGTCACGACCAGGGGGACGTCGTCCTCGACGCCGATCTCCTCCAGCAGCACGACGAATTCGTCGCCGCCCAGACGGGCCACCGTATCTTCGGCGCGAACGCAGGCGGACAGTTTTTGTGCCACGATCTGGAGCAGTTGATCGCCGGCGTGGTGGCCGACGGAATCATTGACCTTCTTGAAGTCGACCAGGTCCAGGAAGACCACCGCCAATTTCTTGTCGTTGCGCTGGGCATGGGAAATAGCGTGTAGCAGCCGGTCTTCCAGCAGTACCCGGTTGGGCAGGCCGGTGAGCGCGTCGTGCTGGGCGAGGAAACTCAGCCGCTCTTCCGCAACCTTGCGCTGGGTGATGTCGGAGAAAATGGCAACATAATTGGTGATCGCTCCCGCATCGTTTTTCACCACGTTGATGGTGATCCATTCGACGTAGATCTCGCCGTCACGCCGTCTGTTCCAGACCTCCCCCTGCCAGTGCCCGGCCAGGGCGAGACTCTTGTACATGGCCTCGTAGAAGGCGCCGTCATGCCGGCCAGAAGCCAGGATCGACGGCTTCTGGCCGATCGCCTCGTGCGCCTGGTAGCCGGTGATCAGGGTAAAAGCCGGATTGACCGATTCGATGAAGTGGTCGGCGTCAGTCACGACTATGGCTTCCAGGGTGCTCTCGAATACCTTGGAAGCCAAGCGCAGATGCCTGGTCGAAATCGCCAGTCTCTCGTCCCGCTCCTTGAGCGCCTCCTCCAATTCGCGGATATATTCGCTCTCGATGTTGGCCAGGATGTCGGCGAACGAGATCAGGCCCAGCAGTTTGCCGTCGTCGTCGCTGACGCCCAGATGGCGAATATTGTTGTCGCCGAATTGCTTGCGGGCCTGGTAGAGGCTGGAACTCGCGGGAATGGAAATGAGCGGAAACGTGGCCAGTTCGCCGACGCTGCCGCCCGGCCGACCGGAAGCGATCAGCCTCAGCACATCGCGTTCGGTAAGGATGCCGTAGTCGCCTTCCGTCCCCTCGACGACGACGGCGTCAAAATTGCCCTGCCGCATTTCCCGGATCGCTTGCGGCGCGGGCATCGCGCTCGGGAGAGTCATCAGCTTGCGGCTGAACACCGATGCCACTTCCCGCAGGGAGAGATAATACTCGACGCCTTGATTGATCACCACGTCGGACTGCGACACGACGCCCTTGGGCTCGCCCGATTCGTCAATCACCAGAAAATGGCGGACCCCCTCCCGGCGGAAGCGCAAGGCGGCATCGCCGATGCGGGTGTCGATGGGGATGGTCCTGACCGGGGAAGACATCGACAGCGAAATCGGCGACCGCCCCGCGCCCTCGCCCGACAAGTCCACCGCCAGGGCATCGCGCCCGGTCCAGATGCCGACTATCCTTCCCTCGTCCTCGACCAGGATAGAACCGCGCCGCGCCTCGACCATTCTCCGAGCTGCCTCGGCAACAGGAGTGGCCGCGGCGCAAGTCAACAGCGGGCGGGAGAAAATGTTTCTCAGCGTGGTTTCGGTGTGAGTCATTGCTTCTCTGACGGCATCCGGTATTGGTCGGATCAAGAACGACGGACGGCAGAACATATCACCAATTTCAGCCCCCCGCACGCCGCAGAATCCGTCGCCCTCCCCGGCTTGCGGCCGCGGCGCATTCAGGAGAAACTCACGGGCCCCGAGCTCATTCGTCCGGCCCGCCCAGGGCGCCGAATTCGACCGCCGTCTTGACGAAAAAGACGCGCACCCCCTCCTTTTTCAGGAGATCGAACAGGCGCTCCGCTTCTTCCTCGGTGACCGCCATGACGATCTCCTGGGGCTGATCGGCCAGTTCGAAGAAATGCGCGGAATGGATGCGGCGGTGCTGCCCGTAGCCTTCGCTGCCGGCAACGATGGTGGCGCCCCGCAAGCCCAGGTCGCGGGCGGCGTGCATCAGCCATTCGGCCATCGGCTGGTGCCGGTGGCGGCAGTCCTGCTGGGTAAAAAAGGTGATCTGATAACCTTTCATGGAATTCTCCTCAACGAAGTCTCAGCCACTGCCAGGACGCCAGTCCCGCCAGGGTCATGAGCAGCGAGCCGCAAACGTGGATGGCGATTTCCCCCATCGCCCAGCTCAGCCGACCCTGTTGCAGCAGCGAGGCCACCTCGGCGGAAAAGGTGGAGAAGGTGGTCAATCCGCCGCACAAGCCGGTGATGATGAACAGGCGCCATTCCGGCGCGATGTCCGGGGCCTGGGCAAAATGAGCGATGGCCAGCCCGATGACGTAGCCGCCGATGAGGTTGGCTGCCAGGGTGCCGGGCGGCAGGGAGGGGAAGAGGCTGTTGAGTTTGAGGCCCAGTTGCCAGCGCAGCAGCGCGCCGACGGCAGCACCCAGAGAAATGACGAGTATCGGTTTCCACATAGCCCTGTCCTCATTCGTTGATTTGTCTTGGACAGGCGCGGCGCCTACGCCGCCCGTCCGGGTTTATGCGTAGGCATCATCGGCTCCGGTTGGGGCGGTTTTGGACCCGTGGGTCCATGGAGGCATGCCATCTCCAATGACTGGATTATTCCATAAAATCAGACTAAAACCGCGTTTTTCCGCGCCGATATTGCACGTATATCACGTTATGATATAGTGTCTTCTCGCCGATACTTTTTTCCTGGAGGTGCCTGGTGGAAGTGACGATGAAGTTGCCTAAGACCGATGACGAGGGTTACCTGGTGAACCCGCTGGAGTGGAACGAAGAGGTGGCGGAGGTTCTCGCCCGTCACGAGAACGTCCCGCTGACCGAGGATCACTGGGACGCGATCCGCTTCATGCGCGACTACTACCGCGATCATCAGATCGCCCCCGATGTGCGCTTCGTGATCTGGCACCTGTCCGAGCGCCTGGGGCCCGCTTCGCGCAACAGGATCTTCGAACTGTTTCCCTACGGTTACGTGAAGCAGGCTTGCAAGATCGCCGGCATGAAGCGCCCGCGCGGCTGGAGTACCGGCTGAGCTATTCCTCGCCGTCCGCCTCAAAATCGGGCAGGGTGAGCTTGCCCCGCGCCGACAGGTGTTCGGCGCGGTGAAGGCGCGCCAGGCGCTCCAGGCATTGCTCGCCCTTCCTGGTCAATCTCACCTCGACCAGGCGCAGGTCGCCGCGGCTGGCGGTGCGCGCCACCAGGCCGGCCGCCTCGCACCGGGAAATCAGCGCCACGACGCCGTGATGCTTGGCCTGCAGGCGTTCGGCGAGCTCGACCACCGTCGCCCAATCCCGGCCGGGATAGCCCTTGATCTGGAGCATCAACAGATACTGTAGCGGGGTCACCCCCTTGCCGCGCGTCGCTTCTTCGCTGAAGCGGAGAAAACGGCGCAGCTGATAGCGGAACTGGGCGAGCGCCTCATACTCGCTCTTCGATATCTTGCGCTCAGGCACTTCTGCACACCCTCTCTTCAGGATCAAGGACCATGATACCAGCCGCCGCGCTCAGGAACCCCGGCGCTGCCCCCGGACGAAGGCCTCGAACTCAGCGGCGGGTAGCGGGTGGCAGTAGTGATAGCCCTGAATTTCGTCGCATCCCTGGGCTCTGAGGAAGGCCAGTTGCTCTTCCGTTTCCACGCCCTCGGCGATGGTTTTCAGGCCGAGGCTGCCGGCCAGGCTGATGATGGCGCCGACGATGGCCTTGTCGTCCGGATCGACGGCGATGTCGCGCACGAAGCTCTGATCGATCTTGAGCTTGTAGACCTTGAAGCGTTTGAGATAGCTCAGGGAAGAATAGCCGGTGCCGAAATCGTCGATCGACACGCGGATGCCGTGCTGGTGCAATCTGTCCATCACCGCGATGGCCTCGATCGGGTCCGACATGGTGGCCCCTTCGGTCAATTCCAGCTCAAGATGCTGCGGCGGCAGCCCCGCCTCCGCGACAATCTCCATGACCAGATCGGAGAGGCGGGGATGGCGGAACTGCACCGCCGAGAGATTGACCGCGACCGTGATCGCCCCCAGCCCGCTGTCGATCCAGTCCTTGCACTGGCGCACCGCGGTCTTCAGCACCCATTCGCCGATCTCCAGGATCTGGCCGCTGTCTTCGGCCAGCGGGATGAATTCCGCCGGCGATATCATGCCCAGCTCGGGATGCTGCCAGCGCAGCAGCGCTTCCGCGCCGACGACGCGGCCGTCCTGCATCGAGCCCTGGGCCTGGTAGAAGAGCTGCAATTGCCCGTCCTTCCGGGCCCGGCGCAGGGCGTTTTCCAGTTGCATGAGACGCGCCGCGCGCGACTGCATTTCGCCGGTGTAGAAGTGGAAATTGTTGCGTCCGGCCCGTTTGGCGCTGTACATGGCGGTGTCGGCGCACTTCAACAGCGCATCGATGTCGGTACCGTCATCGGGATAGATGGCGATGCCGATGGAAGCGCTGACGGTCAGCTCGTATTGTTCGACCTGATAGGGCTGAACGGCCGCCTCGATCAATTTCTCCGCCAGATGCGCGGCGCCGCCGGCGTCGGTTTCCGGCAGGATCAGGATGAATTCGTCGCCGCCCGGACGGGCAACGGTATCCTGGGCGCGGACCAGGGTCCTCAGGCGCTTGGCCACCTCGATCAGCAGGGCATCGCCGATACGGTGGCCGAGCGAATCATTGATGTTCTTGAAGTGGTCGAGGTCGAGGAACATCAACGCCAGGGATTCGCCGCTACGCTGAGCCAGGCTCAAGGCGTGCTTGCTGCGATCGGCGAGCAAGGCCCGGTTCGGCAGCCCGGTGAGCGTATCGAAATGCGCCAGCCAGTGGATGTGTTCGTCCGCCGCCTTGTGCTGGGTGATGTCGCTGAAAATACCGATGTAATGGCTCGTGGCACCGTCGGCATCGACCACCCGGCTGATCGACAGCCATTCCGGATACACGCTGCCGTCCTTGCGCCGGTTCCAGATCTCGCCCGCCCAGCTGCCCTGGCTGTCTATGGCCTGCCACATGGCGCGGAAAAAATCCGCATCCTGACGCCCGGAGGACAGCAGGCGGGGGTTACGCCCCAGAACCTCGGCTTCGCTGTAGCCGGTGATCTCGGTGAAGGCCTTGTTGATCGACAAGATGTTGCGCTCGGCATCGGTGATGGCGATGCCTTCCCTGCCCTGCTCGAAGACCTTGGCGGTGAGCCGGAGTTGGGCCTCCGCGCGCTTGCGCTCGGCTTCATGGGCGAAGCTGTCCAGCGCGAAGCTGATGTCCGTGGCCATCTCCGTCAGCAGATCTCGCACATCCTCGTCGAAGGTATTGGGCTCGGCCGAATAGAGGGCGAAGGCACCGATGGGCACCCCGTTCCGGCACAGCGGCAGTGCCGCCATGGCGGCCCAGCCGTAGTGCGCGCCGCGCTCGTGCCACGGCGCCGTGCGCGGGTCGTGCAGAAAATCCTGGCACCAGGACGGCCGGTTCTCGCGAATCGCGCTGGCCACCGGGCCGCGCGCGGCGGGATCGTCGGCGGAGAGCAAGATCCTGATGTCCTGCAGATATTCCATGCCCTCGCCGTGAGCCGCAACCGGCAGGACCCGCTGGCCCGCCGCATCCAAGCGACCGATCCACGCCATTTTTATGCCGCCGAAGCGCACCGCGTCGCGGCAGATCTGCGGGAACAACTCCTCCTCGCTGACGCAGCGCACGATGGCCTGGTTGCACTGGCTGAGCGTCGCGTAGAGCTGGGTCAGCCGCTGGATTTTCGCTTCGGCGGCCTTGCGCTCGGTGATGTCGATGTAGCTCGCGCGGATCAGATTGCGCCCGCCCGAGGGTAGCTTGACCAGGCGCGCTTCGCATACCAGGTCGCGCCCCCGGGCGTTGCGGATGACCCGCTCGATCAGGACCGGTTCTCCGGCCAGTGCCCGCACGATTGCCGGCCGGATCGCCTCGGCGACCGTTGAACCCGGGAATTGGCCGGCCGGATAGAAGGCTTCCGGCCCCTGGCGAAGCAGTTCGGCGCGGCTGCAGCCGAACAGGTCCTCCGCCCGGGTATTGGCATCCACGAAGCGGCCCAGATCGGCGTCATAGACGACGATGGCATCGGGGGCGTGCTCGACCAAGGTCCGGAAGCGACGCTCGCTCTCTCTCAGCCACAGCTCGGCCAATTTTCTCTGGCGCTTGTTCACCAGCAAGGCAGCGAGCAACACGGTCTGCAGCAGAATGAAGATCCCCAGGCCGATGATCAGTACCGCGTTGCGCGCCCACAGGCTCGGCACGCGGTTTACGAATACGCTGTCCTTCGGCAGCCTGCCCGGGTCGCCGCCCCAGCGTTTGATCTGCGACCAGTCGAAGATAGTCACGGGGTGGCTGCTCACCTCGGTCACCGGTCGGGTGAGCTGCAACTTGCCATTCATCAGATCGAGCGCCAACCGTCCGGTCTGCTCCCCCAGGGCCTTGACGCCGATCACCGAGCCGCCGATGCCGCCGTCGGCCAGGTTGAAGTCGTAGAGACCGAACACCGGCGCGTCGGCGGCCTTCGCGACCCGCCGCTCGACCTCGTAGGCCAGGGTGGCCCGGCCTTCGGCATCCCGGTTGTATTGCGTGAAAATGATGATGCTCTGGGGCGGCAGGCGCGCTACCCGCTGCAGGGTCGCTTCCAGGGAAAGTCCGCCGGTGGTCTCGACCGCCAGCTTGCCGGCCCGGGCCGCCACGATGCGTGCGGCATCCGCCGCCGCCTTCCGGTCGGCGGCGCTGCTGCCCGAGACCAGCACCACCCGACGGGTCTTGGGAAACAGTTCCAGCGCCCGCTCCAGCGTGCCCTTGATGTCGAACTGGGCCAGCTCGCTGACCAGGCGGCGGCCGTGCGCCTCGGCGGCGTCCGGCGCCGGCGCCTGCACCGTGATGGCCGGCGCGCCCGGGGCGATGTCCCGGCCCTCGTGCAGCAGGAAGTCCAGCGCCGGCTGCTGTCCGGTGACCACCAGGTCGATGCGTCGATCCGCGTATTTATGCGCGAGCAGATCGTGCAGGCGCGCGCGGTACTGCGGGTCATTGCGGTTGCGCTCCAGATCCAGGTACTCGAAGTACAGGTGATCGATGCCGACGCCCGCCGCCGCCATGGTGGCGAGGAAGCGCTCGTTGAAGGTCTCCACGCCCCTGCCGCCGTAGCCGTAGGAATAGAGGAACAGCAGGCTCTTGCCCGCGGCCGGCGGCGGCTCGCCCGCCCGGGCCAGGAGCGGCGCGGCGCACAGGAAGAAGGCCGATGACCATAGGGGCAAGCTGCGCACGATGAGGCGCGCCACGGCCCGGTATCGAAGGATCGCTATCGCCCAGACTTTAGTCATAGATGACCGATCTTGTCGTAAATTTCGGGTTTTGTCGATGACCAACGGAAGCGCTGCAGCGCCGGCGCTCGACCGCGCTAGCGCAAGCGGGTGCTGCGGGACGCCGTCCTGGTCTGCTGGTCGGCGTTCGGCTGAAGTGATTTAATTCCACCCGATTCATCCCCCAATCGCCTGGAGCGCACGCCATGACCGAATTTCCCGAAGACATCTACACCGAGCCCGCCAATGTCGATGTCGATACCCTCGGCAACCTCGGCCCGCTGCGCCCCATGGCGGGAATCTGGCAAGGACTGCGCGGCCTGGACGTCAAACCGAAGGCGGAGGGGCCGAAGAAGCAGGCCTACGTCGAGAGAATCGAGCTGCAGCCGATCGACCCGCAGACCAACGGGCCGCAATTGCTCTACGGCCTGCGCTACCACAGCCACGTGGTCAAGCCCGACCAGGTCAAGACCTATCACGACCAGGTGGGCTACTGGCTGTGGGAGCCCGCCACGGATACGGTGATCCACACCCTGACGATACCGCGCGCCCAGGTCGTCATGGCGGGTGGGACGGCTCGCGCCGATGCGCAGGAATTCGAGCTCGCCGCCACGCGCGACGCCGAGAGCTTCGGCATCCGCTCGTCGCCGTTCCTCGAATACGCGTTCAGGACCGTCGAATTCCGCATCAAGGTGAGCATCAATCCGGACGGCACCTGGTCCTACGAGGAGGACACGGTGCTGATGATCCGGGGCAGGCCCGAGCCCTTCCATCACACCGACCGGAACACCCTCACCAAGATCGGAGAGCCCACGCCCAACCCGCTGGCGCGGAAGTAAGCCCCGGTCGCCGAAATTCCGTTGCGCCGGGCTATGCTTTGGCCGGCTTTTCGGTCTATGCTCCATGCATCGATCTGCATCGGGCACGAAAGGAGGGCGCGCGATGGGCACCTTGACCAAGCTGGCGCTGGGCATGATGGGGCAGTTGCGACCGGCGCCCGCGAAGGGGGATTCGGCGAGCTCGATTCCGCTGCCGCCGCCGCGGAAGAACGGCGGCCTGCCGCTGATGGAGGCGCTCGCCGGACGCCGCTCGTGCCGCGACTTTGCGCGCGAACCCTTGCCCCTGCCGCTGCTCTCGGACCTGCTCTGGGCGGCCTGTGGGATGAACCGGAGCGGCGGCGGACGCACCGCCCCGTCGGCCTTGAACGCCCAGGAGATCGAGGTGTTCGTCGCGCTGCCGGCAGGAGCCTACCGCTACAACGCGGCAGCACATGAATTGCGCCTGGTGACGGCGAGCGACCTGAGGCGGATCACCGGCTACCAAGACTTCGTCGATGAGGCGCCCCTGGATCTGGTGTATGTGGCCGACCACGCCCGGATGAGCATGGTGCCGGTGGCGCAGCGCGAGTCCTATGCCTCGGTCGCGGCCGGCGCCATCAGCCAGAACGTATACCTGTTCGCGGCCGGCAACGGCCTGGCCACGGTCATCCGCGCCTGGATCGACCGCGCTGCGATCGCCGATGCGCTCGGGCTGAGCCACGACCAGCAGGTGCTGCTGTCGCAGACGGTCGGCTACCCCAAGGCGCCCCGATAAACCCAGGCTCTGGCCGGACGGCACGAAGGAGGCGAATCATGAGAGCGGCGTTGTTCCGCATATTGGCAGGGATCGTCACCGCGGCCGCGTTGATCGTGCCGACCGCAGCCTACCCGCAAGCCCCGGCCCCGTTCTCGGCGCAGCAGCTCGAACAGATGCTGGCCCCGATCGCGCTGTATCCCGATCCGCTGCTCGGGCAAGTCCTGATGGCGGCGACCTACCCGCTCGAAGTCGTCGAGGCCGCGCGCTGGCTGGAGGATCCCGGCAACGCCAGCCTCGGCGGCGATCAACTGGCCGCCGCCTTGCAGTCTGAAGACTGGGACCCCAGCGTGAAATCGCTGCTGCCCTTCCCGCAGATCCTGCGGCTGATGAACAGCCAGCTGGGCTGGACGCAGCAGCTCGGCGACGCCTTCCTGGCGCAGCAGGCGGAGGTGATGGATGCGGTCCAGAGGCTCCGCGCCCAGGCCCGCGCGGCCGGCACGCTGGCATCGACGCCGGAGGCGGTGGTGTCCTGGGATGGAACGATCACGAGCATCGAACCGGCGAACCCGCAGATCGTCTATGTGCCCGTCTACGATCCGCTGACCATCTACGGCGTCTGGCCCTACCCCGACTACCCGCCCTACTACTTTCCCTACCCGGGCTACGGCCCGCTGATCGTCGGCGGCATCAGTTTCGGCTACGCCATCCACATCGTCGTCCCGCTATGGGGCTGGGACAACTGCGATTGGCACCACCATCGGATCCGCATCGACGATGACCGCTTCAACGCCATCGCCCGCGACGGGCGGCCGCGGGCGACTTCCCCAACCTGGGAACACGACCCCTTCCACCGCCGCGGCGTCGCCTATCGCGATCAGCGCTCGCGCCAGAGATTCCTCGGCAACCCGGCAGGATCGCCGGAGACGCGGCGACCCTACCGCGGCTTCGATGGCGCAGTCCCGATCGCACCCCCGGCGGTGCGCCCCGGCATCCCGGCGCCGAAGCCTCCCGCCGCCCGCGAACCGCGCCGCGAACCCGGCCGGGAGCGTCGACCGGCGCCGCCTGCCGTCCCGGCGCCACCCGCACCGCCCGCGCCGGCGCGGGTCGCCCCGCGGCAGGCGCCGGTTCAGCCCGGACAGCCGAGGCCGCCGTCCGGCTTCGGCGACATCGAGCGCGGGCGCGACGTCCGACGCGAAGCGGAACGCGGACGCGCCAGCCGCGGCACCGAAGCGCCGCCGGCGCGCCGGGAGCCGGCCGCTGCGCCGAGGAAATCCGGGCCGCAGGAAAGAGCCCCGGCGGGCCGCGGCGGCCGCCGCGAGCGCTGAATACACACTACGGTGCGAGGAAACCATGGATAGCGAAAACAGCCGTCGCGGCGGAGGTACTCCGGAAGCCGCCAGAGCGCTTCTTGCCGCCGCCATCGCGACGCTCTGCCTGATGCTGCTGCCGCCGGCGGCGATGGCCGCGGGCAACCGCGGGCAGCCGCGCTTCGACACGCCGGAGCACGCGGTGCAGGCCCTGATCGAGGCGACGCGCGCCGACCGGCCGCGGCGAGTCCTGAAGATCCTCGGACCCGCTGGCCGGAACCTGGTGTACTCCGGCGATCCGGTGGCCGACCGGCTGGGGCGCACGCGCTTCGTCGCCGCTTACGACCAGGCCAGCCTGATCGAGCCGCAAGGCGCCGGCAAGATGCTGCTGGTCATCGGCGCGAAGCGCTGGCCGTTCCCGATACCGCTGGTGAAATCCGGACAGGCCTGGCGCTTCGACACGCCCGCCGGCGTCGAGGAGCTACTCGACCGCCGCATCGGCCGCAACGAACTGGACGCGATCGAGGTGTGCCGCGCCTACGTCGACGCCCAGCGCGACTACGCGAGCCTGGTTCGGCGCGATGACGGACTGATCGAGTACGCGCAGCACTTCATGAGCCGCCCGGGCGAGCGCGACGGACTCTACTGGCCGACAGTCGCCGGCGAAGCGCAGAGCCCGATGGGGCCCCTGGTGGCCGAGGCAAGGGCGGAGGGCTACGCCGCCGGCAAGGGCGAACGGCGAGGCCGTGCGCCCTACCACGGCTACTTCTACAAGATCTTGAAGCGCCAGGGCGGGCACGCGCCCGACGGCGCCCGCGACTACATGGTCGGCGGCCGCATGATCGGCGGCTTCGCCCTGGTGGCCTACCCCGCGCGCCACGGCGACTCCGGCGTCATGAGCTTCATCGTGAACCAGGACGGCGTCGTCTATCAGAAGAACCTGGGGCCGCGCACGGAGGCCATCGCGCGCGCGATGACCGAATTCGACCCGGACCCGAGCTGGGCCAAGCTGCCCCCCGGCGCGGAGCGATGACCCGCGCCCGGCCCGCTCACGACCAGCCCAGTTCGGCGCGGACGATGGCCGCGCCCGCCCCGAGCGCGGCGAGCTTGCCGCGGGCGACGGCGCGCGGCAGCGGCACCATGCCGCAATTGGTGCAGCCGATCAGGCGGTGGGGCTTCACCCAGCGCAGCGCCTT
>DATKVJ010000049.1:0-22358 GCA_035530135.1 Rhodocyclaceae bacterium | reverse complement strand
CCGGTTTTCATCGCGAGGTCCAGGCGATCGGTCTGGACCTGACCCGGCTCTCGGTGAGGCTGCGGCACAGAATCGCTTTGCAGCAGAGAAGCAAGCCCGCGGCGACAGCCAAGCAGACGAACGATGGTGCCGGAAATCCGCTGTCGTGAGTCAGGGCTGACTCCCGAAGGCAGTGGCGAAGCAGGGCACGCCGGTGCTGCCCGGGGTGGATTGAAATAAGCTGGCGCCGCTGTCATAAATCTGTGACGGGGCTCTGGTAACTTGAGGCTCCACTCTTTTCGGGAGCCCCGACGATGAAACGCATGCTGCTCTCCTCCTTGCTGATGCTGCTGTCCATCGGCGCCGGCGCACAGACCGCCATCTGCTACAACTGTCCTCCCGAGTGGGCGGACTGGGGCAGCGAACTCCAGGCGATCAAGGACAAGACCGGCATCACGGTGCCCCAGGACAACAAGAACTCCGGCCAGACCCTGGCCCAGTTGGTGGCCGAGCGTGCCAGCCCGGTCGCCGACGTCGCCTATTACGGCGTGACCTTCGGCATCGAGGCCAAGAAGGATGGCGTGGTCGCCGCCTACAAGCCGGCGGGATTCGCCGAGATTCCGAAGGGGCTCAAGGATCCCGACGGTTACTGGTTCACCATCCATTCCGGCACCCTGGGCTTCATGGTCAATGTCGATGCGCTCGGCGGAAGACCGGTGCCGAAGTCCTGGAAGGATCTGCAAAATCCGATCTACAAGGGCATGATCGCTTACCTCGACCCGGCCAGCGCCTTCGTCGGCTACGTCGGCGCGGTCGCGGTGAATCAGGCGCTGGGCGGCAGCCTGGACAACTTCACGCCGGCCATCCGCTACTTCAAGGAACTGCAGAAGAACCAGCCGATCGTGCCCAAGCAAACCTCCTATGCGCGCGTGCTCTCGGGCGAAATCCCGATCCTGCTCGACTACGATTTCAACGCCTACCGGGCCAGGTACAAGGACAAGGCCAACATCGCCTTCGTCATTCCCGCCGAGGGCAGCGTGGTCGTGCCCTACGTGATGAGTCTGGTGAAAAACGATCCCCATCCGGCAGAAGCCAAGAAGGTGCTGGACTTCGTGCTCTCCGACGCGGGCCAGGCGATCTGGGCCAATGCCTATCTGCGGCCGGTTCGCGCCAGCGCCATTTCCAAGGAAGCCCAAGCCCACTTCCTGCCGGATTCCGAGTACGCCCGAGCCAAGCCCGTCGATTTCGCGCGCATGGCCGCGGCGGAAAAGGGCTTCTCGGAACGCTATCTGAAGGAAGTGCGATAGTCGGCGCCAAACCTCACCTGTGGCTGCTGGCGCCGGCAGCCACGGTTTTCGTGGCTTTCTGGCTGCTGCCGATGGCGCGCCTGGTGCTGGTCGGCGCCGGCGGGCCGCTGGGGCTGGCAGCCTACGCGGCGATCGTCACGAACGGCCGCTACCTGACCAGCCTGGTGGCGACGCTGTTGCTCTCCCTCGCCGTCACCCTCGCCACGCTGGCGATATCCGGCGTCGCCGGCATGTTCCTGGAGCGCAACGACTTCCCCGGCCGCAGCCTGCTGGTGGCGCTGCTGACCCTCCCCCTGGCCTTCCCGGGGGTGGTGGTCGGCTTCATGGTCATCATGCTGGGGGGCCGGCAGGGGGTGATCGGCGAGCTCACGAACTGGGCATTCGATGACCGGATCGTCTTCGCCTACTCGATGACCGGCCTGTTCATCGGCTATCTCTACTTCTCGATCCCGCGCGTCATTCTCACGATCATGGCGGCGGTATCGAAGCTGGACGTGCGCCTGGAGGAGGCGGCGCGCTCGCTCGGCGCCTCGCCCCGGCAGGTGCTGCGCGACGTGGTGGTCCCGGCCCTGAAGCCGGCCCTGATCTCCGCCGGTGCCATCTGCTTCGCCACCAGCATGGGCGCCTTCGGCACCGCCTTCACCCTGGCCACCCGGATCGACGTGCTGCCGATGAGCATCTACACGGAATTCACCAACTACGCCAACTTCTCCATCGCCGCAGCGCTGTCCATCGTGCTCGGCGTCATCACCTGGGCCGCCCTCGGCCTGGCGCGCAGCTTCGCCGGCAACACCGTGGCGGCGGCGGCATGAGGCCGTCATCGACACTGCAGAGCGGGCCGCGTTTCTATGCCCAGCTGGCGTTCACCGTGCTGGTCTGCGCCTTCCTCGTGGTGCCGGTGGTGATGTCGGTGATGGCCGGGCTGTCGGCGAACTTCTTCATCGGCGTCAGGAGCGGGCTGACGCTGCGCTGGGTGTTCGAGGTGTGGCAAATGTATTCCCACGAGATGGGGCTGTCGCTGCTCATCGCCCTCTGCTGCCTCGCTTGCACCCTGGCGCTCGGCGTGCCCGCGGCCTACGCGCTGGCGCGCGGCCGGAGCCGCCTGTCGCGGCTGGTGGAGGAGCTGCTGGTGCTGCCGGTGGCGGTGCCCGGCCTGGCCACGGCGCTGGCGCTGATCCTGTTCTACGGCGAGCTGCGCGGCTTCCGCGCCAGCTGGACCTTCATCCTGGTCGGGCACGTGCTGTTCACGCTGCCCTTCATGGTGCGCTCGGTGCTCGCCGTGATGTCGGCGATCGACCTGCAATCCCTGGAGGAAGCCGCGGCGAGCCTCGGGTCGCGCTTTCGCCGGCGCTTCTTCGACATCGTCGTCGCCAACGTCCGGCCGGGCATACTCGCCGGCAGCCTGATGGTGGTGACGCTCTCGGTCGGCGAATTCAACATCAGCTGGATGCTGCACACGCCGCTGACCAAGACCCTGCCGGTCGGGCTCGCCGACGCCTACGCCTCGAGCCGGCTGGAAATCGGTTCGGCCTATACCCTGGTGTTCCTGATCATGATCATTCCCCTGCTGGCCGCCATGCAATGGCTGTCAAACGGCAAGCCCCGGGGGCGCCGCCATGGCTGAGGCCATCCGCATCCGCCTCGAAGCCTGCGCCAAGACCTTCGGCGACGGCAGCCGCGCCTTGGAACCGCTGGATCTGGAGATCCACGCCGGCGAGACCGTGGTCGTGCTGGGCCCCTCGGGCTGCGGCAAGACCACGCTGCTGCGCCTCATCGCCGGCCTGGAGGCGCCCGATGCCGGCGGTCGCGTGCTGTTCGGCGACGAGGACGTGACGGCGCAAGCGATCGAACGGCGCAACGTCGGCATGGTGTTCCAGAGCTACGCGCTGTTTCCCAACATGAGCGTCGCCGAGAACGTCGCCTACGGGCTCAGGGTTCGGCGGCGGCCCGCCGCCGAGCGCGAGGCGCGTGTCGCCGAAATGCTCTCGATGATGCATCTCACCGAGCTCGGCCACCGGCGCATCGACCAGCTCTCCGGCGGCCAGCGCCAGCGCGTCGCGCTGGCCCGTGCGCTGGCGGTGCATCCGCGCGTGCTGCTGCTCGACGAGCCGCTGACCGCGCTCGACGCCAAGCTGCGCGACAGCCTGCGCACCGAGATCGACCGCCTGCTGCGGCGCCTGGGGATCACCACGCTCTACGTCACCCACGACCAGTCGGAAGCCATGGCGCTCGGCGACCGGGTGGCGGTGATGGAGAAGGGCCGCATCGCCCAGATCGGCACGCCGCAGGATATCTATCACCGGCCGCGGACGGCGTTCGTGGCGCAGTTCGTCGGCACCATGAACCGGCTCGTCGGCCGGGCCGGCGGCGGCACCCTGGAGGTGCCGGGCGGTCGCCTGCCCTGGAGCGGTGACGCGAGCGCCGAGCCGGTCGAGGTGATGTTCCGGCCGGAGGACCTGCGCATCGTTAGCCCGGATGGGGCGGATGCGGCGCAGCTCAATGGCACCATCGTCTCCGCCTTCTTCCTCGGCGACCGCACGCGTCTGGTGGTCGATTGCGCCGGCGATCTGGTCGCGGTAGATTGCGCCCTCCGGCGCGGCTTTCATCCCGGCGAGGCGATCGCGCTGGCGCTGGATGCCGGCGCCCTGCGCGCATTCGACTGCACCGAGGCCGCGCCGTGATCATCGGACAGATCAGCGACCTGCACATCCGCGAGAGCGGCGAGCTCGCCTACGGCATCGTCGATGCCGCCGCACACCTGCGCCGTTGCGTCGCGGACGTGCTGGCCTTGAAGCAGAAACCCGACCTGCTGGTGCTGACCGGCGACCTGGTCGATTGCGGGCTCGCCGGGGAATACGCGGTCCTGCGGCAGATCCTGGCGCCGCTGACCATGCCCTGCTACGTGATCCCCGGCAACCACGACGAGCGCGCGGCGCTGCGCGCGGCCTTCGCGGATCATGCTTACCTGAATCAATCCGGAAGATTCATCCAATACGCGATCGATGACTGGCCGGTCCGCATCGTGGCCGTAGACACCGTCGTCCCCGGCGCGGAGCGCGGCGAGGTCTGCGCCGAGCGTCTCGCCTGGCTGGATGCGCGGCTCTCGGGCGCACCCGAAAAGCCGACGGTGGTGATCATGCACCATCCGCCCTTCGCCACCGGCATCGGCCACATGGACCGGATCGGTCTCGACGGGACGAGCGCCCTGGCCGGGGTGATCCGTCGCCATCCGCAGGTCGAGCGCCTGCTCTGCGGCCATCTGCACCGGCCGATCCAGGCGCGCTTCGCCGGCACGCTGGCCTCGACCTGCCCCAGCCCGGCGCACCAGGTGGCGCTCGACCTGGCGCCCGACGCCCCGTCCTGCTTCATGCTGGAGCCGCCCGCCTATCAGCTGCACGCCTGGCGCCCGGGAACCGGGATCGTCAGCCACACCGCTTACGTCGGCAGCTTCGCGGGACCCCATCCGTTCCGCGCGGACGGGAAATTGATCCGCTGATGACAGGAAGCGCCGACGCGATGCTCACAGCGATCGGCATCGGCGTCGTGCTCAAGCCGCCCCGCGCTTGCTCCTGCGCCGGGCGTCGCGCCGCAAGCGTTGCAGCGCAAAGAACTCCAGGATCCCCCAGAGCGCCGCGCTGCCGAGGAGCAGCGCAGGATGGTTGATCACCTTTTGAAGGAGCTGGTTCATATCGGCCTTCCGCCTCGGCGTCCATCCAATCCCAGACCCCATTCGAAGCGCCGGTCCATGATGGCTTGCAGATCGAGCGTCCCGATCCACATGGCGAGCGCTCCCGAGGCGGTGTGTGGGCAGCGGAACGATAGCAGGGGGAAGTTAAGGATCTGTTTCAGGACGAAGAAAATTCCATGATCCCCGAACTGTCCGCGCTGGAGCGCATCATCGAAGAGGGCGCCGACGCCGTCGAAGCGCGCATCGTCTGCGAGGTGAGCGCGAACGAGCGGCGCTTGCCCGTCTATGCGGTCGCCATGGGCAATCCCAGCCGGGACGTCCCCGCCGTCGGCTTTTTCGGCGGCGTTCATGGCCTCGAGCGGATCGGCGCGGAAGTCGTGCTGGTGTATCTGCGTAGCCTGGTGATGCGCCTGAAGTGGGATAGCCTGCTGCATCGCCAGCTGGAATCCGTCCGCCTGGTGTTCATGCCCTTGGTCAATCCCGGCGGGATGTGGCGTGGCACGCGCGCCAACCCCAACGGCGTCGATCTGATGCGCAATGCCCCCCTGGATGCGCTGGAAAGGGTGCCCTTCCTGATCGGGGGACAGCGCATCAGTGCCGGCCTGCCGTGGTTCCGGGGCCCGCCGGACGGGCCCATGGAAGCCGAGAGCCAGGCGGTCTGCGACGTCGTGGCGGAGGAATTGCTCGGACGCGAGTTCAGCATCGCCCTGGACTGCCATTCAGGATTCGGCGTGTACGACCGGATATGGTTCCCTTACGCCCATACCGCGCTGCCGATCCGGCATCTCCCGGAAATTCACGCGCTGAAGGAGATATTCGATCAGACTTACAACCACCACAATTATGTCTTCGAACCGCAAAGCCGACAGTATCTGGCTCACGGCGACCTCTGGGACTACCTCTATCTGCGCGCCTCGTCCCAATCGAGCCGGATCTTCCTGCCCCTCACCCTGGAGATGGGTTCCTGGCTCTGGGTGAAGAAAAACCCGCGACAGTTCTTTTCGCGCCAAGGCATCTTCAATCCGCTGATCAGCCATCGCCAGCAACGCGTGCTCCGTCGCCACCTGTCCTGGCTGGACTTCCTGCCGCGGGCCGCCTGCAGCCACGGCAACTGGCGGCCCAGGGAGGATGCGCTGGAGCGGCAGCGCGAGCGGGCATTGGCCCTGTGGTACCGGGGATGAGCACCTGGATCCTGCTGCGCGGGCTGGCCCGCGAGAGCCGCCACTGGGGGGAGTTTCCCGAGATCTTGCGCAGCGCGATTGGCAACGCGGAGGTCGTCTGCCTCGATCTTCCCGGCAATGGCCGCCTGCATCGGCTGAAGAGCCCGCTCAGGGTCGAGGAAATGGCGGAATACTGCCGCACCGAGCTGCGCTCGCGCGGCATCCCTCCTCCCTACAACGTCCTGGCGCTGTCGCTGGGAGCGATGGTGGCCGTGGCCTGGGCAGCGGCCCACGCCGCACAGATAGAATGCTGCGTCCTGATCAATACCAGCCTGCGCCCGTTCAGCCCGTTCCACCATCGGCTCAAGCCGGGAAACTATCCCGCCCTGTTGAAACTGGCATTCCTGGGTGACACTCCCGGCAAGTGGGAGAAATTGATCATGAGGCTCACCAGCAATCGGCTGGAACAGCACGAGGCGGTGCTGGATGCCTGGCTTGCCTACCGGCGCGAAGACCCGGTTTCACGCGGCAACGCGATCCGGCAAATGTTCGCGGCGAGCCGGTATCGGGCTCCCGAGCGCAAGCCCGCGGTGCCCGTGCTGGTGCTCGCCAGCGCCAACGATGCCTTGGTGGATCCCCGCTGCTCGAAACAACTCGCGCTACGCTGGGGCACCGAGATCGCCTGTCACCCCACGGCCGGCCACGATATCCCCCTGGACGACGGGCCGTGGGTGGCGGAGCGAGTGCGCGTCTGGCGACGGAGCTGAGCCAGCGCTGACGCCTTCGGCCCCAGCCAGAGCCGGAAGCAAAGACCGGCTGCGACGCCGCCGCCTTTCGCAATTCCGTAATACAACTGGGTTCAAATGCGGGGGTGCCGTCTCGAATGCGAACCTCACCGAAGGAGTCCCGATGTCAAAGAAAGCGATGGCCGCGAATAAATTTTCGAACAAGCTTTTCATCATCGACACCAACGTATTTCTGCACGATCCGACCTCCCTGTTTCGCTTCGAGGAACACGACATCTACATTCCCATCATGGTGCTCGAAGAACTGGACAACCATAAGCGCGGCACCACCGATGTGGCACGCAATGCGCGTCAGGTGACCCGGATGATCGACGAGATCCTGCGCGGCCACGACAACGGGGTGGAAGGCGGGATAGACCTCAGGAAGCCCAGCGGCGCGATAGCCACGGGCCGCTTGTTCCTACAATGCGAGTCCTTCCGGATAAACCTGCCCGAATCCCTGCCGGTCGGCAAGGCCGATAACCATATCATCGGGGTCGCCCTGCACCTCGTGGAGACCCGGCCGGACCGCCAGGTCAGCCTGGTATCAAAAGACATCAACATGCGTCTCAAGGCGCGCACGGTCAATCTTGATGCCCACGATTACCTCAACGATCAGGTGATCGACGATGCGTCCCTGCTGCACAAGGGCCACAAGGCCTTCAAGGCGGATTTTTGGGCCAGGAACAAGATCGTTTCCTGCGAGCAGCGTCAAGGCGTCGCTCATTACGACATCTCCGGACCGGGAACCAAGGGATTGGCGGTCAATGAGTTCCTCGCCATCAAGAACGACTCAGAAGGACAAGCCGACGCTGCTCAGCGCTTGATCGTGCGCGCCGTCTCCGGAAAAAATGCCAGGCTGGAAACCATCAGGGATTTCTCCAGCCCGAGGAATCCGGTATGGGGGGTTGTCGCGCGCAACCCCGAGCAAAACTACGCCCTCAACCTGCTGATGGATCCGGAAGTCGATTTCGTCACCCTGCTCGGACCCGCCGGAACCGGGAAGACGTTGTTGGCTATCGCGGCCGGTCTAACGCAGGTATTCGACAAGAATGCCTATGCCGAGATCATCATGACCCGGGCGACCGTGCCGATCGGGGATGAAATCGGATTCCTGCCGGGAACCGAAGAGGAGAAAATGCTTCCCTGGATGGGAGCCCTCGAGGACACCCTCGAGTTCCTCCTCGGCGGCGGCAACGTCACCAAATCGGGCGAGCACGACAACCGGGACGCGTTCTCGCGCGCGGCCACCAAGGACTTCGTCTCCTCGCGGGTGAAGATAAAATCGATGAGTTTCATGCGTGGCCGCACCTTCCTGAAAAAATTTCTGGTGGTCGATGAGGCGCAAAACCTGACGCCCAAGCAGGTGAAGACCTTGGTCACCCGCGCCGGCCCGGGAACGAAGGTGGTGTGCCTGGGCAATCTCGCCCAGATCGACACCCCCTACCTCACCGAAGCGAGTTCTGGCCTGACTTCGGCGGTCGAGCGCTTCAGGAACTGGCCGCACGCGGGGCACGTAACCCTGGTGCGCGGCGAGCGCAGCCGGCTCGCCGATTTCGCCAACACCAATCTTTGAGAAAGCTGTTCCCCGAGGGGAGCCCCTGACCGGTCTGCCGGCGCTTTACCGATACGCACTGCCGGGCCGGTATCCGTCGGTCAATGTTTTCAGAAAGACGATAAGGTCCTGAAGCTCGCTATTGCTCAAGGCCGGGACATCCCCCGGATGCCGGTTGAAGGGCGCATCGCTGACATCTACATTGGAGCGATATCGGGCTGGCAGATCATCGAATTTCAGGACACCGCCGTCCGCCGCCTTGGAATAGAAGCGTTCGGGGTCGATGTCGCGGAACATATAGAACTGGAGCACGTCATCGAGCGACTCATAAACGCCGTTGTGGAAGAAGACCTTGCGCGTCGCCACGTTGCGCAGGGAGGGTGTCCGGAACATACCGCAATAGGATGCCTGCATCTTTAAATCGCTTCTGAATGGTCCGCACAAACCGAGGTCGTAATATTTAGCATCGGCATTGGCAGGAATCGTGCTGTTGCGGGGGACACCCAGGGCCTCGTACTGAAAGTCGGTGAACATCGGCGGTTGACCCTCCGCCGTCTTCCGATCGGGGTGGCAAGCTGCGCAGTTGCCTTTGTCGGGGTCTTCAAACAGTTTCAGGCCGCGCATTTCCACATCGGAAAGCCGTGATTTGCCGGCGAGGTAGTAGTCGTATTTGCTATTGAAGCGGTGGAATGACGGATCCTCGAATTCGAAACGGGCAATCGCATCCTCCGCCTCGGAAACGAGCAGCCGTGGATTGTTGAAAATGTTTGCCCCGAATAACTTCAGGAAGTCGCCCGCGTAAGCGGTTTTGGCCAGTTTGGCGGCAAGGCCGTTGATGCTGGAATTGGCCATTTCCACCGGATTGAACAAAGGGCCATCGGTCTGCTCCTGTAGCGTATTGACTCTGCCGTCCCAGAACAATCCCCCCTGAGGAACAAGCGTCGTGTTGGCTGCGGGTGCACCGGCGATTTTCCGAGGAATGGCGTTGCCGCCGGCCGCGGCAGCCGATTGGCCGAAATTGACGTTTTCCAGGGCCGGGTTGTCCGGTCCTATGCTGAATGCCGGATTTCGATAAGCGTAGGTGATCTCTGGCGCGACGCGATTCCCGGCGGCATCCAGTGTGAAGCCGCCAAGCTGTACGGCAAGATCGTTGGCCGGACCATAGTAATGGTCCGGACTGTGGCAGGTCGAACACGCCATTTTTCCCGAAGCGGACAGGCTTTGGTCGAAGTAAATCTTTTTCCCGAGTTGGGCGATTGCCGACGGGGCGACGGTCGAGCTCGAAAAGCTGTCTGTCGAGGACGTCGAGGAAGTGATTACCTTGGCTTGCAAGCCGGAGCCGCAGCCATGCAGCCGGGCGGACATCAGGGTGCAAATGAATAGGGAGAGGATGCCCATGTTCAGGGGCGAAAACAAACGGCTATGCATCATTTTCAGGTTGACGAAAAAATCTTCCCGGGCACCACTTCGGTAGCGGCGATCGTCGGCCGCGGGTTTGCCGTCGGCTCAGCTTTTTTGCTCTGGGACAGCGATCTGGTCGCCGCTTGGCGCGCTGTCGCGACGCAGATGATCCTGCTCCTGGCTGATCACCGGCCGGGGTGCGTGACGCTTGCGCCCGCACCCCGGCGGACCGTCAGGACTGCGGCGGCGCGGTCAGCGGCGTGCCGTAGACCGGGTCGAGGTAGAGCGTCGGGTTCTTGCCGCTGCCGCTGAAGTCGAACAGACCCATGATGCTGCCGGCACCCGCGTCGAACGAGCCGCCGCCGACGCGCTGACCATTGAGCCAGTTGTCCTCGATGAAGCGCATGACCGAGCTCTGGGTGATCAGGGCGCTGTCGACGGCATTCGCCTTCGCCCAGGGCGAGATCACCAGGAAGGGTTGGCGGGTCCCGGGGCCGCAGCGGCCATTGACCGGGCTGCTGCTGTTGACGCCGGCCAACACCGGGGTAGAGCCGACGACGCCGCAGTTGCCGGGACCGGTGAGCTGGTCGGCGACGGCGTCGAAGGAGCCGTTGCCGATCTTGGCCATCAGGTGGTCGTACCAGCCGTCCGAGTCGTCATAGGCGACGATCACCGCGGTGTTGCTCCAGTCCGGCTGCTGCTGCAGGAAGTTCAGCACCTTGACGACGAAGGCCTGCTCGTCGAGCGGATTGGAGTAGCCGGCGTGGCCGTCCTGGTAGCCCGATGCCTTGAGGAAGGCGACCGAGGGGAAGTTGCCGGCCTTCACCGCGGTGAAAAAGTCCTGCATGCCGTACTGGTGGTTGGCCGGATCCGGGGTCTTGCCGTCGGCTTGCAGCGAGTAGCCGATGGCGGCGGTCGAGCTGGGCCGCAGGTGCTGCAGGTTGGCGGTGGAGGCGTAGTACTGGAACGGCTGGTGGTGCGGGATGTAATCGACCATCGCGGCCCGGGTGATATCCGAGTAGGTGCTGCGGCCGCAGCCGGTGGTGCCGTTGGGATTGATCACCGCGGTGTTGAAGCCGCCCTCGAACCAGCCCCAGGTCACGCTGCCGGCGTTCAACAGGTCGCCGACGTTCTTGCCGGTCATGGCGGCTGTCTTGCTGGCGCTGGAGCAGATGTCCCCGGCCGGATCGACGTCGTTGATCATGGTGAGCCCGCCCTGGCCGTCGTCGATGTAGAACGACGTCGAGTTGGCGGTGTTCACGCCGACCTTCATGCCGTTGGTCTGGCCGGCGATCAGGTTGAGCGCGCCGGGAGAGGAAGGGCCGTACTGGTCGGAGTAGGCGTTGTCGCTCATCGCGAAGTGCTGGGCGTAGTTCCACAGCGCCGTCACCGTGTTACCGTCGTAGTAGCCCATCACCAGGCCCTTGGTGTTGAACGCACCGGCGCCGCCGCTGCCGGCGGTGCCGGTGTATTTCGGAAACAGATCCATCAGGCCGTTGTCGTAGGCCTGCTGCTCCTGGGTGTAGGCGTGGCCCTGGTCCGCGGTGGCGGCCTGAGAGCGGTCGAGGCGGAAGGGATTGGCGGCACCAGTCCCGTTGGCCGTGTTGAGGTAGTTCGGGTTGCTGGTCAGCAGCGCCGCGCTCAGGCCATTGACCGACGGGGTGTTGGCCGCTGCGGTGAACGGCGGTTCGCCGGCGGGGTTGGTGGCCTGCGGATAGGTGCCGAAGTAATGGTCGAAGGAAACGTTCTCGCCGTAGATAACGACCAGGTGCTTGATCGGCGTGGCCGTGGCGGCCGCATCCTGGGCCGACAACTTGGCTGCCGCCGGGGCGGCTGTGGGCGTGACGCCGTCGCTGCCGCAGGCGGCGAGAACCAGCGCGAGGCTGGTGGCGGTGATCATCGATTTGCGCAGCATATTCTGGACTCCCCTAGGTTACGAATGTTCAGGGATGCTAAATGCCGGGCGTGACAAACGCATTGCGGCGAAATGACCGCCCGCGACGGGGCTCAGGAGGTCGCCGTGGCGACCGCGTTGTATTTCAGGGCGGAATGCTCCTCGTGCAAATCCAGCCCGAACTCGAGCATCATGTCGTCGTCCTCATCGTGGTGCCAGTCCAGAACCACCTGCTTGCCGGCCAGGGCGGCGGCATTGAGCATGGCGACCAGGGCGCGTATCAGCTTGGTGCTGGAACTGTTGAAATAGCGCAAAGCGATTGCCACAGTCACCTTGTCGCCCGGGCCGAGGCTGGCCAGGTAGTCCTGGAGGCTGTTACGGATCGGGGCATAAAAGGACAGGGCGTTTTCCGGATAGGACTCCCCCCTGATGACGAGTTTGTGCTCGGAGAAGCGAAAATCGACCTCCGGCGTCTCGTTGCTCGGCGGGATGTGCAAGTCATTCATGGTGGTCTCCCAGGTTATGCAGATCAGATGATGGCCTTCAGGTACAGATCGACACGGCCCGCGGATGCTTCTGGATTCGCGGCATACACGATGCTGTATTCGATGGGTTCGGTCGCGTCGCGCGCGACGGTGAGAAAGCCGAGTCCGGCGCCCTTGCTGATGGCGTCAGCCGCGCGCTCGTCGTTGCGCAATTGTGCGCGGTAGGCCGACTTGATCTCGTCGAGCGACATGCGTCTCAAGGGTTCGAGCTTTTCCTGCAGGCGCGGCACGTCTTCGGCCCGCACCGGATTGCCGCAGACGACGAAAAACTTCTCGCCTTCCCTGCCCACGGCCAGCGCGCCTTGTTTGAACGGCCGGGCATCCCCGTCGTTGGGCGCTTCTGCCGAGTAGTGGAGGATGTTCTGCGCCATCTCGATGAAGCTCGAGAACACCTTGCGCCGAGCGCCGTTGCTGGCGCTGACATCCTCCAGCCGCTGCCTCAGGGTGTCGCCGATCGCGGCCACGATGCTCTGGGAAAAACTGCCGGTGTAGTAGAAGAGGACGCCGCTCTCGTCGGCGACGGTGCGGAAGCTGTTGAATATTTCCTGATGCAACACGATTCCCCTCAAGTTCTGAAGCCGAACATGCTGACGTCGTCTCGGCGCGGCTCGTCGTCCTGATAGGCTGCGAGCGTGTCGAGGATGACGGCCTTCTGCGCCGCCATCGGCTGTTCGCCATGCGTCAGCAACAACTGGCAGAGCCGCTTCTTGCCGAATGCAATGCGTTTCGGCCCGCCCAGCTGGTCGACGATGCCGTCCGTGCAAAGATAGACCGTGGCGCCTGGAGCGAGCGTGAAGCTCTGGTTGCGCCAAGTCTGGGTGAGCGGAGTGGCGGCATAGCCGACGCCGAGGCGATCGCCTTCGATCAGGCGGACTTCGGACTCCCCCGCTTGCCGCAGGAGCAAGGGGCTGTGCGCGCCGGCGTAGGTCAGTTCGCGGCGCGCGCTGTCGAACCAGCAGAAGGCGGCATCCATGCCATCGTCGGAACGGTGCTCCATCTCCTCATCGCCGGTCTCGTCGCCGCCGTGAACATCGGCTATCTGGCCGAGCGCCGTCTTGACGCGGCGGTTGACCTCGACCAGCACCGCTCCCGGGTCGCGGCGATTATCGGCGTTCAGCGCATTTTCGAGGAAGGACGCCACGATCAGCGTCATGAATGCGCCAGGCACGCCGTGGCCGGTGCAGTCGAAGAGGGCGAAAAAGAAACCTTCGTCGAATGCCTGGAAATGGAAATAATCGCCGCCGACGACATCGCGCGGCTCCCAGACCAGGAAGTGATCGGGCAGGCTCGCCCGCAGGGCCTGCTGCGAAGGCCGCAGGAAGGAACGCTGGATGACGCTGGCGTAGTCGATGCTTTCCATGACCAGCCGGTTTTTTTCGGCCTGAAGATTCGACAGGGCGCGCACCATGTCCTGGCCGGTGCCCATGCCGGCGTAGCGGCCGCCGATGGTGATGATGAAGCCGTCGGCGAGCGTCTTGCCGCCGTGGTCCAGGGCGAGAAAACTCAATTCCTGGAGGCTGATCTGGCCATCCACGACCAACGGCTTCTTGTCCATGAAGGCGATGCAACTTTTGTTGCCATAAAGCTCGCGATGGAACGGGCGAGCAAAGCTGTCCATGAAGATATTGCGGTTGATCAGGCCGATCGGCTGGCCGTCTTCCACCACCGGCAGACCGACGATCGCGGAGCTCTGGTCGAACAGGGCGAAGACGTCCTTGTTGGTCTGAGCCGGTGTGACCGACGGCACATCCAGCAGCAGGCTGGCGGCCAGATGCTGCCGGGTTGTAGAAACGAGGACGGCAGCGGCTGTGGGCCTGGGGATGGGGGTAAGCTGTGCGGGCATCGGTGGGCGCTGAATTGGCTGCTACGGGATCGCCAGATTAGCCACGCACTGTGAATGTTTGATGAAGGCCCGCCGCCGCGCGCCGACGAAATCCTTGACCGTGAATTATATTTCGACTATTCTGGAACCATGGAAATGACCATCAACGCCGAACGCTTGGCCGCCCTCGGCCACGAAACCCGGCTGGCCGTCTTCCGCCTGCTGGTCCAGGCGGGCGTCGAGGGCTTGAGCGCGGGCGTCGTCGGCGAACAATTGGCGCTGGCGGCGGCGACGCTGTCCTTCCATCTCGCCCATCTCAACCGCGTCGGCCTCGTCACATCCCGGCAACAAGGGCGCTTTATCTTCTACGCCGCCGACTACGCCGCGATGGACGAGCTGATCGCCTTCCTCACCGACAACTGCTGCAGGGGCGAAGCCTGCCTGCCGAGGTCCGCCGCCGCCAAGAAACGGCGCCCCGCCCGCAAACCCAGCTTGAAGGAACATTCATGACCGACCGCGTCTTCAAGGTCCTCTTCCTGTGCACCGGAAATTCGGCGCGCAGCATCCTCGCCGAGGCCATCCTGAACCATACCGGCCGAGGCCGTTTTCAGGCCGCGAGCGCCGGCAGCCACCCGGCCGGCCGGGTCAATCCGCTGGCCATCGAGCTGCTGCAAAAACAGGGGCTCGCGATCGCCGGTCTGCGCAGCAAGAACTGGGACGAGTTCGGCGCCGCGGCGCCGGGTAGCCCGAATTTCGATTTCGTGTTCACCGTCTGCGACAACGCCGCCGGCGAGGTCTGCCCGGTCTGGCCGGGCCAGCCGATGACCGCCCACTGGGGCATAGCGGATCCGGCCTCGGTCCTGGGCAGCGACGACGCGCGGCGGCGGGCGTTTTCCCTGGCCTTCAGCCAGTTGAACCGACGCATCTCGCTGTTCGTCAGCCTGCCGCTGGCCAAGCTCGAAGGCGTGGCCCTGAAGCGCGAACTCGACGACATCGGCCGGCTGCGCGAGCGGGACGAATGACATGAGCGCGCAATGCGAAGTCGCCGCCGGGAAGGCGGCCGGGGCGCGTCTGGGCTTCTTCGAGCGCAGGCTGACGCTCTGGGTTCTCGCCTGCATCGTCGCCGGCATCGCGTTCGGCCGCCTGGTCCCGGCCCCGTTCCAGGCGCTGGGCGGAATGACGGTGGCCGAGGTCAACCTGCCGGTGGGCCTCCTGATCTGGGTGATGATCATCCCGATGCTGGTCAAGGTAGACTTCGGCGCCCTGCACCGGGTCAGGGAACACTGGCGCGGCATCGGCGTCACGCTGCTGGTGAACTGGGCGGTGAAGCCCTTCTCGATGGCGCTGCTGGCCTGGATCTTCATCCGTCACGCGTTCGTCGGCCTGCTGCCCGCGGCGCAGCTGGACAGCTACGTCGCCGGCCTGATCCTGCTCGCGGCCGCACCCTGCACCGCCATGGTCTTCGTCTGGAGCAAGCTCTCCGACGGCGACCCGGTGTTCACCCTGTCGCAGGTGGCGCTGAACGACGTCGTGATGATCTTCGCCTTCGCCCCGATCGTCGGCCTGCTGCTCGGCCTGTCGGCGATCACCGTGCCCTGGTCCACCCTGCTGACCTCGGTGGCTCTCTACATCGTGATCCCGGTGATCGCAGCCCAGCTCTGGCGCAGGCGGCTGCTGCGGCGCGGGCCGGCGGCATTCGACGCCGCCATGGCGAGGATCGGCCCGTGGTCGATCGCCGCACTCCTGGCGACGCTGGTGCTGCTGTTCGCCTTTCAGGGCATTGCCATCGTCAGGCAGCCGCTGATCATCGTCCTGCTCGCGGTACCGATCGTGATCCAGGTGGCGTTCAATTCGGCGCTGGCCTACTGGCTGAACCGCTGCGCCGGCGAGCAGCACGCCATCGCCTGCCCCTCGGCCCTGATCGGCGCCTCGAACTTCTTCGAGCTGGCGGTGGCCGCCGCCATCAGCCTGTTCGGCCTCGACTCCGGCGCGGCGCTGGCCACGGTGGTCGGCGTGCTGATCGAGGTGCCGGCGATGCTGCTGGTGGTGCGCGCCCTCAACGCCAGCCGCAGCTGGTACCAGCGCGGCAGCGCGGTCCGATAATTCATCAGACTGTAACCTGGTAGCGCTAATCTGGACGCCCATATCCAGGTCAGGTTCGCCATGATGTCTACGGCTCTACTCGAACGCCTCCAGCTCGGCGCGGTGCCGATCCCGCATCAGGAGGCGCCGGACTGGCTGACCGAGGACAATCTGCGCCATTTCCGCGAACTGCTGCGCGGACCGGGACTCTCCGCGGCCTTTCAGCCCATCCTCGACTTCCGGGCGAAGCGTTACCTCGGCTTCGAAGGGCTGATCCGCGGGCCTGCGGGCTCGCCCCTGCACTCGCCGCTGGTGCTGTTCGGCCTGGCCGGCCACGCCGGCCTCACCACCGAGTTCGAGCGGCTCTGCCGGCGCATCGTGCTGACCGGTTTTGCCGCCCTGAATGTTCCCGAGAAGCTGTTCATCAACGTCAGTCCGAGTTGCCTGCGCGACCCGACCTTCATGAACGGCGAGACCGCGGCGCTGCTCGATCGGCTCGGACTGAAGACCGGCCAGATCATCATCGAGCTCACCGAGAACCAGCACATCAGCGACTTCTCGGCGCTGCGCGACACCCTGAGGGCCTACCGCGACCTGGGTTACCAGATCGCCATCGACGATCTGGGCGAGGGCTTCTCCAACCTGCGGATGTGGTCCGAGGTGCGCCCGGAGTTCGTCAAGATCGACCGCCACTTCATCAGCGGCATCGAGCAGGACGCGCTCAAGTTCCAGCTGGTGCGCGCCATGCACGACATCGCCGACACCTGCAATTCGCGCATCATCGCCGAGGGCATCGAGACCGACGCCGAGTTCGCCACCGTGCGCGATCTGGGCATCGAACTCGGCCAGGGCTATCGCATCTGCCGCCCGCAGGCCGACCCGGCGCGCGTTCCCGGCGATGGCATACGCGCGCTGATCGAGGACAGCAGCGTCATCATCTTTCCGCAGGAACACTCCCAGGCCACGACCATCCGCAAGCTGCTGCGCCACGTGACGCCGCTCTCTCCGAGCATGGAGAACGACAAGGTCTATGCGCACTTCGAGCTGAATCAGGAGCTGCACGTGCTGCCGGTGGTCAAGGACGACCGGCCGGTGGGCATGATCAACCGCTACAGCCTGATCGACCGCTTCGCCCGCCCGTTCCAGCGCGAGCTCTACGGCAGGAAGCCCTGCACCCAGTTCATGGATGCCGCGCCGCTGGTCGTCGACCACAAGACCAGCGTGCAGGAGGTCGGGCGCCTGCTCTCCGCCTCGGCCCAACACCACATCTTCGACGGTTTCATCATCACCGAGCAGGGGCGCTACATCGGCGTCGGCAACAGCCAGGACCTGATGGCGCTGATCACCGACATGCAGATACGCGCCGCGCGCTACGCCAATCCGCTGACCCAACTGCCCGGCAACGTGCCGATCAACGAGCACATGGAACGCCTGCTCTCGCGCGGCGCCTGCTTCGTCGCCTGCTACTGCGACATCGACCACTTCAAGCCCTACAACGACGCCTACGGCTACCGCAGGGGCGACGACGTGATCCTGATGCTGGGCAAGCTGCTCGCCGGACTGGTCGACCCTGGCGCCGACTTCATCGGCCACATCGGCGGCGACGACTTCATGCTGCTGTTGCAGTGCGAGGACTGGGAGGCCCGCTGTTCGCGCATGCTGCGCCAGTTCGACGAGCACATGGAGGGCCTGCTGGCACCGGAAGATCTGGCGCGCGGCGGCCTGGCCGGCGAGGACAGGCGCGGGCAGCCCTGCTTCCACGCGCTGCCGGCGCTCTCGATCGGCTGCGTGCGCGTCGAACCGCAGGTCTTCTCATCGCACCACGAGATATCGGTGGCCGTGAGCTACGCCAAGAAGCAGGCGAAAAAGACCGCCGGCAGCTCCCTGTTCGTCGAGCGCAGGCGCCTGGCACCCGCCCTCGGGGCCAGGGCGTCAGCCAAGAGCTGAATCCACGGCGGCACTGGCCGCCGCGGCGATCGCCTCGGCCCAGCCGGCGACCAGAATGCCGTCCTCGCCCTCGACCATCACCCGCAGCAGCGGCTCGGTGCCCGAGGCGCGCAGCAGTACCCGGCCGCGGCCGTCGAGCTCGCGCGTCGCGGCGTCGGCAGCTGCGCGGATGCCCGGGTCGGCGCGCCAGTCGAAGGCCGCCGGCAGTCGGACATTGATCAGGCGTTGCGGATACATGACCAGCCCGGCAACGGCCTGACCCAGGGTTTCGTCGTTGCTGCGCAGCGCCGCCAGCACCTGCAGCGCGGCGATGATGCCGTCGCCGGTGCTGTGCTTGTCGAGGCAGATGATGTGCCCGGAATTCTCGCCGCCCAGCGGCCAGCCCTTCTCCTCTTGCAACTCGAGCACGTAGCGGTCGCCCACCCTGGCGCGAGCGAAGGGCACCCCGAGGCGTGCCAGCGCGTGCTCGAAGCCGAGATTGCTCATCAGCGTGCCGACGACGCCGCCGGCCGACCCGTTCCGCTTGGCGCGCTGGCGGGCAATGATGTAGAGCAGTTGGTCGCCGTCGTAGAGCCCGCCCTCGGCGTCGGCCATCAGCAGACGATCGGCGTCGCCGTCAAGGGCGATGCCCAGATCGGCGCGATTCTCCAGCACCGCCCGGCGCAGCGACTCGGGCACGGTGGCGCCGACGCCGTCGTTGATGTTCATGCCGTTGGGCGAGACGCCGACCTTGACCACCTCGGCGCCGAGCTCGTGGAACACCGCCGGCGCGACCTGGTAGGCGGCGCCGTGAGCGCAGTCCATGGCGATCTTCAGGCCGCGCAGGTCGAGGTCGTTGGGAAAGGTGCTCTTGCAGAATTCGATGTAGCGGCCCTGGGCGTCGTCGATGCGGCGGGCTCGGCCTAGGCGGGCGGAGTCCAGGCAGCCCATGGGCTGATCGAGGCGGGCTTCGATCTCGGCTTCCACCGCGTCCGGCAGCTTCCTGCCGCCGGCCGAGAAGAACTTGATGCCGTTGTCGGGATAGGGATTGTGCGAGGCCGAGACCACCACGCCCGCCTGGAGCCGCAGCGCCCGCGTGAGATAAGCCACCGCCGGCGTCGGCATCGGCCCGCAGAGCATGACATCGACGCCCGCCGCGGAAAACCCCGCTTCCAGCGCCGCCTCCAGCATGTAGCCGGAGATCCGCGTGTCCTTGCCGATCAGCACCGCCGGCCGCTCGCCGGCCGGCAGCGCTTCGCGCGCCACCAGCGTGGTGCCGGCGGCGAAGCCCAGGCGCATGACGAAATCGGGCGTGATCGGCGGCTGCCCGACCCGCCCGCGCACCCCGTCGGTGCCGAAGTACTTGTTGCTCATGGTGTCTCCATGATATCAGGATGCTCGCTCAAACCCACCGAGCGAGCGCCAGACCGTCAGCGCATCGCGCGTCGCCGCCACGTCGTGCACGCGCAGGATGCGGGCACCCCGCTGCGCCGCCAGCAGTGCCGCGGCGACGCCGGCAGACAGACGTTGATCGACCGGCCGGCCGGTGATGTCGCCGAGCATCGACTTCCTGGAGACGCCGACCAATACCGGATAGCCGAGCGCCAGGATGCGCTCCAGGTCCCGGAACAGCGCGATGTTGTGTTCGATGCGCTTGCCGAAACCGAAGCCCGGATCGACCGCGATGCGGGCCCGGGCTATCCCGGCAGCCTCGGCAGCCTCGATGCGCAGCGCGAGAAAATTCCGCACCTCGGCGACAACGTCTTCGTAATGGGGATCGTCCTGCATGGTGCGCGGCTCGCCCTGCATGTGCATCAGGCAGACCGCGGCGCCGGTCCGGGCCACGGCATCCAGCGCTCCCGGCGCGGTCAGCGCAGCGATGTCGTTGATCATGTCGGCGCCGGCGGCGACGGCCGCGCGCATCACTCCCGGCTTGAGCGTATCCACCGAGAGCGGCACGCCGCAGCCGGACAGGCCTTCGAGCACCGGAATCAGGCGCCGCAGTTCCTCCGCCTCGGGCACCGAGGCGGCGCCGGGACGCGAGGATTCCGCCCCGATGTCGAGCAGGTCGGCGCCCTCTTCCACCAGCCGCAGCCCGTGCACCACCGCGCGCCGCGGGTCAGCGGCCAGGCCGTCGCCGGAGAACGAATCGCCGGTGACATTGACGATGCCCATCAGCAACGGCCGCTCCAGGCTCAGTTGGAAACGGCCGCAATCCAGTTTCGTCGGGATCATTTTGCCAGGGCTCGCGACAGGGTGTAACCTGAATAAAATGTCATACGCATATTTCCAAGCCCAGTGAATCCGAAATCACTCGCCAGCCTGCACGAGCTGGCCAAATTCCTGACGGCCGAGACCCAGTTGAGCCGGCGCATCGAGGATCTCGCCCGCTATGCCGCGCAGGCCACGGCGGCCGCGTCCTGCTCGATCTCGCTGCTGACCGAAGACGATTCCGGAACGCCATGCCTGAAGCTCTTCGCCTCGACCGAGACCCTGCCCGCCTCGGCCTGGGACGAGAAGCCCGGGGCGGGCCACGACATCGCCGGCAAGGTGCTGGAGAGCGGCCGGGCGCTGTTGGTGACCGACCTTCATCGGGCGGCGCTCGCACCCCTGCCCCGCGCGCGGGAGAACCTCGGAGCGAGCTATATCGGCACCCCGATCGTCGTCGAGCAGCGCACGATCGGCGTCATGAACCTGTCGAACCGTGCCGGCACGCGCGCATTCGCGGAGGCCGACCTGACCCTGGCCGGCATCGTCGCGGCCCTGATCGGCAAGTCTATACAGGCAGAGCGGCTGCAGACCCTGCTGCGTTCTAGGATCGCCCAGCTGACCCTGGTCAGGGAGGAAAAGGAAGTCGCGAACCAGCTCACCGGGGGCACCCTGCCGCCCTCGCGGCTGGCGAAACTGCTGGCCAAGTCCTTCTACAAAGACCTCGCCAGCGCCGGCTTCGAACCGGGGCAGATCATCGAGGCGGCCGGCGAGATCATTGCCCAAATCACCACCGACATCGAGCGCTTCGGCAAACGGCTGGCACGCAACAAGCTGCGGCGCTGATAGCCATCACGCCGGCGCGGTGGCGGTCGGCGCGGCGCCGGGCGTGTTGTCGGGCATGGGCTTCGGCGGCGGCGTGGCGGGTTTGGGCGGACGCGGCGGCTTGCCCGCCATGATGTCGTTGATCTGCTCGGCATCCAGGGTTTCCCATTCGAGCAGCGCCTTCGCCATGACCTCGATCTTGTCGCGATTGTCCTCGATCAGGTGACGGGCCACGGCGTATTGCTGATCGATGATGCGGCGAATCTCGGCGTCCACCTGCCGCATCGTGTCCTCGGAGACGTTCTTGTGGGTGGTGACCGAGCGGCCGAGGAAAACCTCGCCCTCGTTCTCGCCATAGACCATCGGCCCCAGCGCGTCCGACATGCCCCACTGCGTCACCATGCGCCGGGCGAGGTCGGTGGCGCGCTCGAAGTCGTTGGAAGCGCCGGTGGTCATCTGCTGCATGAAGATTTCCTCGGCGATGCGACCGCCGAAGAGCACCGCGATCGTCTGCAGCAGGCGTTCCTTGTCCTGGCTGTAACGGTCCGCTTCCGGCAACTGCATGGTCACCCCCAGGGCGCGACCGCGCGGGATGATGGTGACCTTATGCACCGGGTCGGTCTTGGTCATCAGCTTGGCGACCACGACGTGGCCGGACTCGTGGTAGGCGGTGTTCTTGCGTTCCTCCTCGGGCATCACCACCGAGCGGCGGGCCGCACCCATGATGATCTTGTCCTTGGCCTGCTCGAAGTCTTCCATGTCCACGACGCGCTTGTTCTGGCGCGCGGCGAACAGCGCTGCCTCGTTCACCAGGTTGGCAAGATCGGCGCCGGAGAAGCCAGGAGTGCCGCGGGCGATGATGTCGGCCTTGACGTCGGGCGAAATCGGCACCTTGCGCATATGCACCATGAGGATCTGCTCGCGGCCGCGGATGTCGGGCAAGGGCACCACCACCTGGCGGTCGAAGCGGCCCGGGCGCAGCAGCGCCGGATCGAGCACGTCGGGGCGGTTGGTGGCGGCGATGACGATGACGCCGGCAGTTCCCTCGAAGCCGTCCATCTCGACCAGCAGCTGGTTCAGGGTCTGCTCGCGCTCGTCGTTGCCGCCACCCAGACCGGCGCCACGATGCCGGCCCACCGCATCCAGTTCGTCGATGAAGATGATGCAGGGCGCATTTTTCT
>DATKVJ010000048.1:0-13772 GCA_035530135.1 Rhodocyclaceae bacterium | reverse complement strand
TTTTTTTGTTTTTGGAAGGGCACACACGACGTGTATGCACTGATACTTGAACGCGTGTTCACCGACATTGCGGCCAGCGCAAACTAACGCGATGCACGCGACTGGGAATCGCCCTGCACCGCTGGCCGGTTTGCGCGTACTGGATCTTTCGCGCGTTCTGGCTGGGCCGTGGGCGGGTCAGATGTTGGCTGACCTGGGCGCCGATGTGGTCAAGGTCGAACGTCCGGGCGCCGGTGACGATACGCGCTCCTGGGGCCCGCCGTACTTGAAAGACGAGTCAGGTCGCGACACCGGCGAGGCCGCCTATTTTCTCTGTGCCAATCGCAACAAACGTTCGGTCACCATCGACATGGCGCTGCCGGAAGGTCAGGCGCTGGTTCGTCAATTGGTCCAGCAGGCCGACGTGCTGCTGGAGAATTTCAAGCTGGACGGGCTCAAACATTACGGCTTGGACTACGAGCGCCTATCAGCCCTCAACCCCCGCTTGGTCTACTGTTCGATCACCGGATTTGGTCAGACGGGTCCCTATGCGTCGCGCGCGGGCTACGATTTCCTGATCCAGGGCATGGGGGGTCTGATGAGCGTGACCGGCCGTGCCGAAGGAGACGAAGGCGCCGGTCCGCAAAAAGTGGGCGTGGCTCTCACCGACATCATGACCGGCCTGTATGCCACGATAGCCGTGCAAGCCGCCCTAGCCGAGCGCGAGAAGTCGGGCAGCGGCCAGCATATCGATCTGGCGCTGTTGGACGTGCAGATCGCCTGTTTGGCGAACCAGGCCTCCAATTTCCTCGCCGGCGGTGTGGTGCCGCGCCGTATGGGCAATGCCCATCCGAACATCGTGCCGTATCAGGATTTTCCTACGGCCGACGGCGACATGATTCTCGCCATCGGCAACGATGGCCAGTTCGCCAAGTTCTGCGCTGTGGCCAAGCATGCCGAGTGGGCGAATGACGAGCGCTTCGCCACCAATCCCCAGCGTGTTGCAAACCGCGCGGTCCTCGTGCCGCTGCTGCGTCAAGCGACCGTGCTGCGTACTACGCGTGAATGGGTAGCCGCTCTTGAAGGCGCCGGAGTCCCGTGCGGTCCAATCAACCGGCTCGACGAGGTGTTTGCGGACCCACAAGTGCAGGCCCGCGGCCTGCGCATCGAGTTGCCGCACGAGATTGCCGGCAGCGTGCCGCTGGTCGCCAACCCGATCCGCCTATCTGGCTCGCCGGTGACCTACCGCAATGCGCCGCCGACCCTGGGCCAACACACGACCGAGGTGCTGCGGCAGTGGCTCGCGCTCACGCCCGCCGCGATAGATACACTGCGTGCTCGGGGGGTGCTGGGACCGGACTGTGACTAGCGGTTTTTGCCAAGCGCCGCCGAGTCGATCAACTCTTAGCTCGACTGCCGATAGCGCCTTGTAGCCCTGCTCAATTAGGATCGCCGCCGGGCGCTTGGCGAGCGCGGCATGACCATCAAGCCTTCGGCTTGATGGGTAGGGCCGCCGCGGCGGCTTCGGCGCGCGATCAAGTGGCAGACGAAAAAACCGCCACTTGGGCGGGTCGTCGTGCTCAATGCTGGCGCCACCCGCATCTTCTCCGGGAAGGACCGGGGGGCAACGCCCTCCGGTCTGAGGTGCTGCCCGTCATCTGCCGAAATGTCTGAAGGGTTCTGTAGGGAACGCGACAACACGATACAAAGCCCTACGGACAAACTTGTCGTCCGGTGCAATCATTGTTCAGTATCCTATTAGTTTTCAGCTGGATAGCTAGCAATTTCGTTATTGGCCCGCTCTTTGCTATGTGACAAGCGTGCGGTGCGAAAAGAAGTAGCACCGATGATTGTCACGCGGAGCGTCCATGCCCAAGCTACCAATCTACCTAGACTACTCCGCCACGACGC
This sequence comes from Rhodocyclaceae bacterium, assembly GCA_035530135.1. Taxonomy (GTDB): domain Bacteria; phylum Pseudomonadota; class Gammaproteobacteria; order Burkholderiales; family Rhodocyclaceae; genus CAIYYX01. The sequence continues at coordinate 11,882 of DATKVJ010000048.1, read as the reverse complement.
CGGTGGACCCCAGCGTCGCGGCGAAGATGATTCCCTATCTGACCGAGGAGTTCGGCAACCCGGCCAGCCGCTCGCACCAGTTCGGCTGGAACGCAGAACGGGCGGTCGAGGAAGCCCGCGCGGAGGTGGCGGCGCTGATCGGCGCCGACGCCAAGGAGATCGTGTGGACATCCGGCGCGACGGAGTCCAACAATCTGGCGCTCAAGGGCGCGGCACGCTTTCTCAAAGGCAAGGGCAGGCATCTGGTGACGCTGTCCACCGAGCACAAGGCCGTGCTCGACGCCATGCGTGAGCTGGAACGCGATGGCTTCGAGGTCAGCTACCTCGACGTGGCGCCCAACGGCCTGGTCGATCCCGAGCGCTTCGCTGCCGCGCTGCGCCCCGACACGATTCTCGCCTCGGTGATGTTCGTCAACAACGAGATCGGCGTCATCCAGGACATCGCCGCGCTGGGCGAGATCTGCCGCGGGCGGGGCGTGCTCTTCCACGTCGATGCGGCCCAGGCCACCGGCAAGGTGGACATCGATCTGTCCCGGCTGAAGGTGGATCTGATGTCGCTCTCGGCCCACAAGACCTACGGACCGAAGGGCATCGGCGCGCTCTACGTGCGGAAGAAGCCCCGGGTGCGGCTGGAGGCCCAGATACACGGCGGCGGTCACGAACGCGGCATGCGCTCCGGCACCCTCGCCACCCACCAGATCGTCGGCATGGGCGAGGCCTATCGACTCGCGCGTCTGACCATGGCGGCGGAGAACGAGACCGTCCGGGCGCTGCGCGACCGTCTGCTGGCGGGGCTCTCCGATCTGGAAGCGGTCACCATCAACGGCGACATGGAGCGGCGGGTGCCGCACAACCTCAACCTCAGCTTCAACTTCGTCGAGGGCGAGTCGCTGATGATGGCCATCAAGGACATCGCCGTCTCCAGCGGTTCGGCCTGCACCTCGGCGAGCCTGGAACCGTCCTACGTGCTGCGCGCCCTCGGCCTGCCCGACGAACTGGCGCACAGCGCCATCCGCTTCACGCTCGGCCGCTGGACCACGGCCGAGGAGGTGGATTTCGCCATCAGGCAGATCAAGGAATGCATCATCCGCCTGCGCGAAATGTCGCCGCTGTGGGAAATGCACCAGGAAGGAATCGATCTCGACAGCGTGCAGTGGGCTGCTCATTGACCAACCAGGAGATAAACATGGCCTATAGCGACAAACTGCTCGATCACTACGATAAGCCGCGCAACGTCGGCAGCTTCGCCAAGGACGACGACGGCGTCGCCACCGGCATGGTGGGCGCGCCGGCCTGCGGCGACGTGATGAAGCTGCAGATCAAGGTGGGCAAGGACGGCATCATCGAGGACGCCAAGTTCAAGACCTACGGCTGTGGTTCCGCGATCGCCTCCAGCTCGCTGGTCACCGAATGGGTCAAGGGCAAGACCCTGGACCAGGCGCTGGAGATCAAGAACACCGCCATCGCCGAGGAGTTGGCCCTGCCGCCGGTGAAGATCCATTGTTCGATCCTCGCCGAGGATGCGATCAAGGCGGCCGTCGCCGATTACCGCGCCAAGCACGAGACGGAAGGGAGGAAGACCTACCCGATGTGCGAGCCGCTGGCTTAAGAGCGAATCCCCCGACCATCCAAGCGAGGCCCGAAATGACCGACACCGCGATCGCTGCACCATCCCCCGTCCTGTTCACCGACTCCGCCGCGGCCAAGGTCAGCGAGCTGATCGTCGAAGAGGGCAATCCCGGGCTCAAGCTGCGCGTCTATGTCACCGGCGGCGGCTGTTCGGGCTTCCAGTACGGCTTCGCCTTCGACGAGGCGGTCGGCGAAGACGATTTCCTGATCGAGAACGGCGGCGTCTCTCTGCTGATCGATTCGATGAGCCTCCAGTATCTCGCCGGCGCCGAGATCAGCTTTGAGGACGGCCTCGAGGGCTCGCGCTTCGTCATCAAGAATCCCAACGCCAGCTCGACCTGCGGCTGCGGCAGCTCCTTCTCCATGTGATCGCCCGAAAGGAAAATCATGAGTGTGACCCTCACCGAGAACGCCGCCAAGCGCGTTCAGACCTTCCTCGCCAAGCGCGGCGGCCTCGGTCTGCGCCTGGCGGTCAAGACCAGCGGCTGCTCGGGCATGGCCTACGCCCTGGAGTTCGCCGATGCCGCGGGCCAGGACGACCTGAGTTTCGAGAGCCACGGCGTCACGCTGCTGATCGACCCGAAGAGCCTGCCCTATCTCGACGGCACCGAACTCGACTTCGTGCGCGAGGGACTCAACGAGGGCTTCAAGTTCAACAATCCCAACGTCAAGAACCAGTGCGGCTGCGGCGAGAGCTTCGCCGTCTGAACCAGCGATGGCACTGCTGCAGATCGCCGAACCCGGTCTCGCCGCCGCACCCCACCAGCACCGGCTGGCGGTGGGCATCGACCTGGGCACCACCAATTCGCTGGTGGCCAGCGTGCAAAGCAGCGCCGCCGCCGTCATCCGCGACGAAGCCGGGCGCGCCCTGCTGCCCTCGGTGGTGCGTTATCGATGCGCCGGCGCAGAAGCCGTCATCGGCCACGAAGCGCTGGCCGCCCAGAGCGAGGATCCCCACAACACGCTGTCCTCGGTCAAGCGCCTGATGGGCAGGGCCCTGAACGATGTGGCCGATCTCGGCGATCTGCCCTATGCCTTCGTCGATCAGCCGGGCATGGTCGGTATCGATACCGCGGCGGGCGTCAAGAGTCCGGTCGAGGTCTCGGCGGAAATCCTGCGCACGCTGCGCCTGCGGGCCGAATCGGCCCTGGGCGGGGAACTCGTCGGTGCGGTGGTCACGGTGCCGGCCTACTTCGACGACGCCCAGCGCCAGGCCACCAAGGACGCGGCCCGCTTGGCCGGGCTCAACGTGCTGCGCCTGCTCAACGAACCCACCGCGGCGGCGGTCGCCTACGGCCTGGACAGGGGCTCCGAGGGCATTTTCGTCATCTACGATCTGGGCGGCGGCACCTTCGACATTTCCGTCCTCAGGCTGTCGCGCGGCGTGTTCGAGGTGCTGGCCACCGGCGGCGACGCGGCGCTGGGAGGCGACGACTTCGACCGGCGGGTCTATCGGTGGATGGTGGACAGCGCCAGTCTGGGCACGCTGGAACCTCGCGACGCGCGCCGCCTGTTGACTCTGGCCCGCGGCGCCAAGGAGGCGCTATCCAGCGCTCCGTCCGCCGCGATCACCGCCACGCTCGGCGACCGCCGCGCGGTCTGCCTGACCCTGACGCGCGAGATCTTCGCCGAGCTGACCGCCGATCTGGTTGCCCGCACCCTGAGGGCGGCGCGCAAGTCGCTGCGCGACGCCGCCCTCGACATCGGGGAGGTCAAGGGCGTGGTGCTGGTCGGGGGCTCGACCCGGATGCCGAACGTGCGCGCCGCCGTCGCCGCTCTCTACCGACAGGAGCCCCTGACCGATCTCGATCCGGATCAGGTGGTGGCGCTGGGCGCCGCCATGCAGGCCAACGTGCTGGCCGGCAATCGCAACGGCGACGACTGGCTGTTGCTCGACGTCTGTCCGCTGTCGCTGGGCCTGGAGACCATGGGCGGGCTGGTGGAGAAAATCATCCCGCGCAACTCCACGCTGCCCACGGCCCGCGCGCAGGACTTCACCACCTTCAAGGACGGCCAGACGGCGATGAGCATCCATGTCCTGCAGGGCGAGCGCGAACTGGTCGCGGACTGCCGCTCGCTGGCCCGCTTCGAGCTGCGCGGCATTCCACCGATGGTCGCCGGTGCGGCGCGCATCCGCGTCAGCTTCCAGATCGACGCCGACGGGCTGCTCAGCGTCTCGGCCCGCGAGCAGAGCACCGGGGTCGAGACGGCGGTGTCGGTCAAGCCCTCCTACGGACTCGACGACGCCCGGATCGCGGACATGCTGGCAGACGCTCACCGTCGCGCCGCTGCCGACATGAAACTGCGGACGCTGCGCGAAGCCCAGGTCGAGGCGCGCCGGCTGATCGACGCCACCGAGGCGGCGCTGGCCCAGGATGGCGAGGAACTGCTGGCGCCGCCCGAGCGCGGCGCCATCGCCCGCCACATCTACGCGCTGGCCGAAATCGTCGAGACCGGCGGCGACAGCCCGCGCGAACTGAAGGCGGCGGCCGACGCCCTCAATGCGGCGACCCAGGCCTTCGCCGCGCGGCGCATGGACGCCAGCGTCAAGCGGGCGCTCTCCGGGCGCAGCCTGGAACAGATCGCCGATCATCTCGCAACGGTCGGCGGCTAGACACCGATGCCGCGCATCACGGTCCGTCCCCACGCCGCGCTATGCCCCGACGGCGCCCAGTTCGAGGCGAAGAGCGGCGGCTTTCTCTGCGATGCGCTGCTCAGGAACGGCATCGCGCTCGAGCACGCCTGCGAAAAATCCTGCGCCTGCTCGACCTGTCACGTGATCGTGCGCGCAGGACTCGGCTCCCTGGCGCCCGCCGGCGAGGAAGAGGAGGACCAGCTCGATCGCGCCTGGGGCGTCGAGACCGGCTCCCGCCTGGCCTGCCAGGTGGTGCTGCGCCAGCAGGACCTGGTCCTCGAACTGCCTCGCTACACGGTGAACCTCGCGCGCGAGCACGATTGACCCTTGTTGCAAACCCGACAAAGCCGACAGGCCTTGTCCCCGGGCCGCCGCCCGATCCCCGCAAAGCACCGGCAAGCCACTGAAGCTTAAGCTGATTGGGCGGCCAGTGCGCGTTGGCACATGAATTGCTGAACCAGGGGTACACGAATCCCGGGCAGCGGCAAGCCAAACGATATGGTCACGATCAACGACACCACGCTACGCGACGGCGAACAGACCGCAGGGGTGGCCTTCAGCGCCGAGGAAAAAATCGCCATCGCCAGCGCCCTGTCGGCTGCCGGCGTCGCCGAGATGGAAATCGGCATCCCGGTGATGGGCCCGGCCGAGATCGAGGTGATCCGGACCATCAACGGTCTCGGCCTGACGGCGAAAACCATGGTCTGGGGCCGGATGTGCGAACGCGACCTGAGCGCCGCGGCGATCTGCGGCGCCGACATCCTGAATCTCTCGATCCCCGTCTCCGACATCCACATCGAGCACAAGCTCAAGCGTTCGCGCGAGTGGGTGCTGGAGCAGATCCGCACCCACGTCGGGCGCGCCCGCGACCTGGGATTCGAGGTCAGCGTCGGCGGCGAGGACGCCTCCCGCGCCGATCCGGGATTCCTGCAGGCGGTGCTCGAGACGGCGCAGGCCGCCGGCGCCAGACGCTTCCGCTTCGCCGACACGCTGGGCATCCTCGACCCCTTCGCCACCTGGGAGCAGATCCGGCGTCTGAGCGCCGCCAGCGACCTCGAGCTGGAGATCCATGCCCACAACGATCTGGGGCTGGCCACCGCCAACACCCTGGCCGCGATACGCGCCGGTGCCAGCCACGCCAACACCGCGGTCAACGGCCTGGGCGAGCGCGCCGGCAACGCCGCGCTGGAGGAGGTGGTGATGGCCCTGCGCCACCTCCACGGCATCGAGTCGGGCATCGATGCCCACCGCTTCCCCGCCATTTCGCGCATGGTGGCCGCCGCCTCCGGCCGGCCGGTGGCAGCCAACAAGAGCATCGTCGGCGACGCGGTGTTCACCCACGAGGCCGGCATCCACGTCGATGGCCTGGCCAAGGATCCGCGCAACTACCAGGGCTTCGATCCGGCCGAAGTGGGAAGAGCGCATCGCACCATCCTCGGCAAGCATTCCGGCTCGCGCGGCGTCATCGACGCCTATGCCCGCCTGGGCATGGCGCTCTCCGATATCGAAGCCGAGCTGCTGCTCTCGCGCATCAGGGAGCACGCCGTCAGCACCAAGCGTGCGCCCACCGCCGCCGACCTCGAACGCTTCTATCTCGAACACGCCCAGTGCGCGGCGCTGCCGTCATGAACCGATATCCGCGCATCACCATTGACGGAGCATTCCCATGAACCCCTTCATCGAACGCCTGAGCAAGCTCTCCTCCGCCGAGGAATTCCTGGAGTTCTTCGGCATTCCCTACGACCAGGCGGTGGTGCACGTGAATCGCCTGCACATCCTCAAGCGCTTCTACCAGTATCTGCGCAAGGATCAACACCTGGGCAAACTGGACGAGGCAGCGATGTACCAGGCCTACCGCAGCCTGCTGCTCAGGTCTTACCAGGATTTCGTCACTTCCACGCCGGCCAGGGAGAAGGTCTTCAAGGTGTTCCAGGACGCCGAGGGCAAGAGCTTCGCCGTAGACAGCCTGCGCCAGACCCTGCCCTCCCGCGGCTGAACGGACGCCTAGAAGGAGCCATCATGCACATCGTCGTCTGCATCAAGCAGGTTCCGGACAGCGCCCAGATCCGCGTCCATCCGGTCACCAACACCATCATGCGCCAGGGGGTGCCGGCCATCGTCAACCCCTACGACCTGTACTCCCTGGAAGCGGCGCTGCGCCTCAAGGACCGCTACGGCGGCCGCGTCACGGTGATCACCATGGGCCCGCCCCAGGCCGATGCGGCCCTGCGCAAGGCCATCTCCTTCGGCGCCGACGACGCCATCCTGGTCACCGACCGCGCCTTCGCCGGCGCCGACACGCTGGCCACCTCCTTTGCCCTGGCGGCGGCGATCCGGCAGATCGAAAAGAACATGAAGGTGGATATCGTCTTCGCCGGCAAGCAGACCATAGACGGCGACACCGCGCAGGTCGGCCCGGGCATCGCCAAGCGGCTCGACATGCAGCTGCTGACCTACGTCTCGCAGATCGACGGGCTCGATCTCGTCGGGCGCGAGATCAAGGTGCGGCGCCGCGCCGAGGGCGGGGTGCAGTTGCTGACGACCCGGCTGCCCTGCCTGATCACCATGCTCGAGGGCAGCAACGAGATGCGCTTCGCCACCATGGACAACATGTTCCGCGCCGCCCGCCACGAACTGAAGCTCTGGAACAAGGATGCCGCCGGCATCGACGACGTCGCCAAGATCGGCCTCAAGGGTTCGCCCACCCTGGTCAGCAAGGTGTTCGCGCCCCAGCCCAAGTCCCAGCGCGCGGAGATGATCGAGACCGAGAGCGGCGAGCCGCGCGATGTGGTTCTGACCTTGCTCAACAAGCTGTTCACCCAGCATCCCAAGCTGGAAGAGGGGATCGCCGGCAAGGCGGCCTGAAACGGATCGACGAGAAAGGAGAGGGAGCCATGAGCGAGGCACCGGCAGCCGAGGCGGCGGCAAAGAAGCCCGCGGGCAGGGGGAAGTACGAACTGGACGAGCGGCTCAAGGCCTACCAGGGCGTCTGGGTCTTCATCGAGCACGAACAGGGCCAGGTGCATCCGGTCTCCTGGGAGCTGCTGGGCGAGGGCCGCAAGCTCGCCGACAAGCTCGGCGTCGCGCTTTCCGGCGTGGTCATGGGCCCGCCCGGCACGGCGACCGCCCGCTTCTGCGAAGAGGCCTTCCGCCACGGCGCCGACCAGTGCTATCTGATCGAGGACGCGATCCTCGCCAACTACCGCAACGAGCCCTTCAGCCGGGGCCTCACCGACCTGGTCGACACCTACAAGCCGGAAATCCTGCTGCTCGGGGCCACGGTGCAGGGCCGCGATCTGGCGGGCAGCGTCGCGACGACGCTGCAGACCGGGCTCACCGCAGACTGCACCGAACTCAACATCGACATGGACAACCGCGGCCTGGCCGCCACCCGCCCGACCTTCGGCGGCAGTCTGCTGTGCACCATCGTGACCAAGAATTACCGGCCCCAGATGGCCACCATACGGCCGCGGGTGATGGCGATGCCGGAGCGCGATGACGCCCGGACCGGGCGCATCGTCCGGCACCCGCTGGGCCTGGTCGAGACCGGCATCATCACCAAGGTGCTCGAATACATTCCCGACGATCGCCAGGACAAGCCGCAACTGCCCTTCGCCGACATCATCGTCTCCGGCGGTCGCGGCATGAAGAAGCCGGAAAACTTCCAGCTCATCTGGGATCTGGCCATGGTGCTCGGCGCCGAGGTCGGCGCCTCGCGCCCGGTGGTGCAGGCGGGCTGGGTGGAGAACGAGCGCCAGGTCGGGCAGTCGGGCAAGACCGTGCGGCCCAAGCTCTACATCGCGGCGGGAATCTCCGGCGCGATCCAGCACCGCGTCGGCATGGAGGGTTCGGACGTGATCATCGCCATCAACAACGACCCCAATGCGCCGATTTTCGATTTCGCCACCTACGGCATCGTCGGCAACGCGATGACCATACTGCCGGCCATGACCGACGCTCTCCGCCAGAAACTGGCGGTGGCGCGCAAGGCCGGCTGACCGGGAGAACCACATGAGCGAAAAGTTCGACGTCATCGTCGTCGGTGCCGGCCCCTCCGGCAACGCCGCCGCCTATACCCTGGCCAAGGCCGGGCAGAAGGTGCTGCAGCTGGAGCGCGGCGAGTACCCCGGCTCGAAGAACGTGCAGGGGGCGATCCTCTACTCGGACGCGCTGGAGCGCATCATCCCGGATTTCCGCGAGGATGCGCCGCTCGAACGCCATCTGATCGAGCAGCGGATGTGGGTGCTGGACGACGAGTCCTTCGTCGGCGCCCAGTACCGCTCCGACGGGTTCAACAAGCCGCCCTACAACCGCTACACCATCATCCGCGCCCAGTTCGACAAATGGTTCTCGCAGAAGGTGCAGGAGGCCGGCGCCCTGCTGATCTGCGAGACCACGGTGACCAGCCTGATCATGGACGGCAAGCGGGTCATCGGCGTCCGGACCGACCGCGAGGGCGGCTCCATCTACGCCGACGCGGTGATCCTCGCCGACGGGGTCAATTCGCTGCTCGGGACGAGGACCGGCTTCCATCCGGAAATCGAGCCGAGGAACGTGGCCCTGGCGGTGAAGGAAATCCACTTCATGCCCCAGGAGACCATCGAGCAGCGCTTCAACGTCTCGGGCGAGGCGGGCGTCGTGATCGAAATGGCGGGCAAGATCACCCAGGGCATGATGGGGACCGGCTTCCTCTACACCAACAAGGAGTCCCTGACCATCGGCGTCGGCTGCATGCTCTCCGATTTCAAGCAGCAGAGGATCACCCCCTATCAGCTGCTCGAACAGATGAAGGCGCATCCTGCGATCAAGCCCCTGATCGAGGGCGGCGAGATGAAGGAATACGCCGCCCACCTGATCCCAGAGGGCGGCTACAAGGCCGTGCCGCAACTCTGCGGCGAGGGCTGGATGATCGTCGGCGATTCGGCGATGTTCGTCAATGCGGTGCATCGCGAGGGCTCCAATCTGGCCATGACCAGCGGCCGCTTCGCCGCCGAGACCCTGATCGAGCTCGCGGGCCAGGGCTTGCCCTACACCGCGAAGAACCTCGGGCGCTATCGCGCCAAGCTGGAGCAGTCCTTCGTGCTCAAGGATCTGAAGAAGTACAAGAACCTCTCCGGCACCTTCCATTCGAACCCGCAATTCTTCAACGACTATCCGGCGCTGATCAACACGGCGATGCACGAGATGGTCAAGGTGGACGGCGTCGACAAGAAGACCAAGGAGAAGCTGATCCGCCGGAAATTCACCCAGCGCCGCTCGCTGTTCGGCCTGATGGGCGACGCGTTCAAGCTGTGGAGGGCCTTCGAATGAGCGCCGTCAAGATCGAGGAAAAATTGTTCCAGAACCGCTATCGCGTCGATAGCGGCCGCGCCCACATCCAGATCCGGAACCCGGAGCTGTGCGCGACGCAATGCGAAGATCAGCAATGCGCGGTCTGCTGCCCGGCCGGCTGCTACACCCTGGAGGGCAACGGCCGCGTGGTGCTGATCGCCGACGGCTGCCTGGAGTGCGGCACCTGCCGGATCATCTGCGACGAGCACCGCAACGTCGCCTGGGATTATCCGCGCGGCGGCTACGGCGTGCTGTTCAAGTTCGGCTGAGGGGGCATCGTGAGCAGCCGACCTGAGACGGGAGCGGACGATCGCGACCTGCCGCCGGCCGTGGCCGGACTGCTGCAGGAGGCCGCCGACGCTCATGCCCAGGCCAATCGGGCGGAGGCCATCCTGTGGTCGGCGCAGGCTATGTATCCGCGCTGCCTGCCGGTGTATTTCGCCCTCTACAAGTTCTATTTCTACCGGGGCCGGCTGCCGGATGCCGAGCGGGCCGTTCGTCTGGCACTGTATGCCGCCGCCAGCCAGGGCGGCTTCGCCGCCGAGTGGAGCCGCGCCACGCCGGCAACGACCGACTGGAGCGACACCCGGGGGCCCCAGCACTTCTACCTTTTCAGCCTCAAGGCGCTGGCCTTCATCTGCCTGCGGCGCGGCCGGCGCGCGGACTGCGTGGCGATCCTGGAAAAGCTGGCCGAGATCGATCCCAGCGACAGCGTCGGGGTGACGGTGATCCGGGACCTGGCCGCCGCAACGGCCGGCTTGGTCCCGCGCGCGGTGATAGCGCGATGACTTCCCCCGGCTATGCAGAGCTGCTGGCCCGCGCGCGCTTTCCCGGCGACGCGCGTACCCTGGCCTTCGCCGGGGTGATCGGGCGGGCGCTGGCGAGCGGCGCATCCCCGCTGATCCGGGGCATGACGGAGCGGGACTTCCAGCGCCTGCTCGGCGCCTTCTTCCCGGGAGTTTCACGGGACAACGGCGGCGACGCATTGAAGCCGTCGGCGGACCACGACGAACATGCGGAGCTGCTGGAGTTGCTGCTGGAGCATCGCGCCGAAGCCAGCGAGGTCAATACCTGGCTCTGCCACGCGGTCGCCTCGGCGGCGATGAACGACGAGCATCTGTGGCAGGACATGGGGCTGCCAAACCGGAGCGTCCTGACGCAACTGCTGGAGGAAAACTTTCCGGCGCTGGCGGCGCTGAACTCGGGCGACATGAAGTGGAAGAAGTTCTTCTATCGCCAGCTCTGCCAGCGGGCCGGCGTGCCGATCTGCAAATCGCCGAACTGTTCGGACTGCAGCGACTACGGCATCTGTTTCGGGCCGGAAGCGGCCGAGGATCCGGCCGTCATGAACTTCATCGGAGCGAACCCGTGAAACTCACCCTCCCCGCGCTGCTCTCGCTGTTCGTCCTGCTGTTCCCGCCCGCCGCCGGCGCCGACGAGTTGCAGGTCGCCGTCGCCGCCAATTTCACCGCGCCGATCAAGGCCCTGGCGCCCGAGTTCGAAAAGGCGACCGGCCACAAGCTGCAACTCAGCTTCGGCTCCACCGGCAAGTTCTACGCCCAGATTAGGAACGGCGCGCCCTTCGAGGTTTTGCTGGCGGCCGATGAAACAACCCCGGCCAGGCTGGTGGAGGAGGGCGCCGCGCTGGCCGGCAGCCGCTTCACCTACGCCATCGGCAAGCTGGCGCTCTGGTCGGCGCAGGCCGGCTACGTCGATGAGCAAGGCGAGGTCCTGAAGACGGGCGGCTTCCGACACCTGGCGATCGCCAATCCCAAGCTCGCCCCTTACGGCGCCGCCGCGGTCGCGACCCTGAGAGCGCTCGGCTTGCTCGATGCCGTTCGGGGCAAGCTGGTCCAGGCCGAGGACATCGCCCAGACCCACCAATTCGTCGCCAGCGGCAACGCCGAGCTGGGATTCGTGGCGCTCTCCCAGGTACAGAAGGCGGGCAAGCTGGCCGCGGGCTCGGCCTGGGTGGTTCCCGCCGGACTCTACCAGCCGATTCGTCAGGATGCGGTGATCCTGGCGCCGGGCAGAGGCAAGGCCGCCGCTCAGGCGCTGATGGACTATCTGAAGAGCGACAAGGCGAGAGCGGTGATCGCCTCCTACGGCTACGGGTTATGAAGATCGCCGTCGTCGCTCTCTCTCTCTCTCCATGAACCCTCCTCTGCGTCCCACGGGGACTTCCTTCGGTCGTCGTTGCGAGGCCGAAGGCCGTGGCAATCTGGATCGCCACGCTGCCGTCACTGCGAGGCCGCAGGCCGCGGCAGTCGCGATGACGACCGGAGGA
>DATKVJ010000047.1:0-19412 GCA_035530135.1 Rhodocyclaceae bacterium | reverse complement strand
TTTCGCGGCCTGGCCGAGCTTGGCGATCCATCCCACAGCCGCGGAGGAGTTGGTTACCCTGCGGGAAAAAATCACGCGACGCCGGCATGACCGACGACCCAACGCTCGCCGCCAAGGAAATCAGTGCCGGCCTGGTTCAGCCGGGCGCACGGATCTCTCCCAAGTATTTCTACGATGCCCGGGGCTCGGAGCTGTTCGAAATGATCACCGAGCTGCCCGAGTATTATCCGACGCGTACCGAGCGCGAAATCATGGCGGCTCACGCCGCCGATATCGGCCGACGGGTCGGCGCCGGCGGCACGGTGATCGAGCTGGGCGCCGGCAATTGCGAGAAGGCGCGCGACCTGTGCGGGCTGCTCCGGCCGGCGCGCTTCGTCGCCGTGGATATTGCCGCGGAATTCCTGCAGGAGGCGGTCGAGAGACTGCGCTCGGCGTTTCCCGGGCTCGACGCCCGCGCCGTCGCCGCCGATCTGACCGCAAAGATCGTGCTGCCGGCCGATCTGCCGCGAGAGCGGCGGCTGGTGTTCTATCCCGGCTCGTCGATCGGCAACTTCGATCCGCCGCAAGCGCTCGATCTGCTCGTTCGCATCCGGCAACTGCTGGACGATGACGGTGCGCTGCTGATCGGCGTCGATCTGGAGAAGGACGTGGCCGTGCTCGAAGCCGCCTACGACGACGCCGTCGGCGTCACCGCCGCTTTCAACCTCAACGTCCTGAACCACGTCAATCGGCTGCTCGGCAGCGACTTCGATCCCGGTCAATGGCGGCACCATGCCTTCTACAACGCCCAGGCGTCGCGCATCGAAATGCACCTGGAAGCGGCGACCGAGGTCCGGGTTCGTTGGCCCGGCGGCGAGCGTTTCTTTGCACACGGCGAACGGATTCATACCGAGAACAGCTATAAATACCGGATCGGAAGCTTCATCGAACTGCTCAATCGCGCCGGCTTTCGCCACGCCGAGACCTGGACCGACGAGCGCCGCTGGTTCGCGGTCGTTCTGGCCCGCCCCTGAATCCCCTGCGGAGAATATCGCGATGAGCCTGACCACACTCTCCGACCGTTACCGCGCGGTGCGCGCCCGCACCCTGGCGCTGACCTCGCCCCTGTCCGCCGAGGATTGCTGCGTGCAGTCGATGCCCGACGCCAGTCCGACCAAATGGCATCTGGGGCATACCGCGTGGTTCTTCGAGACCTTCGTGCTGGAGCGCAGGGAGAGCGGCTTCGCGCCCTTCGATCCGGCCTTCCGCGTGCTCTTCAACTCCTACTACCAGGCCGTCGGCGACCGGCATCCGCGTCCGCAGCGGGGGCTGCTCACCCGTCCCGGCCTGGATGTCGTGCGCGACTATCGCGCCGCGGTGGATCGTCGCATGCTGGCGCTGCTGGGCTCAACATCGGCTAACGCCGAACTGCAGGGACTCGTCGAACTCGGCCTGCAGCACGAGCAGCAGCATCAGGAACTGCTGCTCACCGACATCAAGCATCTGCTCTGGCGCAATCCGCTCCATCCCGCCTACGGCCCCGCCGTGCCCGACTCCGGGCCGGCCCCGGCGCTGACCTGGCGGGATTTCGCCGGCGGCCTGATCGAGATCGGCCATACCGGCGACGACTTTTGTTTCGACAACGAGAGGCCGCGCCATCGCGTCTATCTGCAGCCCTATCGGCTGGCATCGCGTCTGGTCAGCAACGGCGAGTACGCCGGATTCATCGCCGCCGGCGGCTACGCCGCCCCGTCCCTCTGGCTCGCCGAGGGCTGGGACTGGCAAGTGGCGCAGGGGCGGGCTTGTCCGCTGTACTGGCAGCGGGACGAAGCCGGCTGGCGGGAGTTCACGCTGGGCGGTTTGATCCCGCTCGACCCGCAGCGGCCGGTGCTGCACGTCTCCTACTACGAGGCCGACGCCTACGCGCGCTGGGCCGGGGCGCGGCTGCCGAGCGAGGCGGAGTGGGAAAATTCGGCGGCCGCGCAACCGGTGTTCGGCCACTTCGCCGACAGCGGCGAGTTCCATCCGCGCGCCGCGGGGGAGGGGCTTGCGCAACTGTTCGGCGACGCCTGGGAATGGACGCAGTCGGGCTACGCGCCCTATCCGGGCTTTCGCACGCCGGCGGGCGCCGTGGGCGAATACAACGGCAAGTTCATGGTCAATCAGTACGTCCTGCGCGGCGGCTCCTGCGCGACGCCGGCCGGCCACGTGCGCGCCAGCTACCGGAACTTCTTTCCCGCCGCCGCCTGCTGGCAGTTCTCGGGCATCCGGCTGGCGCGGGATGCCTGAGCCCGAGTTTCAATCGACGACTTCGACGTCGCGCCAGAACGCGACGTAGCCGGCGATGTTCGCCGCCGCCGTTTTGGGGGCGGGATAAAACCAGGCGGCGTCCTTATTGACCCGACCGGCGACCTCGATGTCGTAGTAGCTGGCCTGGCCCTTCCAGGGGCAGGTGGTATGCGTTCCGCTCGGACGGAAATAGCGCATGTCCAGCGCTTCGGGCGGAAAGTAGGTATTGCCTTCCACGGTTTCGAAACGCTCGGTCTGCGCGATCACGACGTCGTTCCACAGGGCTTTGGGCAAGATAATCTCCTCATCGATGATTCTTGGTCGTTCGGCTCGCGCACATTCTTACAACCGTCATCAACACACCGCACCCGATCGAGTCAACGCAAGCCGAAGGCGGGGCGCAGCCGCACGCCGAGCCAGTTGCCGGGCAGCGCGCAAGCGATCCACAACCAGCCGTGCAGGCTGGTGGACGCCACCCCGGAAAAAAATGCGCCGATATTGCAGCCGTAGGCGAGACGCGCACCGTAGCCCATCAGGGCGCCGCCGATCAGTGCCGCGGCGAGGGATCGAGCCGGCACGTGCCAGGTCGTCGCCAGGCTTCCCGCGGCCGAGGCCGCGATGAAAGCGCCGAGCACGATGCCAATGTCCATCACCGAAGTTTCGTCGGCGAGCACCGGCGCCGCGAGGGCGTGTTGCTGGAACACGCCATGCCAGTAAGTCGATCCCGAGGCATTCCAGCCAAGGGTGGCCGCAGCTTTCGCCGCCCACAGGGTGAACGCCCAGGTGATGCTCCAGGGATGGCCGGAGGAGACCAGGGTGGCGAGATTGAGCAGCGCGAGCATGGCCGCGCCGGCGGACAAGGGCCAGGGTCCGAAAATCACCCGGGCGAAGGCCGCCTCGCGCGCGCGTGGCGGCAGCGCCGGCTCAATCGGCTGCGGTGGCGATTGTTTGATCGTCCGCAGCAGGGCGCTGAGTCCGGCGAGCAGGGCCAGTTGCAATGCCACCGCCGTCGGCCAGCCGAACAACTCGCCGAGTACGATCTCGCCGGCGTCGGGCAACCGCTGCCACAGCCCCATCTGAAGGCTCGCGGCGAAACCGCCGGCACAGAAGGCGACGAGCGTCGCCGTCATGCGCACGCTGCCGCCACCGAGCGCGTAGAGCGTGCCGCTGGCGCAGCCGCCACCCAGTTGCATGCCGATGCCGAAGAACAGGGCGCCGAAGGCGAGTTGCCAGCCGACCGGTGCGCTGGCGCCGACCACCGGCACGCCGAAGGCGGAACCGGCAGCGAGTACCGGAGCGAAGAGCACTGTCGCCAGCGCCAGCATCAGCAACTGCGCTTGCACCGGCGCGATCTCGCGCGCGACCAGCAGTCGTCTGTAGGCGGCGCTGAAACCGAACGCCGCGTGACTCAGGCTCACGCCGGCCAGCGCGCCCAGCGCCAGCAGCCATGAGAGCCGGGCATTCGGAGTGGCGAGGGCGACGGTGCCCAAGGCGACCAAGCCTGCCAGCAACGCCCGCCAGCGCGGCGACGGGCGGCTGGCGTCAGCTACCGACGGCGTCGCGGACAATCTTCTCGAATACCGGGTCGAGCTCGCGCGCCATCGCGTCGAGTTCGGCGCTGCCGAAGGGCGCGAACACCGCGCTGGGCGCGCGCCAGGTGACGTGGGTCTTGCCATCGGCGTCCTCGGTCAGGTAGAGCCGCAGCGGCGCCTCGATGCCTGCGGGCACGCTCGCCGCCAGCATTCTCACCGCGTAATCGTTGCGGAACACCATCAGCACCAGATTGCCGCGAATCTTGACGCCGCGCGCGGCGGCGCCGCGGCTGGCGCTGGCCTCTGCGATCAGACCCATCTTGTTCGCCTTGATCGATTGCTCCAGGCGCGCGGCCATCGTGTCGAAGCCGTAGCTCGAGGCGACGGTGTGGGTGCCGGGTAAAGGCTGCGCATTCTGGGCCCAGCTCGCGTGAGCGGAGAATGCCAGCAGCAGGGCGAGCAGAAATGAACGAATGGATTTCAGCATGAGATGCTCCTGGTGAATGAAAACGGGCTTCCTGGGCTGCGGCTTACCGAAGCTGGAATCATCGGGGCTTTGCTTTGCGCGCCCAGCGTTTCACGATCATCCAGCCGAGCAGGACAAGTGCTCCGGCCGACAGCCAGGCCCAGTTCCAGGCCGATGCATTCAGCAGGCTGTCGCCGAAGACATTGAGCAGGACGGTCAGCGGCAGGATGCCGAGTCCGGTGGCCCAGAGGAAGGTCCACCAGGATATATCCATCAGCGCGGCGCTGTAATTGAGCAGGTTGAAGGCGATCACCGGAATCAACCTGCCGATCAGCAAGGCCGCGCCGCCGCGCCGGGTGGACCAGTCGGACAGTCGACGCCGTTGGGCACCGGAGAGCATGCGATAGACGAAGGGCCGGCCCAACAGGCGCACCAGTGCGAAGGTGGCGACGGCGCCGAGCATCGCGCCGATCCAGGTGACCAGCGTGCCCCACCAGGGTCCGAACACCATGCCGTTGGCCAGGGTGATGAACTCCGAGGGGAAGGGTAGGAAGGCGTGCACCACCATCAGTGCAATCGACCCCAACGCGGCCCAGGGCCCCCAGGAGCGCAGGTGCGCCACCGTGCCCGCGACGGTATCCTCGATGCCGAAGCTGGCCCGCATCGGCCATAGCCACCAGGCAAGGATGCCGACGACGATCATCATAAGCAGCCCCCCGCTCAGTACCAGTCTGACGCTATTGAGCTCGGTCTTGCGCTGACCAGCAGTCATGGATCCACCGGGGGATCGGGGAGCCGGTCATCGGGCTGGAGGTGCCGCAGCAGGCCGCTATAGCCAGTATCATGAAGACGCTTTGCCGAAGAGGAAAAATAATCTGGGGCCGCCTTGATGCCCAGCCCTTCGACCAAGCGGTTCATGAAGTTGAACAGTGCGCAAGTGGCCACGGCATCGTGCAGGGCCTGATCATCCCAGCCCACGGCAAAGACCGCATCTGCGTCGGCTTGGGTCATCCTAGACGGCGACAGCGTCAGTTTGCGCACATAGCGCAAAATCGGCTTGATTTTCTCGTCGATCACCGCCCGGTCGACATCTTCGATGAGCTGAACCATCAAGCCTTCCGGAATGCCGAACTGGCGCGCGGTGGCTTCGTGCACGCCATGACAGTAGCCGCAGGCATTGAGCCCAGAGACGAAGGCCGCGATCAATTCCCGGTCGGCCACACTCAGCGGGGATGGACCCCGGAGCAGGATCTCGTGGTATTCGAGCAGGGGCTTCGCAGTAGCCGAAAAACGCTTGAATACATTCAGTAGTACGGCATCGGAGGGCAGTGAGTTCAGAAATGACATGGCCGTGGTTTTCCTTTGGCGTGGTTGTTGGGCAGTGGCAGCGATCTTCCATCAGTCGCAGCATCGGGCGATTTTCTTACAGCCATGATCATGGGGTGTGTAAGGAATGGGCGCCGGCAGCGACTAATGTTCGTTATCGTCACGATCCTTCAATACCGCCGCCCCGGCCGGCCCATGATAGGCAATTGCGCAAGGAGAAACCATGTTCTGGGGAGCAAAGAATAAAACCATCGCCGACTTGAGCTCGCGGCTCGCCGCGGCTGAGAGCGAGCGTGACAGGCTGGGCCGGGAAGTCGGCGAGACGCGCACCCAACTGGCAGCTGCCGAAGCGCGAATCGCGGCCCTGGAGGGCGAGAAGGCGGGCTCGGCTGCCATCGCCCAGGCCGCGACCAGTTTCGGTGCATCTTTCGCTGCGGTGCGTGGATCCTTGCAGTCGCTGGCCTCCGACATGGAGGAGAAGCGCCATCGCGCCGCCGAGTCCTCGGTCGACACCATGAGCAATCGCGACGCGATGCTGCGCATACTCGGCTACTTCGACGTCATTTCGCAAGGCACCCAGGCCAGCATGGAGCGCATCGAAAAGCTGGCCGAGCGCGCCGGCCAGATCGGCGGCATCATCCAGATCATCCGCGAGGTGGCCGACCAGACCAACCTGCTCGCCCTCAACGCCGCCATCGAGGCGGCGCGCGCCGGCGAGCAGGGCAGGGGCTTCGCCGTGGTGGCCGACGAGGTGCGCAAGCTGGCCGAACGCACCGCCAATTCGGCCAACGAGATCACCACCCTGGTGACCGCCAATCGCAGCGAGATGCAGGCTACTCGCCAGCACATCGGCGAATGGACGGCCAACGCGCAGCGCTTCGGCAGCGAAGGCAGGGCAACCGCCGGCACGATGGAAGCCCTCTACCAGACCACCCGCGGCATGGAGCTCACCATCGCCCAGAGCGCCCTGCGCGCCTTCGTCGAGTCCGTCAAGGTCGAGCATCTCGCCCTCAAGTACGGGGCGGTCGAGGCGCGGGTGTCCGGCAGCGACCATCCTGACTCCACAGCCACCGATGCCGCCGCTTGCCGGCTGGACCACTGGCTCGGTACCGGGGACGGCAAGACATGCTTCTCGCGGCTGGATGCGTTCCGACCGTTGGAGCGGGCGCACGGCGAATTCCACCGGCGCATGGCTGCCGTGCCGTCTCTGGCATCGGCTGTCGACATCCTGCAGGGCGTCAATGCCTTGGATGAGGCGGAACGCGAACTGGCGAACGCGATGGATCGACTGCTGAGCGACGCCGAGCAGCACGCGGACGTCTTTTGCGCCGCTTGATCACCAGTGGAAGCTGCCGTGCCAGACGCCGCGTTCGTGGCTGATGGCCACCCGCTTCGGCGCAATCTTGCGCAGCGCCTGGCTGTCGATGTCGATTTCCGGCTGGCGGCCCAGGCGTTCGGCGACCTCGAAGCTGCAGGCGGTGGAGGTGACCGGCCGGAAGTACAGGTGGAGCTTGTCGCTCGCAGCGACGGTCGGCCTGCCCCTGGAGTCCTCGCGGAAATGGACGAATTTTTTCACCAGGCAGGAGAAATACAATTCCAGCTCGACCATCAGCGGCGTCTCCCGCCGGGCCAGTTCGCGCTCGGCGGCGGCGCTCCACTCGACCAGGACGTCCTTGCCGTTGATGACGACGATAGCCCGATGGTCTTCTGTATGCATCGCCCTGCTCCCTGTGAATTGCCATGAACGGATTAGACGGGAATCCCCGCGGTTTTCTTACAGGCCGCACTGTAAGAATTGGCATCCCTGCGACGACTATAGCCTAAGACCTGGACCGATGACCGGCCCGGCTCATGGGCGAAGGATGAATGGTGCCGCAGCGCAAGACGCTTCTCCGAATATCGATCGTGCTGGCGCTCGTCGCGGCGCTGACGCTCTTCTTCGCCCTGGGGCTCGGACGCTTGCTCAGTCTCGATGCACTGAAGTCCGATCAGGCGAACCTGTTCGCCTGGGGTGCCGCGCATCTGGGCGTCGCCGTCGCGCTGTTCTTTTCGGCCTACGTGGCGATGGCGATGCTGTCGCTGCCGGGTGCCGCGATCATGACCATCGCCGCCGGCGCCTTTTTCGGTCTGGGCTGGGGCACGCTGATCGTCTCTTTCGCCTCCAGCATCGGCGCCACCCTGGCCTTCCTGGTGTCGCGCTTTCTGTTGCGCGACTGGCTGATGCGGCGCTTCGGCCAGCGCCTGCAGACCATAGACGAGGGCATCCGCCGCGAAGGGGCGTTCTTCCTCTTCGCGCTGCGGCTGGTGCCGATCTTTCCCTTTTTCCTGGTGAATCTGCTGTTCGGGTTGACCGCGATGCCCGTGCGCAGTTTCTACCCGGTGAGCCAGTTGGGCATGCTGGCGGGCACCCTGGCCTACGTCAATGCCGGCACCCAGCTCGCGCGCATCGACTCGCTCTCCGACATACGCTCGCCGGGTCTGCTGGCCGCCCTCGTCCTGCTGGGCGTCTTGCCGCTGATCGCCAGAAAGCTCGTGGAGATGGCGCGTGTGAATAAGGTTTATGCCCCCTGGAAGAGGCCGCGCCGTTTCGATCGCAATCTCGTGGTCATCGGCGGCGGCAGCGCCGGGCTGGTCACCAGTTACATCGCCGCGGCGGTGCGCGCCAAGGTGACGCTGATCGAGAAGCACCGGATGGGCGGCGACTGCCTCAACACCGGCTGCGTCCCCTCCAAGGCCCTGATCCGCTCGGCCCGGCTGCTCTCGCACATCGCGCGGGCGGCGGAATTCGGCATCGACGGCGCCCGCGCCGAGTTTTCCTTCGCCAGGGTGATGGAGCGCGTGCAGCGGGTGGTGCAAACCGTGGCGCCGCACGATTCGGTGGCGCGCTACACCGAGCTCGGCGTCGACGTGATTGAAGGCAGTGCCAGGATCGTCTCCCCCTGGGAGGTCGAGGTAACACGTAAGGACGGCGTCAGCGAGCGCCTGAGCACACGCGCGATCGTCATCGCCGCGGGGGCGCAACCCTTCGTGCCGCCGATACCCGGCATCGAACAAGTCGCTTACCTCACCTCCGACACCGTCTGGAATCTGCGCGAGTTGCCCCGGCGTCTGCTGGTGCTGGGCGGCGGGCCGATCGGTTGCGAGCTGGCCCAGGCCTTCGCCCGTTTCGGCTCCCGGGTGACGCAGGTGGAAATGGCGCCGCGCCTCATGATCCGGGAGGATCCGGAGGTCTCCGAGTTGGTGACGCAGCGCTTCCGGGCCGAGGGCATCGCGGTTCTGACCGATCACCGCGCCACGCGCTTCCTGATCGAGAACGGCGAAAAGATCCTGGTGGCCGAACACCAGGGCCGCGAGCTGCGCATCGCCTTCGACCAGGTGCTGGTGTCGGTCGGCCGCGTCGCCAATCTGAGCGGCTACGGCCTGGAGGAGTTGGGCATCGCGGCGACGCGCACGGTCGAGACCAACGCCTTCCTGCAGACCAAGTTCCCCAACATCTACGCCGCCGGCGACGTCGCCGGACCCTTCCAGTTCACCCACACCGCCGCGCATCAGGCCTGGTACGCGGCGGTCAATGCCCTGTTCGCGCCGTTCAAGAAATTCAAGGCCGATTACGCGGTGATTCCCTGGGCGACCTTCGTCGAACCGGAGGTCGCGCGCGTCGGCATCAACGAGCAGGAAGCGCGGCAACAGAAGATCGATTTCGAAGTCAGCCGCTTCGATCTCGAAGAACTCGACCGGGCGATCGCCGACGGCGAAGCCCACGGCTTCGTCAAGGTGCTGACCGTGCCGGGCAAGGACAGGATCCTCGGTGTCACCATCGTCGGCGAGCACGCCGGCGAACTGATCGCCGAGTACGTGCTGGCGATGAAGCAGGGCATCGGGCTGAACAGGATCTTGGGCACCATCCACATCTATCCGACCTTGGCCGAGGCCAACAAGTACGTCGCCGGCGTGTGGAAGAAAGCCCACGCGCCGGCCCGGCTGCTGGCCAGGCTAGGACGCTTTCACGCCTGGCGGCGGGGGGCTGCCGCGTGAGCGCGCTGTCCATCGTCGTCCCGGCCTGGAACGAGGCCTCGGGCATCGCCGAGTGCCTGGCAGCGCTCGCCCCATTGCGCGCGGCCGGCGCGGAGATCATCGTGGTGGACGGCGCCAGTACCGACGGCACGGCGGTGCTGGCGCGCCCGCTGGCGGACCGGGTGCTCGACGCCGGGCGGGGCCGGGCGAGCCAGATGAATGCCGGCGCTCGCGTGGCGCGGGGCGGGGTGCTGCTGTTCGTGCACGCCGATTGCCGTCTGCCCGAGGACGCCGGCGAGCTGATTGTGCAAGCCATGGCCTCGGGTCGTCATTGGGGCCGCTTCGACGTCGCCATCGAGGGCCGCTCCGCGTGGCTGCCGGTGATCGCCTGGATGATGAACCGGCGTTCGCGCCTGACCGGGATCGCCACCGGCGATCAGGCGATCTTCGTCTCGCGAAATGCCTTCGATGCGGTCGGCGGTTTTCCGGACATCGCGCTGATGGAGGACATCGCCCTGTCCCGACGGCTGCTCAAAATCGGCCGCCCTGCCTGCCTGTCGGCGCGGCTTGCGACTTCCGGTCGGCGCTGGCAGCGACAGGGGGTGTGGCGGACGATCTGGCTGATGTGGCGGCTGCGCCTGCGCTTCTTTTTCGGCGCCGATCCGCGCCAACTGGCACTGGAATACGGTCATGCATCCCGCGAGCCCTGAACCGCCGGCGCGCATCGGCGTGGCGATCCTGGCCCGCGCGCCGGTCCCCGGCGAGGCCAAGACGCGGCTGATCCCGGTGCTGGGCGCCGACGGCGCGGCGCGATTGCAGCGCTGGCTGCTGCAGCGGACCGTGGCCATGGCGCTGGTGGCCGACGTCGGCCCGGTGACCCTGTGGTGCGCGGGCGAGCCCGGCCATGCGGATTTCCGGCTGTGCCGCGCCTTCGGCGCCGTGAGTCTGCAGTGTCAGCCGGCGGGCGATCTGGGAATGCGCATGCTCATGGCGTTACGACAATCGGCGACGCCCGCGGGCACGCTGGTGATCGGGACAGACTGCCCGGCCCTGGACGCTTCCCAGCTGCGACTGGCGGCGCAATCGCTGCGCGGGTTCGATGCGGTGATCCTCCCGGCGGAGGACGGCGGCTATGGGTTGATCGGAATGAAGGCTGCTTCTCCCGAAGCTTTCAGGGAGATCGAGTGGGGGACGGAGCGGGTGATGCAGCAGACGCGCGAGCGGCTCGTTTCGGCTGGCCTGCGCTGGAGCGAGCCGGGGCTGCTCTGGGACGTCGATCGCCCCGAGGATGTCGCGCGTCTGTTCGCCGATTTTCCCGATGCCCGCGAGGCGCTGGCCGCCGAATGGGAGGGCGCGTGAAGCGACTGGTGCTCGTCGGCGGCGGCCACGCCCACCTGCACGTCCTGAAGACGCTGACGGCCGGGACCTGGCCGGCGGCCGAGCTGGTCCTGGTCTCCCCCCACGCGCGCCAGGTCTACTCCGGCATGGTGCCGGGCTGGATCGCCGGGCATTACCGGCTCGATGAATGCGCGGCGGCGCTCGAGCCGCTGGCGCGCGCCGCCGGCGTGCGTTTCGTGCAGGACAGCGTGATCGGGCTGGACGCCGAGCGGCGCGTGCTGCACTGCGCGGCCGGCGGAGAAATAGCCTACGACCTGCTGTCCCTGGACATCGGCGCGCAGGTGGATTGCTCGAGCCTCGCGGCGACCGGCGCCGCCTTGCTGCCGATCCGGCCGCTGGAGCGCTTCATCGTCGAATGGGACCGCCAGTCGGCGGCATTCATCGCAGCGGGACGGGCGCGCGTCGCGGTCGTCGGCGGCGGCGCCGCCGGCGTCGAGCTGGCGCTGGCGATCCGTCACCGTCTGGTCTCGCTCCTGGGAGCTGATCGCACGGAGGTGTTCCTGGTCGAAGGCGGCGCGCTACTGAAGGGTCACGGCGAGCGCGTGGTGTCCAGGGTCGCCGCGGCGCTGGCGGCCGGCGGCGTCGAGCGCCTGGCGGGCTACGCCGCCGGCTCGGCGACCGGCCTGTTGCTCTCGGACGGACGCGATCTGGCGGTGCACTGCGTCGTGGCCGCGACCGGCGTCGTCCCCGCCCCGTGGCTGGCCGAGAGCGGACTGGCATTGGCCGGGGATGGCTTCATCGCCGTGGGCGAGGGCCAGCAGAGCACTTCCCACCCCGAGGTGTTCGCGGCCGGCGATGTCGCGACCCGGGTGGCCGCGCCCCAGGCCAAGTCCGGCGTCCATGCGGTGCGCGCGGGCCCGGTGCTCGCGGTCAATCTGCGCCGGGCGCTCGAAGGGCGGCCGCCGGCGCCCGATCGACCGCGACTAACAAACAATCTTTACCTGCTGGCCACCGGTCCGCAACAGGCGGTGGTTTCCTGGGGCGGCTGGTCGGCGACGGGACGCTGGGCCTGGCGCTGGAAGGACTGGATCGACCGCCGCTTCATGAAACAATATGCGCTCGGAGAAGGAGAAGGCACATGAGCTTGTTGCAGGACATTTCCCGTCTGCTCGGCGGCAAGGATCGGCAGGCGCGCGGACGCGTCCAGGAGGATCTCCTGACCAGCCTGCTGGTCATGGCCTGGATGGTGGAGGCGCGCGATCCCTACACCGGCGGCCATCTCTGGCGCGTCTCGCGCTTCTCGCGCCTGTTGGCGACGGACGCCGGCCTGCCCGAGGCGGACGCGGCGCGCATCGCCATCGGCGGCTTTCTCCACGACCTGGGCAAGATCAGCGTGCCCGATCACATTCTGGGCAAGAAGGAGCGCCTGAGCGAACAGGAGTACGACGTCATCAAGACCCATCCCGAGGTCGGCTGGCGCCTGCTGGCCGAGCATCCGCTGGCCGGACTGGCCGAGGCGGCGGTGCGCGCACATCACGAGACGCCCGACGGCAACGGCTATCCGCGCGGCCTTGCGGGGCTGGACGTGCCGCTCGATGCGCGCATCGTCGGCATCTGCGACGCCTTCGACGCCATGACCAGCACCCGGCCCTACCGGCGCGGCATGCCGGTGGCCAAGGCCTTGGAGGTCATCGAAGACAATCTGGCGCGCCAGTTCGACCGGGACTTCGGCCAACGCTTCGTCGCCCTCGGCCGCACCGGCGGACTCGATCACGTCGTCGGCCACAGCGACCTGGGCATCCCGCTGCACGATTGCGCGATGTGCGGCGCCGCGCTGGTGCTGAAGCGGGGGCAGGCGGGCGGCGAACACGTGTATTGCCGCAGCTGCGCCGGCGAATACCTGACCGAGATGCGCGACGGCCAAGCGGTGCCGGTGGCGACCGGCGCCATGGGGGCGGCGAGCGATCTGGAACCGGAAGCGGACACCGCCCTGATCGCCGGCTTCGTGCGCGAATCGGCGCGCGCCCTGCTGGCCGCCTGATGATGAGCGGCGAACGATTCCAGCAGGACGCCCCGTATCTGACGGAGCTGCGCCGCGACATGTTGCGCTTCGCCAGCCTGCAATTGCGCGACGAGCAACTGGCCGAGGACGTGGTGCAGGAGGCGCTGATGGCGGTGCTGGCCGGAGAGAAGAATTTCTCCGGCCGCTCCGCCATGAAAACCTGGGTGTATGCGATTTTGCGCAACAAGATCGTCGATGCCATCCGGAGCCGCAGCCGGACCGTCAATGTCTCGGCCCTGTCGCAGGAAGACGAAAGCCTGGATCAGGCCTTCGAGGCGCTGTTCAAGCCCAACGCCCACTGGCAGCCCGGCTCGCAGCCCCGCGCCTGGGGTGATCCGGAAGCGGCGCTGCATCAGGAACGCTTCTGGGCGGTGTTCGACGCCTGCCTCAAGCATCTTCCCGAGAATGCCGCGCGGGTATTCATGATGCGCGAATTCCTGGAGTTCGAGACCGACGAGGTTTGCGCCGAACTGAAGATCACCATCAGCAACTGCCACGTCATCCTGCACCGGGCGCGCAACGGCCTGCGCCAGTGCCTGGAAAAGACCTGGTTCGGCGCCGGAGAGCAAGCATGCTGAAGTGCAAGGAGGTCACCCATCTGTTGTCCGAGTCCCAGGACCGCAAGCTCACGCTGGCCGAAAGGCTGCAGCTGAAAATGCACCTGGCGATGTGCGAGGGCTGCACGCGCTACCGGCAGCAGCTCGACTTCATTCGTCGGGCCTGCCGCGCTTTTGCCGGCGGCGAGGACGGCCCGGACCATTCGGCTTGAGGGCTCACGGCATGGAAAAGATCAAAACCCGGAACCCGTGGCGTCCGGATCTCATGACCATCCTCTACATCGCGGCGATCGTCAAGCTGGCCGCTCTCCCGGGGGCGGCCTACATCCTGTTCCCGGAGCTGGGGGCGCTGGCCAAAGACGTGTTCAGTCGTCCGCGGGGCAACTGGGCGCTGGCGCCGCTGCTGCTGGTATTGACCCCGAGCCTGGCGGCGGTGATCGGCGTCCTCATCGCCCAGCACCTGGCTTACGGTCTGATCTCGGTGCTCTTGGCCACCGCGACCGGCATCGCGGTGATCGTCCTGCTGCGCTCGCCGATCGCGCCGGCGATCTCCGCGGGCCTGCTGCCGCTGGCCTTCGACATCCACAGCTGGTGGTATCCGCCGGCGATCGCGCTCGGCACTGCGCTGTTGGCGGGCTTGTCGGTGTTGCGCCGGCGCTACGGACAGCCGCCCATCCAGATCCTGGCCGCCGACCTCGCCGACGACATCGTCGAACTGCCGCCCCGTCGTTACCGGTGGCTGCCCTTCTTCGTCGCCTTCGTGGCGATCGACGTCAGCCTCGGGCAGGCGCTGGGCTGGCGGGCGGTGCTGGTGCCGCCCCTGGTGGTGACGGGTTTCGAAATGTTCGCGCACGCCGAGGTCTGTCCCTGGGCCCAGCGCTCGCTGGTGCTGCCCCTCGTCTGCGTCCTGACCGCCGCCCTCGGCGCCGCCAGCGTCGCCTGGCTGGGCACCGGTCCGTTCGCGGCGGCGGTCGCCGTGGCCGGGGGCATCGCGATACTCGCGGCTTTCGATCTGCACGTCCCGCCCGCCATCGCCATCGGCCTGTTGCCGCTGCTGCTCGAGCACCCGGACTATCGCTATCCGCTCGCGGTCGGGCTGGGAGCGGTCGTGCTGACGCTCTCCTTCCGCCTGTATCGCTTCGTGTTGAGCGCTGTCAATTCGAGAAACGCAAAAATGGCGCGTTGACGAATCAAGGAAAATAACGGTGAGGGTTGGTGGGGCGTGGCATGAATTTCTGTAGAGATTCTCCAATATTAGCGATCGCGACTTGGCGAAGCATGCCAATCGGGTCTTCGCATTTGGCGTTGTTTGACATCAGCAAATGGGGACGATCTCTCTCAGGAGAGGGAGAAGCTTGGCGATAAGGTCACGCACTATGTCGCTTGGCGCCGCTGGACATTCTCAAGGATCGCTATGCCCGCGGCGAAATCGAGAAGGAAGAGTTCGAGCAGAAAAAACACGATCTCATCGCCTGCCCATGCGCGATGCGCGCCCGATGACGCAGTCGCCGACGCCATAGGCTTCAGCCATTGCCTTCTCTCGGCGTGCGCCGTGCAAAGGCGGTGTTTTTCCTGTGGGTGTGAATCCACCGTCCTCCCTGCCAATCAGGGGCATACACCACTTTCAACTTTAGTTCCGTGGATCTGCTTGCGGTGTATTGCCTTACCCACGTCGGTGAAAACATCCCAACGCCCGCCCGGTGAGCACGCCGACCAACAGCGGCGCACAAGGCAGCAGCAGTGGATAGGGCGTGACCGGCACCACGAAGCCTATGACCGTCGCGCAGAGTGTCACGATGCCCAGGCTGGCGTATAACGCGAACATCTCCGGATCGTGTTGCAGGAACTCCTTGGCCTTGATCAGCCGTGCGAACCCGCCATCGGCGATCGCGGCGAGAACGAATGCGCCCAGCCAGGGCAGCCATTCGAGCAGGGTGGATAGCCGATAGCTGGCGAGCAGGAGCAACGCGTCCACGGAGCGGAAATAGGCGTTGTTGAAGAAGCGCTGGTTGATCGAGGACATCTCCCGCGATACCGCACCGTTCACGCTCGCTTTGAACGGGGCATCCTTTGCAGCCGGGATCGGCGTGACGCTGGCCGTCGCCTCCTGCATGCTCGCCGCCCGATCCAGCATGCGCGTGGCGGGCTCGACGCCCCAGTAGGCAACTGCCGCCTCATGTTCGGCACGCAACTGCGCCAGGAAGCGCTCCGGCGGATGGGCCGAAGGCACGTACAGCACCAGGATCAGCAGGATCACCAGCGACAGCACGGCAACTGCGCGGATCATACGGCAGCCTTCGCAGGCGCACGGCTCGAATCCGCATCTGGATTGAGGATGGGGAACCGGCCCTTGATGAGGCGACCGCCCGATACCGAGGCGAAGTACTGGAGATTGGGCAGTTTGCCCAGTACGTCGGCAGGCACCATTTCCTCGAAACTCTCTGTGAGTTGGGTGGAATAGCTCGACGAGAAGTCGCCCAGGTGGGCATCCGACCCGTGGCTGAGCCCCACCCGCACCGTGTGGATCGCCGTCTTGCCGAAGGTCTCGACCACGAAGTCCTGCGTCGGCCGGTCCTTGGTGCGCAGTGCGATCAGGTTGTTTAGGTTACCCAGTGCCATGCGTGCCGCGTTCTCGCTGCCCAGCCGCTTGGCCAGGTCGGCCAGGGTCTGCATCGCGCAGGTGGTGAAAATGCCGCCCTCGGCTCCCTTGTTGAGGATCTCGATCAGCGGCTGGTTGATGACGTTGGAGACCTCATCGACGAACAGTGCGATGCGTCGGTAGTTGCCCAGGTTGTAGCGCATGCCGGCACGCGCTGCCTGATCGGCCAGCGCCAGGGCCCCGATGGCCGAGGCCACGGAGGGATCGGGGAGCGAATCGAGGCACATGTAGAGCACATGACCGGCCCGCTCGATCTTCTCGAAATTCATGATGGGCCGCGTGTCGTCCGCATCGAACGGATCGGGCGACAAGCTGCGCCCCAGGTCGCCCGAGGTCAGCATCGACAGGATGGGGAGCAGGTTGGCCGTGATCTTCTGGTAGTGCTCGCGGTTGTGGCGGAAGGTCCGCACCTGGGCGTCGATCACCTTGTTGCGCTGGTTCTGTGCGACGTGGTGTTCGTAGTAGGCGACGAAGGCCATCAAATCGGCGCTGGCTGCCTCCGACGGACGCTTCATGTTGCCGCGATGGGCATCGTGCAGCAGCTTTTTCATCTCGGGCAGATCGCGCCAGCCGGCCCCCAGAGTCTGGTCGTAGTAGCGGCGCAGCGAGCCTTCCAGTACCGGCTCGATGCCGCCCTCGATGTACTTGGTGAGCTTCATCAGGTTCGGCCGCTCTTCGATTTCGATGAGGCCCTGCACCACCACATTGACCGCATCCCAGCCGAAGGCCGAGAAGGCGCCTGCCGTGTCCGGCGGCATGATGGACTGGATGCGCGAGGCGATCTCGGTGGGCTTTTGCCAGTTGAAGGTGAAGTCGAGCCGCACGCCGCGTTCCGGAAAGGCCGGGTGGAACTCCATGAAGGTGTCGGGCTCGCGGTAGTCAGCGCAGGCGCGCTCGACCACGCGCTTGAGGCGGCGGCTGTTCTTCGGGTCGATGATGATCACCACATCGCCGCGCCGGATCGCCTGGGTGATCAGGTTGGCCAGCGCCACGCCCTTGCCAGACTGTGTCGTGCCCACCAGCAGGGTGCCACCCTCGAAGTTCTGCAAGGGACGATGCATGGGGCCTTCCTTCGGTTCGATGCCGTGGATATACGGCAGACCGATCTCGGCGTCCGGTTGCGGTTTGCTGTCGTAGCCCAGAAAGCGAAGCAGTCGTGGCGACACGGCGTATTCCCGGTAGTCGATCTTGGCGAGTTCGTAGAGCCGTTGCGAATGCACGGGCCGCCATTCGAAGCCAAAGCCCAGGAACACATCGTTTGGGTTCCTGCACCAGCGGGCCAGTTCGCTCGTGGTGATGACCTCGATGCCGCGGCCGCCGAGCGAGGCACGCAACACCAGCATGCGTAGCGCCTGGGCCAGCCGCAATACGCCCATCGCTAGGCAGATGAGCGCAAGCGGCAGGGACAACTGGCGGGGAAGCCAACCGATTGTGCTCACAACCAGGAAATAGACCAGCGCCAACCACCAGGCGAGGCTGGCATAGACCTCGTAGGCTCGGCGCCAGGGCATCTCGTAGTGGCGCACCAGCATCTCAGCCTTCCCCCGTCGGTGGCACGGCAAAGCCCGCCAGATCGAGTCCGCTTACGCAGCGCGGGTCGAGCACGATGCCGATGGTGGGCTTACCGTTGAACTCGCGCGACAGCGTCGGCGGGCCATTGCGGTTGGGCTTCAGCAGCATGTTCGTCTCGGTCAGCGCACGCATGGCCAGGGAGGGCTGGACGCCGCGTCGCACGAAATCCTCCAGCGGCACGAACACCCCCTGGGCGACGGTGCACACCGTGGCCGGGCCCATGCCGTCGTTGAGCGTACGAACGGCATCGGCCAGCGCATCCCGCACCACCGGGTTCAGGCGCAGCGGGGCTTGCAGGGCGAATGTTTCCGAGGGAGGTGTCGACTCGGATTCCTGCGCGGATGTTCCGGGTGTTACCTCGACCGGCGCCTTGTGTGCATCACTGTCGGCGGGTGCCTCGGACGGCGGAATGAGGGACAACTGGGTGCCGCTCGCGACCATTGTCGGCGGAGCCAGGGGTGCAGGCGTTTGCGGCGCAGATGGGGCAGGCACATGCCCTGGCTTGAATTCCAGTACATTGGGCAAGGCCACGGGTGGAGGATCGATTCCTGTAAGGAGAATGGCCGGCGCCGAGAGCTTGACGGCTTCCAGCGGGGCCTTGGCGCCGGGTGGCTGGATGGACCAGGTCAAACGGCCCGCCGCTGCCGCTTCAAACACGCCAGCGGCCAGCAAGAGTTCCAGAATGGTCTCGGGCGCCTTGGGAATGCCGGCCAGTTGGTCGGCCTCGAGCAGTTGGTGGACATCCTCGGCGGCACCGGGCCAGACCAGGAACAGGCCGTCCTGCCCGAACCACAGGCGCGTCTTCTCGCGGTTGGCCACCCAGGCCGAGTTGCCGCTGGCGAGTCGCCGCAGGGCATCGACCAGGTAGCGTTCCAGGTGCGAGCCGTACTGTGGCGAACCGTAACGGTCGGCGCTGGCTGCGAGGTTGCGGTCGATGACCAGCGCCAGCGAGCGGCGGACGAGTTCGTCGAGGATGTTGTGCTCACGATAGACGGGGATGCCGCTGAGGCTGGCCAGCAGGTGCGGCACGATGACCACGTTGCCCTCGGACAGGTCGGCCATCACAGCAGGAGGCACCACATGGAGTAGGGCGAACAGGCCCAGGCCGCGCGCCTCGACCGCCTGTGGCCGCCAACGAAGGAAGTAGCGCTCGCGCCCACGTGTCGCCAGCCAGTCGGCCAGGGGCTGCAGGAAGGGCGGCCACGCTTCGCCGGCGGCATCGGTGACGATGACATGGCTCATCAGGCGATGCAACTCGCAGCACAGGCCCGCGATGAACGTCGCATGGCGCCAGCGCGGCTCCAGTTGGCGGCGTGCCGAGATGCTCATCCGCCCCGAGAAGATGTGCGCATCGGTCCCTTGCAGGCTGAAGAAAGCCGTCTCCAGACCGAGCCGGAACAGTCCGCCGGGCTTGCTGAAGTAGTTGTCCGCGGTCGCCGGCAGCAGATGCACGTAGGCAGCGTAGTGGCGCACCAGTGTCAGCACTTCGCGCTCGAATCTATCCCGGTCGGTGCCGTAGCACAGCTTGATTCGTGCGATCAGGTCCGCTTCGCCGGCCAGCAGTTCCTCGACCGGCACCGCGGCAAAGCCCGGGTCGGAGGCTGGATAGGAACTGACA
>DATKVJ010000046.1:0-38322 GCA_035530135.1 Rhodocyclaceae bacterium | reverse complement strand
GAGTGCGGCGGGCCGGCATCACCGATTGCGTCCCTGACCTTGTTCGTCGCCCCTCGCGCGGTCTTTTTCCTGCTCTGCTGCCTTCCCCTTTGGGGTCTTCCCCTGGCTTGAACTAGGCGTCGGTTGTTCACGCTTGGCCGCTCCTTGCGGGGCTTGCTGTCTCCGATCTTGGATTGCCGGGCCTCTCTGTCCAGGGGGCGCTTGAGCGGGCGCTGATTTCTGAGCGCCTTCCCCTCCCCGTCGCGGCGGCGGGCTGGTGCGCTGGATATCCTGTCGCCTGGGCTCACCCTTCTGGGGCGCTCCCCGAGGCCCCGGTCGGGAGGGCGCGGGTGCTCCTTGTTCGGCCGGCTCCTGATAGTGCGGCCGCACTAAGGCGTCGCGCGGTTGGTAACGGTAATTCTGGCGGCGAAGCGTCTGTTGCTGCTCCGCCCGGGGATAGCGATTCCCTGAATACTTTCGCTGATAGACGGGCAGCGGGGCGGGCGGAGGCGCAGAACTTCGGTTCCACTTGTCCCATCCGCTGCGATGCTGCTCCCATTCCCTGCCCCAGTGTTCGCCCCAGCGCGGCGGCGCATCGGCTCGCCATCCGCGAAAGTACGCAGGAGGATCCCGGTAGTAGCGTACCGGGATGCGCAGAACGAACAGCGGCACAAACTCTGGACCCACCAGACTCCAGGGACCGTTGTACCAGGTGCTCGCGTACCAGTTGTCCCTCTGGTACACCCAGTACATGCCGTCGTAAAAGAAGAAGTTCGAATGCAGTCGCGGCGCGTAGTAGACCGGGTAGCCCGGGACTCGGACGAGTTCCGGGAACAGCGGTAGGTTTATCCCGATGCTGACACCAGGAAGTCCGATGCCTATGCTCACCTGGGCAAGGGCCGTAGTCGTCGAGCAGACCAGCATCCACAGCACAATCAGTCCGTAGCGCATTTATCGTTCTCCCGTTCGATCATCGGAGCCAGGCTACTGCGCAGCAACGCTCAGAAGTAAAAGCTTAGTTCATTTTCCACGCTGAGCGCAGTCTCTGCCCCGACTCGGTCGTGTGATCATTATCCGTGCCGGCAAGAGATCGTCCTATTGACAAAGGTCAATAGCTATTCGGAAAGAATATCCTGATGGGATGCGGTTCCATCAAAAGCATGACAATTGATTAATGTCAAAGCCCGTGTCGCCAGCTCGTCATATGTTTAAAGAGCTTGGAAGCGGAAAAATTGAGGTGGAATTGGCACGCCGAGCGCGTTGTCTCGGAAACCGAACTTCTACGAATCCTTGGGAGCAATGAAATGTCATTAGGAACAATTCTGCTGATCATAGTGATTCTGATGCTGCTCGGTGCTATCCCAGCCTGGCCTCACAGCCGGGGATGGGGTTACGGACCCAGCGGCGGTCTTGGACTGGTGTTGGTGATCCTGCTCATTCTGTGGTTGATGGGCAGGATCTAGCGCGTTGTTGCGATTTCGCCCGGCGGTGGGAACCCGCCGGGCGGCGAAACTCGAATACCGGTTCAACAGCGCAGCGAGAGCTGCGACAGGTGCCCGTTGATTTCACACAAGAATCGATGGGCAATTTTGCATCGTAATTCATTAGGAGCATCCGGCCATGACACAATCCAGACGTTTTTCCGCATTCATGCTGACCGTCCTGTTGGCTATTTTAGTAGGCTGTGCGTCCACGCCGAGGCAGGAGGGAACCGGTGAATATTTTGATGATGCGGTCTTGACCACCAAGGTCAAGGCGGCAGTTTTCAATGAACCCTCCCTGAAATCCGCAGAAATCAACGTTGAAACCTTCAAGGGCGTGGTCCAGCTGAGCGGTTTCGTCGGCTCGCAGGCCGACATCAACAAGGCGGTCGAACTGGCACGCAGCGTCAAGGGCGTCACCTCCGTCAAGAACGACATGCGCGTCAAGTGACGACGGGATCGAGCGTCGCAAGACGCTTCCTGCGTTCGCTTCGGATGCTTGACATGGAGGTATGTCAAACGGACATGAAGTTGGCAGCGAATGCGGCTGCAAAGGAGGTCGATAAAGCGGTAGAGAGCGCCGGTCAGCAGATCGAAAAGGCCGGCGAAAGCATCCAGGGCGCCGCCAAGGGCGACAAGCGGTAAGCCTTGCAACCGCATTGAATCGAAGCTATGGGGTTCCGTCGACAAACCATCGGCCTGGCACGCACGATCGGATCTCCTTCCGTGACGAGCCTCCGACGCGACAAAGCAGAACGGCCCCGAAGGGCCGTTCTGCTTTGTCGCCGAATGAAATGCCGAAACCTGTATGGCGCCTATTTGGCTGCTTGCGTTGCGGTGACCTCGACTTCCACGCGGCGATCCGGCTGCAGGCAGGCGATCAGTTTCTTGGTCGCTTTCACCCCTTTGCAATCCCCGGGCCGGGTCACGGGATCCGAGCCATCCACGCCCCTGGCTGCGATCTTGTCGGCCGAAATACCCGCGGATTCCACCAGATAGGCCTTGACCGTCTCTGCGCGGCGCGTCGAGAGCTTCATGTTGTAAGCGTGCGAGCCGATCCGGTCGGTGTGTCCCGTGACCGTGATGAGCTCGAAGTCGGCGCCCTTGAGCTTGGCTGCAAACTCGTCGAGGTCGCGCTTGCCCGCCGGTTGCAGGCTTGCCTTGCCGAATGCGAACAGGGAGTCCGACGAGAATGTCACCTTCGTCGGTGCCGGGGGCGGCGGAGGCGGCGGCGTCACGACCACCGGGGCGGGCGCGGGGGCGGCGGCAACGGGCTCGGGCTCGGGCGCCCGGGGGGCGGGGTCCGGCGTTTTTTTACCGAAGCGATAGACCAGGCCGAGCGAGACGAGATCGACGTCGCCCTTGTTGCCGACCGCATCGTTGATTCGGTAGCGTTCCGCTTCGACGCGCATGCCGAGCGCTGGCGTGAAGGCATACTGCAGCCCAAGACCGAGCTTGAGGTTGGTGTCGCGCTTGCTCGGACTGGAATCGAGCACGCTGACCGCGCCGGTTCCGCTGAAGTTGTCTTTTGCCCGCGCAGAATTCAATCCGACCCGGCCGAACGCGGAGAACTTTTCGGTGATCGGCATGATGCCGACCAGGTCGAGATTCACGCCCTTGAGTTCGATATTGCCGGAGAGCGTTCCCGCGGGTACCGTGGTCGCGGTGAAACCGAAGCGTCCCAGGTCGAAGTAGCCGCCTTCGACGGCGAAATTCTTGTTGAACTGGTAGCCGCCGAAAATCTTGTAGCCGGTGTCGCGCTTGTCATCGGTGATCGAGGTCGTGGAAAAGCCGCCGCCCAACAGGCCGCTGGTGATCCGCACGTCGTCGATTGTGGCCCGCGACTGGCCGATGTTGGCGCCGCCGTACCAGCCCGTATCGTCCGCCACTGCGTAGGAGCTGGCGATTGCGGCGAGTGCCGCCAGACCCAGCGTTCCCGAGACCTTTGCTAATTTCATGTTTTTCTCCAAGAGGATTGACCGCCCCTGATAAAGCCATCAGGCCGTGGCGCATGCTTGCCGAGATTCGTCGTGATCGAGCGGCCGGCAGAAATCGTTCTGCCGGCCTTGTTCAAAGCTTACGGGGCCGGCACGTTGATCACCGTGTTCACCAGCGTGACTGAAGCGCCGAGCGACAGTGCTCTGCCGTTCAAGGTCACGATCGCGACGTTGCCACCGGTGGAAAACGCAGCACCCGCCTGAGCGATGATGGTTCCCACCATGGTCCCGCCGCCGCCTGCGTTGATCGTCGCGGCGCTGCCGACTTGCCAGAAGACGTTTTTGGCCTGGGCACCGTTGGTCAGGATGACGCTTTGCGGGGCTGCCGCTCCCGGACCGCCGACCGTGAGCGTGCTCGCCATCTGGAACACCCAGACCGCATTGGCGTTGCCCTGGGCATCGAGGGTGAGATCTCCGCCCTGGATCAGGAACGAGCCGGCGGGGGCCGTATAGACGCCAGGTGCCAAGGTCAGCCCGGCCAGGTTGCCACCCGGATTGGCGCCGATCGGCATCGCCACCAGTGCGTTGTACGCGGTGAGCGCATCGGCACGGGCCTGCAAGGCGATCGCGAAGGTGGCTGCGGTTCCCTCGCTGGGACAAGCAACGGTGGGCGGCGGCGCCGCCGTGTAGATCAGGCCATTGACGGTGCCGACATTCAGCGGCGTTTCGGTATAGGTGCATCCCGGACCGGCATCGTGGAAGCCGGTCACCGCGGTGGACACGGCGGTGGTGCCGATGTCGCCGTTGATGATCGTTTCAAGTCCCGAGCTGGTCATCCCGGCGGAGCCCCCGAAGGTTCCGAAGGTCGAGGCCGAGCCCAGCGGTATTTGCGCGGGCGGGGGCGGCGTCACTGCCGCGGCAGCCACGGTGAAGTTCCAGGTGTAGTCGCTCGCCATGGCATCGGCGGGGACGGCCAGATCCTTGACCCCGTTGGCGCCGCCCTTGATCGTCGCCGTATAGGTCACGCCGGCGGCGAGAGCGCTAACTGGCGTGAAGGTGGCGATGCGGCCGGTGGCGCTGTCCAGCACCACCGATGCTGCCGTGATGGCGGTCAAGGCGGGTGCCGGTCCGGTCACGGTGAAGGTCGCCGTGGTGAGCGTCAGCGGGTCGATGCGCAAATTGGCGGGAGCGCTGAAGCTCGCGTTGATGGTCGCGCTGGCAGGAACATTGACGGCAGCGGCGGCAGGGTTGGTCGACAGCACCGAGACATTGGCCGCCGGGACCGCGGTTGCTGCGGTGCTGAAGGTCCAGACATAGTTGCTGGCTGCGGGCAGGGGCGCCTGATTTCCCGCCAATTGATTGCCCGCCAGGTCCGTGGCCGCGGTGGTGATCGTGGCGGTGTAGGCGGTACTGACGGCAAGCGCTGTCGCCGGCGTAAACACCGCGGTTCGGCTGCCGACCGCGTAGCTCACGCTG
The DNA here is from genome assembly GCA_035530135.1 of Rhodocyclaceae bacterium. GTDB lineage: Bacteria > Pseudomonadota > Gammaproteobacteria > Burkholderiales > Rhodocyclaceae > CAIYYX01. The sequence continues at coordinate 33,449 of DATKVJ010000046.1, read as the reverse complement.
CCCGCCGGCGCCGTGCAAGGCGTCGTGCAGCTCAGCGTGAAACTGGCTGCGGTGATCGTTGCCGGGGCCATATCCTCGGTGAACACGGCGCTGATGGCGGTGTTGGTCGGCACGCCGGAAGTCGGTCCCGGAATCGTCGTGGCCGGAACGGTGAGCGTCACCCTGGGCCGGGTCGTATCCAGCGCTGTACCGGTTTTGAAGTGCCAGACGTAGGGACTCGCCAGTGCGAGGCCGGTGGCGATGCTCTTGGCCCCGGTGACCGTGGCGGTGTAGTCGGTGAGCGGCGTCAGGGCGGAGCCTGAGGTCAGCGTGTAGGTGGCAATCCGGTTGCTGGCGTCTAGCGCCACCGTACCCGTGGGATTGACGCAAGGCGCCGTCGTGCAGCTCACCGTGAAGCTCGCGCCGCCGGTGAGCGGGGCCATCGGTTCGCTGAAGTTGGCGGTGATGATGGCGTTGTTGATCGGAACGCCGCTGGCATTGTTGACCGGCGCTACGGCGGTCACCGTGGGCGCGACCGCTACGATGCCGCCTACGCCCAGGATCGGATCCCGCCCGCCGCCGCCGCCGCCGCAGCCGGCCGCGACGGCGGCCAGCAGCAATGCCATGAACCACATCAGTGGCCTGGTGACGCTTTCGAACCTGTTCATTTGCTTCCCCTTGTAATTTGTTCCGGAAAACCACCGATGCCACCGACCGGACGCCTGACGGCATCCACGCCGAGGTTCAGTGCAACGTGCGAAACCTAGCGCGTTGGAGTATTGCCATTTATTGCTTGGAGTTCTGTGCGCTAGCGAACATGGCGGACGATTCCAAGCTTCGCTGGACGTTTAGGGCCGGCCCCCATCTGCCCGCCGCGCATCAGTCGTTCGAACGGACGACGCCATCGACGATCCTGACGTGGTCACCCGAATGCCAGCCGGAGGGCGCCGACTGATGAATCGTTCGGGTCGAACCGTCATCCAGGCGAACGGTGACCTCGTAGCTGTGGGTGGCATTGACCCGCCCTTCGATCTGGTTGCCGGCAACCGCGCCGCCGATCGCGCCAACGATGGTCATGACGTCCTTGCCGCGACCGCCGCCGACCTGATTGCCCAGCAAGCCGCCGACCACGGCGCCGCCCGCAGCGCCCACGCCGCTGCCCTGGGCGCGGGTGGTGATCGCGCGGACCGATTCGACGACGCCGCAATTGGCGCATGTGGCGCCGCCGGTTGCTGTCGTTTGCCGACCGGATTCCTCCCGGGCACGTTGGTGACGGACCGACGCTGCCTGGCGCGAGGTGGCGTCCGCTGTCCGGCTGGCCGGCTGGACCAGTTGATCAGACCGCGTCAGGACTCCGTTGTCAGCGTTGTGCCCAAACGAGGTCGGGATCCAGCCCATGATGGCTGCGATGCCGGCAGCGCAAAACAAGATGACCGCAGTGCCGGCAATGATCATCAGCGGATGGACGCGTTGTGTCGGGTTGGTGCTGACGGGGCTGGTCATGGTGGTTTCCTTCCGAAATTATTGATGCGCGTTTAAGGATCTGGAGGGGCCGGGGGTCCGGCGATGTCTCCGGCGGCACGATGCGGCCGGATGAGTGCTAGGAAATGTGTAGCGATTTCATTTGCCCGCGTCCGGATCGCTTGGCGAAATACAGCTGTTCATCCGCACAAGCGACCAGATCGGCGGCACTGTCACCCTTGGCCGGATGGGCGACCGCCACGCCGAGGCTGATGGTGACCACGGCGCAGACATCGGATGCTTCGTGCGCGATGCACAGCGACCTGACGGCTCTCTCCAGATCATTGGCTTGATTCTCGGCACCCCGCAGCGACGTGTCGGGAAGAATGCAGACGAATTCCTCGCCGCCGTAGCGTGCCACCGCGTCGTGGGAACGAAGGCATTCCGACTTTAGAACGGAGGCGACCGATTGCAGGCAGGCATCGCCCGCCTGGTGCCCATAGCGATCGTTGTAGCGCTTGAAAAAATCGACATCGGCAATGATCAGAGCCAACGGCTGGCCCGAGCGAATGCTGCGCCGCCATTCGGCCTTCAGTAGGGTGTCGAAACAACGCCGATTGCCCACGCCCGTCAGTCCATCGACCATCGCCAAGGAACGCAAGACGTCGGACTGATGCTTGAGCGCCAGATGAGAACGGACACGTGCCCGGACCACCTCCAAATGGAAGGGCTTGACGATGAAATCGACGCCTCCAGCATCCAGTCCGCGAACCGCCTCGAGCGGGTCGCTGCCCGCGGTGACAAAAATGACCGGGATATTTCCGGTGAGGAAATCATTCTTGAGCCGTTGGCAAACGGTATACCCGTCCATTTCCGGCATCACGATATCGAGCAAGATCAAATCAGGGTGGCGGGCCCGGCAAAATGCGAGCGCGGCCTTGCCACTGCTCGCCCTGCACACTTCGTAATCGTCTTTGAAAATCTCGTACAGCAATTGTATGTTGCGGGGCTCATCGTCAACAATCAACAGTAGAGGCCGATCCGGCAGTATCCGGGGCGGCGTCGTTGGCAATGCAGGGTTGGATTGTTCGTGCTCGACGGAATTCATTACGGCCTGAGAGCTTGAGACAACATTTACAAAACGTCAAAGAGAACGCCGCGCTTGCTTGGCGTAGCTTGCGGACCGTCATTGCCGGCAATTATTCACTTTACGTCTAGGGGTTGACCCGGTTGCCGATCACGCCGCCGACCGCAGCTCCACCCACCGTGCCGACCGCACTACCGCCGGTCAATACGGAACCCAGAACCGCCCCTGCCCCGGCACCGACGGCGGTATTTCTGTCCTGCGACGACATCCCGGCGCAGGCGCTCAAGCCGAGCACCAGGGCAATCGTCGCCGCCAGTTCGGTCCATTTCTTCATCGTGTTCATATTCCGTACCTCCGTGATCGAACAAGGCGCCGATGGGATGGCAGTGGCTGGCACTGCCACCCAGGCGCAGGCCCGTGAGGGCCGGAGCGGTGATTACTTCAGGCGCATGTCGTTCTTGACCGATTTCACGCCCTTGATCCGACGCGCCACCTTGATGGCGGTGGCGATGTTGGCTTCGGAGCGAACGAAGCCGCTCAGTTGGACCACGCCCTTGAAGGTTTCGACGTTGATTTCGGCCGACTTCAAGGACGGTTCGTCGAGGATTGCGGCCTTGACATTGGTGGTGATGACGGTGTCGTCGACGTACTGGCCAGTGCTTTCCTGGGTCGGCGTCGAGGCGCAGCCGACGACGGTGGTCAACATCAGTGCGGCGATCAGCGTGGATACGATTTTGAGATTCTTCATTTCGATACTCCCGGTTTGGTGATTGAAACGCTGGACTCTGCATCCCGTGGCCGCTGCTGCAGATGCGCTGTGCGTCCAGGCGATGGAGGCAGATTAGGGTTCAAATCGATCGGGGTCTGTTCGCCAACGCACAGAACCTCGCGGCGGCGCGAAGTCGGCGCCAGCAGCACCCGGTCGCGCCCGAAGTTCGACGCAAATCCCGTCCCTATGTGCGCTAGCACACAGACCGCTCGCCAAAGGCGTAATAAAGTCCTCATCGCTATGCAGGGCGTGTTACCTTGTCGGTGCGGCATTCTTTCGGGGGCCATGATTCGGCGTCCCCCACACCCCCATGCGGAATCGACTGGCAGCAGGAGCCCTGATATGTCCAGTATCCATGACCCCAACCAAAATCATCTTCTGGCGGCGCTGCTCGATGCCGAGTTCGACCGTCTGGCGCCACATCTGGAGCTGATCCCGCTGCTGCTCGGCGACGTGCTCTACGAGTCCGGCGGCCGGCTGCAGCACTTCTATTTCCCGACCACGGCGATCGTCTCGGTGCACTACGTGTTGGAAAACGGCGGCTCGTCGGAAATTGCCGGCGTCGGCAACGAGGGGGTGTTGGGAGTCTCCCTGTTCATGGGCGGCGAATCGACGCCCAGCCGCGCCGTGGTGCAGACGGGCGGCCACGGCTACCGTCTCAAGTCGCAAATACTGATGACGGAATTCAATCGCGCCGGACCGGTGCTGCGGCTGCTGTTGCGCTACACCCAGGCGCTGATCACGCAGATGTCGCAGACCGCCGTGTGCAATCGCCATCATTCGGTGGAGCAGCAACTGTGCCGCTGGCTGCTGCTGACCCTGGATCGTTTGCCCTCGAATGAATTGACGATGACCCAGGAATTGATCGCCAACATGCTGGGCGTGCGGCGCGAAGGGGTGACCGAGGCGGCCGGCAAATTGCAAAGTCACGGTTTCATCCGTTATCGCCGCGGCCATATCACGGTGGTGGACCGGGCCGGCCTGGAGACTCAGGTGTGCGAATGCTATGGCGTGGTGAAGAAGGAGTTCGCCCGCCTGCTGTCGGACGTGCGCCAGCGTCAAGGCCAGGGGACCGCCAGCCGGGCGGCCTGAAGAGAAAAGAGGAATTGATGAACGCGACGGGAAAAATGCCGGGCGAACGACTGATGGCGATCGCTCTCGGATTAACGCTGGCGGTGCTGCTCGTGGACAGCGGCATCGCGCTGAACGCCGCCGCGCGCTCCGCCGCCGCCGCCATCGCGGCCAGCAGCGCCGTGCTGCTGGTTGCCCTGGCGCTGCTGTTTGTGCGCATGCGTCGGGAGATCCGCGAGCGCTTGGCGCTCGAGGGCGTCGCGCGGGAGCTGCGCCAGCCCTTGCTGAAGGCGGGTGCCTTGCAGGACGCCATTTTCAACAGCGCGAATTTTTCCAGCATCGCCACCGACGCCCAGGGGGTGATCCAGATTTTCAACGTCGGCGCCGAACGCATGCTCGGTTACAAGGCGGAGGACGTGGTGGACAAGATCACGCCGGCCGGCATTTCCGATGCGCAGGAGGTGATCGCGCGGGCGGCGGCATTGAGCCTGGAACTGGATACCCCGATCACCCCGGGCTTCGAGGCGCTGGTGTTCAAGGCTTCGCGCGGCATCGAGGATATTTACGAGCTGACCTATATCCGCAAGGATGGCAGCCGCTTCCCGGCGATCGTGTCGGTCACGGCGCTGCGCGATGCGCAAGACAAGGTGATCGGCTATCTGTTGATCGGCACCGACAACACGGCGCGCAAGCGGGTCGAAGCGGAGCAGGCGCTGCTCGACCAGCGGCTGCGCGATCAGCAGTTCTACACGCGCTCGCTGATCGAGTCGAACATCGACGCGATCATGACCACCGACCCGCGCGGCGTCATCAGCGACGTCAACCAGCAGATGGAGGCATTGACCGGCTGCACGCGCGACGAATTGATCGGGGCGCCGTTCAAGAACTACTTCACCGATCCGGATCGGGCCGAGGCGGCGATCACGCGCGTGCTGCGCGAAGGCAAGGTGACCAACTACGAGTTGACCGCCCACGCCCGGGACGGCAAGGAAACGGTGGTCTCGTACAACGCCACCACCTTCCACGACCGCGACCGCAAGCTGCAGGGCGTTTTCGCGGCGGCCCGCGATGTCACCGAACGCAAGCAGTTCGAGCATGCGCTGCAGGAAAACAATCTAGAACTGGAGAATGCCAGAGCGGCCGCTGAAAAGGCCAACCTGGCGAAATCTGAATTCCTCTCCAGCATGAGTCATGAATTGCGCACGCCGCTCAACGCCGTGCTCGGATTCGCGCAACTGATGGCCTCCGAGACGCCGCCGCCGACAGCGGCGCAGAAACTTTCGATCGACCAGATCCTTCAAGCCGGCTGGTATCTGCTGCGCCTGATCAACGAAATCCTCGATCTGGCCATGATCGAATCGGGCAAGGTGACGATGTCGCAGGAGTCGATATCGCTCACCGACGTGCTGCTGGACTGTCAGGCCATGATCGAGCCGCAGGCCCAGAAGCGCGGGATACGAATGACCTTCCCCAATTTCGACAAACTCTTCTACGTCCATGCCGATCGCACCCGGGTCAAGCAGGTGATGATCAACCTGCTGTCGAATGCGATCAAATATAACCGCGTGGGCGGCGCGGTCATCGTCCAATGTGCGCTGAGCGGCGAAAACCGGGTGCGCATCAGCGTCAAGGACACCGGCGACGGCCTGACGCCGGAACAACTGGCGCAACTGTTCCAGCCGTTCAATCGGCTGGGGCAGGAGACCAGCACCGAAGAGGGGACCGGCATCGGCCTGGTGGTCACCAAGCAACTGGTCGAGTTGATGGGGGGCGTTATCGGCGTCGAGAGCCGTGTCGGCGACGGCAGCGTATTCTGGGTCGAATTGGCCGCATCGAGCGCCCCGGCGCTGGTGTTCGGCGGCAGCGGCGAGATCCTCCCGGATGAACGGCTTCCCGCGGCGGCGCACGCGTCGTCGCGCCAGCGCACGCTGCTCTATGTCGAGGACAATCCGGCCAATCTGGCCCTGGTCGAGCAATTGATCGCGCGCCGCAGCGATTTGAAATTACTGACGGCCATCGACGGTTATCTCGGCATTCAGCTGGCGCGCGCCTTTCAGCCGGACGTGATCCTGATGGATATCAATTTGCCCGGCATCAGCGGGTTCGGCGCCTTGAAAATTCTGCGCGAAGATCCGGCGACAGCCCACATCCCGGTTATAGCGCTGTCGGCTAACGCCGTCCCGCGCGACATCGAGAAGGGCATGGAGGCCGGGTTCTTCCGCTATTTGACCAAGCCGATCAAGGTCGACGAATTCATGGATGCGCTCGATATCGCATTGCATCATGCGGCTGAAAGCGGTTTGTTGAGCGAAGTATAGGTAGTCGGTTGAAGACGCTGATTAACAGAGTGACGACATCATTGGGAAGAGTGCCATGCTTGAAACATCCGAAATTCTAAGCGCCAGCATCCTGATCGTCGATGACCAGGACGCGAATGTCAGGCTGTTGGAGCAAATGCTGCGCAATGCCGGCTACTCGCACGTCTCCACGACGACGGATCCGAGGGAGGTCTGCTCCCTGCATCTCGCGCATCGCTACGACTTGATTCTGCTCGATTTGCAGATGCCCGATATGGATGGATTCCAGGTCATGGAGGGCTTGAAGGAAATCGAGACGGATGCTTATCTGCCGGTGCTGGTCATCACGGCGCAGCCGGACCATAAGCTGCGCGCGCTGCAGGCGGGCGCCAAGGACTTCGTCAGCAAACCCTTCGACTTGATCGAGGTGCAGACGCGCATCCACAACATGCTGGAGGTGCGGCTGCTGTACCAAAAGCTGGATCGCTACAACAAGGCGCTGGAACAGACGGTTCAGCAACGCACGGCCGAATTGCGCGCGAGCGAGGCTCGTTTCAAGAGTTTCACGGAACTGTCCTCGGACTGGTATTGGGAGCAGGACCCGCAAGGAAACTTTACCCAAATCTCCGGCCCGGTCTTCGATATGCTCGGGATCGAAGCGGGGGATCTCCTCGGCTCGGCCGGCAAGGCCTTGGCGGGGCGCTGGAATGCAGACGAGCGCGAGCAATTGGACGCCAACATCGCGAACCGACGGCCCTTCCTCGATTTCGTCTACAGTCGCAGCAATGACGATGGCACGATACAATATCTGCTGGTCAGCGGCGAGCCGATGTTCGATTCGTCCAGCCGCTTTATCGGCTATCGCGGCATCGGCAAGGACGTCACCGAACACATTTCCTCCCGTGATCGGCTATCGGCTTAGCACCGCTACCTCCACCGCGTGATCCCGCTGGTCATCGAGCAGCGGGATCATTCCATCCGCCCGCAGGACGCCATCCACCATCACTCGAGCCACCGGACCCTGGGCGCCGCCTTGCGTCACCACGATCCGGTAGATCGTGTCCCGATAGCGGTAATTCATCCGATAGGTGGTCCAATCCTCCGGCAGGCAGGGCGCGATGATCAGCCTGTCGCCTAGGAGCTTCAAGCCCAGCAGCGATTCCACCATCAAGCGGTACAGCCATCCCGACGATCCGGTATACCAGGTCCAGCCGCCCCGGCCTACGTGCGGCGACAGCGCATACACGTCTGCGGCGACGACGTAGGGTTCGACCTTGTATCTGGCGATAGCCTCTGCGCTTCTGCCGTGGTTGACCGGATTGATAATCCGCAGCAATTCCCAGGCACGCTGATTGTCGCCCAGCTTGGCAAACGCCATCGCGGCCCAGATCGCCGCGTGCGTGTACTGCCCGCCATTCTCCCGTACCCCCGGGACGTAGCCGCGGATGTAGCCGGGACTCTGATCGGATCTGTCGAACGGGGGATCGAGCAATTGGATGATCGAGTCCTCGCGCCGCACCAGACGACGGTCGAGCGCCTGCATCGCCAGCCGCGAGCGCTCCGGCTCGCCGGCGCCGGACAACACCGACCAGCTCTGGGGAATCGAGTCGATCTGGCATTCGACGTTTTGCGCGGAACCAAGCGGCGTCCCGTCATCGAAATAGGCGCGAAGATACCATTCGCCGTCCCAGCCGTTCTTGCCGATATTCCCGCGCAGCTCCGTCGCCTCGGCATGGCAGCGGTCGGAGAAATCCTGATCGTGGTGCAACGTGGCGATTTCGGTGAACCGCATCAGCACCTCGTAGAGGAAAAAGCCGAGCCAGACGCTCTCGCCCCTACCGAGTTCGCCAACCTTGTCCATGCCGTCGTTCCAGTCGCCGGAGCCGATCAGCGGTAGGCCATGCACGCCGAACTTCAATCCCCGTTCGATGGCACGGACGCAATGTCCATACAGGCTTACGCTCACTTCCGAACGGACCGGCAGGTCGAAGTATGAATCTTCATCGGGATTTACCGGGCGACCGTTGATGAAGCGCACCGTCTCGTCCAGGACGCCGGCGTCGCCGGTGCTGATCACGTAACGGCAGACGGCGAGCGGCAGCCACAGGTAATCGTCGGAGCAGTGCGTACGAACGCCTCGATCGGTCGGCGGATGCCACCAGTGCTGCACGTCGCCCTCGATGAATTGATGGGCGGCGCACAACAGCAGCTGTTCGCGCAGCAGCTGCGGCTGGCTGTGCACCAGCGCCATGCTGTCCTGCAGCTGGTCGCGGAATCCGAATGCGCCGCCGGACTGGTAGTAACCGCTGCGCGCCCACAGGCGGCAAGCGATGGTTTGGTACATCAGCCAGCCGTTGGCGAGGACATTCAACGATTGGTCCGGGGTCTCGACCTGTACCGCGCCCAGCGTGCGTACCCAGTAGGCGTGCACGGCATCGAGGGCAGCCCGCGCTGCGGCCGAGCCGCGATAACGCTGCACGAGCTCGCCGACATCGGTGTGACGGCCATCGGCCACGCCGAGCACGAACACGATTTCCCGTTGCTGCCCCTGGACCAGTTCGAACTGCACCTGAATCGCAGCGCAGGGATCGAGGCCGGCGCCGATCTTGCCGGACAAGCGCACGCGCTCCATCGCGGCGGGGTTCTGCAAGGAGCCGTTGCGGCCGATGAATTCATCGCGGTCGCCGCTGATGGTGCGCGACGTCGTATCGACATCCAAAAACGCAATGCGCCCCGGGAAATCGGTGTTGTAGGGATTGCGGGCAAAAAGAGCGCCGCTGGTCGGATCGGCCTCGGTGCTGATGTGCATCGCCGATTTCGGACGCAGGTCGCCGAGCACCCACTCGACGTAAGCCGTGGCCGACAGCTTGCGTATCGCGTCGGAATCGTTGCGGACGCGCAGTACCGAATATTTGATCGATGCATCCATCGCGACATAAACGCTCAGTTCGGAAACGATGCCGTTTTGGCTATGCTCGAACACGCTGTAGCCGAAGCCATGGCGCGTGACGTAATCGCCTTCGCCGCGGCGGGGCAGGGGCGTGGGGGACCAGTAGCGCCCGTTTTCTTCGTCGCGCAGATAGAAGGCTTCGCCGCCCTCGTCGCTGACCGGATCATTGGCCCAGGGCGTCAGGCGGAATTCGTGCGCGTTCTCGCCCCAGGAGTAGGCCTGTCCGCTCTCCGAAATGACGCTGCCGAACCGCGGGTTCGCCAGCACATTGACCCAGGGCGCGGGCGTGACGGACTTGGCCGAGGTGGTGATCACGTATTCGCGTCCGTCCGGGGTGAAGCCGCCGACGCCGTTGGCCAGGATCAGCTGCCGCTCCGGCAAGCCGGGGTCCTGGCGCACGGCGATCGCATGCGGAATACCTGTCGGTGTCAGCCGGGGCACGCGAACCCTCATCAGGTCGCGGCGGTTGAGTTGTTCGGCCAGCGTGCCGCCGCCGTCGGTCAGGATCACCCGCGCCACCGACTGGAACAGTACGCGGTCTTCTTCGGTGATCTGATCGATCAGGCGCACGAAGATGCCGCCCGGACGATCGATCGCATGGGCACCGGTGACCGCTGAAATCAGACCCATGATTTGTTCCTGCAGGACCTGCCGGTATCCAGCATGGTCTTCGTTCCAGATCACCAGATCGACAGCCAGCCCCTTGGCACGCCAATAGGCGTGCGCTTGCACCAGCTGACGCACCAGTTCGATATTATCCGGATCCTTGATCTGCACCAGCACGATCGGCAGGTCGCCGGAAATCGCGTAGCTCCACAAGCCCGACTGGCCGCGGTGGTTGCGGACGAGGACGCTGGCATCCGCGCGCAACAGCGAATTGACGTAAATGACCGAGTTGGCCAGACGTCCGTAGAGTTGTGCATCGGCTTCGCTGGCGTTCAGCTGGCGCAGCACGACCTGGCTGTGGGTCCATGACAGTTCGAGCACACGGTCTGCCAGATGACGATCCTGATATTTCTCGATCAGGCCGAGACAGAGCTCGCGCGATTCGCCGATGCCGGTCACCATGTCTATGGTTGCAGTTTGTCCTGCGTCGAGCGTGATCTGACAACGGATCGCGACGATCGGATCGAGCACCGAACCCTCGTTGCCCGCCAGCGGCCCGGGATCCTGCATCGCTTGCGGCCTAGCGACGGTATTGCCGCGGCCGATGAAGCGCATTCGATCGGTTTCGTACGATATCGCGCCGACGTCGGCGCCGTGCACCGCCATCAAATGGAGCATCCAGGGCATTTTTTCATTTATCGAACGAGGCCGACGGGTGCACAGGACGGCGCGGCGCGCGGGAACGATTTCGGTCTGCACGAACAGATTGGAAAATGCCGGATGCAGCGCATCGGCGGCCGCCGGTGCCAGCACCACTTCCGCATAGCTGGTGATATCCATGGTTCTGCGCGAGCGTGAGCGATTGGTGATCCGCGTGCGACGCAGTTCGATATCGTCTTCCGGAGACACCACGATTTCGCTGTGCGTGTCGAAGTTATTGTCGCGGCGGCGGAATTCGGCTCGGCCTTCGGAGAAGATCACTTCGTAGTTCTTGGGCTGCGTCAGTGTCGGCTGGAATGCCGCCGACCAGAAGTGGCCGTCTTCCAGGTCGCGCAGATAACAGAATGCGCCCCAGTGATCGCGCGTACCGTCTTCACGCCAGCGGGTGATAGCCATATCGTTCCAGCGGCTGTAGCCGCCGCCGGCGCCGGTGACCATCACGTGATAACGTCCATTGGACAAGAGCTGAACTTCCGGCGTGCGGGTGTCTGGACGCTGCAGTACGCGCAGTTGCATTTCCCGATCGTTGCCCGCGGTGCGGATGTCGGACAGCTCCGTGGTATTCGAATAGGTGGCGCTCGCCCTCGGTACGCGTTCGTGCAGCAGCGACATCGTCGCCTGGAACAGGGGGTCTGATTCGAAACGCTTTTGCATCGGACGGTCGAGCAGCAGATACGCCAGAGACAGGAGGCTCATGCCCTGATGATGCGCCATGAATTCGCGGATCACCGCGTTGCTCTGTCCGCGCGGCAGGCGCGACGGCGTGTAATCGATCGCCTCATATAAGCCGTACTTGCCTTCGAATCCTTCGGCGGCCAAGTGCTGCAGGTTGGTGCAGGCCTTTTTCGGCGACACCATCAAGGCCATCGTCGAGGCATACGGTGCGATCACCAGGTCGTCGCCGAGGCCGCGCTTGAAGCCGAGTCCGGGAACACCGAAGGCGCGGTATTGATAATTCAGGCTGGCGTCGAAGGCGTTGTAGCCGGATTCCGACATTCCCCAGTACGCACCGCGCTGCTTGCCGTATTCGATCTGCCGTTCTACGGCGGACTGATAGCTCTGGTCGAGCAGGGTGTTGGCGAAGGTCGGCATCACCAGGAGCGGCATCAGGTATTCGAACATCGACCCGCTCCACGACAACAGGATCGGTTCGCCACCGGCGACGGTGAGCTGGCGTCCGAGAGCGAACCAGCTCTCCTGCGGCAGTTGTCCCTGAGCGACGGCGACGAAAACGGCCAGCCGCGCTTCTGAGGCCAATAGATCGTAGAAGCTGTCATCGCGCCGCCGCTCGGTGACGTTGTAGCCGATCGCCAGAAGGTGCGTGGCGGGGGCGTACAGGAAATCGTATTCCACCCGGGCGAACTCTGCGGCTTGCAACGCCAGTTGGTCGATCGACAGCATGCGTTCGGCGGCGCGGCGGCTGCCTTCGGCCACCAATCGATCGAGGTCCGCCAAGCGCGACGCAGCCCTCGGATCGGCTGGGTCGGCAAGCCGCTGTAGAAACGCCGGCGCCAGATGGGTATGAAGCCGCGCCAACTGGCGCAGCGTCGGGATCGCGCCGAGTACCGGAAAGTCGGCCAGCCATTCGCCCGGCGCCGGCACCTGGGTCCACGGCGCCAGGAAGTTGAGTTCATCCAAGGCCCTGCGGCACTGCTTTGCCAGCTCGTTTGCCCAAGCATGGAGCGGCGTATCGGTCGCCGCGTCGAGGCTGGCAACAAAGCTCGCGGCGCAGTGGTTCAGCCGCTCCAGACAATCGTGGGCGACCATCAGCGTGTTCGGCGCGGACTGGCAGGCGGCCTCGAGGTCTGCCTCGAACTGGATCAATTTCGCCAGCGGCGCGCCGCCTGCTGACTGGCGCAGGATCTCATAAGTATCGCGGATGCCCGGGAATACGCGGGTAGCGAGGATCGGCGCATCGAGCAAGCCGGTCAAGCCGGGGCGCAGCGTCAGCAGGTGTCCGGATAGGTTGCCGCTGTCCACCGCCGATACATAATTCGGAGGCAATGGTTTCAGGGTCTGCGTGTCGTACCAGTTGTAGAGATGACCCTGATAGCGATCCAGCGTGGCCATGGTCCGCAGCGTGTGTTGGCAGCGCTCGAGCAATTGTCCGGCCGGTATGTAGCCGAAGTCGTAAGCGGCAAGATTGGCGAGCAGCGACAAGCCTATGTTTGTGGGCGACGTGCGGTGAGCGACGGCCGCGACCGGATGTTCCTGCACGTTGTCCGGCGGCAACCAGTTGTCTTCCGGGCCGACGGTGGTCTCGAAAAATAGCCATATCTTGCGCGTCAGCGATGTCAGGAAAAGGATTTGCTCGTTAGACAAATGCGTGGGGCGTCGTGCGATCGGCCGACTGATCCAGTAAGCGATGGCGGGGGACCCGAACCACAGCAGCAGGATCGGTGCGGCCGCTGCCAGCGCGAGCGGATTGTCGGCGATTAGATAGGCGGCGGTGGCGAGCGCGAGCGTCGGCGCGATCCACATCGAGCGATAGCACGAATATAAGCCGTCCTTCGGCTGGCGCTGCGCCTCGCTCGATGGCTTCCACTCCAGCAGTCGCCGGCGCGATACCAGCACCCGCCAGTGGGTCCTGACGATAGCGTCGAGGGTGAACCAGGTCTCGTACGGCAGGAAGCAGAGCGTCAGCGCCGCATGGCTGAAGTGTCGGCCGGCCGATCGCAGCGTTGCGGCAAAATGCTGGCGAAACAGCACGTCGTCCGGTTTGCGGGCGAGGGTCAAGATGAATGCGCAAACCGCCGGAATCAGCAGGATGGAGAGCGCCACGCAGGTCCAGAGCCAGGCTGACGGCAACGCCGTCCAGCCGGTCAGCAAGAACGCCGTCAGCGCAAACGGAACGAGGCTGCGGCGCAGATTGTCGAGCAGCTTCCAGCGCGACAATGTTGAAAGCGGATTTCGCGCGCGCGCGATCTTGCCGGTCGACGCGTCGCGTGCGCCGGGTACGCTCGGCAGCAGCCACGATGCCACCTGCCAGTCGCCGCGTATCCAGCGATGGCGGCGGCTGACGTCGTCGCTGTAGCGGGAGGGACATGCTTCATAGAGTTGCACATCGCTCAACAGGCCCGCGCGCGCATAACAGCCTTCGAGCAGGTCGTGGCTGAGAATGCGGTTTTCCGGCATGCGGCCGTTCAAGGCCTGCTCGAAGGCATCGACGTCGTAGATGCCCTTGCCGATGAACGAGCCCTCGCCGAATAGGTCCTGATAGACATCGGAGACGCTGCGCGTGTAGGGATCGATACCGGCTTCGCCGCCGCATAGCAGTTCATAGCGCGATGCCTCGGCGCCGGGCACGCCGACCGCCACGCGTGGTTGCAGGATGCCGTAGCCGGCGCAGACGCGCCGCCGACCTTCGTCGTACTGCGCCCGGTTCAACGGATGCGCCATCGTGGCCACGAACTGTCGTGCGGCGTCGCGTGGCAATATCGTGTCGGTGTCGAGGGTGATCACATATCTGACTTCGCTCGAGCCGTCGCTGTCGCCGACGATCAGCGAGAAGGCGTCGGCCGCGCCGCCGCGCAAGTAGGCGTTGAGCTCGGCCAGCTTGCCGCGCTTGCGCTCGTAGCCCATCCAGATGTTTTCTTGCGCGTTCCAGCGCCTTGGACGATGCAAGAGCAGAAAATTGTCGCCGTTGCTGTGGCCATACTTTATGTTCAGTTCATCGATATTCTCCTTCGCGCGCTCCAGCAGCATTTCGTCGGCCGGCACCGTTTCAGTTTTCGCATCGCCGAAATCGGTCAGCAGGCAGAAGCTCAGGTTGTCGTCGCGGTTGGCGAGGAAACAGACCTCCAGGGCCTCGGTCAGGCTGTCGACGGCCCGCTTCGTGAACAGCATCGTCGGCACGACGACGAGGGTGCGCGATTCGAGCGGAATGCCAGCGGAAAAGTCCATCCGGGGGAGCGGGCGGGGTGTCGCGATCAGGGTGACCAACCAGTTGACCATGGGCAGCGTTAGCTGGCTGGTGGCGATCAGCGCGATCAATGCGAGCGGCGCGATCAGCCATGGATCCACGCCATCGGCGTGAACCTTGGCGACGATGACGGCGGTGGCGGCCAAGGTGAGCAGCAGCATGCTGCCGAGATAGAGCGCCAGAGGCGAGTCTCTGCCGGCGCGCCGCAGCGCTGCCGGTACCGTGCGGCGAAAGCCCGCCGCTCCCTCCAATTCCGGCAGGCCGCCGTCGATCAGGTAATAGCCGACGTGCGCGCTACGAGCTTCGACGCCGGCCGGAGCCGCATTGGTGCCGGCGATGCCGATTGCCTTGGCGGCGACCTCGACTTCCGACAGACGGCTGTGCCTGGCGATATTTTCCACCACATGCCGATAGCGATCGCGCGTCGCGAAATCCATTCGGGCGTAGACGCCGGCGGGGTCTCGGCGCAAAGTGTGGTCGACCGCGCTCATGGTCTCGACGAACTCTCGCCAGTCCATGGCGCCGAGAAAGCGCAGGCTGCCGATGCTGTTGCTGATCGATACCTGGTCGGCGGCTTGCTGCTGATTTTCCGTCTGAACCATGTGCTCGATGGTTTGGTCGGTCGCCGCCAGACGTTGCGACAGCCAGGTCAGCGGCAGGGTCAACGCCGGACTCAGCCCCTGCAGACGGCGCACCAGTTCTGCGACGAATGAACTGTCCATCGGCGGATCGGAACGGGCCATGTCGGCCACCAGCAGGATCAGGTTGCTTGGATCCTTATCGGCGGTCTCCGCCATTTCGTCGGCCCAGGAATCGGCCAGGTTGCGGTTGAAGCGGGTTGTTGCCAGGCGGGCAGCGACGCGTCGCAGGTTTTCGATCAACGCGAGGCGCAGCATGATCGGGATCGCCCAAAGTTCTCCGAGCTTCAGTGTCGTCACCTGCTGGTAGGCGGCGACGAAGCGGCTCAGGCTTTCCGGATCGACGCGGCCATCGCCGTGCGAAATGGTTTCCAGGGCGATGTCATATACGCGCGGTCTGCCGGCGGAGGTGCCGCGTAGCAGGCGCGGCAATTCCTTGCTGTAGTTTTTCGGCAGATGCCGCTTGGCGGTTCGGATCTGATCTTCGATCAGGTAGAAGTTATCGAGCAGCCATTCAGCAGCAGGCGTCACTTGCCGGCCCGCCCTGATCGCCTCGGTCAACTGGTTGCAGGCATCGAGGATGACCTGCTCATTATCGGCGAGGCGCGACAGCAACTGGTCGCGTCCTCTGCCGATGCCGAGCTTGTGGGCGTTGGCCAGGATGCGACCGTGCTGTTCCATCTGCAAGGCGCTGAATAACTCCGCGCGCAGCGGCAGCTCAGAATCCGCTCGCTTGCTGCGAACGTAGCCGCCCAGCAGCATTTTTTTCAAGCCATGAAATTTATCGCGGATGACGTAGCGGACTGGTTTCAATCGTGAAATGTCCCTCGAGTAAATGTCCGGGTGGTCCGCTTCAGCTTCATTATGTGGGCCGGTGTCAGCAAGTGAAGCTGGTTCAAGGATAGTCCTTTGCTGTTGGATGCTCTGTGCGCCAGCGTACAGCAATGTGCCGCCAGCGCGTGTGCGCCATGACGCTCCAGTTCATCAGCGTGGCGGCCAGCGGGAGAGGGGTGGCGCATCCGGTGCTTCGCCATGAGCGCTGACGCGTAGACTACGCTCTATGTCTGCAAGCGATGTGCCCGTTAGCAAAATTACTCGGCCCATGCTCAACCCGTAGCTTCCGCGCTATCGCCGTCGACGGGCAACGCCTCGTGCGCTGGCGCACAGACCCCGCCGCGGCAAACGTTTATCTTCGAACGAGTTCCAGCCACTCCCAAAGGAAAGACCATGCTGCCCAGCGCCAAGAGCCTCGAAGGAAAATCCGTACCCGAGGTGACATTCAAGACCCGCGCCAATGACCAGTGGAAGGACGTGACCAGCGATGACATTTTCACGGACCAGACCGTCGTGGTGTTTTCCCTGCCCGGCGCCTATACGCCGACCTGCTCGAGCACCCACCTGCCGCGCTATAACGAGCTCGCCCGCGTGTTCAGGGAAAACGGCGTCGATCAGATCGTCTGCCTGTCGGTAAATGACGGCTTCGTCATGAACGAATGGAAGCAGGCTCAAGAAGCCGAGGACATCGTTTTGCTTCCCGACGGAAACGGCGAATTCACCGCCGGCATGGGCCTGCTGGTGGACAAATCCAAGCTCGGCTTCGGCAAGCGCTCCTGGCGCTATTCTATGCTGGTCAAGAACGGCGTGATCGAGAAGATGTTCATCGAGCCGGAGTCGGACGGCGATCCGCTTGAAGTCTCTGATGCCGACACCATGCTCAAGTACATCAACCCGAGGGCTGTCGCGCCAGAGCCCGTGGTGATCTTCGCCAAGCCCGGCTGCCCGCATTGCGCGCGCGCCAAGGCGTTGCTCGATGCCAAGGGGTATCGCTACAGCGAAATCAGCCTCGGCAAGCACATCACCTCGAGCACGCTGCGCGCGGTCTCCGGCCGCGGTACCTGGCCGCAAGTCTTCATCGGCGGCAAGTTGATCGGCAACGCGGACGAGCTGGAAGCGTATTTCGACTTGCCGAAGCCGCCGGAAATAGCGTCCTAAACCGGGACAGACATGAAAGCCATCGAAGTCGATGTTGCGGTCATCGGTGCGGGCACGGCTGGCCTCGCCGCGTACCGCGCGGCCAAAGCCGCCGGGGCGAGCGCCGCGCTTATCGAGGGCGGCGACTACGGCACCACCTGCGCGCGCGTCGGCTGCATGCCGAGCAAGCTCCTCATCGCCGCCGCGGAGGCGGCCCACGCGGTCGGGAGCGCGCCGGGCTTCGGCATCCATGTCGATGGCCTGATGCGCATCGACGGCGGCGCGGTCATGGACCGAGTCAGGCGCGAGCGCGACCGTTTCGTCGGTTTTGTGCTGCGTGACGTGCAAGCCATTCCCGCCGCCGACCGGATCCGTGGCCATGCGCGTTTCGTGGACGACCGTAGGCTTGCGGTCGATGACCACACCCGGGTCGCGGCCAGGAGCGTCGTCATCGCGACCGGCTCGCGCGCCACCCACCCAGATTCGCTCGGGGCTCTGGGCGACCGTCTGATCACCAACGAGGACGTGTTCGACTGGCGCGATCTGCCCAAGGCCGTGGCGGTGATCGGGCCGGGAATTATCGGCCTGGAGCTGGGCCAGGCGCTGCATCGCCTGGGTGTTCGTGTTGCCGTGCTCGGTCGCGGCGGCGGCGTCGGCCCCATCGGCGACCCGGAGATACTCGCTTACGCCGTCGCAACCTTCGGCAAGGAATTCATGCTTGCGCCCGACGCGCGCATCGTCGCCATCGAGCGTAAGGGCAAGCGCGTCGCGATCCGGCGCACCTGGTCAAACGGCTCCGAAAGGGCCGAGTATTTCGATTACGTCCTGGCTGCCACCGGCCGCACGCCCAATGTCACGGGCATTGGCCTCGACCAGACCTCGCTCGCGCTCGACGCCAAAGGCGTGCCGTCGTCCGATCCGGCGACCACCCGTGCCGCTGGCGCGGACGGGGCAAGCCCGATTTTCATCGCCGGCGACGCCAGCGACTTCATCCCGCTCCTGCACGAGGCGGCCGACGAGGGGCGTATCGCCGGCGGCAATGCCGCAGCGCTCGCGCTGGGAAGACCGGTGAATCCCGGCCTGCGTCGCGCGCCCCTCGGCATCGTGTTCACCGATCCCCAGATCGGCATCGTGGGAGGCGGATTCCGGTCGCTAAAACCCGGCAGCTTCACCACCGGGCAGGCGAGCTTCGAAGAGCAGGGCCGTGCGCGCATCCTGCTCAGGAACAAAGGCCTGCTGAATGTCTATGGCGACCCCGCCACCGGCCGCTTCCTGGGTGCGGAGATGCTGGCTCCCGCCGCCGAGCATCTGGCGCATCTGCTGGCTTGGGCGCTGCAGAACAAAATGACCGTCGCGCAGATGCTCGAGATGCCGTTCTATCATCCGGTCATCGAGGAAGGATTGCGCACGGCCCTGCGTCACCTCGACGGCGAGCTGCGCGCTGCCTAGGCAAAGCCCAGCAAGATCGCCGGAGCATCCCGGGCAGGTCCTGGCCGGGATTGTCGACGCCGCTCCGAGGTCCGGCTTGATCATGGCTGATCAACGCTTCCTGGATCGAGCACCGGATTATTTCCCGGTCTGATTGTTGATCACGAGGGCCAGCAAGACCGCCACCCCTACGACGATCGCCATCCAGAACCACATCCCTCCGCCCATCAAGCCATTCGACCAGCCACTCATCCATCCACCTGGGTAATCCATCATAATGCTCTCCTCTTAGCACCGCGACCGAGCCGACGCTGGAAAATCCAGGCCGTTACGGCGGTGGCAATCTCATTCCGCTTGCTCTACGGGCGCCGCAGCACCGCAGCACTGCGCGCTGACCAGGACGTGGCCTTCGACGCAGCGGCTTAGCGCCGTGCCCGTGGCGTGTCACGCCAACGCTTCAAGAACGCTTGTTTGCATCCTTGACTATTTCCTTCGCATCACCATAGCTTTTCTGGGCGGCTCCGGCTATTTGCTTGCCGAGACCCTTGACTTGCTGCTCCTTGTTGCCGACCAGCTTTCCGGCCTTTTCCTGCACCTTACCGGCGACGTCTTTTGCAACGCCTTTGACTTGATCCTTGTTCATCACGAACTCCTTCATCGAAATTGACAGGGTCTCCCTGCGGAAACTCGAGACTGAACGCAAGCCCGCCGCGGGTCTGTACGGTAACGAACCTACCGTTGCACTCAATCGATTATGCCGGTCATGACAACTGGTGCCGCATTAGCGTGCGCTCTCGCTCGGAGTATTACCAAGATTCTACGATCGGTGCGCTCCCGCACAGATCGGCCACAAACTTGAGTCCAATCTGCGCATCGGCCGGACAACTTTGTTACGCCGATAGCTCGGTCTTAGACCAGAGCCACAAGGAGAAAGATATGACCATAAGGCTGTTAATAATCGATCGCATCAAGCTGCTGTGCCGCGATCTTGTCAAGAACCAGAGCGTCGCCTTGAGCCGAACCCGGAGCTACGAGGTCAAGATGCTGCCGTCGCAACTGCAGACCCGGCCCTCGTCCGGCTTGCGTGCGATCAGGCTCGTGGCAGCAGTTGCAGCACCGCGTCTCTCCTCTGAAGCCGATCGGCTCCGGTGGGGAAACCGTGGCGGTCTGGACATCGAGCATACCCGCTCAAATCTGGGCTAGTCGGACATACCGGGTCTCCGTCATGAACAGAAGGCAAATCAGCGACGCATGTCCGGGTACCTAGGATCCTTGCAATACGATCGAAAGGGCGCGTGAATCCGTGCAGCAATTCACTGCGATGAAATCATCGCGTCTCATGTTCGGGAGTTGTTGCCTCAGAATGAGGAGGTATGATGTTTAAAGGTGTGGTTCTGGGCGTCGCATTGACGCTCGCCCTTGCCCTGATCGGCACTTACGCGCTGGTGCAAAGCGGCCTTGTTCCGGCGAATGCCGATGCGAATCCCGGTCGTCTGGAACTCTGGCTGGCACATACTTCGCTAGATGCGACATTGCGTCGCGACGCTCCAAAGGCCAAGAATCCGGTGGCGCCGACCGAGATTAACCTCGCTCTTGGAGTTCCCCTTTTCGCGCGCCACTGTGCGGCTTGCCACGGTTCCGCGAAGGGGGCGGCGCCAGCGCAGATAGCGAAAGGACTTTACCCGAAGCCACCGCAATTGGCGACCGACGGGGTTGAGGACGACCCGGAAGGTTTTTCGTTCTGGAAGATCAAACACGGTATTCGTTTGACGGGCATGCCTTCGTTCGGGCACATCCTCAGCGACCAACAGATCTGGACGCTTGCACTTTTCCTGAAACACATGGACGAGCTGCCGCCCGAGGTACAACAGTTGTGGCAGCACGCCAAGTAGTCGGTGACGGGCTGCGCCAGATGGATAAGGATTGGCCTAGCCGGCGTCGCATGCCCATTGATCCGGATGAGGAATCGGTCCGGTCGGCTACCGAACTCCTGCACGAACTCCAGGTGCACCAGGTCGAACTGGAGGTGCAAAATGAAAACCTGCGCCTGTCCCAGATCGCGCTGGAAGAATCCCGTGACCGCTATGTCGATCTCTACGAATTCGCACCGGTCGGCTATCTCACCCTCACCGATGCCGGCCTGATCGCCGAAGTCAATCTCACCGGCGCCGAGATGCTGGGCGAGGACCGCAGGAACTTGCTGCAACGTCGGTTCGCGCGTTTTGTGCTGCCCGAGGAAATGGAAAACTGGCAGAG
Organism: Rhodocyclaceae bacterium; assembly: GCA_035530135.1. Taxonomy (GTDB): domain Bacteria; phylum Pseudomonadota; class Gammaproteobacteria; order Burkholderiales; family Rhodocyclaceae; genus CAIYYX01. The sequence continues at coordinate 12,294 of DATKVJ010000046.1, read as the reverse complement.
ACACTTTCTGTACGCGTTAGCGCATGGCGAGAAGCAGACCTGTGAACTGAGCCTCAAGCGCAGCGATGGCACGGTGTTCGCAACCCACCTGGATTTCCTGCGCACCGCGACCAGCGGCGGGGCACCGATACTACGCATTGCATTGACCGACATCACCGGCCGAAGACGCGCTGAAGTCGAACTGCTCATCGCCAAGACCGAAGCCGAAAAAGCCAACAACGACAAGTCGCGCTTTCTTGCCGCCGCAAGCCATGACTTGCGCCAGCCCCTGTTGGCGCTTTCGCTTTATGTCGGTCTGCTGAAAAACTGCAACGCGTCGGACAAGGCCGGGCTGGCGGTCAAGATTCAGGAATGCGTTTCCAGTCTGAATGGGATGCTCACCGACCTTCTGGATGTGAGCAAGCTCGATGCCGGTGTGGTGGTTCCGAAACTGAGCGATTTCGACGTCGATGACGTGCTCGCCAGCGTCGCTGCCGTTCATTCTGCAGAGGCCGACTTGAAGGCGTTGAGCCTTCATGTGCATTATGCCGGTGCGGTGGCGCGAACCGACATCGTGCTATTTCAACGGATACTGGGCAACCTCGTCGCCAACGCCATCCGCTACACGGAGAAGGGCGGCGTGCTGCTTGCGTGCCGGCGCCATCGGGGGAGGCGCTGGGTGGAGGTCTGGGATACGGGCTTGGGGTTTCCCGAGGACGCGATTGGCCTGATTTTTGAAGAGTTCAGACAACTCGGCGATGGCGCACGCAACCGGGGCAGCGGCTTGGGCCTGTCCATCGTGGCAAAAACCGCCGCGTTGCTGGACTTGCAGATTCGCGTGCACTCTCGACCGGGCCGCGGCTCCATGTTCGCCGTTGAATTGCCGCCGGGGCGTCGGGTCGAATCAGGAGCTCTGCCGACTATCCAGCCTGTCGCGAGAAGCCTCAGGATCGGCCTGGTCGAGGACAATGCCCTGGCGCTCGACGCACTGGTCCTCGCCCTGGAAGGTGCCGGCCATGAAGTGATCGCGGCTGGCACCGGCAGCGCGCTGCTCGAAAGCCTGGCCCAGCGAATCCCGGATATCGTCATCTCGGATTACCGTCTTGCCGCAGGCGAGACCGGCTTCGATGTGATTGCTGCGGCGAGAGAAGTCTTCGGCGCTGATCTGCCGGCGGTCCTCATTACCGGCGATACGGAGCCGATAGTGATCCGCAGCATGGCCGGCCGGGGTATCGCGCTGCTCTACAAGCCAGTGGGACTTGAAGCGCTGTTGAGTTGCCTCGGCGAAGTCACCGCGCTGAGATCGTCATGACCTTGGGCTTCGGGCTTCCGGCCCTTTCCCGGACGAGTCGAAATCCCGCAGACAATCCACGCTATGCGCGCCAGCGAACCGATGCGCGCGGGCGGTTCGCGTAGTCTCATCGGCAATCGTGACGCGCCACCCGGATATACGTTCGGACCAGTTCGGTCAGCCGGCTGCGGTTGCTGTAGCAGCGATGGTCTGATCCGCCGCCGCTGATGATTAGCCAGATCAAATCTGTGCGGCTGCCATCAAGAACGGGGCAGCTTTCTCTCAAGCCAAATTAAGGAGTTCATCATGAAGTATTCAAAACTGTTGGTCACGGGATTGGCCACACTCGCGTTGGGTGGTTGCTTCACGCTTCCCGCAGGTCCGCCCGGACCGCAGGGCGCGACCGGTGATACCGGGGCGACCGGATACACCGGCGCCACCGGAAATACCGGCGCCACCGGCAACACCGGCAACACCGGATACACCGGCGCAACGGGAGGCACCGGTGCCACTGGCGATACCGGCGCGACCGGATACACCGGTGCCACCGGAGACACCGGCGCAACGGGCGATACCGGTGCCACCGGCACCCGAGGTGCAAAGGGCAACACGGGCGCAAAAGGGGCCACGACCGGCGGCACCGTCGTGATTGTGCCGCCTCCTAACTAAGCCGTCCCCGGGGCGAGCCCTGGTGAGCTGGCCAGGGCTTCGATCCGGTTCCATCCCGGGCGTCTTGCCTGAGATGGCTTTTACAGGAGACATCAATGAGTAGCTTATGGAAAGCCACGTTGGCGGTGGCCGGGCTGGCTGTCGCCGCGCAAGCGAGCGCACAGATCACCTTTTATGAGCATGAAGGCTTTGCCGGCCGGTCTTTCACCGAAGAGCAGGCGATCGGCAACTTCAAGCGCTATGGCTTCAATGACCGGGCTTCGTCGGCCGTGGTGGTGCGCGATCGCTGGGAGGTCTGCGAAGACGTCCGCTTCGGCGGTCGGTGCGTCGTCCTGCGCCCGGGCAATTATCCGTCCCTGGGCCGGATGGGCTTGAACGACCGCATATCATCGGCGCGAATGCTGGACCGGGAGACGCGCATCGACGATGATCGCTATGCGCCTGCCGTCTCCGAGTACCAGCGGCACGGCCATGAGCGGCTGTTCCAGGCAAATGTCACTTCCGTCCGCGCCGTGGTCGGTCCGCCCGAGCAGCGCTGCTGGATCGAGCGCCAGCAGGTTGTTCAGGAGCGAAGCGACGCCAATGTTCCCGGGGCGATTGCCGGCGCGGTCATAGGCGGCATACTCGGCCATCAGGTCGGCAACGGACGCGGTAACGATATCGCCACCGTCGGCGGCGCTGTCGCGGGTGCCGCGGTGGGCGCCAATGTCGGTCGCGACGGCGGCGGACAGCAGACCGAGGATGTCCGGCGTTGCGCCGACGTACCCAACCACGCCCGGCCGGACTACTGGGATGTCAGCTACGAATTCCGCGGCCGGGAGCATCGCCTGCAGATGAGCGCTCCGCCCGGAGCGACGGTGACCGTCAACCAGCGCGGCGAGCCACGGATGTAAATGTCGGTCTTGCCCGAGACGCATCGTCTCGGGCGTCGTCCCACCGCACACGCAATGCACGATCAGCGACCAGCGCCTTTGTCCGCGCTTGCGACCTGCGCGCGCATTCGCTCATAGGCGCCATACGCAGCGAAGACCCTCCGCGGCGACAGGATTTCCGGCAACACATAGACGATGCCGCTCGTCCCGGTAAATGCCGGACTCACCACGCGATCATAGAATCTCGCCGGCACGTTGATGCAGCCATAGGAAATGCGGTTGTCGCTCGGCGTCGGTGTGGCCAGACGCTGCGCACGGCGCTCCTTGGGGTTGGTCGTGATCACCCGATGCATGGCGATGGAGTCGTCGTAGTCCACCCAGAGAATTTCCTCGCCGTGCAGTTCGTGGCCGAGATCTGCCACGAAACGGCCCGCCGGCGTGATGCGCTCCTCGGGACGGATGGTCGACAGCTTGCGGTTGCCGATGCCGGGAACGACATCGTCGCCCGGGGTCAGGCCGAGCAACGCGGGGGAGGCGCCGCGCAGCCGGCCGTCCGGATTGAATACGAACACCTTGGCGCTTTTCTTGTCGACGATCACGAACGGCATGCCATGATTATCGCCGGATGCGAGGACCCAGTCTGCCAGGTTCCGGGCGTCCTGGGATGCACTCGCGCGCTCGAAGTCCGGCCGTTTTGCAGCTTGTACCGCTACTGAGTCCGACCCGGCGGTGGAAGGTCCCGCCTGCCGATGCGCAGCCGGGGTCGAGTTGGACAGTTGGGCAAGATCCGCCGCCGCGAAGGCCTGCTGCGGGCTTAAGCAGGCGGCCAGCAGGGCAAGCCAAACGCTTTTGGCCACGGACCAGGCATTCTCAGTTGAGATCCTGTTTGCGCGGGCGTCGGGGCGCCACGTAGGGCTTCGGCGGCGTCTCGACCGGCGCCACGATCGGCGTTGGCTGCTCTACAGACGGCGTGGGCTGCTCCTGAACGACTGCCGGCGCTTCGACCGGCGCAGCGGATGCGACGGTCAGCAGCTCGGGGGGCATCCCGGCCAGCACTATGCCCGGCATCCAGGCCATCGCTGGCGGCGCCCCGGGTGCCATCACGGGGATCGTTTCGCTTGGGACTATGGCCGGCGTCACGGTGAGTACGCCGTTGACATAGCTGGTGGCGTAGTTCGCTGGCACGAAGCTGCCGCCGGTGGCGCTGCTGGGCGTGATCGCATACGAACCACCCGCCGAACTTGCGCCCACCAGCGTGCCCGGGCTGGTCCCGGTGATGCTGCCGACGGTGTCACCATTCAACAGGCCGGTCGGGGTGAAGGTGCTCAGTACCGGCGACTGGCCGTAGGTCATCGTGACGTCCGGCGACGCGATTGTCAGGGGGGTCGGCATCACGGTCAGCACGCCGTTGACGTAGGCGATGGTGTAGTTGGCCGGCACGAAGCTGCCGGTGGCGCCGCTGGGCGTGATCGCATACGGGCTGCCCGCGACGCCGGCGGTCGCCGGCTGGCCGGGGCTGGTCTCGGTGACGAGGCCGACGGTATCGCCATTGACCAGGCCGGCCGCCGTGAAGGCGTTCAAGGTCGGCGTCTGGCCGTAGATCTTGGTGACGTCGGAGGCGGTCACCGTCAGCGCACCAGGGATCACCGCCAGCGCGCCATCGACGTAGCCGATGGTGTAGTTGCTTGGGACGAAGCTGCCGCCGGTGGCGGCGCTGGGCGTGATCGCATAGGGACCGCCCGCGACGCTGGCGGTCGCAGCCGCACCGGGGCTGGTCTCGGTGACGCCGCCGACGGTGTCGCCGTTCGCCAGGCCGGCCGCGGTGAAGGCGCCCAGTGTCGAGGTCTGGCCGTAGTTCTTGGTCACGTTGGACGCCGTCACCGTCAGTGCGATCGGGACCACCGTCAGCGCGCCATCGACGTAGCCGATGCTGTAGTTGGCCGGGATGAAGCTGCCGCCGGTGGCGGCGCTGGGCGTGATCGCATACGGGCTGCCCGCGACGCTGGCGGTCGCCGCCGTGCCGGCACTGCTCTCGGTGACGAGGCCGATGGTGTCGCCGCCGACCAAACCGGCTGCGGTAAAGGCCGTCGGCGTCGTCGTTTGACCATAGGGCTTCGAGACATTGGCCGCCGTGACGGTCAGGCTGGCGGGGTTGATGCTCATCGTGCCGTTGACGTAGTCGATGATGTAGCCTTGCTGATTGGAATACAGACCGCTTGGGGTGATGGCGTAACGGCCCACCGAAGTGCCGCCGCCGCTCATGCTCACCGTGCCCAGCAGGTTTGCGTTGGGCGTGCTGGAATAGCTCACGCCGCCGCCGGTTTGCGCGACACCGTTGTACGTGGCGCTGGCGCTGTTCGCGGTCACCGTGAGCGGCCTCATGAACGGCCGCAGCAGCGGGTAGGTTACGCCTTCATACATCACCCAGGTGTTGGCGAAGTCCCAGGTCGGGGCGTCGGGGTTGTTGGCTGCGGTTGCCGAGGTAAAGTCGAGTTGCTTCTTCATGTTGGCGGTGGTCATGCCGATGCCGCCGCCCGCTGTCAGTTGCGTGATCGATGTATCGCTGTTCCAGTAGCTGTCGGTGACCGTGCCTGCATTGCTGCTCCCCACCAGAGCGCCGACGCCGGCACCGCTGCCGCTCACGCCGCCCACCGCATAGGTGTTGTGGACCGCGCCCGAGGTGTTGCTCCCGATCAGTCCGCCTACGTCGGCAGCGTTGTTGCCGACTATGTTGCCCGTCGCATAGCTGTCATTGACCGCGGCTGTGGTGTTGGATCCCACCAGCCCGCCGACGCTGGCACCGCCCGCGCCGGACATGGTCACGCTGCCCGCGGCGTAGCTCTTGCTGACCGTGCTGAGATCTCCGTTGCTCCCCAACAGTCCGCCGACGCCGGCGGCGCCGGCAGCGCCGGTCACGTTGCCGATGGCGTAGCTGTTGCTGACCAGGCTGCCCGCACCGTTGCTGCCCACCAGCCCGCCGGTACCGGCAGCGCCGCTGACGCTACCTGTGGCGTAACTGTCGCCAATCGCGTTGCCGGCGCCGTTGCTCCCGATCAGCCCGCCGCTGCCGGCAGCGCCGCTCACGCTGCCGGTATTGGAGACGTTGTTGACCGAGACGCCGGCGCCGCTGTTGCCGATCAGCCCGCCGGTGCCGGCTGCACCAGTGACGCTGCCGCCGACCAGCGCGACGTTGCGCAGCGTCGAGGTACCGGGAGCGACGTTCCCGAACAGGCCCACATCGGCCGTGCCACTCCGATTGATGGTGAGACCGGTGATGGTATGGCCCAGGCCGTCGAACGTGCCGGTGAATACCCCGATCGGCAGGAAGCCTGCGCCCCATGGCGCAGTGCCGGTAGCCGTCGCATCGATGTTCTTTCCCAGCGCGTAATGCCCGGCCAGGTTGCCGGCGCTGCCGTTGATGCCCTGCAAATCGGCGCCGGTGACGCTGCCAGGCGCACCCAGACTATTGATGATCGTGTAGCTGGTCCCGCCGATGGCGAGCGTGCCCGCGCCGCTGAAATCGACGTGACCGATGAAATTGCCGAGGGAGTCCCGGCCGGTCACGACCATTCCTGCCCCGCCCGGATTCAGCGCCAGGGAGGCGGCACCGCTCGCGGTCATCGCGGCATTGATGTTGATGTCGTGTGTGGCGGTCAGCGTGAGCATGTTCGCGCTCCAACTCACCGGGGCATTGACGTTGATGTCGCCCTTGGTGCCGGAAGCTCCCGTGCTGCTCAGGATGGTGACGGCCCCTCCCGCCAGGCTGTTGCTGAGTGCCGTGCCGGTCATGTCGCCACCGGTCGTGGCGATGGTGAAGTCGGTCGGATCGATCAGCCAGGTGCCGCTGCTGCCTTGTGCGGGGTGCGTGGTGACGATGGCCTCGTCGGCGACCTTGACGTGCGCTGCCGAGGTTTCGATGAAGCCGCCATTGCCGCCATTGGGCGCGGAGGCGTCGAGCTTGCCGCCCACATTGACGGTGCCGCTCTGCATGTCGCCCAGCAGCTTGATCGTGCCGTTGTGGTTTTGCAGCGTCTGCGCCTGGATCACGCCGGTGTTGTTCACCGCGCTTTGCAGCAGGTTTCCCGCTGCCTGCGCGGTGAGCAGCACTTGTCCGCCGTCGGTCCGGATCAGACCGCCGTTGTCGACCAACGCATTGACCGCGCCCTGACTCACCGCGACATTGAGCAAGCCGTCGCCGGCCAGATCGAGGGTGACGGCCTGGCCGGCGACGAGTGCGACCGTGCCGAGCCTGGCCGAGATCACGCCTTGGTTGCTGACCTTGGCGCCGAGCAGGGCGACATAGCCGCCGTCGGCGTTGATCGCTCCCTGGTTTTCGACCGTGCCCTTACCGGCGCCGGAAAATTCATAGTTGCCGGCCATGAAGTCGCGGTCGCGGATGTTCAAGGTGGAAGCAACCAAGCCGCCGACATTGACCGCCGCGTCCTGGCCGAACAGGATGCCGTTGGGATTCACCAGGAACACCTTGCCGTTGGCCGACAGGCTACCCAGGATGCTCGAAGGATCCGAACCCAGCACCCGGTTCAAGGCAACCGAACTGCTGTTGGGCTGCACGAAGCGGACCGCTTCGCCCGAGCCGATACTGAAGCCCTGCCAGTTGATCGCCACATTCTGACTAGCCTGATTGACGGTCATCGCGCCTGTGCCGCCGGCGATACCAGCGCTGCCCGCCGAAACCACGCCGCCTGTCGGCAGGGCGTAGACCTGCCCGCCGAAGGCCAGCATCAAGGAGACCACCAGCCCCTTCAGCATGAAGCGCACGCTCCCCGATGCCGGGCTGGTGCCGGACGAGGAGCGCTTGCCAGCGCCTTTGACATTTTCGGATGCGGCGACAAAAGTGCCGGTCTTGTCGTTCCAGATCGATCGGTAGATGCGGTTCATTGGGTCACTCCACTATTCTTAGCTGCTTAAATTTCGGGTGAAGCCAGCAGTCGTATCCGACCACCATGCTCAAAAATATTTCACGGCCTGTATCCAGAATCGGCCCGACTTGTCGGGTGCCGAGGTGGCCACCGCATTGCCCAGCTTCCAGGCGTAGTAAGTCCGCACCATGAAGTCGTTGGTGTCGCTCCAGTTGATTCCCACGCCTGCGCCGCTCAGGGTTCTGTTGTTCGGTCCGGCCGACCAGGGGTTCTTGTTAACGGTGACGGTGCCGGTATCGACGAAACCGACCAACTGCAGTTGCCCGGGCATGCGCTCGGAAAACTTCGGCAGTTGATACCTGGCTTCAAGATTCAGGACATAGCCCTGGTCGCCATAAGCCTCGCCCTCCGGATAGGCGCGCACGCCATACATGCCGCCCAGTTCCATTTGTTCCGAAACGTCCAGGTTCTTTGAGGCGAGCTGCCCATTGATCGCGGCATAGAGCGCGACGGAGTCGGTCACGTGTTGCAGTCGCATGGCGCTGAATCCGAGCTTGTTGTAGTGGCCGTCGCTTTGCGCCGTCGCGGCATCGAAAGCCCGAACGGCCGGTGTCTCGATGTCGAGCCCGCCGGTCGACCAGATCAGCGAGTAACTGCTCAGCCCGCCGCCGCCGAGATTGTCGCGATGGTCGCCGTACAGGCTGGCCATCAGTACGTGCGCCTGCCTGTCGGTGACCGAAGAGGTCGAATCCACCTTGTCCTGGAAGCGTCTGTCGTCGTAGGCGAGCCCGGCATAAAGGTTGTTGTTGCGCGATCGGATCAGGGGGTAGCTGCCATAGACGGTGGCGATCTTCGCCGTGCCGTGAGCTCCCAGGCTCTCGAACTCGCGGCCCAGCTTGTAATCCAGCTCGCTGTAGGCAACCCCGGCCGTCGCCCGGCCCAATTGCATCTGGTAGGAAGCGCGGGCGTAGTTGAGCCCGGAGCCGGATGTCAGGGCGCGCAGCGAGGCGACGTCGCCTTGTCCTGCCAGGTCATTGAGGTTGACCGTCGCCCCCAGGCGGTACTCGCCGGTGTAACGGTTGCCGGCGTTGTCGGCATCGACCTCGCCGGTGACGCGCCGGCCCGGCGTGACGTCGACGATCAGGTCGGATGCGCCCGCGGCGGCCCCCGGAACCAGGGTCGATTTGACCTTCACGCCGGGAAGATCGGAGAGCAGCAGCAGACGACTCTCCAGCGGCGCGGAGGTGATCGGGTCGCCGGGATTCAGGCCGCCCAGAAGACCGGTTGCCAGGCCGTCGGAGAGGTTCGTTCGATTGCGCAGCACGACCTTGCCGTATCGACCCTCGATCACCGCGATGGTGACGACGCCGGCTTTGATGTCCTGCGCCGGCAGATAGGCTTGGGCAATGAAGTAGCCGTTGCGGTGATAAAAATCCGCGATTCTCGCCGCCATGCCGCGCAGGTCGGAGAGGGTCAATTCACTTCCTGGCTTGAACCCTGCGACCGCGAGCAGCAAGGCTTCGGAATACGCCTGCGCGCCGGTCACTTTCAAATCCTTGACCATGATTTTCTCGGTGTCGGCTGCTGCAGTGGCCGGCGCGCTGCCTGGCTCGACCGCAATCCTCGGCGCCGCCTTTTGCGGGATGGGGGCGGGCGGAATCTGCTGCAACTGGCTGCCGGCGCTCGGAGGCGGCACGGCGAAGACAGCGGGGCTCAATGCCAGCAACGCAAACGGAAGATATTTATTTTTCATCATGGTCTTTTTCTCTCTCGGTGGTAACAATTCGGTATCAGCCTATGGGCATATTGCAGGGGGCATAGGGCGTCGTCTGTGCGATGTCGCTCATAGCGAAACACCGGCTTCGTGCCCCTCTCCGAATGGCAGCAAAGATGCATCTCACGAGCGCCTACTTGCTGGATTGCCCTGGCAGCAGGCAAAAAAAGCCCTCGGGAATGAACTTGACCGAGGGCCTGACCCGCCAGTCGTTTAAGGGGGAGAAAAGAACCGGCGTGTACGTCAGGATTGTTGCGCATTCTTCCCGGAAATGCGGTGCGCCAGCACACATAAGAACCGGGTCGGGACAGCTGTATGGGTTACGCGAGCTCAGCCACCTGGCATCGCGTGGCTGGGTACGCTAGCGAACGGAAGCGGATGGGGGAATTGCTTATCGTCTACTGGCAATTCAGAGTGGCCGCAGTGCATGACCGCGGCCTTCGTCAAACAACTAAAAGGAATTCCCATGAAGTATTCAATAGTGCTCACAGCAGCACTGATGGCGATCGCATTGAGCGCGTGCGACAAACCTGCCGACGTGACGCCTGCGGCGGTGGTTACCGTACCCGTCCCAGGTCCCGCAGGCCCAACAGGCGATACCGGTGCCACAGGTGCTACAGGTGCCCCCGGCGCTACAGGATCGGATGGCTCCATGGGCGCTCCCGGTGCCACCGGCGCCACCGGAACCACGGGCGACACGGGGGCGACGGGAGATAAGGGAGCAAGCGGTGAGCGCGGCAAGACCGGCGGCAATACCGTGGTCATCGTCCCCGCATCGGATGCGCCACCCGCGCGCTGAGCGCTCCGATTCATGGGTTTTCTTCGAGAGCGGAGATCCGGCACCCGATCTGCCCGTGTCGCTCTTTCCCAATCAAATAAACCAATCAGGAGTCGTCGCTATGAACAGAGCGCAAGTCAGGGGCGCGGTGCGCGGATTCACCGGCAGGCTGGAAGAGGAGGCCGGCAGGCTGATCGGCAATCGGGAAATGCAACTGCGCGGCACCGCGAAGAGGCTTTCGGGCAAGGCGGAAAGAAACCTCGGCGATGCCGCCGAGACGATCAAGGCGGTACTCAGGCGTCACTGAGGAGGCGTGCGCGCGATTCTGGAACAACGTCTCGACATCACGTCGGTTGACGAATTAGCCGCGCATAACGCAATGCCAGGTCCAACGCATCCATGAATTCGCCGACCTTGATCGGCTTGGTCAAGTAATGGCAGAACCCGGCCTTCAAGCCCTTATCGATGTCGCTTTGCATGGCGTTGGCCGACAGCGCGATGACCGGAATAAGGGCGGTCGTCGGATCTTCGCGCAGAATCTTCAGGGCGCCGAAGCCGCTGATGCCGGGTAAATTGATGTCCATCAGAATCAGGTCCGGCTGAGAGGCGCGCGCCAACTCGATGCCCTGCTGGCCATCGATGGCGGTCAGCAGTTTCAAGTCGGGTCTGCGCGCGACCAGTTGTTCGACCAGGATCCTGTTGGCCGGATTGTCCTCGACATAGAGCAGCGTGCGTCGGGAAGACGACCGCTGCACAGCCCCCTGACCGGGTTGATCCGCGTCGAGTTTGCCGCTGCCGTCGGGCACCAGATCCGGCGCGACCGATGCGGGCAACTCGACCCAGAACACGCTGCCGACCCCGACCTTGCTATCGACGCCGACGACACCGCCCATCAACTCGACCAGTTGCTTGGTGACGACCAGGCCGATGCCGGTGCCCTCCTCGCCACGGGTCTCCTGCCCAAGCCGATTGAAGGGCTGGAACAGCTGCGCCACCTGTTCCGGCGCCAGGCCGGCGCCGCTATCCCTGACGCTGATGCGCACCCGGCCTTCGCCGCTCAAAGCGCATTCGACCGCGACCGTGCCGCCAGCCTGATTGTATTTGATGGCATTGGACAGCAGATTGACCATCACCTGCTTGATCCGGGTTCGGTCGGCGCGGACGTGGAAGAGATTGTCGGGCCGGGGAAACATCATCTGTATCCCGTGCTTGCCGGCCTGCGGTTCGATCATGGCCTGACAATCCTGAAGCACGTCGGTGAGCGCTATCGACTCCTGCGCCATCGTCACCTTGCCCGATTCGATCAGCGCCAGATCGAGGATCTCGTTGATCAGGCGCAGCAGATACCAGCCGGCTTGCACGATCTGGTCGATCGACTGTTGCTGCGCCGGAGAGGGCGGCGGCGTCTCGGCCGCCATCAACTGCGCGAAGCCGAGCACGGCATTCAAGGGCGTGCGCAATTCATGGCTCATGCTGGAGAGAAATTCCGACTTCGCCCGGTTGGCCTTTTCCGCGACCGCCTTGGCGTTCTCCAGTTCGACGTTATTGGCTTGCAGCGCCTGCTCGAATTGCTTGCGCAAGGTGATGTCGGTCAGGGCGATGCGCAGCGTCGGCGCAGCGTCGTGGGCCGCGGTCCGCAGGCAATCCAGGCAGGTTGCGAACAGCGTGCCGTCGCTGCGCTGGAGCGTCAGTTCGCAGGTCTGTCTCCCGCCCTGCTGCAGCGCGTGCAGAAAATGCTTCTGCCAACTGGTCCGTTCCTCGGGCACGACAAAGTGCGCGAAGCGCCGCTGCAGCAGCTTCCTGCGGTCCTCTTTGAGCAAGTCGGCGCCGGTGAGATTGACTTCGGCGATCAGGCCGGCAGCGGTGAGGGTGAGATAGCCGACCGGCGCGAATTCGTAGAGATCGACGTAGCGGTCGCGGGATTCTTCGAGGGCCAACTGGGCCTGACGCAAGGTCTCGTTCTGCATCTCCAGTTCGATCTGGTGAACCTGGAGTTGATGCAGCAGCTCGTCGGCGGACCGTGCCGGGCTCACGGCCGGACTGGCGGCGGC
>DATKVJ010000045.1:0-19206 GCA_035530135.1 Rhodocyclaceae bacterium | reverse complement strand
GCAGCGTCGGACTGGGCGGTCGCGGCATCGGTGTGGGTGAGGTCGGCGGAGGCCTTGGCCGTATCGGCGAAAGTCTGAGCGTCGGCAGTCGTGCTCGCCTTGGCCGCCGCATCGGCGGCCGCCTGCGCGGCCGCGGCATGGCTGTCCGCGTTAGCGGCGGCGTTAGCGGCGGCGGTTGCCAGGGATGCGGCGGCCGGGTCGGCGACGGCGACAGCGGCAGCGGCGTCGGCGGCGGCATGTGCGGCGCTGGCGTCGGCCTGGGCCAGGTTGGCCGAGCGCTGGGCATCGGCGCTGAGTGAATTGAGATCCGTTGCCAACTGGCCGGTCGCCGCGGTAGCGGCATTCGCGGCGGTGCCCGCGTCGGTATGGGTCAGGTCGGCGGCAGCCTTGGCGGTATCGGCCAAGCTCTGGGCAGCGGCAACCGTGGTGGCGGCCTTGACGGCATCGGCAGCGCTCTGGGCAGCAGCGGCGTGGGCGGCGGCATCGCCGGCGGCAGCCGCGGCGGCGCTTGCCGAGGCACTGACCGCGGGATCGGCGGCGGCTGCGCTGGCCGCGGTGGCGGCTGCCGCAGCGGCGGCGGTCGCATCGCCATGCGCCAGATCGGCCGAATGCTGGGCATCGGCAGCGATGGCATTGAGATCGGTGACGATCTGTCCCGCCGCCGCAACGGCGTCGGCGTGGGCGGTACCGGCGTCGCTATGGGTCAGGTCGGCGGCGGCCTTGGCGGCATCGGCCGAAGACTGGGCGGCGGCGGCCGTGGTGGCAGATTTGGCCGCATCTGCGGCAGCCTGCGCGGCGGCGGCGTGCGCATCGGCGTTGCCAGCCGCGGTGGCGGCATCCGTTGCCAGCGCTTGGGCGCTGGGATCAGTCGCAGCGGCAGCGGCGGCCGTCGACGAATCGGTATGGGCGGCACCGGCATCGGCGTGGGCAAGGTCGGCGGAATGCTGGGCGGCATCGGCGATCGCCTTGAGCTCGATGGCGAGTTGGCTGCTCGCCGTCTCGACGGCAGTATGAGCGGTCAGCGCGTCGCTGGCGGCGCTGGCTTGGGCCTGGGCGGCGGCTTGAGCGGCGGTCTGGGCAGCGGCCAGCGTCGTCGCTGCCTTGGCAGCATCGGCTGCAGCCTGGGCATAGGCGGCTTGACCGGCGGCATCGCTGGCCGCCGCGCTCGCCTGGCTGGCCAAGCTGGCGACCGCCGTGCCGGCAGCGACGGCATGGGCGACCGTCGTGGCATCGTTCGCCGCTGCGAGCTTCGCCTGGTTGGCGAGATCGGCGGCGGCCTGGGCCTGATTAGCGATTGCACTGATCGCCGTGGTGGTCGCCACAGCAGCAGCCGTCTGGGCAGCATTGACGTCACCGACTGTTTGCCCGGCCGCCTGGGTGGCATTGCTGGCGGCGGTTTGGGCATCGGCCAAAGAAGTGGCGGTGATGGCGGCAGCGGCGGCGGCCTGGGCGGCGCCGGCATGGCTCGCGGCGGCCTGGGCGGCCTGACTGGCTTGCTGGGCAGCCGCCTGCGCGGCGGGATCGGCTGCCGCGGCGGCGGCGGCAGCAGCGGCAGCGGCGCTGGCAGCCGCCTGATTGGCTGCGGCGGCCTGAGCCGCCGCTTGCGCCGCCGCCTGGGCGGCGGCTTGGGCTGCCTGCGCGGCGGCCTGAGCGGCGGCGTCGGCCGCCGTCGTGACCGTGGGCGTGAAAGTCGGTGCCGGAGGATTCGCCCCCCCCGCATTGCCGTTGCCCCCTGTCGTCCCAAACCCGGCATTGACATTGCCGAGCGGATTGTTCTGGGACACCGAAGCAACGCTGCTGGTACTGATTCCGGCTTCATTTCCCGAGTTGATCGCGCCAGTCAGGAAGCCAGAATTGCCATTCCCGATCTCCGCGCTCATGTGAACCGTCACGGTGCCATGAATGTTCTGATCCTGGCCGGCGGCAACTCCGGCCGCCGAAGCCTGGGTGATTTTCGTCGGGTCGACGCCCGCGGCGATCTGCGCCTGGATGCTGGCGATGTCCATGCCGGGCGAGAGGGTGCCGGTCGCCGTTTTCAGCAGGTCGGCGGCATCGGCCACAATCTGATTCGCGAACTGGGCCACCAATTGGGCGCTGTCGGCCGCGGATTGGGCGACATCGGCGGCGGCGACCTTGGCGGCGGCTTCGGCGGCGACCTTGGCCGCGGCTTCGGCGGCGGCCTGGGCGGCGATGGCGCCATGGGCCCCGGAACTCTCCGCGGCCTGGGCAGCGATGGCCGCCTTGGCGGCGGCAGCGGCGGCGGCCTTCAGTGCGGCGTCGACGGCGGCATGGTCGGCGGCGGCGATGGCAGCTTTGGCTGCAGCATCGGCAACTGCTTGGGCGGCGTCGGCGGCGGCAAGCTTGGCCTCGGCCGGATCGAACACCTTCGGATCGAGCAGCAAACTACTCTGCCGGCCCACCTCGGTGTGCGCGCCGTTGGGCAACTGGATCTGAACCGCGCCGGTTGCCCCGGTCTGGATGATGTCGTTGGCAAAGACCTTGTCGCCCGGCTTCAGTGTGCAGGTGCCACCGCTGGCGTTAATGACCGTGACGGTGCCTGAGGTCGCCTTGACCGTGCCGATTTGCATCGGTGCACTAGGAGCTTTGCCTGCCATGTCGTTCGCCTCTCGAAGTCAAGGTGGAATTACCCACTCAGGCGAACTATATAGATCTAGAGCAAGTAGCCAATTGGACTTAGGTACTAGCGCCCGTAGTCGTCGAAGACGACCCAGGGCGCTTGTGCCGCGAAGCCGTGCTAGTGCCCGTAGTCGTCGAGGACGACCCAGGGCACTTGTGCCGCGTAGCGGTGCTAGTGCCCGTTTTGTCGCCGGGTGCTGGTGCCCGAAGACGACCCAGGGCACTTGTGCCGCGCAGCGGTGCTAGCGCTTCAGAGGTGCAAGCGCCTCAGAGGTCCAAGCCGTTTGGCGATGGCGCTAGGCTCCGGAATCAGCGCTCCCTCATGGCGTCGTACTTTGCTTTCAGGACCGGCTTCAGGAGATAGCTCAGCACCGTCTTCTTGCCGGTGCGGATGTGCACCGTGGCGAGCATGCCGGGAATGATGGGCAGGGGCTTGTCCGGCGTTCCCAGATAATTCTTGGTGGTCCTCACCCTGACCAGGTAGAAGCTTTCTCCCTTTTTGTCGGTGATCGTGTCGGCCGTGATGTTTTCCACGGTCGCATCCAGACCGCCGTAAATGGAAAAATCATAGGCGGAGATCTTCACCATCGCCGGCTGGCCTGGCCGCAGGAAACCGACGTCGGCCGGCCGGATCTTGGCTTCGATCAGGAGCTTGTCTTCCAGCGGCACGATCTCCATGACGTCCATGCCGGGTTGGATGACGCCGCCGATGGTATTGATCTTGATCTGCTTGACGACGCCGGTCAGGGACGAGCGGATCGAGGTCCGCGCCAGCCTGTCCTCGACGGCGGCGCTGGAGGCGTTGGTGGCGGCGTAGTCGGACCTGGCCTGCGCCAGCTCGCTGGCGGCGTCGGAGCGGAACTTGGCTGTTGCGCCGGCGAGCTTGTCGCGCGCTTCCGCCAGTTGCGCCTGAAGGCGCGGGATGGCCAGACGGGTGGCGTCCATTTCGCCGCCGGTATCGCTCACCTGGCGCTCGATGCGCAGGATCTCGACCTCGGAAATCACGCCCTGTGCCAGCAAGGGCTTGGACATCTTGAGTTCCTTGGTGATCAGGCCGTAGCTCACCTGCAACTGCTTGTTGCGGGCGATCTTCTCGGCAATTTCCTGGGTGCGCTGATCGACCTGCTGGCGCAGGGCACCGAGCGTAGACTCCAGTTCTTGCTGGCGGTTTTCATAAAGGATTCTCTCGTCATCGGCGATTTTCGGGGCCTCTTTCAGCAACTCCGGCGGCGGCGCGTAAGGCGTGCCCGTGGCCTCCGCGTTGAGGCGTGCGATCTTGGCCATCAGGGCCAGATGTTTCGCCATCGTTTCCCCGGCCGAAGAGGAGAACCGGGTGCGATCCAGCTGCATTACGACCTGTCCCTTTTGCACCAGATCGCCGACCTTGACCGGGATACTGGAGACGATGCCGCCCTCCAGGTTCTGGATGATCTGGACCTGGCTGGAGGGGACCACCTTGCCTTCGCCGATGGTGATTTCGTCCAGGCTCGCCAGCGAAGCCCAGGCGATGCCGGCGCAAAACAGCACCAGGGTGCCGCGCACGATCAGGAAGGCCGGCGCCGGCGGCCGCTGGAACAGCGCTGCCAGCGTGTCCGGCATGAATTCGGTGTCTTCGCGCTGAGACTTGTCCTGCACCACCGCCGGCGGCAGCAGATAATCGCGGAAACGGGCGGCGGCGGCATCGCGCTTCGCGCGCAGCCAACGCCCGAGTCTCGTCCCCCTTTCAGGCGGCGGCATTGACGCGACCTCCCGACAGGGCTGCGAGAACCTGCTCCTTCGGGCCGTCGGCGATCACCCGGCCGTTGTCCATCACGATCAGACGATCGACCAGGGTCAATAGCGAAGCCCGGTGGGTGACGATGATCAAGGTGCGGTCCTGCAGGTGGGTAGACAGTCTGGCCTTGAAGGCTTCCTCGGAGCGGTTGTCCAGAGAGTTGCTGGGCTCGTCCATCATCAGGATCGGAGGATCGAGGAGCAGCGCGCGGGCGATCGAAATGGACTGCCGCTGGCCGCCTGAGATCCCCTCCCCGCGCTCGCCGATGGGCATGTCGAAGCCCTTCGGGTGGCGATGGACGAATTCGCTGACGCCGGAAATTTCGGCGGCCTTGAGCATCGCCGCGTCGTCCACGTAGGGCGCCCCCAGGACGATGTTGTCCTTGACCGTGCCGAAAAACAGGGTGACGTCCTGAGGCACATAGCCTACGTTGCGGCGCAGGTCGGCCGGGTCGATCTGCTTGAGGTCGATGCCGTCGATCCAGATCGATCCTTCGCTGGGCTCGTACAGGCCGAGCAGCAGCTTTTCGATGGTGGTCTTGCCCGAACCGATGCGGCCGATGATGCCGACCCGCTCGCCCTGATTGATCTTGAAGGAGACGTTGTTGAGGGCGGGAACGTCCTGACCCGGATAGGCGAAGCTGAGATTGCGGAAATCTATATCGCCTTTGAGAAAGGGGCGCTGCACGAAGTTCTGGTTCGCCGGCCGCTCGACCGCCAGATTCATGATGTTGTCCACGCCGCGCAGCGATTGCAGGGTCTGAAAATAGCGGGTGATCAGGCCGGCGATCTGGGCAAAGGGCGCCAGGATGCGGCCGATCAGGATGGTGCTGGCGATCAGTCCGCCGACGGTCAAGAGGCGGTCGGCGATCAGATGGACACCGAAGATGATGGCGGTTACGTAGGCGAGTTGCTGGATCAGCGCCGTCAGGTTCATGATCGTCGACGACAGCAGCTTGGACGTGATGCCCACCCGTCCGGACTCGCCGAGCATCTGTTCCCATTTCCGCTGGATCGGACTCTCCGCGCCCATCGCCTTGATGGTCTCGATGCCGCCCAGGGCTTCGATCAGGAGCGCCTGCTTCTGGCTGCCCACGCGCATGCTCTGCCCCAGGTGTTTCTCCAGCGGCCGCTGCAGCGCGAGGCTGGTGAAGATGATCAGGGGAATGGCGAAGAGCGGCACCAGCACCATCCAGCCGCCCAGCCAGAACACGATGATCAGGAACAGCACCACGAAGGGCAAGTCGATCAGCGTGGTGGTGGTCGCCGAAGTGATGAAGTCGCGGAAGGAATCGAACTCGTGCAGGGTGTTGGCCAGACCGCCGACGGAAGGCGGACGCGCCACGGTCTTCAGGCCCAGAACCTTCTCGAAGATGGTCGCGGAGAGCACGGTGTCGACCTGCTTGCCGGCGACATCCAGGAAATAGCCGCGCAAGCTCTTCATCACGAAGTCGAACAGGGCGATCAGGATCACGCCGATGGACAGTACCCACAGGGTCTCGAATGCCTGGTTGGGAACGACGCGGTCATACACGTTCATCGCGAACAGCGGGGTGACGAGCGCGAAGAGATTGATCAGGAAAGATGCAATGAACACTTCGGAATAGAGCGGCCAGGCCCGCTGCATAACGCCCCAGAACCAGTGATGGACGCGGGGAATGGCTTCGTCCTGGGCGCGCGCGTCGAACTTGAAAGCTGGACGGCTGAAGATCACGTAGCCGGCGTATTCTTTCTCCAGCGTCTCGGTCGCGATCGACACTTCGCCGGCACCTGATTCGGGCTGAATCACGGTCCAGTTGCTCTCGCCGTCCTTAGCGGTGACGACGCAGGCCCGGCCGTTGCTCAGCAACAGCAGCGCCGGCAAGGTCAGTGGGGAGATCTGCTGCAAGGAACGCTTGACCACGCGGCTGGACAGCCCGGCCCGGGCGGCGGCCCGGGGAAAAAGCTCGGGGGTTAGGCGCGAATGCTCCAGCGGCAGGCCCGCGGTGAGCGCCTGGGCAGAAAAGGGGCGGTGGAACAGCCGGGTGAGGATCACCAGGCAACTGGTGAGGGCGTCATCCGGCAGCATGGTCTCCTTGGGCAGGCTGAGGCCGGCAGCGACGTTGTCCAGACTCACAGAATGCCTTTGTCGGTGCCGATGATGTCGCCGCCGCCAAAAAGCTTCTCGCGTTTACCCTTCTTCTGCAGGATCTTTTGCTGCACCGGCAGAGGAAGCTCGGAGAAGATGATCACCCGCTTGGCGATCAGAAGATCGATTACGTCTTCGATGACGCGGATCAGCTTGAGGTCGGAGAGCAGCATTTCCAGGCCGGAAGCGTCCGCTCCCCCTCCCTCGGCCGGACCCGCCAGGAATTGCAGCACCTCGGGGTGTTCCACCGGGAGAAATTCGCCGGAACTTCCCCCGGACATCTTCAGGGAGGAAATCCTACCTTGTTCGTTCCTTTCTACGTAGGGCATAGAGCTTACGCTGAAGACATTGTTTTTCCCGGGAATTTACCCGGGTGCGGCGGTCTTATCAGGGGGGCATTCTGGCATAATCGCCGGGCAAATGCGAGAGGCCTCTCTTATGCCTTTTCGTATATCCGGGGAGCACAAGGTTGGGGAGGAGTCGTTCGGGCGTTCAACCGTGTGACCGCACCATAGGAGCCGCCGTATTGTGTTTGTGGTCGTAAGCCAGAGGCCGGCGTTTAGCCAGGGATGGACGGGCATCCTGAACAGATGGGGCAGCATACGCCAAGCCGACAGTCTCGACGCCTGGCGGTCGGCACTGCAGGCAAAAAAGCCGAGCCTGGTGGTCATCGACGCCCGCTTGCTCAACGCCGACCCTCCCGTCCCGATCCATGATCTCAGGCAGCAATGCGGGGAAACCCGGCTGCTGCTCGGCGACACCGCCTTCGAACCGCTGGAAGAACTCGCGGCGCTCGCTGCCGGAGCGGTCGCCTGCTGCGCTGCCGATTTGCAGCGCGAGGACCTGGAGCGCATCGTCGGCATCGTTTTGCAAGGCGGCGTATGGGTATCGAAGGAGAGCATTCCGCTGCTGCTTGCCAAGCTGCAGGCCTTCTCCGGCCGGCCGGGGCAGGCGGAGGCGGCTCCGCCGGACCGCCTGGAGGGGCTGACGCAGCGGCAGCGCGAGGTGGCCGAACTGGTCGGCCAGGGCGCCAATAACAAGCAAATCGCCCGCGCCCTCGACATCACCGACAGGACGGTGAAAGCCCACCTGACCAGCATATTCGAAAAGCTCGGCACCTCCGACCGCTTGCAGCTGGCGCTCTACGTCACCAAGCGCAAGTCCGATTAGTGCCCCAAGCCCAGGGACGGGCACTCGTACCCTAGGGCGCTAGGTCCACTCGGCGGGTTTCCCGACGCCGTAGCCCTTGACGCCATCGACGCGCAGGCTCCTCAGCATCTCCCACTCGTCCTTGGTCTCCACCGACTCCGCGATGACCTGGATGTCGAGGCCGTGGGCGAACTTGACCAGGGAATCGACGAAGAACTGATTTTCCTTGTTCTCGTGTATCCCTCTCGTATAACTGCCGTCGATCTTGACGTAGTCGATCTTGAGCGTGCTGAGATAGTTGAAGGACTTGAATCCCTTGCCGAACTGGTCCAGGCCGGTCCTGGCTCCGGTTTCGGCGATCCGTTCCACCCAGCCGCGCAGCGCATCGAGATTGTCCGTGGCGCCGTGTTCCATCACCTCGAAGGCGATGCGCGACGCGGCGCCCGCGTTCCGCCGGAGAGCCTCGGAGAGCCAGGCGACGAAGCCGCCATCCTGGATCGATACCGGGAACAGATTCACGGCCATCACGACGCCCGCATTCTCCGGCCGCCCCAGGCGAACCAGCACTTCGTTCACGACGTGCTTGTCGAACTCCTGGGTGAGGTGGAGGTGTTTGGCCATCGGGATGATGACATTGGCCGGGATGAGCTTGCCGTCGTCGCCGAAGATCCGCATCAGCGTTTCGTACTGCAGAACCTGCGTCTCGTCCCGACAGGACAGGCAGGGCTGCCGATACAGGACGACGCGCTGCTCAGCCAGCACCGAGCGCAATACTTCCAGCCAGTGCGACGCCGAATAGGAACCATATTCTCCTGCGGTCCCGCTGTCGTTCATATGGACCGCATTGGGCCCCTTCACCTGGGCCGCTCTCAGCGCCATGTCGGCTTCCGACAGCAACTCCCCCGCGGACTGTCCGCGGTGGATGGCAACGCCGATGTGGCCGATCCGGTCGGTATCGGTCAGGCCCCGCTCCTGGAGCCTAATCAGGGACTGACCGAGTTTTTCGGCCAGCGCCAGCGCATCTTCCTCCACGGTATCGACGATCACGACGGCGAAATTGGCACCGCTCGGACGAGCGATGAAATAGTCGAGGTTGGGCACATCCTTGCAGACTTCCCCGATCAGTGTCCCGCAACCCTTCAACAGTGCGTCGCCGGCCGGGTAGCCCTTGCGTTCGTTGAAGCTCTTGAACTCTTCAAGCTCGATGAAAATCAGCGCATTGGTCGACGAGGTAGTCCTCGCCTTGGTCAGCTGGCGCAGCTGCATGTCGAAATACTGCCGGTTGGCGAGGCCGGTGAGACTGTCCACATAGGTGCTGGCGCGCAGGCGCTCCATCGCCACCGCCTGCTCTTCGAACATGTCCTTGACCTTGGTGGTCATGCGGTTCATGGCGCCGACCACGCTGCGCAGCTCCAAGGTCCAGGGGAGGTTGCCCTGCACTGGATACTCGCGGTCGCAGATCGCCTTGGCCTGCGCTTCCACCGCCCGCAGCGGCCTCAGGACGTAGTGCAGGGCGATGACGCCGAGCACGAAGGCGAAGCCCGAGGAACCGAGAAACCACCAGAAGGCATCGACGCTGTTGCCCCACAGCGTGGCGTAGGCATAGCCCGGGTTGGCGCTGATGCTGATGTTGCCGGCCTGCACCCAGCCCGCCATGATCGAGGCCTCGCCGCGCGGGGTCTCCAGCGGAATCAGCTTGACGAACCATTGCGGCACGCCCTCGATGATGAGCGGTTGGGTGCGCTTGATCAGCACCTTGCCGTTGACGTCGCTGAGGATCACCTCCCGGTAGTAGCCGCTGTCGGAGACGGCATTGATCATGCTCTCGACGATGGTCATCTCGCCCTTGGCGATATGCGGCGAGAGCGACAGGCCCAGAGACGTCGCCATGTCCTGGGAAATGCTGCGCAGCTGGTTGTTGAGGTAGTTGCGGGTGTTGTTGACGTTGATCACCACCGAACCCGCGAACAGCAGGGCGAACAAGGTGATGATGACGATGATCAATTGGCGCAGTAGGGTCATGGCACTGTCCTCAGCTTGGGTGCATCGTTCTCATGTTGATAGCCGCTATCGTGCATCACAGTTCCTTGCCCATGCGGGCATTCATTTCGGCCCATAGGCTGATCTTCGAGGAACTGCCGCTGGCCCGGCCGGCGCCACGCTCCTTGGCCAGCCACAGCCCGGCGCCGTTGAAGCTATAGACGGGAATCAAGTCGGGACGCGCGCTGGCCAGCTTGATTTCCGGAATCAGATTGTCGAGCACCAGGGGGATGGAACTGGGCGTCGGGTAGTAGGTCAGGACCATGTGCGCCTGGTTGGCGGGATCCTGGGTCGTGGCCATGACGTAGTTGATGCGCAGCCGATCCATGGGAAAGCCCAGGGCCAGCAGAGTGAAGTACTTGCCGATCGCATAGTCCTCGCAATCCCCGCCGTTGCTCGCCAGCATCTCGACCGGCGTGGCCCAGTAATCCTGCACGCCCCAGTGCTGAAGGTCCGTGGCGAAGGGAATCTGATTGAAGAAGTCATTGACCAGCTTCAGCTTCTCCGGCTCTGATTTATTGCGGTTGGCGGCGATCAGATTGGTCCAGGCGACGAGCCGCAGGCGCGCTCCGTGGCCGTACTTCTTTTCAGCGCTGGCGAGAACCCTTTCGGTCAGATGAACCGCGAAATCGGCAGCAATCAGCGCACCGAAGTTGAGCGCCAGGACCAGGCCCGCGACCAGCAGTAGGGCCAGGCCCCGCCGCTCAGCGGTCGGATACCTTGGTTTCGGCAAGGTGGTGAACTCCGAGCGTGTCGAGCAACAGGCCGATGTCGGCGAGCACCCGGTAGCGCGCGAACAACTCGACGTACTGTCCGTTCAGGTAGTTGCTGCTCGCGGTAAAAGCCTCGTTCTCGGTATCCAGCACGTCGAGCAGCGTCCTCTGCCCCATGCTGAACTGCATGACGTAGGCGTCCCGCGTCATGCGGCTCGCCTCGGCGTGCTTGCTGAGAAAGGGCAGTCTTTCCCTGGACGAGGTGTAGGCATTCCACGACAGCCTGACGCTCTGTTCGAGTTGCCGCTCGGTACGCTGCATCGCGGCTTCGGCTTCCTGCACGAGATAGCTGGTTTCGGCGATGTGGGCGGTATCAGCACTGCCCTTGAACAGGTTGTAGCGCAACCGCACCATGGCGGAGCGGCTACTGTCGGGGGTCACGTCGACGGGACTCACCAGAGTGTTGTTATTGGCGCCAATTTCCAGCGAGAGCGTCGGGTACATGACCGACTTGGCGACCTGGTACTGGGCATTGGCGGCATCGATGTCCGCCTGGGCGGACTTCAGGAGGGGATTATTGGCCAGCGCCAGCTTGATCGCCGCCTCGGGAGTTTTGGGGATCAGGCTGGGATCGGGTGGATTTGGCCTGATCGGCACGCTCGGCTTGCTGCCGATCACCAAGCGATAGTTGATTTCGGCGACCTTCAGATTGGCCTGCGCCGCCGTCAGGTTGGACCTGGCGAGCGCCAGGCGCGCCTCTATCTGGTCCAGGTCCGCCTTGCGGCCGACGCCGCTCGCAGCGCGCAACTTGATCTGGTCGTAGGTGCGCTGGTGTACCACCAGATTGTCCTGGGTCAGGGCGAGAATTTCCTGGTTCCGGAGCACTTCCAGATAAGCCTCGACGGCCCTCAAGGCAACCTGCTCGGAGGTGGCTTCCAGTTTGAGGGAGGCAGAATCGGTGCGCGCGATATTGCGTTCGACCTCGTTGGAAGTGGCGTAGCCGTCGAACAGCATCTGGGTCAGGGTGAGCGAGCGCTCATAGCTGATCTGGCCGATCGAGCCACCGTAAGTCGCCTGGGTCGTGGCGTTATCGCTGTGCTGCCGGCCCCTGCCCAGAGTCAGATCGATGCGCGGCAGATAGCCGGCCCTGGACTGCTCCAGGCCCTCACCGGTGGCGTTCCGGCGTGCGAGGTCGACCAGGACATCCGGATTGGTTTTGAGCGCCTGTGCGACCGCTTGCTGCAACGTTTCGCCGTGAGCCGGCGCCACGCAATAGGGCGTCAGGGTAAGAAAGCAGGCCCAAGCTGCGAGAATTGCTGCCCTCATCGTTCAGAGGTGGAAGAAAGCCATCGTTGACTCTTACCCGCTCGTGGCGCTAGCTTCTGTCCTTGCAATTCGGGTCTCGCGGATTGGGCTCCTTGACCGGACCCATCAGCGGCTGCCGCTGCTGCAGGCGGAAGGCGCCTTGGGCCGCCGCCGGGAAGGTGCTGGACGGGGCCGGCAGCGGCTTGGTCTGGGCGTCGATGACCTGCCCGGTGGGCTGGGTCTTGGCGTCGAACACCGTTGTGCCCCCATCGTTGGTGGCCGAGATCGCGCCCGAAAGGACATTGATGTACAGCTTGTTGTCGAAGAACAGCTGGAAGTCGGTGCCGCGTATGCCCACCGTGGCAACCGGGGATTTGAAGGTCACATTGCGCTTGTTGGCCTCGCCGATGACGCCGGTGACCGCTCTCAGTCCGCCCTTCAACAGGGAAACGATGAAGCTACTATTCGAAGGCTTGTGCGGGTTGAACTTGTACTCGTTGACGACAAACAGGCTGCTCTCGGAAATCGAGACTTTCTCGCCATCGTCAAAGCGCAGCACGACCCGGCCGTTGGCGCCCGTTTTGATGGTCGCACCAGACTCGACCCGCTGACCGTAAGCCAGGCTGGCATAATCGCCGTTGGCGGGCGCAAGCAGTACGTCGCCGGAAATGGCTTCGGTGGTGGCTGCTGCAAGGCTAGCGCAAGACCAGAGCAGCAGCAGGAGAAAACTGGCGAACGAGAATAACCGCAACCGATTCATGAAAAATGTCCCCCTCGCCGAATATCGACCCTTGATCTCTTCAAGGGCAACCGCCACCGTCGCGGTCACCAAAGCGTCGGGGCTGCGCTCAACCTGCCAGACCCAGTCCTCGCATTGTCGCGAAGTAATCTAAGTCTAGCCCTTAGATATAGAATATTAGCTTCATTCGAGACCTTCAGATGCTTGAAGCAGCGATATTTTTTCCCCTCTACAGACAATTATGACGGGGAAAATTTCCCGCTGACCGGCCGTCGCCGCGGTCGTTTCGGTCAGCGCCCAGTCGCCGGCGACCGATCCCGATCAGCGCGCTCGCTCTCGCCCGGCAAAGTGGCGGGAGGCAGGTATTGCATGACCCGCCGCACGTAGGCGCGCGTTTCCGGATAAGGGGGAACCCCCTTGTAGTGGTCGACGGTGCCCTCGCCGGAATTGTAGGCGGCGGCGGCCAGCTGCCGGTCTCCGCCGAAACGATGCAACAGCCAACGCAGGTAGGCCAGCCCGCCGCGGATGTTCTGCTCAGGATCATAGGCGTTCTTCACCGCGAAGCGCGCTACCGTCTCCGGGATCAGTTGCATGACGCCGATCGCGTTCTTGGGCGAGCGGGCCAGCGCATTGAAATTGGATTCGACCGAGGCGATCGCGAGGGCGAAGCGCGTGTCTACTGCAAAAGTCGGCGCGAGCTTGCGGATCAGGATTGCTACCCGGTGCCTGTCCTTCGGCAGCGCGTCGACATAGCGTTCGATATCGACCCGCGCTTCAGCTTCGTAGCCCGCCCATGCGTGATCGGGATCGGTCAGACATTTCGGCAACTGCTCCGCTTGCACACCGGTGACCAGCAGCATCGCCTGCGCACCTCGATGGCCGTTGCCGGCCGCGATGCTGAACAGGGTCGCCGCAACCGGAATGTTCCTGGGCAATCCCTGCCCGGCCAGGAACATCTTCCCGAGCCGATATTGGGCTTCCGCACTGCCGTAGCCCGCCGCCTCGCAATAGAGCATGGCGGCGCGCACCAGGCTGACCGACTGGCCGCGTCCGGCTTCCGCGGCCGAGGCCTGCTCCAGCATGGCGCGAACGCGGGGCGCCTCGATCGCGAAGATGGCCGACTCTTGCTCGAAGCTCGGCGTGGCCAGTTGCTGTGCGCTACTCTGCAATGGCTGGAGCCCCAACATCGCCAGCGTGAGTCGGGCCAGCAATCGCCATGGCTTTCGTCCTAGCATTCCCTAGCGGTCCCGTGCAGCGTCTTGATCCGCAGATGTTAGGCCATTTGCCGCCGGACAGCCAGACGGGATCCGGGGCTAATTCCTCGACGTGACCGGACGGGAATGCCGGCATCAGATGATCTTGATGCTCGACGCCTGTTTACCCTTCGGTCCCTGTACCGCTTCGAAGGAGACCTTCTGCCCTTCCTTCAGCGACTTGAACCCACTCGATTCGATGGCCGAGAAGTGGGCGAATAGATCCTCGCTCTTGTCATCCGGCGTGATGAATCCAAATCCCTTGGCGTCGTTAAACCACTTGACCGTTCCGGTTGCCATTTGAATATTCCCCTCTGTCGACTTAGCTCTCTAGGAACCGCCTAGCTCGGTACGTGCAAGATATCACGATACGACAGATTCATACTATTCTGAAGCATCGGCATGCGGGGACATACGGCATCATGGCAGGGATGGCGGCTGAATGTCCGATGCAGCGCTCGAACCGCTATTTCAGTCTCTGGCCGGAGCCGTCCGTGACCCCGACCTTGATAAGAATACCGGCACGCACGCTCTGGGACACGGTACAGAATTCCTCGAATTGACCGAGCACCCGGTCGAGATGCTCTATCGCCGAAGCCTCGCGGCCAAGCCGGATGGCGACATCGATTTCCAGGACACGTAAGCGATTGCTCTCGTTCCGATCTACTCGGCAGGTCGCCGTCGTTGTTATGCCGCCGGGATCTTGCTTGAACTTCTTGATGGCGAAGAGCAAGCTCGCGGACAGGCAGTTGGCGACGGCTGCCAGCAGCATGTGCGTCGGGGCGGGGCCCTCTCCCTTGCCCAGAGGCGCCGGTTCATCAGCCAACATCTCGGCGATGCCGGCACCGAAGTCCACGACAAACTGGTAATTGTCTTTTTGGGTAATGGTGACTGAAACGCTTTCGCTCATCCTGTCGCTCCTGAGAAATGCTTGCCGACCGAGACCTTGGCTGGAGCGATCCATTTTGACCACTTTGTTCTGCGCCCGCAAGCCGATGGCGACTCCCATCAGCTGGATCGGAGCCCTTCGCGGCCGGACGAGCTGGCGCCCCACGCCGGCGGACGGCTCGCGAGGGGAGACTCATTGAGAAGCGGCAGGAATGATCTGAAAGGAGGCCTTAGCGGCTCTCCAGCACACTAGGATCGCAGCGGGACCGCTGCGTACCCGGCAAATGACCTAACTAGCGATGTAGTTGGTCGGGGTGAGAGGATTCGAACCTCCGACTCCTGCGTCCCGAACGCAGTACTCTACCAGGCTGAGCTACACCCCGAAGCGATTACCAGACTGACAGGGTGGCCCTGTTTTACTGAAACCGGCCCGCCCTCGCGCGATATTCAGGACCGCTCAGTGGTCCCGCGCAATTGCAAAGCGCGCCAATTGTAGCAGAGATTCCTTGTAAGTTGAATCGGGCAACACGCCCAGTGCAGTGATGGCCCGGTCGATCTCGACCTCGGCGTGGCGGCGCGTCACTGCGAGCGCATCGGTGGCCCGGATGGCTGCGAGGACCGCGGAGAAGTCCTCGCGGCCGCCCTGTTCGATCGCACCGCGCACGCAAGCCGCCTGAGCTGCGCTGCCATGGGACATCACGTGAATCAGCGGCAAGGTCGGCTTGCCTTCCGCGAGATCGTCGCCCAGGTGTTTGCCGGTCGCCGCCTCGTCGCCGGAGTAATCGAGAACATCGTCTATCAGTTGAAAAGCGGTGCCCAGGTGCTTGCCGTAACCGGCCAGCCCCTGCTCCAGTTCCGCCGAAGCTCCGCCCAGGATGCCGCCCAGCCTCGCCGCCGCTTCGAAGAGTTTGGCCGTCTTGTAGCGAATCACCTGCAGGTATTGCTCGACCTCGATGTCGGCGTTGTGGCAGTTCATCAATTGCAATACTTCGCCCTCGGCGATGACGTTGGTCGCATCGGACAGAACCTGCATCACGCGCATATTGTCGACCGCAACCATCATCTGGAAGGCGCGCGAGTAGAGGAAATCGCCTACCAGCACGCTGGCGGCGTTGCCGAACAGGGCGTTTGCGGTTTCGCGGCCACGCCGCAGCGCCGATTCATCGACGACGTCGTCATGGAGCAGCGTCGCCGTGTGTATGAACTCGACCACCGCTGCGAGCTCGTGGTGATCCGTGCCGCGATAGCCCAGCGCACCTGCGGTGAGCAGCACCAATGCCGGGCGCAGACGCTTGCCGCCGCTGGCGACGATATACTCGGCCACCTGGCGCACCAGAACCACTTCTGAATGCAGACGCGCACGAACCACCGCATCGACGGCCCGCATGTCGGTTTCGATCAGGGCTTGCAGCGGGGAAAGCGGCACGGTAGCGGTCCGAAGCGAAAACACGCGATGTTAGGCGGCACCCCGCGATGCGTCAAGCCGCAAAAATTGCCTTTGACCTTAATGGTTTGTCAATGTAAAATGCGCGGTTCTTTGCAATGCTCAGTGGAGTCCAACATGTACGCGGTCATAAAAACCGGTGGCAAACAGTATCGTGTCGTTGCCGGCGAAAAAATCAAAGTAGAACAGATACCGGCAGACGTGGGTGCGGAAATCACACTTGATGAGGTGCTTATGGTCGGCGAAGGCGAATCGGTCAACATCGGTACGCCCCTACTCGCTGGCGCCAAAGTTACCGCCAAGGTGATCGCACACGGTCGCGGTCCCAAGGTCAAGATCTTCAAAATGCGCCGGCGCAAGCATTACCAGAAGCATCAGGGGCATCGTCAGAATTACACCGAGATCGAGATCAGCGGCATCGCCGCTTAACAGGAGTCTGAATCATGGCACACAAGAAAGCAGGCGGCAGTTCACGTAACGGCCGCGATTCCGAATCGAAGCGGCTCGGCATCAAACGTTACGGCGGTCAGCTCATTCCGGCCGGCAGCATCATCGTGCGCCAGCGCGGAACCTTATTCCATCCCGGCGACAACGTCGGCATGGGCAAGGATCACACGCTGTTCGCCAAGGTGGATGGCACGGTCGCCTTCTCGGTGAAGGGCGCTGAGAAGCGCAAGACCGTCAATATCGTTCCCGCTGCCTGAAACGGGTTGCGCTCCGTTGTCTAAAAGCCCTATCCCCGGGATAGGGCTTTTTACTTTGTGGCAACGAAGAACCGGCGAAACCATTCTCGATGAAGTTCTTTGACGAAGCGAAAATAGAAGTTGTCGCCGGCGACGGCGGCAACGGTGTCGCCAGCTTTCGGCGCGAGAAGTTCGTCCCCAGAGGGGGCCCCGACGGCGGCGACGGCGGCCACGGCGGCAGCATCTGGGCGGTGGCCGACCGCAATCTCAACACCCTGATCGACTTCCGCTACAAGCGCATCTTCCGCGCCGAACGCGGCGAGAACGGTCGCGGCTCCGATTGCTACGGCAAGGGTGGCGAAGACATGGTTCTGTCGGTGCCAGTGGGCACCGTCATCAGCGACCTGGCCAGCGGCGAGATCATCGCCGACCTGGATCACGACGGCAAGAAGGCGCTGATCGCCAAGGGAGGTCGCGGGGGGCTCGGCAACCTGCATTTCAAGTCGAGCATCAACCGGGCGCCGCGCCAGTGCACGCCCGGCGAGGAGGGCGAGCGTCGAGAACTCAGGATGGAGTTGAAGGTGTTGGCCGACGTCGGCATGTTGGGTCTGCCCAATGCCGGCAAGTCGACCTTCATCAGGGCAGTCTCCGCAGCCAAGCCTAAGGTCGCCGATTACCCCTTCACCACGCTGCACCCCAATCTCGGCGTGGTACGCGTCGATGACAACCGCAGTTTCGTCATCGCCGACATACCCGGCCTGATCGAGGGCGCCGCCGAAGGTGCCGGGCTCGGCCACCGGTTTCTGCGCCACTTGCAGCGCACGCGTTTGCTATTGCACTTGGTTGATATCGCTCCGTTCGACCCCGATGCCGATCCGGTGCGCGATGCACACGCCATTCTCGATGAGTTGCGCAAATACGATCCCGCGCTATTCGACAAGCCGCGCTGGTTGGTGATCAATAAAATCGACCTATTGTCGGAGGAAGAGCGCGATGCGCGCATCACTGCAATGGTCAAGGGATACGGCGAGGTGGCCCGCCACTTCGCGGTATCCGCCATCAACGGCAGCGGCTGTCGCGAGCTGATGTTCGCCGTCATGGACCACCTCGATAGTCACGCCGCTCCGGAGGAGCAACCAGACGATGAGACTGCGGATAGCTGAATCCCGCCGGCTGGTCGTCAAGGTCGGCAGCACGCTGGTGACCAACAACGGCACCGGTCTCGCGCAAGAGGCGATCGCTGAGTGGGCGCGCCAGATTGCGATTTTGAGCGCCGAGGGCAAGCAGGTCGCCTTGGTGTCCTCCGGCGCGATCGCCGCCGGCATGCAGCGGCTCGGCTGGGCGGCTCGACCTCACGCAATGCACGAGCTGCAGGCCGCTGCCGCGGTTGGTCAGATGGGACTGGCTCAGATGTATGAGAGCTGCTTCTCTCTGCACGGCCTGAAAACGGCGCAAATACTACTGACGCACGATGATCTCGCCGACCGCAAACGCTATCTCAACGCCCGTTCGACGCTGATGACGCTGCTGGAACTCGGTGTCGTGCCGATCATCAACGAGAACGACACGGTGGTGACCGACGAAATAAAGTTCGGCGACAATGACACGCTAGGTGCGCTAGTCGCCAATCTGCTCGAGGCCGATGCCTTGATCATCTTGACCGACCAGCAAGGACTGTTTTCCGCCGATCCTCGTGTCGATTCCCAGGCGCGCCTGGTTTGCGAAGGCCGCGCCGAGGATCCCGCGTACGAGACGATGGCCAGCGGCGCCGGCAGCAGTATCGGCAAGGGCGGCATGATCACCAAGGTCCGTGCGGCGCAGCGTGCGGCACGCAGCGGCGCCGATACGCTAATTGCCAGCGGCAGGGAAAACGACGCGCTGCTTCGCTTGGCGCGAGGGGAGGAATTTGGCACGCTGCTCTATGCGACGGCTACGCCGCTGGCGGCGCGCAAGCAATGGCTGGCCGACCACCTTCAACTCGCCGGCAGCCTGCTGCTCGATGAAGGCGCCATCCGAGCACTGCAAGACGGCAGAAGCCTGTTGCCAATCGGTGTGATCAAGATCGAGGGGGAATTCGAGCGCGGCGCAGCGGTCGTCTGCCGTGGCCCCTACGGCGAGGAAATCGCGCGCGGCCTGATCAATTATTCGAGCAGCGAGGCGCGCCGCATCGCCCGCCATGCCACGCACGAAATCGAAGCCATCCTCGGCTATCTCGACGAGGAGGCGCTGATCCACCGAAACAACATGGTCTTGCTCTAGCTCGGACTAAGGCTCTGGCTTCTCTGGCACGACCCGATACCAATTTTAGCTGACGCAGAAGCGCCAAAGCCCTCTTGCGAGGGCTTTGGTTTGATGGGAGTCTGGCGCTGACCTACTTTCACAGGCGAGAAGCCTACTATCATTGGCGCGGAGGTGTTTCACGGTCCTGTTCGGGATGGGAAGGGGTGGTTCCAC
>DATKVJ010000044.1:0-54661 GCA_035530135.1 Rhodocyclaceae bacterium | reverse complement strand
CGTCTATCTGCAGCCCTATCGGCTGGCATCGCGTCTGGTCAGCAACGGCGAGTACGCCGGATTCATCGCCGCCGGCGGCTACGCCGATCCGAGGCACTGGCTCGCCGAGGGCTGGGACTGGCAAGTGGCGCAGGGGCGGGCTTGTCCGCTGTACTGGCAGCGCGACGAGGCCGGCTGGCGGGAGTTCACGCTCGGCGGCTTGAACCCGCTCGATCCGCAGCGGCCGGTGCTGCACGTCTCCTACTACGAGGCCGACGCCTACGCGCGCTGGGCCGGGGCGCGGCTGCCGAGCGAGGCGGAGTGGGAAGTCGCGGCTGCCGCGCAACCGGTGTTCGGCCACTTCGCCGACAGCGGCGAGTTCCATCCGCGCGCCGCGGGGGAGGGGCTCGCGCAACTGTTCGGCGACGCCTGGGAGTGGACGCAGTCGGGCTACGCGCCCTATCCGGGCTTTCGCACGCCGGCGGGCGCCGTGGGCGAATACAACGGCAAGTTCATGGTCAATCAGTACGTGCTGCGCGGCGGCTCCTGCGCGACGCCGGCAGGCCACGTGCGCGCCAGCTACCGGAATTTTTTTCCCGCCGCCGCCTGCTGGCAGTTCTCGGGCATCCGGCTGGCGCGGGATGCCTGAGTTTAGTCGACGATCTCGACGCCGCGCCAGAACGCGACGTAGCCGGCGATGTTCGCCGCCGCCGGTTTGGTGGTGGGGTAAAACCAGGCGGCGTCCTTATTGATCCGACCGGCGACCTCGACGTCGTAGTAGCTGGCCTGGCCCTTCCAGGGGCAGGTGGTATGGGTCCCGCTCGGACGGAAATAGCGCATGTCCAGCGCTTCGGGCGGGAAATAGATATTGCCTTCCACGGTCTCGAAGCGCTCGGTCTGCGCGATCACGACGTCGTTCCACAGGGCTTTGGGCAAGACAATCTCCTCATCACTAGTCACCCACCGCGCGTGCGATGCGCTCGAGCGCCGCGTCGAGGATCGCACGTGGACATCCGAAGTTGAGCCGGACGCAACTGCGGTAGGCATCGCCGCCGAAATCGCTGCCACCCGAAAGCCCGACGCCGGCGCTCTCGAAGAATTGACCCGGGCTAGAGTCACCCCCAATCCGGTCCAATTCGCGCGTATCGATCCAGGCCAGATAGGTCGCCTCGACGCGTGCCATGCTTAGACCGGGCAGGACTGCGACCGCCGCCTCGACGCGCTCGCGATTGCCGCGCAGATAGTCGAGCAAGGCCGCTTGCCAGGCGCCGCCGTGGCGGTAGGCGGCCTCGGTTGCGGCCAGGCCGAATACATTCACGTGCGGCACGATGCCCAGCATCGCCTCGCCGAAGGCGCGGCGCAGGCCAGCGTCGGGGATCACGGCGAAGGCGCAACCCAGGCCCGGGATGTTGAAGGTCTTGGACGGCGCCATCAGCGTGATGCTGCGCCGGGCGGCGTCAGCATCGAGCGCGGCGAAGGGCAGGTGACGCCGGCCCGGCTCCAGGATCAGGCCGCAATGGATCTCGTCGGAACAGACGACGAGGTCGTGGCGCCGGGCGATAGCGGCGATCTCGCGCAGCTCTTCCTGGCGCCACGCCCGGCCCACCGGATTGTGCGGGTGACAGAGCAGGAACAGTTTCGTGTCGGGGATGAGGGCGGACTCGACCGCCGCAAAGTCCCACTGCCAGCGTCCATCCTCGAGCTTCAGCGGCGCGCTGACGACCCGCCGCTGCGACCACCGTGGCGATAAAAGAAACGGCGGATAGATCGGCGTGGCGGTGAACACCGCAGACCCCGGTTCCCCGACGGCACGGCAGGCGACGTTGAGACCGGTCACCAATCCGGGCAGCCAGAGCAGCCAATCCGGATCCACGGACCAGTCATACTCCTGCGCCAGGTGGCCGACCACCGCCTCGACGAGGGATGGCCAAGGCGCTCCGTAGCCAAAGACACCGTGGCCGAGGCGCCGCGCCAGCGCATCCATGACCGCCGACGGCGCGGCGAAGTCCATATCCGCTATCCACAGCGGCAGCACCCCCGGGGCGTACCGGTTCCACTTGATGGCATCGCCGCCGCTGCGGTCGATGACGCGGTCGAATTCTGATGGCATGATGGATCTTAAATCGAGTCGACTCGCCCAATGGATGGCCATAGGCGCTGCGCCGTTCAGATAGTCTATTACAGTGGCGATACCGGGAAGTAAGCTTGTTTTATCGTGACCAGCAAATATCGGGTCTCAGTATTTCCCGAATGCCAGCTTGCCGCAATTATTCGACATTAGAGTCATAACCTACAAGATGTATATTTTACATAATGCACATTATGCGAAGTATTGTACGCGAGGGAGTTCGCGGAACTATCCAAAAGGAGATAGGTCATTTTAAGTCGATCGCCCACAACCAGAACAACAGCCATGACCGAAGACGCACAGACGCAACAGGCATTCCGATCCTTGAACTCGCACATTTCCCAACAGATCATCGGCCAGGAGGCACTGGTCGAGCGTTTGTTGATAGCCCTCCTGGCCGACGGCCATCTGCTGGTCGAAGGCGCACCGGGGCTGGCCAAGACTCGCGCAATCAAGGTTCTGAGCGAGGGCATCGATGGTGATTTTCACCGGCTGCAATTCACGCCGGACCTGCTGCCGGCAGATCTCACCGGTACCGACATCTTCCGGCCGCAGGACGGTTCTTTCCAGTTTCAGCGCGGCCCGCTGTTCCACAATCTGGTGCTGGCCGACGAGGTGAACCGTGCGCCGGCCAAGGTGCAGTCAGCGCTGCTGGAAGCCATGGCGGAGCGACAGATCACCGTCGGCACCACGACCTATCCGCTGCCGCAACTGTTTCTGGTCATGGCCACCCAGAACCCGATCGAGCAGGAGGGCACCTATCCCTTGCCCGAAGCCCAACTCGACCGTTTTCTGCTGCACGTGAAGGTCGACTATCCGAAGACCGAGGCCGAGCTGCAGATCCTGCAGCTGGCCCGTAAGGAAGCGGCGCAGCGAATCAGTGGTGCCGAGCCGGCCCTGCCCAAGCTCAGCCAGCAGACGCTGTTTGCGGCGCGCCAGGAGGTGCTCGAGGTGTTCATGGCTGACAAGCTGGAGCGCTACCTGGTCGAGATCATTCTTGCCACCCGCGATCCCTCAGCCTATGACGCCGCCCTCGCCGGCTGGGTGCAATGGGGCGCCAGTCCGCGCGCCACGATAGCGCTCGACCGCTGCGCCCGCGCTCACGCCTGGCTCGCCGGCCGCGACTACGTCGGGCCGGACGATATTCAGTCGCTGGCCTTCGATGTGCTGCGTCATCGCGTCCTGCTGAGCTACGAGGCCGAAGCCGAGGGCCATACCCCGGATCATTTCGTCGAACGACTGGTCAATCTGATCCCGGTGCCATGATCGCCCCGCTCCGCCTGCGCAGGGCGACCGCGGCAGTCCCCGCCGCCGCGCCGGATGCCGGCGAAGGCGTGGTGCGCATCAGTCTGCCCGCGTTGATCGCCCTGCATCGCGCCGCCGAGTCGCTGCCGCTCAAACCCGGACGAATCCGCGCGCTCGGCAGCGGCGGCTACCACTCGCGCTTCAAGGGCCGCGGCATGGAGTTCGACGAGGTACGCCCGTACATGCAGGGCGACGACGTGCGCATTCTCGATTGGCGCGTCACCGCACGCACCGGACGGGCGCACACCAAGCTTTTCCGCGAGGAGCGCGAGCGCGCGGTGCTGCTCTGGATCGACTTGCGCAGCCCGATGTTCTTCGCCACCCGGGGCGCCTTCAAGGCGGTGCGTGCCGCCCAGGCGGCCGCCCTGCTCGGCTGGAGCGCGGTGCGCCAGGGCGACCGGCTCGGTGCCCTGCTCTTCTCCGAACAATCCCATATCGAACTGCGCCCCAAGCGCGGCAAACCGCCCTTGCTGCATCTGCTGCGCCGCATCGCCGAGCACGATGCCTGGCAAACCCGGGTACCCGCCGGCGATCCGGGCGCCGGCGCCGAAGCATTGAACCTATCGCTGTCGCGGCTGCGCCGGGTGGCGCAGCCGGGCAGCCTGATCGTCCTGCTCAGCGATTTTTCCCATCTCGACGGTCAGGGCAGCGCGCATCTGGGTCAGCTCGCACGCCACAGCGACCTCATCCTGGTCGACATCCACGACCCCCTGGAGGCGGAGCTGCCACCGCCGGGGCGCTACCGGGTGGGCGACGGCGGAGCTTACCTGACGCTGGCGACAGAGGATCCGCGCTATCGCCAGCGTTACCACCAGCGCTTCAGCGCGCAGCAAGAACAGTTGCAGCAGCTGTGCCGGCGGCACGGCATGACCCTGCTGCCGCTCAGCACCGCCGAGGAGCCCCTTCCCGCACTGCAGCGCGGGAAGGGCGTGAGCGCATGAAACCTGCGCTGGCCCAGTTGCGCGACATCCACCTGCCGGCGCCGGTCTCCTGGTGGCCCCCGGCACCCGGATGGTGGCTGCTCGCCGCGGTCTTGCTGCTCTCGGTGTCCGGCCTGTTTTGGTGGCTGCGCCGCCGCCGGCGCAGCCGCTGGCGGCGCATCGCGCTCGGCGAACTGGCCAGGCTGCGCGCCCTGCTGAAGTCACACCAGGCACAACCGCAGACCCTGGTCGGCGAGTTGTCGATACTACTGCGCCGGGCGGCGCTCAGCTGCTTTCCCAGGGCCGAGGTGGCGGCGCTTCACGGCGAGCGCTGGCTGGCCTTTCTCGATCGCATCCTGGGCGCGGGCTCGTCTTTTCAATCGGGCGACGGGCGCCTGCTGGCGGTCGCGCCTTATCTGCCGAGGCCGGCCATCGACGAAACTTCGCTGCTCGCCCTGTTCGCCCTGGGCGAGCGCTGGCTGAAGAAGCTGCCATCCGGAGGACGACGATGATCGGCTTTGACTGGCCCTGGCTTTTTCTCGCGCTGCCGCTGCCGCTCCTGGTGCGCCGCCTGCTGCCCCCTGCAGAAAAGGTCGAGGAAGCCGCGCTGCGCGTGCCCAGCCTCGCCCCCTTCGCCGGCGACGCTGCGGCGAGACCCGGCCGGTTCAAATGGCGGCGCTGGCCGCTGGCGCTCTCCGCCCTCGCCTGGCTGCTGCTGGTCACCGCTGCGGCGCGCCCGGTCTGGCTCGGCGATCCGGTCGAACTAGCGGTCAGCGGCCGCGACCTGATGCTGGCGGTGGACCTCTCGGGCAGTATGCAGACCCGGGATTTCGTCATCAACGGCGAGGCGGTCAGCCGCCTCGCCGCGATCAAGAAGATTGCCGGCGAGTTCATCGAGCGCCGGGTCGGCGACCGCATCGGCCTGATCCTGTTCGGCAGCCAAGCCTACGTGCAGACGCCGCTGACCTTCGACCGCGAGACCGTCAATACCCTGTTGCAGGAGGCCGCCATCGGCCTGGCCGGCGACCAGACCGCGATCGGCGACGCCATCGGTCTGGCGGTCAAGCGCCTCGCCCAACGCCCGCACAGCAACAAGGTGCTGATCCTGCTCACCGACGGCGGCAACAACGCCGGCGAGGTGGCGCCGCTCGAGGCGGCGAAGCTGGCGGCTCAGGCGGGCCTCACCATCTACACCATCGGCGTCGGGGCCACCGAGATGCTGGTTCCCTCGCTGTTCGGCAGCCAGCGCATCAACCCTTCCAGCGACCTCGATGAAAAGACCTTGCGCGCCATCGCCGCGGCGACCGGCGGGCGCTATTTCCGCGCCAGCGACAGCGAACGGCTGAACCGGATCTACGCCATCCTGGACAAATTGCAGCCGATCGACCATGACCAGCAGACCTTCCGTCCGCGCCGGACGCTGTTCTACTGGCCGCTGGCCGCCGGCCTGCTCTTGGCCGCCGCGCTGCTGTTGTCGGAGTTGCGAGGATGGGCATGATTTCCGCATTTCACTTCCTGCGCCCCGCCTGGCTGCTCGCCCTGCTGCCGCTGGCAGTCGCGCTGCGCCTGATCTGGCGCCGCCGCCTCGCCAGCCGCGGCTGGGCGGGCGTGGTCGATGCGCCGCTGCTGCCGCATCTCTTGATCGGCGCAGCCGGCCGGAACAGCCCTCGGTTCCTGCTCGCGCTCGGCCTGGGTGGTCTGCTGGCGGTCCTCGCCCTGGCCGGCCCGGCATGGCGGAAACTGGAGCAGCCGGTGTTCCGCCGGCGGGCGGCACTGGTGGTGCTGCTCGACCTCTCCCGCTCGATGGATGCCGCCGATGTCAAACCCAGCCGGCTGCAGCGGGCCAAGCTGAAATTGCGCGACATCCTCAGACAGCAGAAGGAAGGCGACACCGCACTCATCGTCTTCGCCGCCACGCCCTTCGTGGTGACCCCGCTGACCTCGGATACCCGGACCATCGTCAGCCAACTCGACGTCTTGACCACCGGCCTGATGCCGGCCCAGGGTTCGCGTCCCGATCGCGCCATCGTGCTGGCGCAGAAACTGCTGAAGCAGGCCGGCGCCACGCACGGCGGCGTGCTTCTGATCACCGACGGCATCAACGGCCCGGAGCCCGCAGCACTCAGGGATGCGATCGGAAATCTGGTCGGGGCCGGGCACCGGCTGTCGGTATTGGGTGTGGGGACCACCGCGGGCGCGCCGATCCCGGATCCCCAGGGCGGCTTCCTGAAGAGTGCAGACGGCGCCATCGTCATTCCCAAGCTCGACGACGCCGTCCTCGCAGCCCTGGCTCGCCAGGGACACGGCGCCTACCGGCGCTTGAGCACTGACGACAGCGACTTCCACGCGCTGCTGGCGCCGTTTGACAACACACTGGCCCGGCAGCAGGGCAAGAAGGCCGCCGGCGTGAACAGCGATCAGTGGCGCGACGAAGGTCCATGGCTGCTGCTGCCGCTGCTGGTGCTCGGCGCCCTCGCCTTCCGCCGCGGCGTCCTGCTGGCACTGCTGCTGATCATCCTGCCGCACGCGCATCCGGCCTATGCCTTCGACTGGAGCGGCCTGTGGCTGCGCGCCGACCAGCGCGGGGAAAGGGCGATGGCGGCCAAGGAGCCGCGACTCGCCGCGAAGCTGTTTCAGGATCCACAGTGGCGCGCCGCCGCCGACTATCGGGCCGGTAAATACCAGGCGGCGGTGGAGAGCCTGAAGGGCATCGATGATGCCGTCGCCGATTACAACCGCGGCAACGCCCTGGCGCGGCTGGGGCATCTGCCCGAAGCGGTGAGCGCCTACGAGGCTGCGCTGAAACGCCAGCCCGGCTTCGACGATGCCCGGCATAACCGCGATCTGCTGGAAAAGATGTTGAAGCCGCCGCCACAGAAGAACTCATCCTCCTCGGACGGGAAGCAGGGAAAGTCTGGTGGAACATCGCAGTCGTCGTCCGGCAAGGGAAAATCCTCCCGGGGTAGCGATCAGGGCAAGCAGGGTCAGGACCAGAGCGGCAAGCCCGGGGCCGGGCAGCAGAACGGTGCAGCGCAGCGACAGGCCGGACAGCGCGGGGCCGACGCCAAAAAGTCCCGGGACCAGGCCGCTGACCAAGCCAAGCAGGACGGCCGGCAGGCCGACAACGGCGCCGAGCCGAACAGCGCGCAGAAGCCAGCCGGGACCGCGCAGGAAAATCCGCAGGAGGCGGCGCTGGCCGATCGACAGTGGCTGCGCCGCATTCCCGACGATCCGGGCGGGCTGTGGCGGCGCAAGTTTCTCTACCAGTACAAGCGGCAGCAACAGGGGAGCGAAAAACAAGCATGGTAAGTCTGCAACGATTCCTGCTCGTCTGCGCGCTGTCGCTGCTTGCAGCAACACCGGCGCTGGCCTCGCTGCAGGCCCAGGTCGATCGCAACCCGGTGGCGATCGACGAGTCCTTCACCCTCACCCTGCAAAGCAGCGATGGCGGCGGCGAGCCGGATCTGAGCGTGCTGCAGCGGGACTTCGACGTGCTCGGACAGAGCAAGAGCAGCAGCATCCAGATCATCAACGGCCAGACCAGCCGGAGCGTCCAGTGGCAGATCAGTCTGATGCCCAAGCACGCCGGGCGGCTGCAGATCCCGGCGATTTCTGTGGGCAGCCAATCCAGCCAGCCGATAGAGCTCACCGTCAGCGCAGCGAACCAGGCCCAGGCCGCGCAGGGCGGAGAGCTGTTTCTCGAAGTGAGCGCGGAGCCGCAAGTCGCCTACGTGCAGCAGCAGATCATCTTCACCGTCCGTCTCTATCGCAAGGTCGACCTGGGCAACGGCAGCACCCTCAGCGATCCGGCATTCCCGCACATGGATGCGCTGGTCGAGCGCCTGGGCGGCGATCGTTCGTTCCAGACCCTGCGCAACGGCCAGGCCTATTCGGTGATCGAACGGCGCTATGCCGTCTATGCGCAAAAGAGCGGGCAGTTCAGCAGTGCCCCGGTGGTATTCGACGGCGACGTCATCGCGGGCGGCGGCGGCTTCTTCTCCTTCGACCCCTTCGGCCAAAACAGTCGCCACCTGCGTCTGCGCTCCAAAACCGTCACGCTGTCGATCAAGCCGATACCCGCCGGCCTGTCCGGCAGCCGGTGGCTGCCGGCGAGCAAGCTGCTGTTGACCGAGCAGTGGTCGGAGAATCCGCCCGAGTTCACCGTCGGCGAGCCGATCACCCGTACCCTGACGCTGAGTGCCGCGGGCCTGACCGCCTCGCAACTGCCGGCGCTCGACGGGCAGCCGATCGCCGGACTGAAACGCTATCCGGATCAGCCCGCGCTGAAAGACAATCCGGACGGCCAAGGCATCACCGGCACCCGCGTGCAGAAGATCGCCATCATCCCCACCCGCGCCGGCAACATCACCCTGCCCGCCATTGAAGTCAAATGGTGGAACGTAGCCGCGGACCGGGAGGAAGTCGCGAGTCTCCCGGCCCGCAACATCGCCGTCCTCCCTGGCGCGCAGCAGCCGGCGTTGCCCCCGCCGCCGCAAGTCGTTGCGGCGCTGCCTGCGCCCCCCGGCTCGGCAGCCTCCGCCGGCTGGTGGCCTTGGCTGGCGCTGTCGCTCGGTGTGGGTTGGCTCGCCACGCTGCTGGCCTGGGCCTGGCGGGCGCGCGAAAAATCCCGGCCCGGCAAGCCGGCGGTGGCCGAGGAAAGGCTGGCGCAACTGGAGCGACGCTTGAAAGGGAGTTGTACGGCCAACGATGCCGGCGACGCCAAGGCGCAGCTCTTGTCCTGGGCCAAGCGGCGCTGGCCCGAGCAGCCGCCGACCAGCCTAGCCGCCCTGGCCCGTCTGTGCGATCCCGAACTGGCGGCAGCTCTGGGCGAACTGGACCGGACGCTCTATTCCGGGGTGGCGTCGCGCTGGCGAGGCGAGACGCTGTGGCAACTGTTCAGCCAGCACGGGCCGGCCCGGAAAGAGCAGCGCTCCGAACAACAGTCCTCGCTCGAAGCTTTGTACCGGAGTCCTTAGCGGCGGCGTTCACAGTTCATAGACCTGGTTCAGCGCCGGCATGTCGACCCGGCTGCCGGCGAGGCGCTCGGCAAATTTGGCCATCACCTGCTCTTCGCCGTGCACCAGAAAGGTCCGCGCAGGCGAACCGATCCGGCCGTGCCAGGCGAGTAATTCGGCCTGGTCGGCGTGTGCCGAGAAGCCGTTGATGGTGTGGATGGCGGCGCGCACCGCCGTCTCCGCGCCGTAGATCTTCACCGACTTGGCGCCGTCGATGATCCTGCGCGCGAGTGTCCCGGTCGCGGCGTAGCCGACGAAGACGACGCTGCACTCCTTCCGGTTGAGATTGTTTTGCAGATGGTGCTTGATCCGCCCGCCGGTGCACATGCCGGAACCGGCCATGATCACGGCGCCGCCGCTGATCCGGTTTATGGCGATCGACTCCGCCGTGTCGCGGGTGAAGTGCAGCCCGGGCAGATGGAAGGGATCGCGCCCCTGGCTGAACAACGCTGCGGTCTCGGCTTCGTAGCATTCCCGGTGGCGCTCGAAAATTTCTGTCGCCGAGATCGCCATCGGCGAATCCAGGTACACCTGGGTGGAACGCGGCAGCGCACCGGACTCGACGCCCTCGCGCAGGAAATACAGCAGCTCCTGCGCCCGCTCCAGGGCGAAGCTGGGGATGACGACGTTGCCGCCGCGCTTGAAAGTCGCGATCACCGCCTCGTAGAGTTCCGCCACCGATGGCTGGAAGGGCTTGTGCAGACGGTCCCCGTAGGTCGTCTCCATCACCACGACGTCGGCCCTGGGTGGCGTGCTGGGGTCGCGCAAGATGGGCCGGCCGGCATTGCCGAGATCGCCGGAGAAAAGCACGCTGCGTCGCCGCCCCGGCTCTTCCAGTTCCAGCAGGATGCTGGCCGAGCCTAGGATGTGGCCGGCGTCGAGAAACGTGGCGCGCACGCCGGGAAAAAGTTCTATCGGCTGCTCATAGACGGCGGTGCGGCCGAAGAACTCCATGGTGTGGAAGGCATCCATGATCGAGTACAGGGGCGCTGCACCCTGCGCGTGCTTGCCGTGGCGTTCGCCGCCGTGGGTCAGGCGGCGCGCCTCCTCCTCCTGGAGATGGGCGGCATCCATCATCACCAGACGGGCCAGTTCGCGCGACGCGGCC
This sequence comes from Rhodocyclaceae bacterium, assembly GCA_035530135.1. Lineage (GTDB taxonomy): Bacteria > Pseudomonadota > Gammaproteobacteria > Burkholderiales > Rhodocyclaceae > CAIYYX01. The sequence continues at coordinate 44,206 of DATKVJ010000044.1, read as the reverse complement.
GTGGTCACGATTTCCCCCTTGAAGCCACGCTTGACCAGCAATGGCAGCCTGCCGCAGTGATCCAGATGGGCGTGGGTGAGCAGCACGCAATCGATTTCCGCCGCATCGAAACCGAAGGTCTTGGCGTTTTCCTCGCTGAGTTCCCGCCCGCCCTGGTACAGCCCGCAGTCGATGAGGATCCGGTGACCGGCGCATTCGACCAGATGGCAGGATCCGGTGACGCCCCGATCGGCGCCGTGGAAGGAAAGTTTCAAGCGCAGCTCCTCGAAGGTGGTTGTCGCTGGCAGAGCCCGCTTCGTCCATCGCAGGCGCCGCCCATTATGCCGGGATCAGCGGCTCTCCGCTCGCCTCGTACCAGTGCGCGATGCCCCCCCAGATGTCCTCGGCCGATTCGGCGAACCAGAAGAGATCGCGGTCCTCGGCGTCGATCACGCCCTCGTCGACCAGGAAGTCGACATCGAAGGCCTGACGCCAGTATTTTTCGCCGACCAGAATGACCGGCAAAGGCCTGATCTTGCGCGTCTGGATCAGGGTCAGGGTCTCGAATAACTCATCGAAGGTGCCGTAGCCGCCGGGGAAAGCCACCAGCGCGCGCGCCCGCAGCAGGAAGTGCAGTTTGCGCAGGGCGAAATAGTGGAACCTGAAGCACAGGTCCGGCGTGATGTAGGGATTCGGGTACTGCTCGTGCGGCAGATTGATGTTCAATCCCACCGACTGCGCTCCCACGTCGTCGGCGCCTCGATTGGCGGCTTCCATGACACCCGGCCCGCCCCCGGTCATGATCACGATGCGGGAGTCGGCCGGGCCCTTGCCGGCGTTGCCCACCAATCGTCCGAACTCACGCGCCACGTCGTAGTAGCGGCTCTTGGCGAGAATACGCTCGGCGATCGCGAGTTGCCGGCGCTTCCGGCCGTCGCCCGGACTCTCGGCCAGGGCGCGTTGCAGCGTTTCCACCCGGGACCGTGCCGCAGCCGGTTCGGGCACCCGGGTGCTGCCGAAGACGACGATGGTGTGGGCGATGCCGTGCTGCCCGAGCAGGGTTTCCGGCTTCAGGTAATCGAGTTGCAGGCGCAGTCCCCGCGTGTCGTCCCGGTTGAGGAAATCGACGTCCTGGTCCGCCTGCCGGTAGCCCGGTCCGGAGAGGATAGCCTCGATCCGCAGCGGCGCGTCGGGATCCTCGTGGGCCGGCTTGGGCCGGTGCCAGGGCAGCGGCTCGTGGCGGACGTGAGGATGGGCGGGTTCTGGTATTCGGCGGCCCCTGCCCTGCGCCGGCGAGTTATCTTCCGGCGGGCTTTTTTCATCCATCTTCTAGCTGACCTTGACCTGGACCAGTTCCTCGCCTGCCGGATCGGTGACGTGCACGGCGCAGGCGATGCACGGATCGAAGGAGTGTATGGTGCGCAGAATCTCGAGCGGCTGCTTCGCGTCGTGCAGCCTGTGCCCCTTCAGGCCCGCCTCGTAGGGTCCGGCCTTGCCCTGCGGATCGCGCGGACCCGCGTTCCAGGTGCTGGGCACGACCGCCTGGTAGTTGGCGATCTTGCCGTCCTCGATGACTATCCAGTGCGCCAGGGCGCCGCGCGGCGCCTCGGTGGAACCCACGCCCCTGGCCGACTTCGGCCAGCTCGAAGGATCCCAGCGATAGTCGTTGTGGGTCTTGAGGTCGCCCGCCTTGATGTTAGCGATCAGCTGCTCGTACCAGCCATCCATGGCATCGACGATGATCTTGGTCTCCAGGGTGCGCGCCGCCGTGCGGCCGAGCGTCGAGTAGAGGGCCGAGACCGGCGCATCGAGCTGCTTCAGGGCGGAGTCGACCAGCTCCTTGGTCTGCCGGTGGCCGCTGGCGTAGAGCATCAGCACGCGCGCGAGCGGCCCGACTTCGACCGGACGTCCCTTCCAGCGCGGCGACTTCAACCAGGAGTAGGACTGTTCGAGATCGAGCTCTCGGTACGGCGGCTTCGGCCCGCTGTAGTTCAACGTCGTCTCGCCGCGATAGGGATGCAGGCCGTGCTCCTTGCCGACGCTGTAGTCGTACCAGGAGTGGGCGACGAATTCCTGGATTTCATTGTCGGCATGAAGATCGAGCGGATGGATCTTGGTGAGGTCGCGATCGAGGATGACCCCGGAAGGGATCAGGCTGCCGCCCAGCCCCGGAAAGTCCCCGTAGCTCATGAAATTGCCGACACCCTCGCCCTGGGCGAACCAGTCCTTGTAGAAGCCGGCGATGGCCAGGGTGTCCGGCAGATACACCTGATCGACGAAGGAACGCATCTGCTCGATGACGTTTCTCACCCGCTGCAGACCGGCCATGTCGACCGCGGTGGCGCCGTCGCCATCGACGCTGATGGCGCAGGGCACGCCGCCGACCAGGAAATTCGGGTGCGGGTTCTTGCCGCCGAAGACGGTATGCAGCTTGACCACGTCGCGCTGCCAGGCGAGCGCGTCCAGATAATGCGCCACCGCCAGCAGATTGGCCTCGGGCGGCAGACGGTAGGCCGGATGGCCCCAGTAGCCGTTGGCGAAGATACCGAGCTGGCCCCCGTCGACGAAATTCTTCAGCTTCTTCTGGACGTCGGAAAAATAGCCGGGCGAGGACCTGGGATAGCCGGAAATGTTTTGCGCCAGCGCCGAGCTCGCCTTGGGATCGGCCTTGAGCGCCGAGACCACGTCCACCCAGTCGAGCGCGTGGAGGTGGTAGAAGTGCATCACGTGGTCATGGACGAACTGCGCCGCGATCATCAGGTTGCGGATCAATTGGGCATTGGCCGGCACCTCGATCGCCAGCGCGCTCTCGACCGCGCGCACCGAGGCGATGCCGTGCACCAGCGTGCACACGCCGCAGATGCGCTGGGCGAAGGCCCAGGCGTCGCGCGGATCGCGGCCGCGCAAGATGAGCTCCAGACCGCGCACCATGGTGCCGGCGCTGGAGGCGCGGGTGATGACGCCCTGATCATCGGTCTCCGCCTCGATGCGCAGGTGGCCCTCGATGCGGGTGACGGGATCGACGATGACGCGCTGGTTCATGATTGAGCTTCCTCTGCCAGATGAGCCGCGACCAGTTCGGTCAAGCCGAGCATCTCGACGTCCATGTGGTAGTGTTCGAGCGCCTCCTCCATGACCACGCGGCAGTTGGCGCAGGCGGTCACCACGGTCTTGACCCCCAGTTCCTCGATCTGCGCCTTCTTGCGTTTGAAGGCGATGAGCTGAAGTTCGTGGGCCCGCTCGTTGGCCGAGACGCCGCCGCCGCCGCCGCAACACCAGTTCATCGTGCCGGCGTCGCTCATCTCCTTGAAGTTCGGCGCGAGCTCGTGCAGCAGCTTGCGCGGCTCCTCGAACACGCCGCCGCGACGCGACAACTGGCAGGGATCGTGATAGCTGAGCGGCACATCCAGCGTCCCCTTGAGCTTCAAGCGGCCATCGCGATGCAGCTCGTCCAGCACTTCCAGGATGTGCTTCACTTCGAAGCCGAAGGGGCGGCCCATCAGGTTCGGCCCTTCCCAGCGGATCGCGGTATAGGCGTGGCCGCATTCCGGGCTGACCACGCACTTCACCTTCAGTCGCTCCGCCGCCGCGACGATGCGCCCGACCAGTTCCCGCGCGAGGTCGGAGGCGCCGATCTGGATGCCGCTGTTGGTCGCCTCGTAGGCATCGTCGGCGAGCGTCCAGGTCGCACCCGCCTGCTTGAAGATGCGGCCGACGGCGCCCAGGTATTCGGGATAGTTGAGGATCTCCCAGGAGGACATCAGCACCAGGTAATCCGCACCCTCGCGATTGACCGGCACCTCGACGCCGAACTCCGCCTGCATGTGCTTGATCTGCGCCTGCAAGGTGACCCACTTCACGCCGGCCGGGCTGCCGGTCTGGATAGCGCGCACCGTCGCCGTGACCAGGCCCTCGGGCGCGTGCCCCGCCGCCGACATGCCCTCGCGCATCTTGCGGATCATGTAGGTGAGATCGTTGCCGACCGGGCAGACCATGGCGCAGCGCCCGCACAGCGTGCAACTGTCATAGACCAGCGGTCCCCACTCGGCCAGCTCCTCGTCGCTGACGGCGCGGGACAGGCCGAGCAGGCGCCGCAGCTTGCCGCTCACCGTGTATTCCTGCTCCCAGACCCGGCGCAGCGGTTCCAGCTTGTGGATCGGCGTGTATTTCGGATCGCCGGTCTCGGTGTAGAACAGGCAGGCTTCGGCGCACAGGCCGCAATGGACGCAACTGCTGAAGAAACTGGCGATCGGCGCATCGATCGCCTCCTTGAAGGCGGCTATGCCGCGCGCCAGGCTCGCGCTCATGAGGCCACCCCCTTCCGGGCGAAGGCATTGCCGTTGTACCAGCGCGAAAAAAAGACGCTGACGCCATGAAACAACTTGGTGAAGGGCAGGAGCACCAGCAGCAATTCCGCCGAGAGGATGTGCAGGGGCAACATCAGCGGGTAAGCGAGCAGCAGGTGATGGGTGGCGAGATAGCCGGTTAAGAGCGGCAGCATCGTCGCCGCCCAGGCGAGATAATCGGCGAAGCCGGAGAGGAGGCGTTTGACCGGGTGGCTGAGGCGTTGCGCCAGCAATACCAGCAGCGAAAAGATGGCGACGAGCGCCACCGCGTCGATCAGCGCCGGGGGCAGCGCCGGCCAGGAGACGCCCCACAGGGCGCGAAACAGCTCGATGTGCGCGGCGGAGAAGAACAGCGTCAGCAGCAGGCCGAGATGGAACAGGTAGCCCGCGACATAGCCGACCGGCTCGCGCCTGAACATCCCCGGCGGCGGCAGCGAACGGGTAAAGACGGTGCGCCAGCCGCTGCCCGGGCGATGCAGCCGCGCGGGCGCGAGATCGACCGAGCGGCCGAGGCTCAGCATTTCCGCCAGGCGCAGCACGATGCCGGCCGCGCACAGCGCCAGCGCCCAGGCGAGGCCGGTGCCGCGCGCCCAGGTGAGGAGTTCGAGTTGGCTCATTTGGCGTCACCTCCGCCCAGATCATTCACGCCCACCTGCTGATGGGCGGCGCGCGCTGCGGCCCTGACCGAACGGTTGCGCAGGGCGGCGGCGAGGCCCGCCGCGGCGCCGATCGCCACCCCGGCCGCGACGGTGGCACCGACCGCTGAGACCGGCGAGGACAGCGGCCGGTAGAAGGAACCGGCATCCCAGAAACCCGGTTCGGAGCAGCCCAGACAGCCGTGGCCGGACTGGATCGGGAAGCTGGTGCCCTGGTTCCACTTGAGGCTGGCGCAGGCGTTGTGCGTGACCGGACCCTTGCAGCCCAACTTGAACAGACACCAGCCCTGGCGCGCGCCCTCGTCGTCGAAGCTGGCCGCGAACTTGCCTTGGTCGTAGAAGGGGCGCCGGTAGCAGCGGTCGTGGATGGTGTCGCCGTAGAACATCCTGGGGCGACCAAGGGCGTCCAGCGCCGGGATCCGCCCGAAGGTGAGGAAATAGGCCAGGGTGCCGGTGATCGCCAGCGGAATCGGAGGACAGCCGGGAATGTTGATGATCGGCTTGTCGTGGACGACGGCGCCGACCGGCACGGCGCCGGTCGGATTCGGATCGGCGCCGGGGATGCCGCCGAAGGCGGCGCAACTGCCGACCGCGACCAGCGCGGCGGCCCCTTTTGCGGCCTCGCTCAGCAGGTCCAGGTTGCTGCGCCCGGCGATGGTCGAGTAGCCGGGATTGCCCAGCGGCAGCGAGCCATCTACGACCAGCAGATACTTGCCCTCATTGTCCTTCATCGCCTGCTCTCGGTCCCGCTCGGCGGCTTCGCCGGCGGCGGCCTGCAGGGTGTGGTGGTAGTCGAGCGAGATCAGGTCGAAGATCAGCCCTTCGAGGGTCGGCGAGTGCGAGCGCGTCAGCGACTCGGTACAGCCGGTGCACTCCTGGAACGACAGCCAGATCACCGACTGTCGCCGCGCGCGGCCGATGGCGGCGGCGATGGCCGGGGCCAGCGACGGCGGCAGGGCCATCAGGGCGGCCAGGGAAGCGCAGAACTTGAGGAAGGCCCGGCGACTGACGCCATGCTGTCGCAATCCTTCCCCGACGGTGAGCTGATGTTCGATTCTCATCTCTCATGCTCCCGAAGGGCGGGCTTTTATTCTCACGCCGTAAGCTGAGACGCCGCTTGACTCAGGTCAATGTTCGCCGAGATCCAGGTCCCGCCAGCGTCCGATCAATCGCGCCGCGTGCTCGCACATCAATGCCACCGCCGCCGCCACCGCCGGGCTCAGCGTCTCGCCCCAGGCGATGGTCTCGGGTTGCACCGCGATCAGCGCCCGCCGTGCCGGCAGGCGATCGTCGAGCAGCGCCAAGGCCATCAGGTCGAGCAGGCCAACCTCGTGCACGCTGCGCTTGCGCGAGCTGCCGAGGAAGCGGTCCATTGCCTCGCCGATCCAGCAGCGCACCGTACCGGGTGCGGCGTCGAGCTCGGCGGCGTCCAGCACGATCAGCGCATCGGCTTCGGCGATAGGTCCGGCCAGGGCGAAGCTCAGGGTGCCGCCATCGACGAAGGCGAGCCCCTCGCTCTCGCCGTGCTGGGCCCGCACGGCGTTCATCGCGGCTATTCCGACGCCTTCGTCCTGCAGCAAGGTATTGCCCAGGCCCAATACCAGCGTCTTCATGGCGGCGCTTGCCAGTCGATGTTGATTTCGTGCGCGACGCAGGGATCGAGGGCGAGCACGGTCCTGCGCACCAGCGTGGCCGCCTGCGGCTCGCTGGCGCAGGCGCGGCCGGCGAGCAGGGCCGGCAGCGCGCCGTCGGGATGGAAATTCCACTCTGTCGGCGCGACGATGACGTAATCGGCGACCCGGCCATCAAGCAGCGTCAGCTCATGCATCAGCAGACCGCGCGCGGTCTCGACCAGCGCCCGGCCGCGGCCCTTGTCCAGTGGAAAGGCCATGACGGCACCGGGCAGCGGCAAGGCGAAGTCGCCCCGCGTCAGCGCCGCCAGCTCCTGCAAACGGGCCACCAGCCTGGCCAAGAGCGGCCTTGTCGCCAGCGCCGCGAGCAGCGGATCTTCATGACGCCGGGCGTAGGCGCCGGTCTCGCTCGGCCGCCCGCGCCACTGCGGTCGCAGCGCGAAAGCGGCTGACAACACCGGCCAGTCGTCGGCGACCATGGTGGCATCGAGCGCCGGCAAATGCACCACCGGCCGCGGCTCGTTCCAGCTGTCGCCATTTCCTTCCAGCGTGCGGCACAGCTGCGCGGCCGGCGCCGGCGAGTTCCGGCACCAGGCCTCGAACTCCTCCGCCCGCGACAGCTCCAGCCATGCCCCGGGCGCCATCCCGAGCAAGCGCTGAGCGAGAAAATCGCGGAGATCCGGGCCGACCAGCGCCGACGGATCGGCCGCCAGGATGCGCCGCCAACGCCCGAAGTCGGCATCCTGCGGCGCCAGGTCGAGTTCGCGCGGCCAAGCGCAGAGCAGGCGCCACAGATGCTCCTGTGCCGCTTCTGCGGCGACCCCGGCGTCGTGCCTGGCAGCAAAAGCCTCTTCCTCGATGGCGGCGCGCGCGGCCATCGCGGCCACGCCCTGGGCCCGGCCGCACAGCGCGAACAGCTGCGGCACCATCGTCACCGCCTGCGCCGCCGACCTGCCGTGCAGGACGCGCGCGGCCTCCGGCCGGCTGCTGGCGACGGTCAGAGCGGCGATCCGGCCGGCGGCGCAGCGCACGCGAATCTCGAGTTTGCCCGGATCCAAGATCTCAGTCCGGGCGCAAGAGATCGTCGAAGTAGGGGTCGAACTCGGTTCGACCCGCCAGGACCGCCTCCAGCGCATCGAGACCGGCATCGATCTGCCGCGCGCGCTGCTCGTCGAGCCGTTCGCGCGCCTGGCCGAGCACCGCATACACCCATTCGCCCGGCTGCACCTCGCCGATCCACAGCAGGTTCAGACGCTCGCGTCGGCCGCGCCCTTCGCACCAGGCGAACACGCCTTCGCACTCCATCACCCGCATCGGGATACCCAGACACATCGCACGCGCCTCCTGCCCCTTCTTAGCGCCTAGGTTAGCAGATGCCGGCGAACAATGACAAAGTCATTTACCTGAGCCGCGCCTGCCGCGGAAGTTTGTTAATGAATGTTACGCGCCCGACTTTTGGGCATGAATACTGCTGATGTGACGCTCAAGCACCGAGAAGTCGCGTGTGAAACTGAAGCAAGCCATGTTCGACAGGCAAAGTTTTCCGACCGGCGGTCGCCCCGGCAAACTTTGCCGGGGCATGACGATGCCTAAGGAGCGCAACTGGTTTGCAGCCGTATCCGAACACCGAGCCTAAGGAGGCGCTATGTCCGTGTCGAATGTTTCGCTTGATTCCGGCGTCACTCAGAGCGCCTGGCAACCGTCCAGGCACCGAGCGCTACAGGATTTCGATCAACTGTTCCAGGCGATGCAGTCGGGCAGCCTGTCGGGAGCCCAGCAAGCCTACGCCGCCTTGCAGCAGCTGCAGCCCGCCGTCGCCGCTGCTTCGTCAGGATCCGCCGCAGCGACGGGTTCGGTCGCGACGGTAGCCGCAACCGACGGCAACCCGGTTTCTTCCGATTGGTCGTCGCTGGGGATCGCCCTGCAGTCCGGGAGCCTGAGTTCCGCCCAGGGCGCCTTTGCCAAGCTGCAGCAAGACCTCGAGGCGGCGACCAACCCCGCGCTCAATCAGGCCCAGGCGGTCTATGCGGCGATGCAGGGAACATTCGCGCAGTCGGCCAGCGCTGAGAGCCCCGTGGGCACCGACTTGAGCGCCCTGCAGCAAGCGCTCCAGTCCGGAAACACGACTTCGGCCCAAGACCTCCTGGCCAAGCTGGAGCAGGACCTGCAGGCGGCCGGCCAAGCCCTCCCCCACCGTCACCACCATCACGGCACGAGTGCCCAGGCCGCAACGTCCGCCTATGCGAGCAGCCAGCCGGCGGCGGCAGTCGGCAATATTGCGTCGCGCGGCGTCGCTTGACGCCGCGCGATCCTCGGTGTTGCGATAGTTTTCATTGGGAGAGGTGAGATGACGATTTCGTCCATTCCGGCAACGCCGGTCCAACTCCAGACGTCGACCTCATCGGCCGCGCCGGCGAATGCCGGCAGCTTGGGCAGCATCGGCAGCCAGTTACTGGCCGACATCGCCCAGACGCAGGCCACCGGCGTCTCGACGAGCCCGTTCCTGCAGGAGCTGGTTTCCCTGGACGGCAACGCCCAGTCGTCGCCTTTGACCTACAACGCCCAGGGGCTGCTGAACCAGGTACAGAGCGCGATGCTGTTCAACGATCCCCTGCTGCAGTCGCAGTCACCCGATACCAGCGACGCCAACAATTCGCCGTTCGCCGATCTGATCGCCCCAGGGCAAGCGGTCGGCGCTTCGACATCCGCCGGCAGCACCAACGCCGATTGGGCGCAGGTGCTGCTGCAGGATCCGTCTCAGGCGGCGACCCTGGTGCAAAGCCAGCTCGACCAGGGCATCCTCAACATGCTGCCTTGAGCGTCTGCGCCGAACTCACCTCGGCGGCGGCGCCGGCGTGGCGGGCACCGCCCGCCAGTCGCCCCGGCATTGAGCGACGTAGGGATAATAGCCGGCCGGATCGGCGCAGTAGTACCAGTATTGCGGCGCGGCCGGCAAGACGGTGACCGCCGGTGGCTGATAAGGGTTCGGATAGGGATAGACGGGCGCCGGATAGAAGTACCAGATGCCGGCGACGACCCACCACCATCCGAGCCGATCGCCGTGGCGGCCGTGATACCAACGGCCGCCGCGCCATAGCCCCAGGTCGTGATCCCGAAAGCGATGGATCTCCCCGTGCCAGGCTGGGCGCGGCCCCGTCTCGCGCGGGCCGCGCCGCCCGGGCTCATCCGCCGCTCCGGGGCGGATCAAGGCAATCGAGAGGACGACTCCCGCAAGGATGCTTTTTGCTAGGCTCATGGCAGATCTCCGGTCAGGCGAAGCCGCGGCACACGTATCCTGCCGTCATCTTCCCAAACGCATGGCGCGCCATTTGGATGACAGTCGAGTCATCAGCGCCCGATGCCCCCGGCCTCGTGGGCGGCGATGAGGCTCCACTCGATCACGCCGATGTAGCCGTCCGCGGCGGCAACGACGAGGGAGCGGTTATTGCTGTGGACCAGCGTGCCAGGGAGATGACGATGGGGTTCGCGCCAGCCGACCACCCGCCGGACGTGGATGGCAACGTCGTTGATCCGCGCGAGAGACTCCAGCAGACCGAAGGCGCGCGCGTGGCGTAGGATGTCCTCGACCGGTCGGGTGAAGTCGATCGTTCTCTCCTCCTCCGTCCAGCGCTTCCAGTAACTGCCCGGGCCTTGCGGCGCCGCGCCCTGCCACAATTCGCCGAAGCGATTCGCCACCCGCTCGGCGAGCCGGATCGCCGCCATCTGGATCTTCAAGTCCAGGCGCTCGTGGCACTCGTCGTCCGACGTCGGAAAACTCTCTTGAGCCAGGACGTCGCCCGCATCGAATTCCTGTTCGAGCTTGTGGCAGGACACGCCCCAAAGCCGCCGGTTTTCCAGTATGGCCCTGACCGCGGGATAAGGGCCCCGCCCTTCGGGCAGCAAGGAGGAATGAAAGTTGACCGCATAGGGAAGATGGGGGCGCCAGTCGCCGATCCGCCAGTTGTAGCCGGCGACCGCCAGAACGGCGCAACCGCGATCGGCGAGATCCTCGAGGTCGCGATCCCTGATCGGGGACAACTGCACCTCCATCTGCAAGCGCTCGGCGCGGGCGATCACGGCCTGATTGAAATCGGTGCGGTTGTTGAGCGCGGTGGAAAAAAGCTTGACCGGCTCCCATCCCGCTCTCAGGAGCGCTTCGAAGACACCGAGATAACGATCGGAAGTGGCGATGGCAAAACGCATGGACAAGCTGATTCTACGCGCACGCGGCGCTGGCGCGCTGCCCGACCCCGCCCTGTCCAGTCGCCGCCAAGCTCACGTCCGCAGCCGCGTCCTGAAACTGCCGGCGGGCGACGAGCGCCGAACGCAAGGCCGACGCGGCAAGCCGCGGCTGACCGAGTTCGCGCAAGGCCAAGCCCAATTCGTACCACGCTTCGGCCAGATTCGGGCTGTGCGCCTCTAGGTAACAGGCATCCGCGGCGGCATAGGGGCAGCGCGAACACTCGTCCGGATCTGAGCTGCAGTGGAAATCGGCGAATCTATCCTGGCTGTCGGCCGCCTGCTGAAACAGGCGGAGCGCCTCCCGGGTGCGACCGGTGCGGTGATAGACCAGACCCAGGAACTGCAAAGAGACGAGATCGTCCGGGATCGCCGTGAGTATGCTCGCCGCGATAGCTTCCACCCGTGTCAGCTGACCTGCCCGGTAGAAATTGCCGAGCAGGTCTATCAGCGCGTTAATCATCGGCTTGCTCCTGAGTTAATAAGGGAGTCAGCATCATCGCGTCCAGATGTGCCTGAAGCGTTTCGTCGCCTGATGACTTCGTAACAAGCCATTTCGGTTCATCGCAGACGCTATCATCGTCTGCCCCGGCGCCGCCGCCGGCGATCCAGCTTGTCGAATTCGATCATCTCCGGTTGCCGGATCACGCGCGTGACCATCTGCCGCTTCGGATTGACTTCAAAGGCCGCGGCATTTCTCGGCTTCAAAAGCTCGATCAGTTTCAGAGATCTTCCATTCATGAGTCCCACCCGTCATTTCCTGGCGTCGGAGAGCGAGCCCGGCTTCCGCGACCGGTGCCAACGTTCTGGCGACTAGCGCATGAGATTGTGGAGAATCATCTCTTCGCGAAGATCGGCATTCATCCGCTCGTACCTTGCGACAGCCTTCCCGGGCGAGGCCCGCTGGCCGCCGGGCAGCGTCGCGGCGAAGCCGAACCGCACCGCGGCGCCGATGCCGCCGGCAAGCAGTAGCGCGGCGAACAATAATCCGCTGAGCATCGGTGTTTTCATGCGCGCATCTCCTCGTTTCGCTCGGGGAAGAAGCGTCATGCTCCCCGATCCTCCGGTTTGACTGGCTCAAAGCGTAGCAGCGGAACCGAGACAGAGTATTTCCAACTCTGTCACGAGGGGGATATTTTGTAATCAAATGTTTTGACCGGCGGGAAGCAGGATTTCCGCCACGAAGCCCCCGCCGGCGGGATTGCCAAGCTGCAGCCTGCCATGATGCTCCTCGGCTATCTTCGCGGCGATCACCAGGCCCAGCCCGCAATGACCCTTGCCGCTCCTGGAACTGTCGAGACGGGAGAAGGGGCGCAGCGCCTGCGCCATCTGGCCTGGGTCGATGCCCTCTCCGGCGTCCTCGACCGCGATCGCCACGCCGCCCGACCAGCGCGACACCCGCACCACGACGGGCGGCCGGCCGTACTCGATGGCGTTCTCGATCAGGTTGATCAGCGTGCGGCGCAGCGAATTGGCGCGCACCGCGACGCTCAGGCCTTCGTGCTCGCAGAGGCTGGTCACGCCCTGCTCGCGATAGGGCGCGATGACCTCCTCGACGAACAGGCCCGCGTCGCGCTCTTCTACCGGCTCGTCGTCGCTGCCGCGGGCATAGACCAGGAACTGCTCGGTGATCCGCTCGATATCGTCGATGTTCTGCAGCATTTCGGCGCTGCGCGAGCCCTGTCCCAGTTCGAGCAGCAGGCGCAAGCGTGTGATCGGCGAGCGCAGGTCGTGGGCGACGCCGGCGAGCATGGTGGTGCGGTCCTCCTCGTAGCGGTGCAGCCGCTCGACCATGTCGTTGTAGCGCTCGCCCAGGATGCGGATCTCCCCGACCCCGGCGCGCGGAAGCTTGTCGAGGCTGGGTGAGTGGCCCACCGTCTCGAGCGCCCGGCCCAGGCGCTTGAGCGGGCGCTGGATCTGCCAGAGCAGGATCATGCCCCCGGCGAAGAACACCGCGAAACCGACCAGCATCGCCAGGCGCAGCGAGGCGCCGCGGCTCGAATGCGGAGGCGGCATGGGCATCAGCAACCATTGCCCGGCAGTCGAAGGGCGACGCAGACGGATCCACAGCCCGGCCGCGGGCCGGGTCACCGGAACGAGCTCGACCTCGCGGCCCATTTCGGCAGCCAGGTGTCCCCTCAACTGCGCCACGAAGCGCAGCGTCCGGGCGGGAATTTTGTCCTCGACGACGGGCGACGTGCCGGCAATGCGCAACCCGCTCAGGGGCGGGAGTTTGGCGTCGGGACGGCTCTCCAGCAACTCCTCGATCAGCTGCACCCTTTGCGCGACGAAGCGCGCGATGTTGTTGTTCCGGGTGTCTTCGAGATGCGCCAGGAAGAGAAAGTACATCGCGCCGTAACTCGCGCCCAGCGCCACCAGCAGCACCAGGGCGAGGCGCGCGTAGAGCGAATCGGCAAAACGCCTCATGCATCGGCCCTGCTGGTGTCGGGCACGAAAACGTAGCCGAAGCCCCACACCGTCTGGATGTGGCGCGGCCTGCCCTGATCCGGTTCGATCAGTTTGCGCAGACGGGAAATCTGCACATCGACGCTGCGATCGAAGGTCTCCGAGCTCGGCCCGCGGGCCAGTTCGAGCAGGCGCTCGCGCGTCAGCGGTCGATGGGGATGCCGGACGAAGGCGGAGAGCAGGGCGAACTCGCCGGAGGTGATTTCAACCTTGGCCTCCCCGCGCCAGAGCGTGCGCGTCGTCAGGTCTAGCCGGCATTCGCCGAAGCTCACCGTGTTGCCGTCCGCGATCGGCGTCCCCGGCGGCAGCGGCGCGCGGCGGCGCAGCACGGCCTGGATTCTCGCCGTCAGCTCGCGCGGCAGAAAGGGTTTGCCCAGATAATCGTCGGCGCCCAGCTCGATGCCGACGACCCGGTCGATGGCGTCGCTCTTGGCGGTCAGCATGATGATCGGAATATCGTCACCCGTCGCCCGCAATCGTCGGCAGATCTCCAAGCCGTCGATGCCCGGCAGCATCAGATCGAGGACCAGCAGGTCCGGCCGCTGACGGGTGAGGCGGCGTTCCAGATCGCGAGCGTCGGGAAAGGCGCGCACCTCGAAGTCGTTTTGCCCGAGAAATTCAACCAGCAGCTTGCGCAATTCCGGGTCGTCATCGACGACCCAGACACAGTGTGTTCGGCTCATGATCGAAGTTTAGCCGCAAGACCGGGCACGGCAGGCGCTCAATTTATTACCAGGTGCTACCGGTCGTGGCCGGCTCGGGTATCGCGAGCCCGACCAGGCGCAGCCTCGGACAACATTCACTTACAAAATGCCCCCGCGCTGCAAAAGTGGGAAATAATCCCCTTAGCCGCCGCTGCTATCCTGTGGCCATGGATGGAATCGGCATGCCGCCCGTTTTCCCGAGGAGAGACTCATGAAGCGCACGAGATCGGCTTTGCTGGCGCTGATTGTGGCGACCGGAGCGGCGCTGGCCGTGCCGGCGTGGGCCGATCGCGGCGGCGATCACCATCACGGCTACGGCGGGTGGCACGGCGGCTATCGCGGCGACCACGGCGACCGCGGCGGCGACCATCTGGGCTGGGGACTCGGCGTGCTGTTCGGCTCGGCGCTGCTCTGGTCCGCGCTGCAGCCCAGAAGCGCGTATTATGCGCCGCCGCCCGTCTATGCCCCGCCGGGCTATTTGGGCCCCTCCTTCGTCTCCCAGTACTATGGAACGCCCACGGTCGAGCTGCCGCCACCGCCGCCCGCCGCCCTCGCGGCGCCGCAGGGCAGCCAGTCCGAGCCGTTGGCTCCGGGCGGCCAGTGGTGGTATTACTGCGGCAAGCCCAGGGGCTACTACCCTTACGTGAAACAATGCCAGGTGGGATGGGAAAAGCTTCCCCCGACCCCGCCGGGCCAATAGAGAGGATCGTCGAATGAAACGCACACTGCTCGCAGCGGCCCTGCTGCTTCCCCTGACGAGCATGGCCGAATACCGGGAACGGCCCTACGCGCCGATTGCCCAGTCGTCCAACGTCATCCAGGACAGCACCGAATACGCGCGCGTTCTGGATTCGAAGCCGATACCCGGACCGGTGATGGCCCGGCAGCTCTGCTCCGCGGTGGCAGCCCCGCCTGCCCCCGAACACAACGCCGCCGGTGCCGTCATCGGCGGACTGACCGGCGCGCTGCTCGGCTCGCGCTTCGGCGGCGGCCACGGCAAGGATGCCACCACCATCGCCGGCGCGGTCGCCGGTGCGATGGTCGGCGATCGCGTCGGCTCGGGCGATGCCGGCCCGCAGCAGGAATGCCATACGATCTACGAGGCCGGTCCGCCCGCCGGCTACCAGGTGACCTACGAGTACCAGGGCAAGTTGCTCACGACCACCACGGCGACGCCGCCCGGACAATTTCTGAGGGTGCGCAAGCTGATCACGGTGGAGTGAGCCGGCTCCGAGTGCCTCATTTCGCCGCGGTGGTGCCGAGCACGGCACCACCGGTCACCAGCACGACGCCCAGCAGGGTCGTCAGGCCCAGCGGCTCGCCCAGCAGCGGCACCGCCGCCACGGCCGATGCCCCGGGAACCAGGGCCAGCATCAGCGAGGCCTTCAGCGGCCCGATCGTTTGGTTGGCGTAGGCATAGAGCAAGCCCGCGATCGAGGCCGCGATCACCCCCTGGTAGAGGCACTGCAGCAGGATCAGCGCAGGGGCGACCGAGGCCACGGCCTTGGGCAGGAACAGGAAGTAGACGGGCAGATAGGCGAGCATCGACAGCGTGGCGACGCCGACCGTGGTTTCCCAGGGAGAGACCCGCCACCGCTTCAGCAACAAGCCGAAGGACGCGAAGCAGGTCGCGGCGCAAAGAAAGAACAGATCGCCTAGCCACTGGCCGACACCCGAGCGCTGATCGAAGCTCTGGAAGCCGATCAGCGCGATGCCCAGCGCCGCGATCGAGAGGGAACCCAGCGCCCGGCGTCCCGGTCGATAACCCAGCGCGGCCCAGGACAACAGCGCCGTCGCGAACGGGATGCCGCCATTGACCAGGATGCCGGCGTGCGCGGCGGGCGCCAGCGAGAATCCCGAATAGACGCACAAGGCGTAGCCGAGGCCGCCCAGGGCGGCCAGGATCATCGCTTGCAGCCAGGTGATCGAGCGCCGGCCGAAGATGAAGAAGGGGCAGAACAACAGTCCCGACACGCCGAAGCGTATCGCCGCCATGTCGAAGGGCGTCAGCGCGCTGCGCCCGCCCAGCCGCGACACGATGTTGAAGCCGGACCAGAACAGCACCACCATCGCCGCAGCCGCGTAGCCCTTGGCCTGGTTCCTGGTTTCCTCCGGCGTGCGCGCCGGCGACTCGATAGCCAAGGGCCCTCCTTGACGGCCCGCGGAGATGGGGCCGGGGCCGGCAGCTTAGCAACAATCGGGGCGCCGCGGGCGATCAGGCCGACAGGCGTTCCAGGTCAGCCAGCAGTGCGGCGGGGATTTCGATGCCCTGGCTGCGCGATGCCTCGGCCAGCGCCAGGCGTCGGTAGCCTGGCAGGCGCACGCCTTCGTCGGCCAGCATCGCCGCGATCAGCGTCTCCATGCGCTCGAAAAAGATCTCGCGGCCGGCCAGGGCGTCCGGATCGATGACCAGGAAGGACTGGCCGATGCGCGGCCGGTTGCCCTCGTCGACGAAGAAGGAGTCGGCCTCGAAGCCGAAGGCGGCGCCGGTCAGGGCGCAGCAGAGCAATTCGACCATCAGCGCCAGCATCGCCCCCTTGACGCCGCCGGCCGGCATCATCGTGCCGGCCAGACCCGCCTTCGGGTCGGTGGTCGGCCGGCCGTCGCCGTCCAGCGCCCAGCCCAGGGGGATGGCTTCGCCCTTCTTGGCCGCGATCATCAATTTTCCCCTGGCCACCTCGGACAGCGACAGATCGATGGTCAAGGCTGGCGCAGCCTTTCTCGGAAATACCGCGGCGATCGGGTTGGTTCCGAACAGGGCGCGCTTGCCGCCCCAGGCAGGCATCGCCGCCGGCGAGTTGGCGAAGGCCAGGCCGACCATCTTCGCCTCCGCCACGGCTTCGAGGTGATAGCCGGCGGCGCCGAAATGGTGGCTGTCGGTGACCGCGGCGAAGCAGGCGCCGCTCTCCCGGGCGCGGGCGATGGCCTCGCGCACCGCCAATTCGCACGCGGGATAGGCCAGACCCGAACCGGCGTCGATCAGGCAAGCGGCGGCCTTGCCCTTGACGATTCTGGCTTGCGCGGCACCGTCGGCCCGGCCGTTGCGCAAGTGCGCGGCGTACTGGGCGACGCGGGACAGGCCGTGGGAAGACAGGCCCTGGGCTTCGGCATAGACCAGCGCCCTGGCCGTGGCCTCGGCCATGGCGCTTGATGCGCCGGCTCGGCACAGGGCGCGGGTGACGAGATCGGCGAGGTGTTCCGGGGTTTGTTTCGGCACGATGAACTCCAGTTGCCTTTTCAGGAATCGTTCAAGCGGATTCGAGCAGCGCCGCGACGCGCTCGGCGATCAGGCTGCTCACCCGTTGATTGGCTTCGCGGCTGACGCCCGCGATATGGGGGGTGAGGATCAGGTTCGGGCAGTCGGAAAGCGGCGAACCCGGCGCCAGCGGCTCGTCGGCGAAGACGTCTAACGCGGCGCCGCCCAGGCGTCCGGCCCTGAGCGCGGTGGCCAGGGCGGCTTCGTCGACCGTGCCGCCGCGCGCGCTGTTGATCAGGACGGCGTTGGGTTTCATCAGCGCCAGTTGCGCCGCCCCGATCAGGCCGCGGGTCGCGGGGGCGAGCGGAATGTGCAGCGAGACGACGTCCGCCCGTCCCAGCAGTTCGTTTAGCTCCAGGCGCAGCGCCGTCTCGCTCAGCCAGAGCGGCGAATCGGCTGCGATCTCTGGGTCGCAGCCGGCGACGCGCATGCCCAGCGATCGCGCCAGCCTCGCGGTGAGGCGGCCGATGCCGCCGAAGCCGACGATACCGATCTCCTTGCCGCCGATCTCCCGGCCCTCCGAGAGCGCCGCGCGCGGCCACTGCCCGGCGGCCACCGCGGCCGAGGAACGATAGGCGCCGCGCAGCAGCATCATCGCGGTGCACAGCACGTATTCGGCCACCGCCGCGGCGTTGGCGCCGGTCGCGGGAATCACCGCCACGCCCCGCTCCCGGCTGGCGGCAAGATCGATGTTGTCCAGCCCCACCCCCAGGCGCCCGACCACCTTGAGCCGCGGCGCCGCGGCGAGCAGCCCGGCATCGACCCGGGTGCGGTTCCTGACGATCAGGGCGTCGGCATCCGCGAGCCCGGCGACCAGCTCTGCGCGCCGATCGACCAGCGCCGGATCGTAGCGGATGTCGAAGCGGCCGCGCAGAGACTCGACCGCCGCCGCGTCCATGAATTCGCTGATCACTATTTTCATCGTCGTCTCATTCGGCCAGCAGGGATTGCCCCGGCTGGACCCGGGTGAAGCGCACCGGCAGGGTGTCGATGTGCAGCTCCCCGCCCGCCTGGCGCACCACGGTGTAGCGCGAATCCTCGGGCCGGCCGGATTCCGGGAAATCGGAGCGGTAGTGGGCGCCGCGCGAGTCTTCCCGCACCAGGGCGGCCGCGGTGATCGCACGGCTGACCGAGATCAGGCTGTCGAGGTTCAGCCAGTCGTGCCAGGTGAGGTTGTAGCCGCGGTCGTCGCCCGCCACCCCGGTGGCGTGGAGCTCGCCCTGCAGTTCTTCCAGGCGGCGCTGGGCGCGCGCGAGGCCCGCGCGCTCGCGCACGATGCCGACGTCGTCCCACATCGTCTGGGAGAGCGCGTCGCGGATGGTCTCGATGCCGCCGGGCTTGGCCCCGAAGGGCCGGGTGCAGCGCTCGACCGCCGCCGCGACGGCGGCCTGGTCCGGCGTCCGATGGACGCCCTGCCGCCGCGTCCAGGCCGCCATCGCGTCGCCGGCGATGCCGCCGAACACCGTCGAATTGGCGACGCCGTTGCCGCCCAGGCGGTTGGCGCCGTGCACGCCGCCGGTGTCCTCGCCGGCGGCGAACAGGCCGGCGAGCGAGGTTTGGCAGTCGCCGTCGAAGACCACGCCGCCCATCATGTAGTGGGCGGTGGGCACCACCTCGACCCGGCCGGCGGCGAGGTCGAAGCCGCTGTCGGCGCAGCGCTCGACCATGCCCTTGAACTGCCGCCGCACGTTCTCCGGCCCGAGGTGGCCCATCTCGATATAGACGCCGCCGTTGGGCGTGGTGTGCCCGGCGCGCATCTCGGCGAAGATGCCGCGCGAGACGACGTCCCGGGTGGCGCGCTCGCCGCGCGGATCGTGCCGGTGCATGAAGCGCTCGCCGGCGCCGTTCAACAGGTAGCCGCCGGAGCCGCGCAGCCCCTCCTCCAGCACCGTGCCGGTCATCCGGGTGTGCGCCCCGGCGAGCAGGCCGGTGGGATGGAACTGCACCATCTCCAGGTCGCGCAGCGCGAGCCCGGCGCGCAGCGCCATCGCCAGGCCGTCGCAGCTCTTGTCGCCGGAGGGGGTGTGATACTTGTACATGGTCGGGCCGCCGCCGGTGGCGAGCAGCACCGCCTTGGCCTCGACCAGGGTGAATCCGCCGCTCCTCATGTCGATCATCAGCACGCCGGCCAGCGCCTGGCCGTCGACGCTGGGGACGAGCTCCACCGCCCGGTGGTCCTCCAGGCGGTTGATGTCGCGCGCCCACACCTGCTCGGCCAGGCGGTTGATGATCTCGATGCCGGTCAGGTCGCCCTTGTGCACGGTGCGGTCGAAGGTCTGGCCGGCGAAGGCCTTCTGGTGCAGGGTGCCGTCGGCGTTGCGGTCGAAGAAGCAACCGAGCTCGTTCTCCAGTTCGTGGATCCGCTCGACCGCCGTCGTGACCAGGCGCCAGGCCAGATCCTGGTCTGGCAGCCACTTGCCGCCGAGGATGGTGTCCATGAAGTGGCGCTCGATCGAGTCGCCCGCGGCCAGGGCAACGTTGTAGCCGCCCTGGACCATGCGCGTACAGCCGCACTTGCCGAGCAGGCCCTTGACCGCGACGGTGATGTCTAGCTCGGGCGCCGCCTGGTGCGCGTGCAACGCCGCGAACAGGCCGGCGCCGCCCGAGCCTAAGATGAGGATGTCGGTCTTGAGTGTCTTCATCTCAGTTGGCTACGCCGAGATCTGCCAGCACCGCCGCCCGACGCGCCCGGGCATCCTGGCGCACGATCTCGTAGAGGCTGCCGCCGTGGCTGTCCATGGCCACCAGCAGGGGTCCGAAATCGCGGATGCGGAACTTCCACAGCGACTCGGGATTGAGGTCGTCCAGATCCACGTCCTCGATCGCCTCGATCCAGGTGGTCTCCAGGGCCGCGGTGCCGCCGACGATGGCCAGATAGACGCCGCCCAGCTCCTTGAACGCGGCGAGGGAATCAGCGAGCAGCCCACCCTTGCCGACGATCATGCGCACCCCGTATTGGCTCATCAGCGGCCGCGTGAAGCGCTCCATCCGCGCCGAGGTGGTGGTGCCGATGCACACCGGCGCGTAGCCGGCGGGATATTCCGCGCAGGGCTCGACCTTGCGCACGTTCGGCGCGGTGTGGATCACCGCGTGGCCGGCGAGGTCGAAGCGGGTCTTGCGGCCGCGGTCGAACATCGCGATCTGGGTCGCGTCGCGGATGCCGAACAGGGTGTGCTGCAGGCTCACCGTGTCATTGACCCGCAGCTCGCGGATGGCGGCCTCGTCGACCGGGGTGGAAAGCTCGTAGTGGGCCATGTCAGTATCCGTAGGCTATGCCTTGCGGCGTGAAGCTCGCGCGCGCGCGGCGCGCGGAGTGGCATTGCATGTTCACCGCCACCGGATTCATGGTGATGTGCGTCGCCGCCAATTCCACATGGACGGCAAAGGCGGTGGCGTCTCCGCCCAGTCCCTGGGCGCCGATGCCCAGGCGATTGACCGCGGCGCCGAGCGCCGCCTCGAGTTCGGCGCCCTCGGGATCGGGGCAGCGCGTCCCCAGCGGCCGGGTCGCGGCACGCTTGGCCAGCGCCACGCACAGGTCGGAGGTGCCGCCGATGCCGACGCCGACGATGGTCGGCGGGCAGGTCTTGCCGCCGGCTTCGAGGACGCAATCGACGACGAAGGTCTTGATCGCTGCGACGCCCTCGGCGGGGATCGCCATCCTGAGCCAGGAGTTGTTCTCCGAACCGCTGCCCTTGGGGATCATCTCGATCTCCATCAGATCGGCTGCATCGGTGAAGTCGATGTGGATCACCGGCACCCCGGGCCCGCAGGAGCTGTGCTGGTTCTTCCGGGTGAGCGGATGCACCACCGAGGAACGCAGCGGATGCTCGCGCGTCGCGCGCTCGCAGCCGCGGCGGATCGCCTCCTTGAGGCCGTGGCCATCGACCGCGACGCCGCGCCCGATCAGGACGTTGTAGATGGGGATGCCGGTATCCTGGCAGAGCAGGTTGTCGGTGTCTTCGGCGACCGTGATGTTGGTGAGCATGGTGGCCAGCACGCTCTTCGCGGCGGGCGCGGTCTCATCCCGCGCCAGGCGGGCGATGCCCTGCTTGACGTCCGGGGGCAGCATCTTCAGGGCGCGGATATAGAGCTCGCGCGCCGCTTCCTCCACGGAGGACAAATCGATATTCATGCGTCCCGCTCCCGCCCGTTTAGTGCTGCATGCCCCATTTGCGTACCGTCCCGTTTTCGACCACGCGGAAGATCAGGTTCTCGACCAAGAGACCGATCAGGATCACCGTGAGCAGCCCGGCGAACACCTTGGGAATGTCCAACTCGTTCTTGTTCTCGTAGATGTACCAGCCCAGGCCGCCGGAGCCGGAGCTGACGCCGAACACCAGTTCCGATGCGATCAGCGTGCGCCAGGCGAAGGCCCAGCCGATCTTCAGGCCGGTCAGGATGCTCGGGAAGGCGGCCGGAATGAGGATTTTCGCGACGTAGGAAAACCCGCCCAGGCCATAGTTCTTGCCGACCATGCGCAGCGTGCCTGAGACCGAGCGGAAGCCCGAGTGGGTGTTGAGCGCCACCGCCCAGACCACCGAATGCACCAGCACCGCGATCAGGCTGGCGTTGCCCAGGCCGAACCAGATCAGCGCGATCGGCAGGAGCGCGATGGCCGGCAACGGGTTGAACATCGCGGTCAGGGTCTCCAGGATGTCGTTGCCCACCCGCGAGACGATGCCTATCCCGGTGAGCAGTGCCGCGATCAGGATCCCCAGCGCGTAGCCGATGAGCAGCACCTTGAGCGAGACCCAGACGTGGCGCATCAGCTCGCCGCTGACGATGCCCTTGAAGAAGGCGGTCAAGGTAGCGATGAAGGTCGGAAACAGCAATTCGCTGTTCAACATCCGCGCCCCGATCTCCCAGACCAAGGCCAGCACGATCAGGATCAGCGTCTTGCGCAGGGCGGGATTTCCGAACAGCTTCTCGACGGTGGACAGGGGCTTTTCCACGACGCCGAAGGCCGATGAATCGACCGGCACGCGATGGATCTCCGGCCGGGCTATCAGGATCGAATCCTTGCTAGACATGATGCACCTCCTGCTCCTCGACCTGATCGGCGAACAACATGTCGTGGATCGTCGCCGCCAGCGCCTCGTGGGCCTGCGTTTCGAGCCGGTCGCGCGGCACGCTGGCGAGCTCGGCCTTGACCTGTCCGGGATGCGGCGAGAGCAGCAGGATGCGGCTGCCGATCTTGATCGCCTCGGGGATCGAGTGGGTGACGAAGATGACGGTGAAGTGGGTGTCGTCCCACAACTGCAGCAGCTCTTCCTGCATCTTCCGCCGGGTCAGCGCATCGAGCGCCGCGAAGGGCTCGTCCATCAGCAGCACGTCGGGCTCCATGGCCATGCCGCGGGCGATCGCCACGCGCTGCTTCATACCGCCGGAGAGCATGTGCGGGTGGTGGTCGGCGAACTGGGACAGCTTGACCTTCTCGATGTATTGCATCGCCTTCTCTTCCGCCGCCCGGCCGGCAGCCTTGCCCGAGGAGAGCAGCGGGAACATGACGTTTTCCTTCACGGTCTTCCACGGCAGCAACTGGTCGAATTCCTGAAACACCATCATCCGGTCGGGACCCGGCTTGGTCACCACCGCGCCCTTGAGCCTGATCTCGCCCTCGGTGGGCGCGAGATAGCCGCCGACCGCCTTCAACAGCGTCGATTTGCCGCAGCCCGAGGGGCCGAGCAGGATGTAGCGGTCGGACTTGAACACCTGGAAATCGACGCGGTAGGTCGCGGTCACCAGGTGTTCCTTGGTCTTGTACTGCAGGGTGACGCCGCGTACGTCTAGCAGCGGCGCACTCCCCTGACTCTGGGTGCTCGTCATTACCACCTCCGGAAGCGAGCGCATGGAAAACAGGTTGCAGCCAGCGGGGACTCGGCCCCCGCTGGCTGCCGCAGATCAGCTACCCGACTGGTTCTGCACCTCGGGGAAGAACAGGTCCTTCCACGACTTCGGCATGACGTCGATGGACTTGGTCTTGTACATGAAATTGACGTATTTCATGACGTTCTGCGGCGTGGTCGTGTAGACGACCTGAGGATCGTTGAGTATTTTCAGGATGTCGGCGACCGAGCTCTTGTTCTTCGAGGTGCGCAGGTAGAGCTCGGCCGCCCATTTCTTGTCCTTGTTGATCATGGCGATCGACTCGTTCAGCGCCTTCACGAAAGCGGCATAGACCTTGGGGTTCTGCGCGCGGAACTTCTCGGTGGTCCACACCAGGTTGAAGGTCGCCGGCCCCCCCAAGACATCGTAGGAATTGAGCACGGTGTGGACCTTCGGGTCGGCGAGTTCCTGGTACTGGAAGGGCGGCGAGGTGAAATGGGCCGTTATCTCGCTCTTGCCCGAGAGCAGCGCGGCCATGCCGTCCGGATGGCTCATCGAGACCGTCAGGGAATCCAGCTTGTTCTGCTGGCCCGGGCCGAAGGCCTGCTCCGCCGCCATTTGCAGGGTCACCGCCTGGATCGACACCTTGACCGCCGGCAGGGCGATCTTGTCCTTGGCGGTGAAGTCCTTGATCGATTTGACCGCCGGGTTATCGCTGTTGAGGTAGAGCGGCATGATGTTGAGCGCAGCGATCGCCTTGACGTCATAATTGCTGCGGGTCTTGGCCCAGAGCTTGACAAATGGGCCGACACCGCCGGAGGCGATGTCCAGGCTGTTGGACAGCAGGCCATCGTTCATGACGTTGCCGCCGGCGAACTTGTCCCAGGTGACCTTGAGGTTCTTGATGCCGGCCTCTTTGGCTTCCTTCTCGATCAAATGCTGATCTTCCATGACCAGGAGCGGCAGATAGCTGACGCCATACTCCTGAGCGACACTGAGCCTACTCACTTCGGCGTGCACCGTGGTGATGCCCAGCACTGTGGTTGCCGCCAATAGAAACAAGCGTTTCATTTCATCTCCTCCTTAGATTTTTATGTCCGGCGGAATCCGTCCGCCGTCGGTATTAGTTCACCTGCTTGAACTCATGATCCAGTTTTTCATCACAACACCGCCAGTGCGAACAGCAAGGCCAGCGCCAGCGAGACGCCGGCGGCGAGTGCCGCCAGGTCCTTGCGCGGACCGCGCCAGGAGGCCCCTTCCAGCACCAGCAGGCGCAGGCCGCCGGCGAGATGGGCAGCCGCCGCGGTCACCAGCAGGGTCTCCGCCACCTTCAGCAGCGGATTCTGGCTCCAGCGCAGCAAGCCGTCGAGCGCCGCCTCGCCGCGCAGCGCCTGTCCCAGCACCAGGAAGTGCAGCGGCAGAAACAGGGTCAGCGCCAGGCCGGAGATGCGGTGCACCAAGAAGGCCCAATAAGCCGGATGGTGGCGGGCGCGATAGCCGTGGCTGACGATCGGGCTCATTGCACCACCGCCCACACCGCGCGCATGCCCAGACCGAACAGCAGCACGGCGAGAGCGGCCATCGCCCAAGTCTGGCTGCGACTCCGCCAGAGCGTCCATTCGGAGAGGATGGCGCGCAGGCCGAGCGGCGCATGGACGCTGACCGCGATAACGAACACGCCGTAGAAGGCAGCGAGCGGGGCGTTGCCGCGCGTCCGCCCGAGGATTTCTGCGGCCGTCAATCCGCTCCGCACCGCGTAGATGATGACCGCCAGGTGCACCAGCAGGCACAACGCCAGTACCGCGGCGCTCGTTCGCTGGGCCAGCCAGAACAGCGTGTCGCGCCGGGCCGGGGTCACAGTTCGCCCCCCAGCGCGGCCCGGGCGCAAGCGCGCTTCAGGCCGGAGATGCCGGCGGTGGGCGCGATCTTTTTCGGGCAACGCTCGCTGCAGGAGGTGTGGCTGTGGCAGGACAGGCAGCCGCCCGCCTCCGCCACCGCCCGCAAACGCTCCAGGCGCGAGACGTCGCGGACATCATTGACCAGCGTCCAGGCGCGGTTTAACGCCGCCGGACCGAGATAGTCCGGCAGCCAGCCGACCACATCGCACGAGGCATAACAGACGCCGCAGCCGATGCATTCGATGGCCGCGTCCACCGCCCGGCGTTCGGGCGTGTCCGGCAGCACCCTGGCCACCGGATCGCTGCGCGTGCTGCCGCCCTGGAAGCGCCCCTTGGCCTTGGCCCATTTGTCGAAGAAGGGCCGCATGTCGGTCACCAGGTCGCGCACCACCGGCAGGTGGGCGAGCGGCGCGATTTCCAGGCGGCCGTCGCTGGTGACCTGATCGACGTGGGTGCGGCAGGTCCAGCGGGCGACGCCGTTGACCGTCATCGCACAGGAACCGCACATGCCGACGCGGCAGGCGAAGCGGTAGGAGAGCGTCGGGTCGAGGTGGCGCTGGATGTGGGTGACGACGTCGAGCACCGTCTGGCTGTCCCGGCGCGGCACCCGATAATGGCGGAATTCGCCGCGCTCGGCGCCGTGCCATACCCGCACGTCGAGCATCGAAGGCGTCGGTTCCATCTCCGGGGTCAATCCGCCAGCCATCGCCACCATGGACGCTCAGGCGCTCTCGTATAGACGGGTCAGCACGAACTCGCGATGTCCGAGCGCTTCCGCGGCGGTGAGCCGGCCGTTCGCGGTGCGCAGCATCATTTCGAGCAACTGGTCGCCAGCTTGATCCAGCACTATTTCACGTTGCAGCAGGCCGGAGGTATCGACGTCGATGTGCTCGCTCATGGTGCGCACCGTGCGCGGGTTGGCGGAGATCTTGATGACCGGCAGGATCGGATTGCCGATGATATTGCCCTGGCCGGTGGGAAAGAAATGCACGGCGAAGCCGGCCGCGGCGACCAGGGTCACCATCTCGGCCGCGGCAGAGGACGAATCCATGAACCACAATCCGGGTCCGGTGGGCACCTCGGCCTTGTCCAGCACGCCATCGACCAGGCACTTCTTGCCGATCTTCTGGATGTTGCCGAGCGCCTTCTCCTCGATGGTGGTGAGACCGCCGGCGATGTTGCCCTTGGTCGGCTGGGAATCGGAGAGGTCATCGACCTTGTGGCGGTTGATCGTGTCCTGATAGCGGTTGAACATGGCCATGAAGGCTTCGGCCACCTGCGGCGTGCGGCAGCGCTGGACGACGATGTTCTCGCCGCCGGTGATCTCGGTGGTCTCGCCGAACACCAGGGTGCTGCCCAGCTCGTAGAGCTTGTCGAAGGCATTGCCGACGGTCGGGTTCGCGCCGCAGCCGGAGGTGGTGTCCGACTCCCCGCACTTGGTCGACACCCACAATTCCGAAATCGGGCACTCCTCGCGGCGCGCCTCGGAGGCGGCCTGGACGAAGCTCTTCGCCGCCTTGGAGGCGCGCATGATGGTGTCGTGGTCGCCGTGCAGCTCGATGCCGAAGCCGGCCACCGGCTTGCCGGTCTTGGCGATGCCGTCGACGACGCGCTGGGTCCAGCCCTCCTCGATGCCGATCACCACGACGGCGGCGACGTTGGGGTTGGAGCCGGTGCCGATCAGGGTGCGGAAGTGCAGATCGAGGTCGGCGCCGAACTGCAGCCGGCCGTAGGGGTGCGGCAGGGCCATCGCCCCCTTGATGTTGTGCGCCACCGCCTCGGCGGCGGCGTTGGACAGGTCGTCCACCGGCAGGATGATGACGTGGTTGCGCACGCCGACGCGGCCGTTCTCGCGCCGGTAGCCGGCAAAGGTGGTTTTTTTGGAAATCATGTGGGTATCCTGAAATGGTTCGAACGTGGGCCTGGTGGGAATGCGTCCCGACTCACCAGCGCTTGGTCTTGATGTTGTGCACGTGGGCGTGCTCGCCGGCCTTGATCGGCGCCACCACCCGGCCGATGTCGATGCCGTATTTGAAGACGGTCTCGCCCGCGGCCATGTCCTTGAGCGCGATCTTGTGCCCGATCGGGATGTTCTGCAGCACCTTGACCTTGATCTGCCGGTCCTCGTCCATGATCCAGCCGGTCAGCTCCTGCCCGGCCGTGACGCCTTCGACCACGGCGACGGCGACGGTGTCCTTTGCATCGTGCAATACGAAATGAATCATCGATAACTCCTGCGTTGGGCCCAGCGGGCGATTGATCAATCTGGACTCCATGCTAGACAGCCGCCATCGCAATGTCAACTAGGTCATATAAATGAGTTGTAGCAATGCCGGGGGATCGGTTATGATGCGCGCCATCCGTGAGTGAAGGGGCGTTCCATGCGTAAATGGGAGGATCCGGCTCTGAACGAGAAGCTGGTCGCCGGCTCCACGCTCGATACGCCGTTGTACAAGGAGGTCAAGCGGCTGCTGACCCGGGCGGTGATGACCGGCGAATGGAAGCCGGGCGCGGCGATCCCCTCGGAGCGGCTGCTCGCGATGCGCTTCCAGGTGGCGGTCGGCACCGTGCGCAAGGCGGTCGACGAACTCGTCGCCGAAAACATCCTGATCCGCCAGCAGGGGCGGGGAACCTTCGTGGCGGCGCACAACCGCGATCGCCTGATGTTCCATTTCTTCCACATCATGCGCAGCGACGGCGGCCGCGAGACCCCGACGGTCGAGATGCTGTCGTTTCGCCGCGGCCGCGCCGAAGCGGAGGATGCGGAGCGGCTCGGCATCGAGCGCGGCGCCGCGCTGTTCCGGATCCGCAACCTGCTGAGTCTGGGCGGCCGGCCGATCATACTCGACGACATCGCCATCCCCCAGGCGCTGTTTCCCGGGCTCACGGCGCAACGCTTCCGGCGGCGCCCGAACACCATCTACCACCTCTACCAGACCGCCTTCGGCATCAGCGTCGTCCGTTCGGCGGAACGCCTGCGCGCCCGGCTGGCGGATGCCGAAACGGCAGAACTCCTCGGAATAAAAAGCGGCGACCCCTTGCTCGAAATCAGGCGCGTGGCGCTGAGCTTCAACGATGCCCCGGTGGAGTTCCGTCGCTCCCTGGTCAACACCGCAGACTACGAGTATTTCAGCGAGCTCGCCAAGAGCGAGCGCGGCTAGATGATCGGGGCCCTGTCGGTCTTCTCGCCGGCGACGCTCGTCTGTGCGCCGCTGATCGTGCTGCTCGCCTACACCATCCTGGGCATCACCGGCTTCGGCGCCTCGATCACCTCCATGCCCCTGCTCGCCCAGCTGCTGCCGCTGCGCTTTGCCGTGCCGATGCTGCTGCTGCTCGACTTCTCGGCCAGCCTGATCATCGGCACGCGCAACCGCGCCGCCATCGCCCGCCCGGAATTGCGGTCGCTCGTACCCTTCATGCTCCTCGGCATCGCGCTGGGCGCGACCTTTCTGGTCCACGCCCCGGCCAAATGGCTGATGCTCGGCCTAGGCGTCTTCGTGCTCTGCTACGCCGCCTACAGCATGCTCGCCGGCGCCGAGGCCGGGCCGATGGGTCGGTCCTGGGCGGCGCCGCTGGGCACCCTGGGGGGAATCTTCAGCGCTCTGTTCGGCACCGGCGGTCCGGTCTATGCGATCTATCTGGCGCGCCGCCTGCCCGACAAATCGGCGCTGCGCGCCACCATCGCCACCGTGATCACCCTCTCCGCCATCTCGCGTCTGGGCGTCTTCGCGCTCGCCGGCCTGTACGCGCAGCGGGGTATGCTCGCCGCCGCCGCCGGCCTCTTCCCGTTTATGCTGGCCGGGCTGTGGCTGGGCAACCGCCTGCATCACCGCCTGGCGGCGAAGCGGGTGCAGCAGGGGCTGTGGCTGATCCTGATCGCCGGCGGCGTCAGCCTGGTCGCGCGCAGCCTGCTCGCCTAGAACAGGCCCGCCGCCCTCATCGCCGAGATCTCCTCGGCCGCCAGCCCCCAGTCGGCCAGGATCGCATCCGTGCCCGGTCCGGCCGCGGCGGGGGGACTCGGCACCCCGGGCGGGGTGCGGGAAAAGCGCGGCGCCGGCGCCGGCTGAACGACGCCGTCGATGTCGATGAAGGTCTGCCGCGCCCGGTTGTGGGGATGCGCCGGCGCCTCGTCCAGATCGAGCACCGGCGCGAAGCAGACGTCGCTGCCCGCCATCAGCGCGCACCATTGATCGCGCGTCTTGGTCGCAAGCACCGCCGCGAGCTTGGCCTTGAGTTCCGGCCAGCGCCGGGTGTCCATCTGTGCCGAGAAGTCCGGATCCGTGATGCCGCAGACCTCCAGCAGCAGGGCGTAGAACTGCGGCTCGATCGCACCGATGGCCACGTACTTGCCGTCGGCGCAGGCGTAGCTGTCGTAGAAGTGGGCACCGCCGTCGAGCAGGTTGGCGCCGCGGCTATTGCTCCAGGCGCCGGCCGCCTTGAAGCCATAGACCATCGCCGTGAGCAGCGCGGCGCCGTCGGTCATCGCGGCATCGACGACCTGTCCCTTGCCGGAAGCGCGCGCTTCGAGCAGGGCGCAGACCACGCCGAAAGCCAGCATCATGCCGCCACCGCCGAAATCGCCGACCAGGTTGAGCGGCGGCGGCGGCGGCGCTTCGGGCCGGCCCATCGCGTGGAGCGCGCCGGACAGGGCGATGTAATTGAGGTCGTGCCCCGCCGCCTGTGCCAGGGGGCCGGTCTGTCCCCAGCCGGTCATGCGCCCGTATACCAGCGCGGGCTTGCGCTCCAGGCAGAGCTCGGGGCCGAGCCCCAGGCGCTCCATCACCCCGGGGCGGTAGCCCTCGATCAGCGCGTCGGCAGCCGCCACGAGCCTCAGCACCAGCTCGGCGGCGCCGGGTTGCTTGAGATCGACGGCGATCGCGCTCCGGCCGCGCGCCAGCACGTCGAAGCGGGTGCCCTGCCCAGGCAGGACGGCCCTGGCCGAGCCCCGCTTCTGGTCGATGCGGATCACCTGCGCACCCATGTCCGCGAGCATCATGGCGCAAAAGGGCCCGGGGCCGATCCCGACCATCTCGACCACCCTCACGCCCGCCAGCGGCCCGGCCATGCTCAGCAGCAGCGCATCGCCGCAGCGCGCTTCAGAGCGGACCCATGGTCGCGTGCCACAGGCGCAGCTGCTCCAGGGAAATGCGCTCGGCCGGCGCGAGCACCATGCGGGCGCCGTCGAAGTTGTCGTTGAGGGTGTAATCGCTGACCGTGACCACGGTCGGAATGCCCGCCGCCTGGCTGGCGGCGAGCCCGTGCGCGGAGTCCTCGACCGCCAGACAGTCGCGCGCCGGCAGGTCGAGCGCCTTCAGCGTCCACAGATAAATGTCCGGCGCAGGCTTCTTGGCCGCGACGATGTCGCCCGAGGCGATGACCTCGAACCAGCTATCTGCCTTGGGACCGAGGTTCGCCTGGAGCAAGCCGGCGACGTTCTCCGGCGTCGAGCTGGAGGCGATCGCCAGCCTCAGCCCCTCG
Source organism: Rhodocyclaceae bacterium (assembly GCA_035530135.1). Classification (GTDB taxonomy): domain Bacteria; phylum Pseudomonadota; class Gammaproteobacteria; order Burkholderiales; family Rhodocyclaceae; genus CAIYYX01. Next base: position 13,727 of record DATKVJ010000044.1, on the reverse strand, counting down.
GTGCGCGCATCGCAGATCAGTTGGCCGATGTCGGCGCGCAGCGGGATCGCGCCGGCGCCGAGCAGACGCTGGTAGTTGCGCGTCTTCAGCCGATGCACGCGTTGCAGCAGGTCTTCGAAGTCGGGCCGGGCGCGCGTGGCGGGATCGAAGTGCTCGGCGTAGTAGCGGATCCGCTCCTTGCCCCCGGTGACGTCGAGCAGGGTGCCGTAGAAGGTCTCGTCCCAGTGCCAGGCCAGTCCCTCTTCGGCGAACGCGGCGTTGAACGCCGGACGATGGCCGTCGCGTTCGGTATTGGCGAGGGTGCCGTCTACATCGAATATCAGGGCGCGCAGGGTCATGAGAGCGTGGGCCGGAGCGGCGAAAAGGGACAGCCCAAGTCTACCCGGTTTCTCTGGGCAGGAAAATCACGTTTTCTATCGAGGGATGATGCGCCGCTAAACAGCCAGCGCAGCCATGATGATACAATACGCATGGTTACCGCCCGGTAACCGGACGCAGCAAGCACTGGAGTCAATACGCTCTTGAAGCCCACCGATATCAGCGCTCCCGACTATTTTCACAAGGTCGTGGACTGCCAGTGGGCGTGCCCCGCCCACACCCCCGTCCCCGAATACATCCGCATGATCGCCGCCGGGCACTACTCGGAGGCCTACCTGATCAACTGGCGCTCCAACGTGTTCCCGGGCATCCTCGGCCGGGTCTGCGACCGCCCCTGCGAGCCGGCCTGCCGGCGCGGCCGGGTGGACAAGGAGCCGGTGGCGATCTGCCGCCTGAAGCGCGTCGCCGCCGATTTCAAGGACGACATCCGGAGCCGCCTGCCGCAGATCCCGGTCAAGAAGAACGGCAAGCGCGTCGTCTGCGTCGGCGGCGGTCCGGCCTCGCTGACGGTGGCGCGCGATCTGGCGGTGCAGGGCTACCAAGTCACCGTGTTCGACAGCGGCAAGACCGCCGGCGGCATGATGCGCAGCCAAATCCCGAAGTTCCGCCTGCCCGACGCCGTCATCGACGAGGAATGCGACTACATCCTCAATCTGGGCGTCGAGACCCGCTTCGATCATTGGGTTTCCAGCCTGCGCGAACTGCTGGCCGAGAACTGGGACGCGATCTTCGTCGGCACCGGCGCGCCGCGCGGACGCGACGCCGAGATCCCCGGCCGGCGGGACGCGGCGGCCCACATCCACGTCGGCATCGACTGGCTGTCCAACGTCGCCTTCGGCCACGTCACCAAGATCGCCAAGCGCGTCGTCGTCCTGGGCGGCGGCAACACCGCGATGGACTGCTGCCGCTCGGCGCGGCGCCTGGGCGGCGAGGACGTCCAGGTGGTGGTGAGGAGCGGCTTCGAGGAAATGAAGGCCTCGCCCTGGGAGAAGGAGGACGCGATGCACGAGGGCATCCCGATCCACAACTTCCTGGTGCCCAAGGAATTCACCCACGAACGGGGCCGGCTGACCGGCGTGCTGTTCGAGAAGGTCCGCGCCGAGTACGACGCCAAGGGCCGGCGCAAGCTGGTGCCGACCGGCGAGGCGGACAAGCACATCGAATGCGACGAGGTGCTGGTGGCCATCGGCCAGGAAAACAGCTTCACCTGGATCGAGCGCGACATCGGCCTCGAATTCGACCAGTGGGGCATGCCGGTGCTCGATCCGAAGACGCTGCAATCGACGCTGCCCAGGGTGTTTTTCGGCGGCGATGCCGCGCTCGGGCCGAAGAACATCATCACCGCGGTGGCCCAGGGACACGAGGCGGCGATTTCCATCGACAACTTCTGCCACGGTCGGGACCTGTCCAAGCGGCCGCCGCCGATGGTCAATCTGGTCAGCCAGAAGATGGGCATCCACGAATGGAGCTACGACAACCAGGTCTCCGAGGAGGCGCGTAAGAAGGTGCCGATGAAGGCGCTGGACAGCGCGCTCTCCAACATCAAGCTGGAACTGGAGCTGGGTTTCGATCCTCGGCTGGCCTACGTGGAGGCCGAGCGCTGCCTGAATTGCGACGTCGAGACGGTGTTCTCGTCCAAGATCTGCATCGAGTGCGACGCCTGCGTCGACATCTGTCCGACCGAGTGCATCACCTTCACCGGCAACGGCGAGGAGGCAGAGCTGCGCGGCCGCCTGAGAGCGCCGGCCAAGAACGCCGAGCAGGCCCTGTACCTGTCCGACTCGCTGAAGACCGGACGGGTGATGGTCAAGGACGAGAACATCTGCCTGCACTGCGGCATGTGCGCCGAGCGCTGTCCGACCGGCGCCTGGGACATGCAGAAGTTTCTCCTGGAAATGGCCCAAGCCGGGGCCGAGATCAGAAAGACGTGAGCGCCATGAGCAAGGCAATCCAGAGCTGCAACGACTTCGTCATCAAGTTCGCCAACGTCAACGGCTCGGGCTCGGCCTCGGCCAACGACCTGTTCGCCCGCTCGGTGATCCGCATGGGCGTGCCGGTGGCGCCGCGCAACATCTTCCCCTCGAACATCCAGGGCATGCCGACCTGGTACGAGATGCGCGTCTCGGCCGCGGGCTGGCTCGGCCGCCGCGGCGGCTGCGACCTGATGGTGGCGATGAACCCGCAGACCTGGGACAAGGACGTCGCCGAGGTCGATCCCGGCGGCTACCTGGTCTATGACTCGACCAAGGAGCTGCCGCGCGCCAAGTTCCGCGACGATCTGACGGTGCTGGGCATCCCGCTGACCGAGATGTGCAACCGCCAGTACACCGACGCCCGTCAGCGCCAGTTGTTCAAGAACATCATGTACGTCGGCGCCCTGACCGCGCTGCTCGACATCGACTTTGCCGAGGTGGAAAAGTTGATCGACGAGCAATACCGCGGCAAGGACAAGCTGATCGACGCCAACGTCCAGGCCCTGCGCCTGGGCTGGGACTACGCCAAGACCCACCTGCCCTGCCCGATCGGGCTGCGGGTGGAGCGCGCCGACATGATCGGCGAGCGCATCTTCATCGACGGCAACAGCGCCGCCGGGTTGGGCGCGGTGTATGGCGGCGCCACGGTGGCGGCCTGGTATCCGATCACGCCCTCGACCTCGGTGGTCGAGGCCTTCACCGCTTATTGCCGCAAGTACCGCACCGACCCGGACAACGGCGCAGCCCGCTACGCCATCGTCCAGGCCGAGGACGAACTGGCCTCGATCGGCATGGTGATCGGCGCCGGCTGGAACGGCGCGCGCGCCTTCACCGCCACCTCCGGCCCGGGCATCTCCCTGATGCAGGAATTCTTCGGCCTCGCCTACTTCGCCGAGATCCCCGCGGTGATCTTCGACGTGCAGCGCGGCGGCCCATCCACCGGCATGCCCACGCGCACCCAGCAGTCCGACCTGCTCTCCTGCGCCTACGCCTCGCACGGCGACACCAAGCACGTGCTGATCTTCCCCGAGGATCCCTACGAGTGCTTCGAACTGGGCGCCCGCGCCTTCGACCTCGCCGAACGCCTGCAGACGCCGGTGTTCGTCCTGCTCGATCTCGACATCGGCATGAACGACCGCCTGTGCCAGCCCTTTTCCTGGGACGACAGCCACCGCTACGACCGCGGCAAACTGATGACCGAGGAGGCGCTCGAAGCCGGCCGCGACTTCGGCCGCTACCTCGACGTCGACGGCGACGGCATTCCCTACCGCACCATCCCCGGCACCCATCCGACGCGCGGCGCCTATTTCACCCGCGGCACCACGCGCAACGCCTACGCCAAGTACAGCGAGACCGGCGCCGACTACGTCTACAACATGGAGCGGCTGCGGCGCAAGTTCGACACCGCGAGGAGCCTGGTGCCCGCGCCCATCCTCGTCGCCGCCAAGGAACCGACCGCCATCGGCGTGATCCACTACGGCTCCACCAGCGCCGCCATGAACGAGGCCAGCGCGCTGCTCGAAGCCCAGGGCATCCACGCCGACAGCCTGAGGGTGCGCGGCTTCCCCTTCTCCGACGCGGTGCTCGATTTCATCAATGAGCACGAGCAGGTGTTCGTGGTCGAACAGAACGAGAGCGCGCAATTGCGCACGCTCTTGATCAACGAGGGCGAGATCAACCCGAAGAAGCTGATCCGCGTCCTCCACTACGACGGCACGCCGATCACCGCGCGCTTCATCAGCGGCAAGATCGCCGCGGCGCTGTCCGAACGCAAGATCGCTCCCCTACGCAAACAGGCGGCCTCATGACCTACCTCGCCAAACCCAAGCTCATCCGCCCGGACACGCCGAAAAACGCGCTGGGCTACACGCGCCGCGACTACGAGGGCGCGATCTCGACCCTGTGCGCCGGCTGCGGCCACGATTCGATTTCAGCCGCCATCGTCCAGGCCGCCTTCGATCTCGACATCGAACCGCACCGCGTCGCCAAGCTCTCGGGCATCGGCTGCTCGTCCAAGACGCCCGACTACTTCCTCGGCAATTCGCACGGCTTCAACAGCGTGCACGGGCGCATGCCCTCGGTGCTGACCGGCGCGGCGCTGGCCAACCGCGACCTGATCTATCTGGGCGTCTCCGGCGACGGCGACTCCGCCTCGATCGGCATCGGCCAGTTCGCCCACGTCATGCGCCGCGGCGTGAACATGACCTACATCGTCGAGAACAACGGCGTCTATGGCCTGACCAAGGGGCAGTTCTCGGCCACCACCGACAAGGGCTCGAAGAACAAGCGCGGCGTGGTGAACACCGACAACCCGATCGACCTGGTCGGACTGGCGCTGCAGCTGGGCGCGAGCTACGTCGCGCGCAGCTTCTCCGGCGACAAGGAGCAACTGATCCCGCTGATCAAGGGCGCGCTGTGCCACCGCGGCCCGGCCTTCATCGACGTCATCAGCCCCTGCGTCACCTTCAACAACCACAACGGTTCGACCAAGAGCTACGACTACGTGCGCGAGCACAACGAGGCGGTCAATCGCGTGGACGTCATCCTGCCGCGCGATCCGATCACCGCCGCCTACGAGCCGGGCTCGCTGCGCCGGGTGGTGCAGCACGACGGTTCGGTGCTGCACCTGCGCAAGCTGGCCGACGACTACGACCCCACCGACCGCATCGGCGCCATGAACCACCTGCACGAGCGCCACTCGCTGGGCGAGATCGTGACCGGCTTGCTCTACGTGGATAGCAGCGCGGAAGACCTGCACCGCCATCTCAACACCGTGGAAAAGCCGCTGAACAAGCTGGGCGACGCCTACCTCTGCCCGGGCAGCAAGGCGCTGGCGGCGCTCAACGCCTCGCTGCGCTGATCAGGCCGACTCGCCGAGCAAGGTGAAGTGCTCGACCACGGGCGGCACGGCGAAGTACGGCCCGACGATCGCCCGCCATTGCGCAAACGCCGGCGACTGACGGAAATCCACGGTGTGGTTCTCCAGGGTCTCCCAGAAGATCGTCAGGACGTAGCGCTCGGGCGATTCGATGCCGCGGTTCACCTTGTAGCCCCGGAAACCCTTGGCGGCGGCGACCACCGTCTCCAGCCCCTGTTTGATCGCCGCGTCGAAGCCGGCCTGGGTGCCTGGCTTGATGCGGATGTCCGCGAGTTCGAGAATCATGCTGCTGCCTCCTTTGTCCGTTACAGATCGCGCTACTCGCCGCGCAGCGCCCCCAGCGCCGGCCGCTTCAATACGCCGGCGGTGCCCGCCCAGCCGGCCAGCGCCGCGCCGATAGCGCCCGCCGCCAGCCCCAAGAGCAGCAGCCGCGGATCGGGACGATAGTCGAGGTGGAACACCAGGCGCGCCAGCGCCCAGGCGAGCCCAGCCGCGCCGACCCCGCCGAGCAGGCCGGCGATCCCGCCCAAGAGCGCGAACTCGGCCAGCACCGCGCTCCTGAGCTGACGACTGCGGGCGCCCAGGGCGCGCAGCAGCGCCAGTTCGAGTCGGCGCTCGTCCTGGCTCGCCTGCAAGGCGGCGTAGAGCACCGTGAGCCCGGCCAGCAGAGCGAAGCCGAACACCACCTGCAGCGCATCGGCGAGTTGGCCGAGCATCGCCTGGAGCTGGCGCAGCAAGCTGCCGACGTCGATCACGGTGAGATTGGGGAATTCGCGCACCAACCCGCTCACGAAGCCGGACCGGCTTCCCGCCAGATGGAAGCTGGTGACGTAACTGGTCGGATAGCCGTCTAGCATGCCCGGCTGCGCGATGACGAAGAAATTGACGCGCATCGAGTCCCAGGCTAGCCGGCGCAGCGAGGTGATGCGCCCGGAGAGGCGAACGCCGGCGACGTCGTAGGTGAGGGTGTCGCCCAGGGCCAGGTGCAGGGTCTCGGCCAGGCCCTGCTCGACCGAGAACTGGCCCCGCCCTGTCCCACTCGCCGCCCCGCCCCCCGGCCAGTGCCCGGCGACGATCTGGTTGCCGGGGGGCAGCCCGGCGCTCCAGGAGAGATTGAACTCGCGCTCGACCAGGTGCTGTGCGCGCGGATCCTCGAAGCTCGCGGCATCGACGGCCCGGCCATTGATCCTCACCAGGCGTGCCCGCACCATCGGCGCCAGTTCCGGTTTGGCCAGGCCCTGGGCGACGAAGTGAGCGGCGAGCGGCGCACGCTGCCCGGGCTGGATGTTGATGATGAAGCGATTGGCGGCATCGGGCGGGAGCTTGCCGCGCCAGCTGTCCAACAGATCCTGGCGCGCCACGGTGAGCAGCAGCAGCGCGGTGAGGCCCAATCCCAGCGCCGTGGCCTGGAGCACGCTGGCGCGGCCGTGGCGGCGCAGATTGGCCAAGCCCAGGCGCCAGCCGGCGCCGACTCTGGCTCCGGGCCGGCCGAGCGCGGCGAGCAGCAGCCGCGCCAGCAGCGCGTAGAGGATCAAGGCCGCGGAAAAGCCGCCCAGCACGATCGCGAACAGGCGCAGGTCGCCGGCGATCCACAGCATCAGGGTCGCCAGCGCCGCGCCGCCCGCAGCGTAGGCGGCCCAGGACAGCGACTCCCCGGGCGCCCATTCGCGCCGCAGCACGCGCAGCGTCGATACCGCGCGCAGACGCAACAGCGGCGGCAGCGCGAAGCCCGCCACCAGCGTGAGGCCGACCAGCAGGCCGAGGCTCAGCGGCTGCCAGGAGGGTGCCGGCAGCGCGACCAGGATGATTCCGGAGAGCAAGCCTTGCAGGCCCTCCTGGACCAGGTAGCCGAGCGCGCAGCCGAGGGACGCGGCGAGCAAACCGAAGATCAGGAATTCGCCGCCGTGGATGGTCAACACCTGGGCTTGGCTCGCGCCCAGACAGCGCATCACGGCGCAGCCGTCGAGATGGCGGCGCAGGTAGCGGTCCGCGGCAAAGCCCACCGCCACCGCCGCGAGCACCACCGCCAGAAGCGCGGCGAGATTCAGGAAGCGCTGGGCGCGGTCGAGCATGCTGCGGATTTCCGGCCGGGCATTGGAGAGGTCGTCGAGATGTTCGCCGCGCTGCATGTGCCGCAACTGCCAGTTCTTGAAGCTCGCCACCGCCGCGGGCGATCCGGCCAGATGCAGGCGATAGGTGACGCGGCTACCCGGCTGGATCAGGCCGGTGGCGGCGAGGTCTCCGAGATTCATCAGCAGGCGCGGGGCGAAGGCGAAGACATTGACGCCGCGATCTGGCTCCTGCGTCAGCACCCCCGCCACGGCCAGCCGAAGATTGCCCACGGTGATCGCTTCCCCCGGCCGGGCGCCCAGGGCGGCGGTCAGGCGCTCGTCGGGCCACACCGTGCCCGGCGCCGGGATCTGGTGCGTTTCGGCGTCAGGGGCGTTGAGGGCGGGCGATCGGCGCAGCGCACCGCGCAGCGGATAGCCCGTCGCCACCGCCTTGATCTCGGCCAGTTGGCTGCCGGCGGCGCTGACCATGCTCGGGAAGCTGACGCTATCGACCAGCGCCAGGCCGTCTCGCCTGGCACGCTCGCGGGTCGCCGCAGCCCAGGGATGGTCGGAACTGAGCAGCAGATCGCCGCCCAGGAGCTGGTGCGATTCCAGCACCAAGGCGCCGGCGACGCGATCGGTGAGGAAGCTGACGCTGGTCAGGCTCGCCACCGCCACCACCAGGGCGAGACCCAGCACCGTCAGCTCGCCGGCGCGCGCGTCGCGCAAGAGCATGCGCAGCATCAGGCGCAGGCTGCTCACAACTCGAACAGCCTGTCGATGGCGGCGCCGACGCGATCGACCGCGACCACCGCGAGGCCGTCGATCGGATGCTTGGGCGCGTTGGCCTTGGGAATCAGCGCGTGGCTGAAGCCGAGCTTGGCGGCCTCCTTGAGGCGCTCCTGGCCGCGCGGCGCGGGACGGATTTCGCCCGCCAGACCAACTTCACCAAATGCTATAAGTTTAGATTGTAATGGCTTGTTTTTAAATGAAGAGACGATCGCTGCCAGCACCGCGAGATCGGCCGCCGGCTCGGCGATCCGCACCCCGCCGACGGCATTGACGAAGACGTCCTGGTCGAAGCAGACGATGCCGGCGTGGCGGTGCAGCACCGCCAGCAGCATCGCCAGGCGGTTCTGCTCCAGGCCGACGGTGAGTCGCCTCGGGCTGGGACTGTGGCTGGGATCGACCAGCGCCTGGATCTCCACCAGCAGCGGTCGCGTGCCCTCCTGGGTGACCATCACGCAGCTGCCCGGGACCTGCTGCTCGTGCTGCGACAGGAACAGCGCCGAAGGATTGGAGACGCCGCGCAGGCCGCGCTCGGTCATCGCGAACACGCCCAGTTCATTGACCGCGCCGAAGCGGTTCTTGACCGCGCGCACCAGGCGGAAGCTGGAATGCGCATCGCCCTCGAAGTAGAGCACGGTGTCGACGATGTGTTCGAGCACGCGCGGGCCCGCCAGCGCCCCCTCCTTGGTGACGTGGCCGACCAGGATGATCGAAGTGCCGCTCTGCTTGGCGTGGCGGGTGAGTTGCGCCGCGCACTCCCTCACCTGGGCGACCGAGCCCGGCGCCGAGGCGAGCGCCTCCGAATACATCGTCTGGATCGAGTCGATCACCGCCACCGCGACCGCCGGCTTCTGCCCCGCCAGCGTCGACAGCACCCGCTCCAGGCTGATCTCGGCCAAGAGCGCCAGGCCCGCGGTCGGCACCTGCAGGCGCCGCGCGCGCAGCGCCACCTGCTCGGCCGACTCCTCGCCCGAGACGTAGAGCACCGTCTGCCCTGCCGCCGCCATCTTCGACAGCGCCTGCAGCAGCAGCGTCGATTTGCCTATGCCCGGATCGCCGCCGATCAGCACCACGCCGCCGGCCACCAATCCTCCGCCCAGTACGCGGTCGAATTCCTCCAGGCCGGTGGGCGTGCGCGGCTCCTCGCGCGGACGGATGTCCGAGAGCTGCTGCAGCTTCGCGGCGCCGCCGACCGAAGCGTAGCGGTTGCCGGTGGCCTGCGCCTCGGCGACGGTTTCGACCAGGGTGTTCCAGAGGCCGCAGCCCGGGCATTGCCCCTGCCACTTGGGCGAACTGGTCCCGCACTCGGTGCAGGAATAGATGGATTTAGCCCTGGCCACTCAGACCTCCACCACCGGCACCCGCGCCGCCAGCGCGCAGAACAGCTCATAACTGACCGTGCCCGAGGCAGCCGCCACCTCGTCTGCGGCGAGGCCGGTGGCGGCATCGCCGCCCCAGAGCAGCACCTCCGAGCCGACGCCGGCTTGGGCGATGCCGCTCAGATCGACGCACAGCTTGTCCATCGAGATCCGGCCCAGAGTCCGGCTGCGCCGGCCGCAGACCAGCACCGGCGTGCCGGTCGGGGCTTGCCGCGGGTAACCGTCGGCGTAGCCGCAGGCGACCACGCCGATCCGCATCGGCTCGGTTGCCGTGAACAGGCCGCCGTAGCCGATCCGGTCGCCGGGGACGAGATCGCGCACCGCGATCAGTTCGCTCGCGAGCGTCATCGCCGCCCTCAAGCCCAGCGCCGCGGCGCTTTGCCGCTCCGGGAAAGGCGAGGCGCCATAGAGCATGATGCCCGGGCGCACCCAGCCTTCGCGGCATTCCGGGTAGCCCAGCAGGGCGGCCGAGTTGGCGGAACTCGCCGGCAGCCGATCGCCCAGCGCCCGGCGCATGGCCTCGAAGCTCGCCCGCTGCGCGGCGATGCCGCGCTCGCCGTCGGCATCGGCGAAATGCGTCATCAGGGTCACGGCTTCGACCCGCGGCGAATTCGCCAGCCGCTCCAAGGCGGCGGGCAGTTCGTCGGCGTTGATGCCCAGCCGGTTCATGCCGGTGTTGAGCTTGAGATAAACCGGCAGCTTGAGCGGCAGCGAACTCGAACAGAACGCGTTCACCTGCGCCAGCGAATGCAGGGCGGGGGTCAGACGATACTCGCCGAAGAGCGGCAGCTCATCGGCCGAATAGAAACCCTCGAGCATCAGGATGGGCTGGCGCAGGCCGGCCTGGCGCAGCGCGACGGCGCTCTCGGTCTCGATCAGGGCGAAGCCGTCAGCCACTCCGTCGAGCGCGCGCGCCGCGCGCAGCAGGCCGTGCCCGTAGGCGTTGGCCTTGAGCACGCTCCAGATGCGCGCGCCGCCCGCGTGCCGGCGCGCCACGCCGTGGTTGTGGCGCAGCGCGGACGGGTCGATGACGGCTCTGATCGGACGGGTCATGCGGGGCGGCGCTCGCTTGCCGGGCGGATGCTGCCTGCGGCTTACTTCAGCGAGAATTCTTTGAGCTTCGCCGAGGCGAAGTCGACGAAGGCGACGACCAGCCGCGAGCGAAATTTTTCCTTCGGATAGACCATCGACAGATGCCTGACCAGCCGCGGCTTGAGCGGAATCGCCACCAGGTCGCCGAGCCGCTGGGCCTTGACCACCGCGACCCGGGAGACGATGGCGAAGCCCAGGCCGGTCTCGACCACGCCGTTCAAGGCCTCCGGGCTGCCGAGCTCCATCACCAGCTGCAGCGCCTCCGGGTCCACCCCCGCCGCCTGCAGATAGGCGTCGGTGTTCTCGCGCGTGCCCGAACCCGGCTCGCGGCTGATGTAGGGTTGGTCGATCAACTGCTTCGGGCTCAGCTCCTTGAATTTCGCCAGCGGGAACTTGGGGCTGCAGATCACCTGCAGTTCGTCGTCGCAGCAGTTCTCGGTCTGCAGGTCGGGCTGGTGCGAGGGCGACTCGATCAGGCCGATGTCCAGGGTATGCTCCGAGACGCGCGTCTCGATCGCTTCCGAATTGGCGACGATCAGGCGCGGCTTGACCTTGGGGTGGAGCGACTTGAACTCGCCCAGGATGCGCGGCAGCATGAACTCCGCGATGGTGGTGCTGGCGCCGACCAAGAGCGAGCCGCTGATCTCGCCGGTCATCTCGGACAGCCGGACGTCCATTTCCGCAGACAGTCCGAGGATCCTCTTGGCGTAGTCGAGAACCAGCTCCCCGGCAGGAGTCAGGGTGATCTTGCCGTGCCCGCGATCGAACAGGCGGGTGTTGAAATGCTCCTCCAGCTGCTTGATCTGGAAGGTGACCGCCGGCTGGGTCATGAACAGCACGTCGGCTGCTTTGGTAAAAGACAGCTGCTTCGCGACGGCGTGAAAAACCTGCAGCCTGCGGTCCGCCATTGCCCATCCCCAGTATCGTTCCAAGACCCGCCATTCAATCACAACTTTGCAACATAAGATAGCCTGATCAGGACAGTCCTCGGGCCTTCATGGTATAAACCGTCACCCTCGCGCAAACGCGTCGCCGATACCGAGCAGATCCTGAACCCGCCTCACCCCTCCGACCGGATGAATTTCGGCTTTTACATCATCATGGCGGCGCAGTTCTTCTCAGCGCTCGCCGACAACACCCTGCTGATCGCCGCCATCGCCATCCTGCGCGACATGCACGCGCCCACCAGCTTCGAGCCGCTGCTGAAGACCTGCTTCACGGTCTCTTACGTGGTGCTGGCGGCCTTCGTCGGCGCCTTCGCCGACTCGATGCCGAAGTGGCGGGTGATGTTCATCAGCAACGGCATCAAGATCCTGGGCTGCGCCCTGATGATCTTCGGCATGCACCCGCTCGTCGCCTACGCCGTCGTCGGCCTGGGTGCCGCCGCCTATTCGCCGGCCAAATACGGCATCCTCACCGAATACCTGCCGCACCGGCTGCTGGTCGTCGCCAACGGCTGGATCGAGGGCCTGACGGTGATCGCCATCATCCTCGGCACGGCCTTGGGCGGCATGCTGGTCAAGCCGGACATCGCCCATGCCCTGCTGGCTCTGGACTTCCCCTTCATCGACACCGGCATCGACACCATCGCCGAAATGAACCTGGTCGTGATCGGCGCGATCTACCTGGTCGCGGCGGTGTTCAACCTGTACATTCCGGACACCGGCGTCGATCACAAGGTGCTGAGGCGCAACCCGCTCTACCTGCTGCACGATTTCAAACACAGCCTCAAGCTGCTCTGGCGCGACAAGCTCGGCCAGATATCGCTGGCGGTGACCACGCTGTTCTGGGGGGCGGGGGCGACGCTGCAGTTCATCGTCATCAAGTGGGCCAAGGTCACCATGGGCCTGGATCTCTCCAAGGCGAGCCTGATGCAGGGGGCGGTCGCGCTCGGCGTCGCGGCGGGCGCGGTCCTGGCGGCCAGGCTGATCACCCTGAAGAAGTCGGTCAGGGTGATACCGCTGGGCATCCTGATGGGCATCGTCGTGATCGGCATGGTCTTCGTCCGCGACCTGCGGCTGGCCGTGCCGCTCTTGATCCTGATCGGCGTCCTGTCGGGCTTTTTCGTGGTGCCGATGAACGCCCTGTTGCAGCATCGCGGCCATATCCTGATGGGCGCCGGCCATTCGATCGCGGTGCAGAACTTCAGCGAGAACCTGTCGATCATCGTCATGACCGGGGTCTATGCGCTGATGATCTGGGCGCAACTGTCGATCTACGCCATCGTCGTGCTCTTCGGCGTCTGCGTCGCCGGCCTGATGCTGCTGATCAAGCGCCGGCACGAGCTGAACCAGCGCCAGTTCGACGCCGTCGCCCTGCTCGACGACCGGCACCACTGAGTCTGCCGTCTAGCCGGGAAAAACCTGCGCTCCGGACGGTTTCGCGCTGCCTTGATAGGCGGCGCGGGCGAAACACAGGTCCTCCCAGGCGCGGGCCTTGTCGCCCAAATTGCGCAGCAGGTAGGCCGGATGGTAGGTGACGACGAGCGGCGTCCCGCGGTAGTGGAGGAGCTTGCCGCGTTCGGCGGCGATCTTCACCTCCCGGTCGAGCAGCGTCTGGGCCGCCGGCCGGCCCAGCGCGACGATCAGCTTGGGGGCGAGCAGTTCGATCTGCCGCGCGAGATAGGGGCGGCAGGCGGCGATCTCGTCCGGTTCCGGCGTGCGGTTGTCGGGCGGGCGGCACTTCACCGCGTTGGCGATATAGACCTCCCTCCCGCGCTGCAGGCCGATCGCCGCGAGCATGGCGTCGAGCAAGCGGCCGGCCTGGCCGACGAAGGGCTCGCCCTTCGCGTCCTCTTCCGCGCCCGGCCCCTCGCCGACGAACAGCCAGTCCGGATGCAGGTCGCCGACGCCGAGAACCGCCTGCTTGCGCGCCCGGCAGAGCCCGCAGGCGCGGCATGCGGCGACGCTCTCGCGCAGCTCGTCCCAAGCCATGGCGGCGATCGCGGCGGCGCGATCCACCGGCGCGGGCGCGCCGACCGTCGCCGCCGGCGGCGGCTCCGCTCCAGCCGGAGCCGCCGCGGCCGACGGCGCACGCAGCTTCCACAGCGGCGCCAGGCCCATCTCGCGCAGCACGCTGTCGCGGCGCCGGCTCATGGCAGATCCTTCGCCAGCACCAGCGCATCCTCGCGGCCCAGTGCCGCGGGGTAATAGCCGCGCCGCTCGCCGATCCGCAGAAAGCCCTGGCG
>DATKVJ010000043.1:0-8085 GCA_035530135.1 Rhodocyclaceae bacterium | reverse complement strand
GGCGAGGGCACCTCCATCGCCGCCTTGTCGGACTCCAGCATCAGCAGCGGGTCTTCCGCCTTGATGACGTCGCCGGGCTTGACCAGCACCTCGATCACCGGCACGTCGTGAAAATCGCCGATGTCCGGCACCTTGACTGCTATGGTCTGCGACATGGGCCTGCTCCTAGACCGTGACGGGGTTGGGCGTGTTCGGATCGATGCCGTACTTGGCGATCGCTTCGGACACCCGGCTGGGCTCGATCTGGCCCTCGTCGGCCAGCGCCTTCAGCGCGGCGAGCGCGACGAAGTGGCGGTCTACCTCGAAGAACTGGCGCAGCTTCTCGCGCGTGTCCGAGCGGCCGAAGCCGTCGGTGCCGAGCACCACGTAGCGGCGCGGCACGAAGGCGCGGATCTGCTCGGGCAGCGCGCGCACGTAGTCGGTCGAGGCGATCACCGGGCCGCGCGTGTCCGCGAGGCAGCGCTCGACGTGGGAGAGGCGGGGCGCGGCCTGGGGGTTCAACAGGTTCCAGCGCGCTGCCGCCCGGCCGTCGCGGCTGAGTTCGGAGAACGAGGGGCAGCTCCAGATGTCGGCGTCCACTGCCCAGTCCCGGCGCAAGAGCTCGGCCGCCGCGATCACCTCGCGCAGGATCGCTCCAGAGCCCAGGAGCTGCACGCGCGGCCCGTTGCTCGCCGCGCCCTTGGCGAACAGGTACATGCCCTTCAGGATGTCGCGCTCGGAACCCTCGGGCATGGCCGGGTGCTCGTAGTTCTCGTTCAGCAGCGTCAGGTAGTAGAACACGTCCTCCTGCTCGCGGTACATCCGGCGCAGGCCGTCGGCGACGATCACCGCCACCTCGTAGGAGAAGCTCGGGTCGTAGGAGACGCAGTTGGGGATCAGCGCCGACTGCACGTGGCTGTGGCCGTCCTCGTGCTGCAGCCCTTCGCCGTTGAGGGTGGTTCTGCCCGAGGTGCCGCCCAGCAGGAAGCCGCGGCAGCGCGAGTCGCCGGCCGCCCAGGCCAGGTCGCCGAAGCGCTGGAAGCCGAACATCGAGTAGTAGATGAAGAAGGGCATCATCTGCACGCCGTGCGTGCTGTAGGAGGTCGCGGCGGCCATCCAGCTGGCCATGGCGCCGGCCTCGGTGATGCCCTCCTGGAGGATCTGGCCGTCCTTGGACTCCTTGTAGAACATCAGCTGGTCGGCGTCCTGGGGCGTGTAATTCTGGCCCACCGAGGACCAGATGCCGAGCTGGCGGAACATCCCCTCCATGCCGAAGGTGCGCGACTCGTCGGCGACGATGGGCACGACGTGGCGGCCGACCTTCTTGTCCTTGACCAGGATGTTCAGCAGGCGCACGAAGGCCATCGTGGTCGAGAACTCGCGGCCGTCGCCGGAGGCCTTGAGCAAGGCCTCGAAGGCGGGGAGTCCCGGCACGTCCAGCGGCTCGGCGCGCAATCTGCGCTCGGGCAGGAAGCCGCCCAGCGCCATGCGCCGCTCGCGCATGTAGGTGATCTCGGGCGAGTCCTCCGGCGGCAGGATGTACTCGAGCTTCTCCACCTGTTCGTCGGTGAGCGGCAGCTCGAAGCGGTTGCGGAAGGCGATCAGCGAGGTGGTGCCCATCTTCTTCTGCTGGTGGGTGATGTTCTGCGCCTCGCCCGACTCGCCCATGCCGAAGCCCTTGATGGTCTTGGCCAGGATCACCGTCGGCTGGCCCCGGTGGGCCATCGCCGCGGCGTAGGCGGCGTAGATCTTGTGCGGGTCGTGGCCGCCGCGGTTCAGGCGCCAGATGTCGTCGTCCGACCAGTTGGCGACCATCGCGCGCAGCTCCGGATACTTGCCGAAGAAGTGCTCGCGGACGTAGGCGCCGTCCTTGGACTTGAAGGTCTGGTAGTCGCCGTCCACGCATTCCTCCATGCGCTTTTGCAGGATGCCGGTCTTGTCCTGGGCGAGCAGCACGTCCCAGTAGCCGCCCCAGATCACCTTGATGACGTTCCAGCCGGCGCCGCGGAAGTCGGCCTCGAGCTCCTGGATGATCTTGCCGTTGCCGCGCACCGGGCCGTCCAGGCGCTGCAGGTTGCAGTTGATCACGAAGATCAGGTTGTCGAGATTCTCGCGGCCGCCCAGGCCGATCGCGCCCATCGATTCGGGCTCGTCCATCTCGCCGTCGCCCATGAAGGCCCAGACCTTGCGATTCTCGGTCCTGGCGATGGCGCGGTCGTGGAGATACTTCATGAAGCGCGCCTGGTAGATCGCCTGCAGCGGGCCCAGACCCATCGACACCGTCGGGAACTGCCAGAAGTCGGGCATCAGCCAGGGATGCGGGTAGGAGGACAGACCCTTGCCGCCGACCTCGCGGCGGAAGTTGTCCATCTGCTCGCGCGACAGGCGGCCGAGCATGAAGGCCCGGGAATAGATGCCCGGCCCGGAGTGGCCCTGGATGTATACCAGGTCGCCGCCGTGATCTGCGGAGGGAGCGTGCCAGAAGTGGTTGAAGCCGACGTCGTAGAGCGTCGCGGCCGAGGCGAAACTGGCGATGTGGCCGCCCAGGCCGGAGTTGTTCCGATTGGCGCGCAGCACCATCGCCAGCGCGTTCCAGCGCACGTACGAACGGATGGTGTTCTCCAGTTCGTGATTGCCCGGACTGGGTTCCTCCTTGCCGACGGGAATGGTGTTGAGATAGGCGGTGGTGGCCTTGTAGGGCAGGTTGATGCCCTCGCGGCGCGCCCGCTCGACCAGCTTCTCGATCAGGAAGTGGGCGCGCTCGGGGCCCTCCTGCTCGATCACGCCGGTCAGCGCTTCCAGCCATTCCTGGGTTTCCTGCGCGTCGGGGTCGTCGACGGGTGGGCTCTCGGGTACGGCGGACATGATCATCTCCTCTTGGAAGTGTCGCCCGTTTCTCGGCGGGCGATTTTCGGACAGCTTAATACGAACCGCGCCGACGTGGTCGGCCCGGGGCGAACGGGGTTAAAGCGTTTTCCGCATTATAAAAGGCACATCCGCATTGCGCAATATGGCCGCTCGCCCGCGCTTCCGGCGCTGGCCGCGAGCGCCCACTTGACGCATATCAAGCCCGCGCGAGCCCCGAGGCAATAATCTGTAAAATCGTCAAACTTTTGAAAGCAAGCAAACATGGCAGCAACCCAACCCTCGCCGTCACACTCCCGGCAGCTCCTCTCGGGCAACGAAGCGATCGCGCGCGCCGCCTGGGAGTCCTGCGTCAGGGTGGCCTCGGCCTATCCGGGCACGCCCTCGACCGAGATGCTGGAGAACCTCGCCCGCTATCCCGACACCTATACCGAGTGGTCGGTCAACGAGAAGGTCGCACTGGAGGTCGCCATCGGCGCCTCGATGGCCGGCTCGCGCTCGTTCTGCGCGATGAAGCACGTCGGCTTGAACGTCGCGGCGGACCCGCTGATGACCCTGACCCTGACCGGCACCGCCGGCGGCATGGTGATCGCGGTGGCCGACGACGTCGGCCTGTCCTCCTCGCAGAACGAACAGGATTCGCGCTTCTGGGGCCGCTTCGCGCATCTGCCGCTGCTCGAACCGGCCGACTCGCAGGAAGCCTACGACCTGGTCCGGGCCGGCTACGAGCTGTCGGAGCGCTTCCAGGTGCCGGTGCTGCTGCGCCTGACCACGCGCATCTGCCACGTCAAGGGCATGGTCACGGTGGGCGAACGGGGGGCGCATGCCTCCGCCGGCTTCGTCAAGGATGCCCGCCGCTGGGTGATGGTGCCGGGCAACGCCAAGGCGCGCATTCCGCTGATGTACGAGCGCGAGGAGAAGCTGCGCGCCGAGGCGGAGACCTCGCCCTTGAATTATGTCGTCGAAGGTGCCGACCGCCGCGTCGGTTTCATCGCCACCGGGCCGGCCTGGATGCACGTGCAGGAGGCCTTCCCGGATGCGCCGGCGCTGAAGCTGGGGCTGTCCTACCCGGCGCCGCTGGAAAAGATCCGCGCCTTCGCCGCCGGCGTCGAGCGCCTGTTGGTGGTCGAGGAGACCGAGCCGCTGCTGGAGATGGAGCTGAAGGCCGCCGGCATAGACTGCCACGGCAAGGACCTGCTGCCCAAGATCGGCGAGCTGGCCCCGGAGATACTGAAGCCCGCGGTCGCCCGCCTGCTCGGCGAGACGCTGCCGGTGCCGGCGACCAAACCGGCCCAGGTGTTTCCCCGGCCGCCGACGATGTGCGTCGCCTGCCCGCACCTCGGCGTCTATTACACGCTGGCGCAGCTCAGGAACGTCACCATCGCCGGCGACATCGGCTGCTATACGCTGGGCGCCGGCCATCCCTGGCACGCGCTCGACTCGACCATCTCGATGGGCGCCTCGATGGGCGTGGCGCTCGGCCTCGACAAGGGCAGGAGCGAGTCCGACCGCGACAAGAAGATCGTCGCCGTGATCGGCGACTCGACCTTCCTGCACATGGGCATGCAGGGCCTGCTCGACATCACCTACAACCGGGGGAATGTCACCGTCCTGCTCCTCGACAACCGCACCGTCGGCATGACCGGCGGCCAGGACAACCCGGCCACCGGCCGCGACATCCGCGGCGAGGCGGCGCCGCGGGTGGACTTCGTCAAGATCTGCGAGGCGCTGGGCGTCAAACCCGAGCGCATCCGCAAGGTCGATCCCTACCAGTTGCCGGTGCTGTTCAAGGCGCTGCGCGAGGAGACCAAGATCCCCGAGCCCTCGGTCATCATCACCGACCGTCCCTGCGTGCTGATCGACGACTTCAAGCGCCAGAGCCCCTACGTCGTAGACGCCGACAAGTGCACCGGCTGCGGCAACTGCGTCGACATCGGCTGCCCGGCGATCCACGTCAAGCGGCGCGAGAAGGCGGTCAAGCCCTCGGGCAAGGAAGTCGAACTGCAGTTCGTCGGCATCGAGACCGCCGCCTGCACCGGCTGCGGCCTCTGCGTCCAGCCCTGCGCGCCGGGCGCCATCGTCGCCGCGGCGACGCTCGCATCGATCAACGTCTTGAAGAAGCATTGAGGAAATTGCATGAAAAATGAAGTGACCAACATCCTGGTCGTCGGCATCGGCGGCCAGGGCGTGATGACCGCCACCGAGATCCTCGCCGAAGCGGCGATCTCGCTCGGCCACGACGTCAAGAAGACCGAAGTCGCCGGCATGGCCCAGCGCGGCGGCGTCGTCTCCTCGCACCTGCGCTTCGGCGAGCGGGTGCTCTCGCCGCAGATCGCGCCGGGCGAGGCCGACCTGATCGTCGGCTTCGAGTCGGCCGAGGCGCTGCGCTGGATCCACTACCTCCGGCCGGGCGGACGGGTGCTGATGAACACCGCGCGGCTGGTGCCGCCGGTGGTCAGCGGCGGCCTCTACGAATATCCCGCAGATCCCGTCGCAGAGATCCGCGCGCTGGGCATCGAGGTGCACGCCTTCGACGCCATGGCCATCGCCCTGGAGCTGGGCGACGTGCGCCTGGGCAACAGCGTGATGCTGGGCGCCATCGCCGACCACCTGCCGTTCTCCGCCGAGGTGCTGCTGGAATTCATCCTGCGCCGCTTCACGGCGAGGAAGCCCGCGATGGTCGAGGCCAATGCCAAGGCCTTCGCCGGCGGCCGCGCCGCCGTGGCTTCTTCGGCCGCGCCCGCGGCGGCGCTCGCCTGATGAGCGCCGTGCTGCTCGACGGCAACGCCCTCTCCGCCAGCATTCGCGCCGGCCTCGCGACCCGCGCCGCAGCGCTCGCCGCGCGCGGCGTCACGCCTTGTCTGGCGGTGATCCTGGTCGGCGAGGACCCCGCCTCCAGCGTCTATGTGCGCAACAAGGTCGCCGCCTGCGAGAAGGCCGGCGTGCGCTCGCTGAAGGACGTCTATCCGGCGGAGGTAGACCCGGCCGTGGTCTTCGCCAGGATCAGCGAACTCAACGCCGACCCCGGCGTGCACGGCATCCTGGTGCAGTTGCCGCTGCCCAAGCGCTTCGACGCCGACGCGGTGCTCGAAGCGATAGACCCGGAGAAGGACGTAGACGGCTTCCACGCCGAGAACGTCGGCGCGCTGATGCAGGGCAAGCCGCGCTTCATCCCGTGCACGCCCTACGGCGTCATGGAGATGCTGAAGAGCCGGGGCGTGCCATTGAAGGGCGCCGAGGCGGTGATCGTCGGGCGCAGCAACATCGTCGGCAAACCCATGGCCATGCTGCTCCTCGCCGCCGGCTGCACCGTCACCATCTGCCATTCGCAGACCCGCGACCTCGCCTGCCACACCCGGCGCGCCGACATCCTGGTGGCGGCGGTCGGCCGGGCCAGGATGATCACCGGCGACATGGTCAAGCAAGGCGCCACGGTGATCGACGTCGGCATCAACCGCCTGCCCGACGGCAAGCTCTGCGGCGACGTGGACTTCGCCTCGGCCAGCGAAGTTGCAGGTATCATCACGCCCGTGCCCGGCGGCGTCGGGCCGATGACCATCACCATGCTTCTGGCCAACACCATCGAGGCGGCCGAGCGCAGATCTGGAAGATAGCGAATGAAAGCGAGCAAGGAACACGGTAGCGCCAAGCCCGTCGTCGGCATCGTCATGGGTTCTGATTCGGACTGGCCGGTGCTGCGCGCCGCGGCCGCGACCCTGAAGGATTTCGGCGTCGGCTACGAGGCCCGCGTGCTCTCCGCGCACCGCACCCCCGACGCCGCGCTGGACTACGCGGCCACCGCGGCGGGGCGTGGCCTCAAGGTGCTGATCGGCGCGGCCGGCGGCGCCGCCCACCTGGCCGGCGTGCTCGCCGCCAAGACCGAGCTGCCGGTGCTCGCCGTGCCCATGCCCTCGAAGCACCTGCAGGGCCTGGACTCGCTGCTCGCCATGGTGCAGATGCCCGGCGGCATCCCCGTCGCCACCTTCGCCATCGGCGAGGCCGGCGCCACCAACGCGGCGCTGTTCGCGGTCGCGATGCTGGCCCTCGCAGACGCCGGTCTGGCGAAAAAGCTCAGCGAGTTCCGCGTCCGCCAGACCAAGAAGGTGCTGGCCAAGACCCTGCCCGACCTGCCCTGAGGGCGCTCGGCGGTGAATGACCAGATCGCCCGCGCCGCGGCGCTGCTGCGCGCCGGCGAGCTGGTCGCCTTTCCCACCGAGACGGTCTATGGCCTGGGGGCCGACGCCTCCAACCCAAAAGCGGTGGCGAAGATCTTCGCCGCCAAGGGTCGCCCCGCCGACCATCCGCTGATCGTCCATATCGCCGGCGCCGAACATCTCGACGCCTGGGCGCGCGAGGTGCCGGCAGCCGCCTACAAGCTCGCCGCCGCCTTCTGGCCGGGTCCCTTGACCCTGATCCTGAAGCGCTCCGGGCTCGTCCCCGACGCCGTCACCGGCGGCCAGGACACCGTCGGTCTGCGCGTGCCCGACCACCCGCTGGCGCTGGCGCTGCTCGCCGAATTCGGCGGCGGCATCGCCGCGCCCTCGGCCAACCGCTTCGGCCGCATCAGCCCGACCACCGCCGCCCACGTCCGCGCCGAACTCGGCGACGCGGTGCAACTGGTGGTCGACGGCGGTCCCTGCGCCGTCGGCATCGAGTCCACCATCGTCGATCTCTCGCGCGGCGCCCCGGTGGTGCTGCGGCCCGGCGCGATTTCCGCGGACGACATCCTTCGCGTGTTGGGCGCCGCGCCGACGGACAGTCCCGCGATGGAGAGCGAACGGCCGCGCGTCTCCGGCTCGCTGGCGGCGCACTACGCACCGTCCTCGTCGCTGCGCCTGGTGGAGCCCGCAGCGCTCGAAGCCGCGGTGCGCGAAGCGCAGGCCCAGGGCCGCCGCGTCGCGGTGCTCTCCCGCCGCCCCCAGCCCTTCGCGGCGGCCGAGCTGATCTGGCGCACCGCCCCCGAAGATGCGACGGGCTACGCCCGCGAGCTCTACGCCGCGCTGCGCCAACTCGACGCCGCCAGACCCGATCTGATCCTGGTCGAGGCGCCGCCGCGGGAGCCCGCGTGGCGAGCCGTCGCCGACCGCCTCGCCCGCGCCGCCTGCGGCTCGGGCGAACAAGACGAAACCTGAGGAATTTTTGATATACTGCGCGCCTCGTGTGGGGAAGTAGCTCAGCTGGGAGAGCGCTGCGTTCGCAATGCAGAGGTCGGGAGTTCGATCCTCCTCTTCTCCACCATCC
>DATKVJ010000042.1:0-17921 GCA_035530135.1 Rhodocyclaceae bacterium | reverse complement strand
CAATGGGCGAGCAGCACGATCAGCGCCACCTGGCGCATGTAGGTGGACTTGCCGCCCATGTTGGGGCCGGTGACGAGTAGCATGCGCCGCGAGGCGGAGAGCCGGGTGTCGTTGGCGACGAACTGCGGCACTTCCCCTTCCACCACCGGGTGGCGTCCGGTCTCGATTTCGATGCCGGCGGAGGCCTGGAATTCAGGCCGGCAGTAGTCGAGGCGTTTTGCCGCATCGGCGAAGGCGCACAGACCGTCGGCCAGCGCCAGGGCGCGGGCGATCTTCTGCAATTCGGGGATGAAGGCGGCAAGATCGCTCAGGAGCGCGTCGTAGAGCTGCTTCTCCAATGCCAGGGCGCGCTCGTTGGCGGACAGCGCCTTGTCCTCGAAGGCCTTGAGTTCCGGCGTGATGTAGCGCTCGGCGTTCTTCAGCGTCTGGCGCCGGCGGTAGTCCTCCGGCACCTTGCCGCTGTTGGCGTGGCTGACCTCGATGTAGAAGCCATGGACCCGGTTGAACTCGACCTTGAGGTTGCCGATGCCGGAGCGCGCCCGCTCGCGCGCCTCCAGTTCGAGCAGAAAGGCGCCGCAATTGTTCTGCAGCGCGCGCAGTTCGTCGAGCTCGGCGCTGTAGCCGTCGTTGATCACGCCCCCTTCGCGCAGCAGCGCCGGCGGCTCGGCCATGATCGAGCGCGCGAGCAGATCCAGGCAAGCCTGGGGCGTCGCGAGATCGCGGTGGATCTGCCGCAGCAGGGCGGCGTGCGCTCCGTCCGCCGATCCGCTCAGGGTCGCGCGCAAGCCTTCGAGTGCCGCCAGGCTGTCGCGCAAGGCCGAGAGGTCGCGCGGGCGAGCGCTGGCGAGCGCGATCCGGGCGGTGATGCGCTCGATGTCGGCGCTGCCGCGCAGCGCCTCGTGGAGCTTCGCGACGCTGCCGTCCAGCAATGCCGCGACGGCGTCGTGGCGGGCGGCGGCGGTGCGCCGGTCGGCCAGCGGATGATGCAGCGCCTGGCGCAGCCAGCGCGAGCCCATGCCGGTGGCGCAGCTGTCGAGCAGCGAGAGCAGGGTGGGGGCGGCATCGCCGCGCAGCGTCTCGGAGATCTCCAGGTTGCGGCGCGTTTGCGCGTCCAGGCGCAGGAACTCGCCGCCTCGTTCGACGCGGAGCGCGGTGACGTGCGCCAACGCCTGCTGCTGGGTGTCGCGGGCGTACTGGAACAGCGCGGCGACCGCGGCCAGCGCCAGCGCCTCGCCGTCTCCGGGCGGATCGTCGGGCAGATGCGCGGCCAGATCCCGGCTGCCGAAGTGCTGGCTCAAGAGGCGCACCGCCGATTCGGCGTCGAAGTGCCAGTCGGGCAGATACTTCTGCGCGGCGCCGCGCGCTTGAGCGAGCGCGCTCGGCGCTGCGTTGCGCTGCCCATCGGGCAGCAGCAGCTCGGCCGGGCGCAGGCGCTCGAACTGCGCCGCCAGGTCAGCGGCCGGACACGCCAGCATGCTCAATTCACCGTTGGCGAGATTGAGCCAGGCCAGGCCGGCGCGCTGCTTGTTAACGGTCAGGGCGGCGAGCAGGCAATCGGCCTTGTCGTCGAGCAGCGCGGCGTCGGTCAGCGTGCCGGGCGTGACGATGCGCGTCACCGCCCGCTCCACCGGGCCCTTGGCCGCTGCGGGGTCGCCGATCTGTTCGCAGATCGCCACCGATTCGCCCAGCCTCACCAGCCGCGCCAGGTACTGCTCGACCGCGTGGTGGGGGACGCCGGCCATCGGGATCGGCGCTCCCGCCGACTGCCCGCGCGAGGTCAGGGTGATGTCGAGCAGCCGCGCCGCACGCTGCGCGTCTTCGAAGAACAGTTCGTAGAAGTCGCCCATCCGGTAGAACATCAGCATGTCCGGATGCTGCGCCTTGAGGCGCAGGTACTGCTGCATCATCGGGGTGTGGCCGGCGAAATCGGCGTCACCGGCGGTGCGCATCGGCTTGGTTCTCCGCAAGCCGTCAGGCCTTGAGCCCGGCGCTCAGATGCGGCGTCAAGAGCTGCAGCAGCTGGGAAAACACCTTCGGGTTGCCGGCGATGATGTTGCCGGTGGCGAGGTAATCGGACTCTCCGGCGAGGTCGCCGACCAGGCCGCCGGCTTCCGAGATCAAGAGCGCGCCGGCGGCCATGTCCCAGGGGGAGAGGCCGAACTCCCAGAAGCCGTCCAGGCGTCCGGCGGCGACGTAAGCCAGGTCCAGCGCCGCCGCGCCCGGGCGGCGCAGGCCGGCGGTCTTCTGGGTCAGCTCCTTGAAGATCGCGAGGTAGCTGTCGATGTGCGTGAAGGAGCGGTAGGGGAAGCCGGTGCCGATCAGGGAGTCGGCCAGCCTTGCGCGCTTCGAGACGCGGATGCGCTTGTCGTTCACGAAGGCGCCACCGCCCTTGCTGGCGGTGAATAGCTCGTTGCGGTTGGTGTCGTAGATCACCGCGTGGCTCAGGATGCCCTTGTGCGCGAGCGCGATCGAAATCGCGTATTGCGGGAAGCCGTGGATGAAATTGGTGGTGCCGTCGAGCGGGTCGATGATCCACTGGTACTCGCTCTCCGGGCCCGAAGCGCCTGACTCTTCTGCTAGAATCGCGTGGCCGGGGTAGGTCTCGCGCAGCATCTCGACGATCGCCGCTTCAGCGGCGCGGTCCACCTCGGTGACGTAGTCGCTCTGCTGCTTGGTGCTGACCGTCAGCTGGCTGATGTCGAGGCTGGCTCGGCTGATGATGTGGCCGGCACGGCGAGCGGCCTTGACGGCGATGATGAGCATGGGATGCATGGGAGACGATTCCGGTGAGGGTCAGCCGTGGGGTGCCGGGGGCGATGGCGGGCCCGTTCGGCAAAGCCGGAATTCTAATATGAACGGCGCCTCGCCGCTCGGCCGCATCCGCGTCGTCCTCTCCCACACCAGCCATCCCGGCAACATCGGCGCCGCGGCCCGGGCGATGAAGACCATGGGCCTGTCCCGTCTCTATCTGGTCAATCCCCGGCATTTTCCCGACCCCGAGGCCGAGGCGCGCGCCTCGGGTGCTGCGGATCTGCTGGCGCGGGCGGTGGTTTGCCGGACGCTGGAGCAGGCGCTGGCCGATACCGTGTTCGCCGTGGGCATGAGCGCGCGCCGACGCGACCTGTCGCTGCCGTTTTGCTGGGCGCGCGAAGGGGCCGCCCGACTGGCGCAGCGCGGCGATGCTGACGAGGTGGCGCTGGTGTTCGGCAACGAGACCTCGGGCCTGACGAACGAGGAGCTGTCGCTGTGTCAACTGCCGGTCATGATCCCGACCGATCCGGACTACTCGTCGCTCAATCTCGGCGCCGCGGTGCAGCTGATGTGCTACGAGTTGCGCCTGGCTGCGCTCTCGCCGGGCGCGCCGGCAGTCGCGCCCGAACTGCCGCTGGCCACCGGCGCGGAGATCGAGGGCCTCTACGCCCACCTGGAGCGCTGCGCGCTGGCCAGCGGCTTTCTCGACCCGTCCCAGCCCAAGCGGCTGATGCTCCGCTTCCGCCGCCTGTTTGCCCGTAGCGGCCTGGAGCGGGAGGAGGTGAGCATCCTGCGCGGCCTGCTGGCGAGCTTCGAGCGCCCCAAGCTGCGCAAGAAAAGTTGACCGAAATCCAGGGGTATTTTATATTTCAGTGACTACTTATGGAAACCTCGATCCTGAGCCGCCTGCGTGAAGACATCCACTGCGTCTTCGCCCGCGATCCCGCCGCCCGTTCCGCCTGGGAAGTGCTGACCTGCTATCCGGGTTTCCACGCCTTGCAGTTCCATCGCTGCGCGCACTGGCTGTGGGGCCGGGGGCTGCGCTGGCTGGCGCGCTGGGTTTCGCACTGGGGCCGTTGGCTGACCGGGATCGAGATCCATCCGGGTGCGACCATCGGACGTCGCGTCTTCATCGATCACGGCATGGGCGTGGTGGTCGGCGAGACCGCGGAGATCGGCGACGACTGCACCCTCTATCACGGCGTGACGCTGGGCGGCACCTCCTGGAACAAGGGCAAGCGCCATCCGACCCTGGCGCCGGGCGTGGTGATCGGCGCCGGCGCCAAGGTGCTGGGTCCGATCAGCATCGGCGAGGGCGCCAAGATCGGCTCGAATGCCGTGGTGGTGAGGGACGTCCCGCCCGGCGCCACCGCCGTCGGCATCCCGGCGCGCATCATCATGGGGGAGCAGGACCAGGTGCGCGAGGCCAAGGCCGCGAAGATGGGCTTTTCCGCCTATGCGGTGACGCGTGCCGAGGACGATCCGGTGTCGCTGGCCATCCACGGCCTGCTCGACCACGCGGTCAGCACCGACCGGCGCATCGAGCAGCTGCTGCAGCTGCTGGAGCGCGCCGGGGTTGCGGTCGGCGACGAGGCGGCCACCGCCGATCGCTTCGACCCGAATTATTTGGGGAAAATAGTTGACTGATTTTGTCGGAAAACTTATAGTTGAGTAAATCCATCAGGTATTGCCTGTGGTGATGTTTCCTGGTGCCGCCCTGACGTCAATGGCTGCGCCAACCCTTATTGACGGACTTCTTGCTCTCGACGAGGCAGAACATGAAACTGACGACTAAAGGCAGATTTGCGGTGACCGCGATGATCGATCTGGCGCTGCGCCACGAAGGCGGGCCGGTGACCCTGGCCGGGATCAGCGAACGGCAGAAGATTTCGCTCTCCTATCTGGAGCAGTTGTTCGGCAAGCTGCGCCGCCACCAACTGGTGTCCAGCGTCCGCGGCCCCGGCGGCGGCTACTGCCTGGCCAGGAAAATGGCCGAGATCTCGGTGGCCGACATCATCTGCGCCGTCGACGAGCCCTTGGACGCCACCCTGTGCGGCGGCAAGGGCAACTGCCACGAGGAGCAGCAGTGCATGACGCATCAGTTGTGGACCGACCTCACCAACCGGATGTTCGACTACCTCAATTCGGTCAGCTTGGGCGATCTGGTCAAGGAGCAGCGGGCCAAGCTCGGCGCCGCCCCCTTGTCCGACCGGCGCGGGCAAGAGACGCAGGACGCGCCCGGCGCGCACCGGGCCGTTTCCCTGGTGATCGCCTGATCCCATGTTCGCCCCCGTCTACCTCGACCACAACGCCACCACGCCGCTCGATCCGCGCGTGCTGGAGGCGATGCTGCCCCACCTCTCCGGGCGCTGCGGCAATGCCTCCAGCCGTCACGAGTACGGCCGCGCGGCGAGGCGGGCGATCGACGAGGCGCGCGGCCGGGTCGCCGCGGCGCTCGGCGCCCATCCCACCGAGGTGGTGTTCACCAGCGGCGGCTCCGAGGCCAACAACCTGTTCCTGAAGGGCGCGGCGGCCTGCATGAAGCCCGGCGTGCTCGCGCACTCGGCGCTCGAGCATCCCAGCGTCCGCGAGCCGGCCAGGGAACTGTCGCGGCGCGGCTGGCGGACCGCCGAGATCGCCGTCGATGCCGATGGCCGCGTCGATCCGGAATCTTATGCCGCGATCCTGGCGGAGGGGCCGCGACTCGTCTCGGTGATGCTCGCCAACAACGAGACCGGCGCCCTGCAGGACATCGCCGCGCTGGCAGAGCGCGCGGCGGGCGCGTGGTTCCACAGCGATGCGGTGCAGGCGCTGGGCCGCGTGGCGGTGGATTTTCGCGCCCTGAACGCCGCCGGCGTCCATGCGCTCAGCGTCTCGGCGCACAAGATCAACGGCCCGATCGGCGCCGGCGCGCTGGTGGTGGACAAGCGGGTCGAGCTGCAGGCGCTGGTCGCCGGCGGCGGCCAGGAGCGGGGCCTGCGCTCGGGCACCGAGAACGTCGCGGCCATCGTCGGCTTCGGCCTGGCCTGCGAGATCGCGGCGGCGCGCCTGGCGGACGACGGCGCGGATGTCGCGGCGCTGCGCGACGAACTGGAACGGGGTCTCGCGCGATTGGGCGCGACGGTGTTCGGCCAGCGCGCAAAGCGCCTGGCCAACACCAGCTATTTCGCGCTGCCCGAGATCGACGGCGAGACCCTGGTGGCCAAGCTCGACCGCGCCGGCTTCGCGGTGGCCAGCGGCTCGGCCTGCTCCTCGGCCGCCCCCGAGCCCTCTCACGTGCTGCGCGCGATGGCGGTGGCACCCGAGCTCGCGCGGGGCGCGGTGCGCGTCAGCCTGGGCCATGACAACAACGAACAACAGGTGGCGGATTTTCTCGCCGCCCTCTCGGCAACCCTCACGCAGTTGCGGCGCCTGCGCGCCCTGGCTGGCTGATTTCGCAAGGAGAAGCAACGATGCTCAAGTTCCCGATCTACCTCGACAATTCCGCGACGACGCCGGTCGATCCGCGCGTGGCGGCGAAGATGATTCCCTACCTCGTCGAGAAATTCGGCAACCCGGCCAGCCGCTCGCACGCCTACGGCTGGGAGGCCGAAGCGGCGGTCGAGGAGGCGCGCGGCCAGGTCGCGGCGCTGGTCAATGCCGACGCCAAGGACATCGTCTGGACCTCCGGCGCCACCGAGTCGAACAACCTCGCGATCAAGGGCGCGGCGCACTTCTATTCGGGCAAGGGCCGCCACCTGATCACCTTGTCCACCGAGCACAAGGCGGTGCTCGACACCATGCGCGAGCTGGAGCGCCAGGGTTTCGAGCTCACCTACCTGGAACCGCAGGAGAACGGCCTGATCACCGCCGAGCAGTTCAAGCAGGCGCTGCGTCCGGACACCATCCTGGCCTCGGTGCTGGCGGTCAATAACGAGATCGGGGTGATCCAGCCGATCGCCGAGCTGGGCGAGATCTGCCGCGACAAGGGCGTGATCTTCCACGTCGATGCGGCCCAGGCCACCGGCAAGATGCCCATCGACCTCGCCGCGCTGAAGGTCGATCTGATGTCCTTCTCGGCGCACAAGACTTACGGCCCCAAGGGCATCGGCGCCCTCTACGTGCGCCGCAAGCCGCGCATCCGCCTGGAGGCCCAGATCCACGGCGGCGGCCACGAGCGCGGCCTGCGTTCGGGCACGCTGGCGCCGCACCAGATCGTCGGCATGGGCGAGGCCTTCCGCCTCGCCCGCGAGGAGATGGCGGCGGAAGGCCCGCGCATCGCCAAGCTGCGCGACAAGCTGCTGAAGGGCTTGACCGACATCGAGGAGACCTACGTCAATGGCGACCTCGTGCAGCGCGTGCCGCACAACCTCAACATCAGCTTCAATTACGTCGAGGGCGAGTCCTTGATCATGGCGATCAAGGACATCGCGGTCTCCTCCGGCTCGGCCTGCACCTCGGCCAGCCTCGAGCCCTCCTACGTGTTGCGCGCGCTGGGCCGTTCCGACGAACTGGCGCACAGCTCGATCCGCTTCACGCTCGGCCGCTTCACCACCGAGGAGGAGATCGACTACACGGTCAAGCTGCTCCATGCGAAAATCGCCAAGCTGCGCGAGCTCTCGCCGTTGTGGGAAATGTATCAGGACGGGGTCGATCTCAATACCGTCCAGTGGGCGGCGCATTGATCTAGCAATCACAGGAGTCTGAAAATGGCATACAGCGAAAAAGTACTCGAACATTACGAAAATCCGCGCAACGTCGGCACCTTCGCCAAGGACGACGCGGACGTCGGCACCGGCATGGTCGGCGCCCCCGCCTGCGGCGACGTGATGAAGCTGCAGATCAAGGTCGGCAAGGACGGCATCATCGAGGACGCCAAGTTCAAGACCTACGGCTGCGGCTCCGCGATCGCCTCCAGCTCGCTCGTCACCGAGTGGGTCAAGGGCAAGACGCTGGACCAGGCGCTGGACATCAAGAACACCCATATCGCCGAGGAACTGGCGCTGCCGCCGGTGAAGATCCATTGCTCGATCCTGGCGGAGGACGCCATCAAGGCGGCGGTGGCCGACTACAAGCACCGGCACGAGGCGTGAGCGCGATGATCACCATTACCGAAAAGGCGGCCCAGCACGTGGCGAACTTCCTGGCCAAGCGCGGCAAGGGCCTCGGGCTGCGCTTCGGGGTGCGCACCTCGGGCTGCTCGGGCATGGCCTACAAGCTGGAGTTCGTAGACGTCGCCAACCCCGAGGACCACGTCTTCGAGAGCCACGGCGTCAAGGTGCTGGTCGATCCCAAGAGCCTGCCCTACATCGACGGCACCGAGCTCGATTTCGTGCGCGAGGGACTGAACGAGGGCTTCAAGTTCAACAACCCGAACATCAAGGATCAGTGCGGCTGCGGCGAGAGCTTCAACGTCCAGTAGCAGCGTCGGCGATGGACTTTTCCCAGGACCACTTCGCCCTGTTCGGGCTGCCGCGTCGCTACGCGCTCGACAACGCCGAGCTGGATCGCCTCTACCGCGAGGTGCAGGCGCGCGTCCATCCCGACAAGTTCGCCCACCTGGGAGACGCGGAGCGGCGGCTGGCGATGCAGTGGGCGACGAGGATCAACGAGGCCTACCAGACGCTGCGCCAGCCGCTTCCCCGCGCCAAGTATCTGCTCTCGCTCGCCGGCGTCGAGGTGGAGCGGGAGCGCAAGATGTCCTCGGAATTCCTGATGCAGCAGATGGAATGGCGGGAAGCGGTGGCCGAGGCGCGCGCCGCCCTCGCCGTCGGGGAGCTCGAAGCGCTGCACGCGCGGCTGAAGCGGGAGATGGCGGGGCAGTACCTGAAGCTCGCGGCGCAGCTCGATGAGCCCGACGCCGGCGGGGCCGCCGATCTGCTGCGCCAGCTGATGTTCCAGGAAAAACTGCTCGCCGACATCGACGACGCACTCGCTGCCGTCGAGTCCTAGTGGTCAGTCATGTCGAGAATGCCGGAATGAATCCCACCACCAAGACACCAAGTTCACAAAGGATCACCAAGAGATTCAAACTTCAAAAGTTGGTGCCGCTTGGTGGTCTTGGCACCTTGGTGGTGAACGGTTTTATGTTGGCTAGCGGCTAGTCTTCGTCGTCATAGAAAAGAGAACATGGCCTTACTGCAGATTTCAGAACCCGGCGAATCGACCGCCCCGCACGAGCACCGCCTCGCCGTCGGCATCGATCTGGGCACCACCAATTCGCTGGTCGCCACGGTCAGGAGCGGCATGACGGTGGTGCTCTCCGACGCCCTGGGCCGGCCGCTGCTTCCCTCGGTGGTGAGCTACCGCGGGCGGGGCGTGGTCGTCGGTCACGAAGCGCAGGCGCAGCAGAGCGTCGATCCGAAGAATACCGTCGTCTCGGTCAAGCGCTTCATGGGACGAGGCGTCAAGGACATCGCCCACATCGAGTCGATGCCCTACGATTTCGTCGCGACCGAGGGCGAACTCGGCATGGTCAGGCTGCGCACGTCGGCCGGCGTCAAGAGCCCGGTGGAGATCTCGGCGGAAATCCTCAAGGTGCTGAAGGAGCGCGCCGAGGCTGCGCTCGGCGGCCCGCTCACCGGCGCGGTGATCACCGTGCCGGCGTATTTCGACGAGGCCCAGCGCCAGGCGACCAAGGACGCGGGACGCCTGGCCGGCCTGAACGTGCTGCGCCTGCTGAACGAGCCGACCGCGGCGGCGATCGCCTACGGCCTCGACAACGGCGCGGAGGGCATCTACGCGGTCTATGACCTGGGCGGCGGCACCTTCGACATCTCTATCCTGCGCCTGTCCAAGGGCATCTTCGAGGTGCTGGCGACCGGCGGCGATTCGGCGCTGGGCGGAGACGACTTCGACCAGCGGGTGTTCTGCTGGATCATCGAGGCGGCGGGTCTGGCGCCGCTCTCCGATCACGACGCGCGCGTGCTGCTGACCCGCGCGCGCGAGGCCAAGGAATTTCTCACCAATCACGGCGAGGCGCCGATCACCGTCCGGCTCGCGAGCGGCGAGTACGTCGACGTCGAGCTGACCAGCACGGTGTTTGCCGAAATCACCAAGACCCTGGTGCAGAAGACCCTGTCGGCGACCAAGCGGGCGCTGCGCGACGCCGGCCTCGCGGTCGACGAGGTGAAGGGCGTGGTGATGGTCGGCGGCGCCACGAGGATGCCGCAGATCCAGCACGCGGTGGGCGAGCTGTTCGGCCAGGAGCCGCTCAACAATCTCGATCCGGACAAGGTGGTGGCGTTGGGCGCCGCGACCCAGGCCAACCTGCTGGCCGGCAACCGCGCCGCCGGCGACGACTGGCTGCTGCTCGACGTGATCCCGCTGTCGCTCGGCCTGGAGACCATGGGCGGCCTCACCGAGAAGGTCATTCCGCGCAACTCCACCCTGCCGATCGCGCGGGCGCAGGAGTTCACCACCTTCAAGGACGGCCAGACGGCGATGATGATCCACGTCGTCCAGGGCGAACGCGAACTGGTCACCGACTGCCGCTCGCTGGCGCGCTTCGAGCTGCGCGGCATCCCGCCGATGGTGGCCGGTGCGGCAAGAATTCGGGTGAGTTTCCAGGTGGACGCAGACGGCTTGCTCTCGGTCGCGGCGCGCGAACAGACCTCGGGCGTCGAGGCGCGCGTCGAGGTCAAGCCATCCTACGGCCTGTCCGACGACGAGATCGCCGGCATGCTCAAGGATAGCTTCACCCACGCCTCCCAGGACGCCTTCCGGCGCGCGCTGCGCGAAGCCCAGGTGGAGGCGCAGCGCCTGCTCGAAGCGACCCGTTCGGCGCTGAATGATGACGCCGCGTTGCTCTCCGCCGCCGAGCGCACCCTGATCGACGACGGCATCGCCGGCCTAGAGGCGGTGCTGGTCGGCGACGAGCGCCACGCGATCGACGAGGCGATGGCCAAGCTGAACCTGGCCACCGCCGATTTCGCCGCGCGGCGCATGAACCAGAGCGTCAGGCGCGTGCTCTCCGGCAGGAAAATTGCGGAAATAGAATCATGACAGCCTACCCCCCATCCCCCTTCTCGAAGAAGGGGGTGACTGAAGCTCGCTTTGCTCGCAATCCAATGGCTGCCCCTCCTTGGGGCGGCCCGGCGGAGGGGCTATGACCCAGATCGTCGTCCTGCCCCACGTCGAGCTCTGCCCCGATGGCGCCGTCATCGAGGCCACACCCGGTGCGAGCATCTGCGACAGCCTGCTCGACAACGGCATCGCGATCGAGCACGCCTGCGAGAAGTCCTGCGCCTGCACCACCTGCCACGTGGTGATCCGCGAGGGCTTCGAGGCGCTCGATGCCGCCGAGGAGGCCGAGGAGGATCTGCTCGACAAGGCCTGGGGACTGGAGCCGACCTCGCGCCTGTCCTGCCAGGCGCTGGTCACCGAGGCGCCGCTGGTGATCGAGATTCCCAGGTACACCATCAACATGGCCAAGGAGGGCAAGCGATGAAATGGAAAGACAGCCTCGACATCGCCATCGAATTGGCCGATAGGCATCCCGGGGTCGACCCCAAGGCCGTGCGCTTCACCGATCTGATGCAATGGGTGCTGGCGCTGCCCGGCTTCGAGGAAGACGAACATCGCTGCGGCGAGAAGATCCTCGAAGCGATCCAGTTGGCCTGGATAGAAGAGGTGGAATGATCGTCGGCCGCCCGGCCTTGATCGACACCCACTGCCACCTCGACGCCGCGGAGTTCGACGCCGACCGCGACGCGGTGGCCGCCGCGGCACTCGCCGCCGGCGTGAACCTGATGGTCATCCCCGCGGTGGAGCGCGCCAACTTCGGCGCCGTCGCCGCGCTCTGTCGCAAGTTTTCCGGCTGCGCCCCGGCCTTCGGCATCCACCCGCTGTTCGTCGATCGCGCCTCCGAGCCGGATCTCGACGCGCTGCGCCAGGCGCTGCGCGACTATCCGGCGGTGGCCGTCGGCGAGATCGGGCTCGACTTCTTCGTTCCCGGGCGGGACGAGGCGCGGCAGACCGCGTTCTTCGCCGCGCAGCTAAGAATCGCCCGCGACTTTGGCCTGCCCGTCCTGCTCCACCTGCGCCGCGCGATCGATACGGTGCTGCGCGAACTGCGCCGCCTGCCGGTGGCGGGCGGCATCGCCCACGCCTTCAACGGCAGCCGGGTTCAGGCCGAGGAGTTCATCAAGCTGGGTTTCAAGCTGGGCTTCGGCGGCGCCATGACCCACCCGCGCGCGACCCGGATACGGACGCTGGCGGCGGAACTGCCCTTGAGTTCGATCGTGCTGGAGACCGACGCGCCCGATATTCCGCCGGCCTGGCTCAATGGTGCGCGCAACGCGCCCGGCGAACTGCCGAAGATCGCCGAAACACTGGCCGAGTTGCGCGGGATCACCCCGGCCGAAGTGGCGGCAGCGACCTCGGCCAACGCCAGGGCGGTGCTGCCGCGGCTTCAAGCCAGGACGTGAGAGACCAGGCCGTCGGCCAGCTTGGGCTCGAACCAGGTCGATTTCGGCGGCATGACATCGCCGGCGTCGGCCACCGCCATCAGCTCTTCCATGCGGGTCGGGTGGAGCGCGAATGCCGCCGCCATCTCGCCGCCGTCGACCCGGCGCTCCAGCTCCCTCAGGCCGCGGATGCCGCCGACGAAATCGATGCGCTTGTCGCGGCGCAGATCGGTGATGCCCAGGATCGGGCCGAGCAGATGGTCCGAGAGCAGGCTGACGTCGAGCCTCGCCACCGGGTCTTCGGCCGGGATCAGCGCCGGTCGGATGGCGAGATGCAGCCAGCGTCCGGGCAGATACAGGCCGAACTCGCCGGGTCTCTCCGGTTGCACCGGCGCCGTGGCCGGCCGGACGGCAAAGTTCTCCCCGATGCGCTTCAGGAAGGCCGCTTCATCCAGGCCGTGCAGATCGTGGACCACGCGGTTGTAGTCCAGGATGCGCATCTGGTGGTGCGGGAAGATCACCGCCAGGAAGTAATCCGATTCATTCGCGCCGTGCCGCGCGGCGCAGACCCGCGAGGCGGCGGCGGAGCGATGGTGGCCGTCGGCGATATAGAGCGCCGGCAGGGCGTCGATGGCGGCGGAAATTTCTTCGATTACTTGCGCGTCGGCGATCACCCAGATCTGATGGCGGATGCCGTCGTCCGCGCTGACGTCGGCGTCGGGCAAGCCGGCGCAGGCCGCGCTCAGCAGCCTCTCGGCCGCAGCCGAGGCCGGATGGGCGAGCAGCACCGGGCCAGTCTGGGCGTTCAGCGCTTCGATCTGGCGCACCCGGTCGTCCTCCTTGTCCGGCCGGGTGAACTCGTGCTTCCGGATGCGGTTCGCGTCGTAGTCGGCGACCGAGGCCGCGGCGACCAGGCCGGTCTGCACGTGGTCGCCCGAATCGGTCGGCATGGTGAGGCGATAGGCGTAGTAGCAGGGCGTCTCATCGCGTCTCAGGACGCCGGCCGAGAGCATCTTCGCCAGGTTTAGCGCCGCCTGCGCATAAACTTCGGGCGCGTAGGGATCGGTGCCCGGGGGCAGGTCGATCTCCGGCTTGGAGATGTGCAGGAAGCTCCACGGCCGGTCCGCGGCGCGCGCGCGCGCTTCCTCGGTGGATAGCACGTCGTAGGGCGGTGCGGCGACGGCCGCGGCCCGGCCGGGGGCAGGACGCAGGCCCCGGAAGGGCTTGATCAGGGGTTTTCTTTGGGACATGGGGCTTCGTTTAGGTTAGAGGCTGCGCTTGGGCAGAACGTCGCGCAGGGCGGCACGCGCGTCGCGGATCGCCTTCTGCGTCGTCGGCCAGGCTATGCAGGCGTCGGTCACCGAGCAGCCGTACTTCAGTTGCGACAGGTCCGCAGGAATCGGCTGGTTGCCGGCCGCGATGAAGCTCTCCAGCATCAGGCCGACGATCGAGCGATTGCCCTGGCGGATCTGGTTTACGCAGTCGGCCATCACCAAGGGCTGCATCTCCGGCTTCTTGTAGCTGTTGGCGTGCGAGCAGTCGATCACCAGGTTCTGCCGCAGTCCCGCCTTGGCCAGCGCCTGTTCGGCCAGCGAGACGCTGACCGAGTCGTAGTTCGGCCGGTCGCCGCCGCCGCGCAGCACCACGTGGCCGTAGCGGTTGCCGTGGGTGCGGATGATCGCGGAGCGCCCCTGGGCGTTGATGCCGAGGAAGCTGTGCGGGGATGACGCCGAGAGGATGGCGTTGATCGCCACCCCGATGTCGCCGTCGGTGGCGTTCTTGAAGCCGACCGGCGTCGACAGTCCCGAGGACATCTCGCGGTGGGTCTGCGACTCGCTGGTGCGGGCGCCGATCGCCGTCCAGCTGATCAGGTCGCCCAGGTACTGCGGCGCGATCGGATCGAGCGCTTCGGTTCCCGTGGGCAGGCCCAGCTCGTTCAGGGCGAGCAGGAATTCGCGCGCTCTCAGCATGCCCTCCTCGATGCGGAAGGAGTCGTCCATGCGCGGGTCGTTGATGTAGCCCTTCCAGCCGGTCGAGGTGCGCGGCTTCTCGAAATACACGCGCATCACCAAGAGCAGGGTGTCGGCCACCTCGTCGGCCAGATCCTTCAGGCGCCTGGCGTAGTCGAGGCCGGCGACCGGGTCGTGGATCGAGCACGGGCCGACGATGACGAACAGGCGCGGGTCCTGGCGGTCGAGGATGCGCTGCAGGGCGATGCGGCCGGCGGCGACGGTGGCTGCGGCCTCGTCGGTCAGCGGCAGGCGGGCGTGCACCTCCTCCGGCGAGAGCATCACCTCGAAGGCGTCGATGTTGAGGTTTTCCAGCTGGGCGTGGGTCATATCAAGCTTTCAGTTTTTTCAGCAAATCGCGCACCGCCTGGGCGCGCTCGGCCAAGCCCGGGCTCTCGCGCTTCCAGGAGAGCTTTTCCGGCCCGGCGAGCTTGAAATTGCGATCGGTCTGGAGCAGATCGATGATCCGCGCCGGATCGAAGGGCGGTGCGTTGTTGTCAAATAGTGTGAATTGCAATTGTATCGCGTGCGGGCCGGCGTCGATCTTGGCGATGGAAAACGGCCGGGCGAGCAGACGCAGCTTGTGGGTCTCCAGCAGCGCCCGGGTCTGCGGCGGCAGCTCGCCGAAGCGGTCGATCAGCTCCTCCTGCAGTTCCTGCAGCTCCTCGGCGCTGTCGGCGTTGGCCAGGCGCTTGTAGAGGGTGAGGCGCTCGTGCACGTCGGCGCAGTAGTCGTCGGGCAGGAGCGCCGGCGCGTGCAGATCTATCGTCGAGATGGTGCCGAAGGGCTGGGCGAGATCCGGCTCCTTGCCGGCCTTGAGCGCCTTGACCGCGGCGTTCAGCATCGTGGTGTAAAGCGCGAAGCCGATCTCGTGGATCTCGCCGCTCTGCGATTCGCCCAGCACCTCGCCGGCGCCGCGGATCTCCAGGTCGTGCATCGCCAGGAAGAAGCCCGAGCCCAGCTCCTCCATCATCTGGATGGCTTCCAGGCGCTTGCCCGCCTGGGCCGAGGGCTTGGCGTCCTCGTGGGTGAGCAGGTAGGCGTAGGCCTGGTGGTGCGAGCGCCCGACCCGGCCGCGCAACTGGTGCAACTGCGCCAGGCCGAACTTGTCGGCGCGGTTGATGACGATGGTGTTGGCGTGCGGATTGTCGATGCCGGTCTCGATGATGGTGGTGCACAGCAGCAGGTTGTGCTTCTGCTGGGTGAATTCGCGCATCACCCGCTCCAGCTCGCGCTCGGGCAACTGGCCGTGGCCGACGACGATGCGCGCTTCGGGCAGCAGCCGCTCCAGGCGCTCGCGCATGTTGGCGATGGTGTCCACCTCGTTGTGCAGGAAGTAGACCTGGCCGCCGCGCTTGAACTCGCGCAGGCAGGCTTCGCGCACCAATCCCGCCGACCAGCGCGCGACGAAGGTCTTGA
Organism: Rhodocyclaceae bacterium; assembly: GCA_035530135.1. Taxonomy (GTDB): domain Bacteria; phylum Pseudomonadota; class Gammaproteobacteria; order Burkholderiales; family Rhodocyclaceae; genus CAIYYX01. The sequence continues at coordinate 2,356 of DATKVJ010000042.1, read as the reverse complement.
TCGCCAGGCGCCGGGAGGGCGCGGTGGCGATCACCGAGAAGTCGCGCAGGCCTTCGAGCGAAAGCCCCAGGGTGCGCGGGATCGGCGTGGCGGTCAGGGTCAGGACATCGACCTCGGCGCGCAAGGATTTCAGCGCCTCCTTCTGGCGCACGCCGAAGCGGTGCTCCTCGTCGATGATGACCAGCCCCAGGCGCGAGAAGGCGACGTCCTTCTGCAGCAGGCGGTGGGTGCCGATCAGGATGTCGATCTTGCCGGCGGCGAGATCGGCGATCGCCTGCTTCTGCTCCTTCTCGCTCCTGAAGCGGGAGATCTCGGCGATCTTCACCGGCCAGTCGGCGTAGCGGTCGGAGAAGGTGGCGAAGTGCTGCTCGGCCAGGAGCGTGGTCGGGCACAGCACCGCCACCTGCTTGCCGTCTGCCACCGCGACGAAGGAGGCGCGCAGCGCTACCTCGGTCTTACCGAAGCCGACGTCGCCGCAGACCAGGCGGTCCATAGGCTTGCCGGACTTCATGTCCGCTATCACCGCGGTGATCGCCGCCTGCTGGTCTGGCGTTTCCTCGAAGCCGAAGCCGTCGGCGAAGGCGTCCAGATCGTGCTGCTTGAAGTCGAACTTGTGGCCGGTCCGCGCCGCGCGCTGGGCGTAGAGGTGGAGCAGCTCGGCGGCGGTGTCGCGCACCTGGGCAGCCGCCTTCTTCTTCGCCTTGTCCCACTGGCCGCTGCCCAGGCGGTGCAGTTCTATGGTCTCGGGGTCCGCGCCGCTGTAGCGGGAGATCAGGTGCAGCTGGGACACCGGCACGTAGAGCGCGTCGCCGCCGGCGTATTCGAGATGCAGGAACTCGGTCTCGCCCTCGCCCATATCCAGGTGGGCCAGGCCCAGGTAGCGGCCGATGCCGTGCTGCTCATGCACCACCGGGTCACCGATGCGCAGCTCGGAGAGGTCGCGCAGCCAGCCCTCGAGATTGCTGCGCCGCGCCTCCTGGCGGCGGCCGAGCCCGCCCCGCGGGCGCGCGGTGGCGGCGTAGAGCTCGTTCTCGGTGATCAGCGCGAGACCGGACCGGGTCAGCACGAAGCCGCCGGAGAGCGGCGCCACGCCGAGCATGAAGCGCTCCCCACCGTCCACGAAGGCGGCAAAGTCGGCGCAGGGCGACGGCCTCAAGCCGTGTTCGGCCAGGTATTCGAGGATCGTCTCGCGCCGCCCGGCCGCCTCCGCGAGCAGCAGGACGCGGCCGGGAAAGCCGTCGAGAAAGCGCTTCAACGCCGAGAGCGGTTGGTCGGCGCGGCGCTCGACCGCAAGCGTCGGCAAAGCTTGGACCGCAGCGTCGGCCTGGCCGCCGGCCCTGATCCTCAGCGTCGGGAACTTCTGCGTCGCGACGAAGAACTGCTCCTCGGACAGGAACAGCTGCTGCGGCGGCAGGATCGGCCGGCTCCGGTCGCCGTCGAGAAAGTCGTAGCGGCTCTTGGTGTCGCGCCAGAATTCTTCGATGGCGGCGGGCACGTCGCCGTGCAGCAGCAGCAGGACGTCCTCGGGCAGATAGTCGAACAGCGTCGCGGTGGCATCGAAGAACAGCGGCAGGAAATACTCGATGCCGGCCGCGGCGATGCCGTTGGAGACGTCCTTGTAGACGGCGACGCGCGAGGCGTCGCCCTCGAAGCTCTCGCGAAAGCGCAGACGGAAGCGGGTGCGCCCCGCCTCGTCGAGCGGGAATTCGCGCGCCGGCAGCATGCGGATCTCCGGCACCGGGTAGAGGGTGCGCTGGCTGTCGGCGTCGAAGGTGCGGATGCTCTCGATTTCCTCATCGAACAGGTCGATGCGGTAGGGCAGGGCGGCGCCCATCGGGAACAGGTCGATCAGGCCGCCGCGCACGCAGAACTCGCCCGGCGCCACCACCTGGGTCACGTGCTGGTAACCGGCCAGCGCCAGCTGGGCGCGCAGGCGGTCCAGATCCAGCGCTTCGCCCTGCTTGAGGAAGAAGGTGTGGGCGGCGAGGTAGGCGGGCGGCGACAGCCGGGTCAATGCCGTGGTCGCGGCGGTCAGCAGCACGTCGCACTCGCCGCGCGAGACGGCGTAGAGGGTCGCCAGGCGCTCGGAGATCAGGTCCTGGTTCGGCGAGAAGCTGTCGTAGGGCAGCGTCTCCCAGTCGGGTAGCAGATGCACGCGCAGCGCGGGCGCGAACCACAGCGTCTCCTGCTGCAGGCGCTGGGCGTCCACCGGACTGGCCGCGACCGCCAAGAGCAGCCTGCCCGGCTTCGCCAGTTGCGCCAGCGCCAGCGCGTCGGCCGCGCCGGGCGGCGCGGGCAAGTCGAGACGCTGGCCGGACTTCGGGAAAACGGAAATGATGCCCGGCAGGAGCGGTGC
>DATKVJ010000041.1:0-9011 GCA_035530135.1 Rhodocyclaceae bacterium | reverse complement strand
TGACCGAAGCCTACCGCCCCAGCGAGCGGGCCAAGGCGCAGGCGGCGCACGACTTCCTGGTGTTCGGAGCGGTGAGTCTCGCCTCGTTCTCCGCCGGCGGCTTGCTCAACGCCTGGGGCTGGCGTTCGGTCAATCTGACCGTGTTGCCCTTCCTCGCCCTGGCGCTGATGGCTGTTCTGGGTCTCGGCGCACTGCGTCGGCGGCATCGGATTGCCGGCGCGCCGGGTTAAATCGGGTCGGCCCTTTGACGAAGGTAGCGATGCGTTTGACATTGCCGCGGCTACGGCCGCAATATGAGTTTCGGCGGCGGCGAAAACCAAGGAGCTAATGTCATGATGTGGAGCTATGGACCGTGGGGCATGTTTCCGTGGATGTGGATATTTCCGCTGATTTTTCTTCTCGTGATGCTGCGCTTACTCTTCCGGGGCGACGGCCGGCCCAGGTGCGGCGGCCATGGATCGCACCGGCGGGAGGAAAGTGCGCGTGAGCTTCTCGACCGGCGCTACGCCCGTGGGGAGATCGGCCGCGAGGAATACCAGCAGATGAAAAAGGACATCGCGTAGCGGATCTCGAATGGCGCTTAAAGAGCACATTTCCCGCCATGGCGATGCCGGGGACTGTCGGCACGCCTTGTGGCCCGATCCCGAGGGTGTCGTCGGGGCCCCGCATATCGAACCTGGGATGACCGTTGTCGATTTGGGCTGCGGCGACGGCTATTTCAGCGCCGCCGTATCGCTGCGGGGCGATTTTCAGGAAGGCGGCCGGGTGCGAAAAACCGGAATGAAGGGAGCGCTGAAAGACACGGCAGCCCATCTGAGCACCCGGGATCGGCTCGTAAAGGTGGACTATGTTGGCTACCCGGCGGACGAGGTCCTAGACGTGCTTTTCGGTGCCCGGTGGAAGGAAATCGGATAAACGGCTACGGCGGGGAAAAAATGCCAGGCAATCTCGCATCAAGCGTCGAGCGCATGACAGAAAATTTCCTTAGGCGCTCTGTCAGCCAACGAGCTCAAACCGGGAACCACGATGCCTGGACTGCCGGCGACGATGCCTGAAGCAGAGCAACGGGCAATGGCAAAAAAACTATACGACTACCTTCAGGCCGTGCCGCTAAGCCAATGAGCCAAGTCCGACGTCGGCAGTTACCGATGGCAGCGGCGCGGCGTGCGGGCCCGATTTTCGGCGAGCATGCGCTCACGGCGGGCTCACGACGATGGTATTGCGACCCGCGTCTTTGGCCTGATACAGCGCCAGGTCCGCGCGGTGCAGCAGTTGTTCGATGCTCTCGCCCTTGCGGTGGCTGGCGATGCCGGCCGACAGGGTGATCGACAAATCCGGCGCGAGCGAGGACCAGTTCCTCGCGGCGACGGCAGCGCGGATCCGCTCCATCGCTTTCAGCGCGAGCGCGGAGGCATCGCCGACCAGAATCATCATGAACTCCTCCCCACCGTAGCGCCCGAAGATATCCGATGCCCGCATCGTGTGCTGCACCGTCGCGGCAAGCGCGCGCAGCACCTCGTCGCCAGCGGCGTGGCCGTGGGTGTCGTTGACCCGTTTGAAATGGTCGAGATCGATTATCGCGATGCTCAACGGCGCGCCGCTGCGCTCGGCGCGGCTGCGCTCGCGCTCCAGCGCCGCCATCAGCGAACGGCGGTTGAGGATGCCGGTCAGCTCGTCATGGCTAGCGAGATGCTGCACCTGCTCGAGCGAGGCGGCGAGCTTGCGCCGGCTGTCGGCCAATCGCGCCCTCATCTCGTTGGCATTGACGCTGAGCAGCAGGCAGCGGCCCAGAATCAGCGAGAAATAGAGCCACACCAGGGTCAACTCGTAAGCGCTGGCAGCGGGAACGCCGATGCGTCCCTGGCCCGTATAGAACACGGTGGCGGTCCCGGCGATGCCCAGCGTCCAGACCAGCACCGAGTCGCGCAGCGGGAGCCAGATCATTCCGAACGCGAACACCGTGAACAGGTTGGCGAGAAACGGAAACGCGATCTGCGGCGCCGTCAGCACGACCCCGAGTTGCATCGCGATGCCCAGAATGCTCAGCGGTTCGGCCAGGCGCTTCAGGTTCCAGCCCCTCGCGGTGAACGCGTAGGTGCTCGCGCAGATTGCGGCAGCGGCGGCACCGTAGGCGGATGCGATGGTTCCGGAAATCGTCCCGGCCGCAGCGAACAGCGCGAGGAACAGGGTATCCAGCGCGTAGCTCGCCGCAATCATCCCGATCCAGGCGACGCGCTGCCGCTGGTTGCGGTCCCGGGAGTTGCGCTCCCTGATCGCCGCCTCTAGCTTTTCTTCCGCTTCGATCACGCCTCGCCCCCGCATTGCGCTATCTCAGTCTGTGCGAGCACCCGGCAAACGAGCCCCTCCCAGGAACGCCGGCTGCGCGCGAACGAGCCTAGCATGAAACCGGATATCTCGCCGCGGCCAGCACCCGGAGACAAGCGCCGTGCCAGCGCCCCGCTCAGCCGGCGCCGGCGTGGTCGACGAAATAGCAGATGCGTTTGCGCGGACTCAGATACTTGTGAATGGGTTCAGGCAAGGCTGCCGGACGCAGCGTGCGTTCGATGGCATCGTCGAGATCGCGCTTGAGGTTGACCACGGCGGCCTCATGATTGGGGATGCTCGGATCGTAGATCATCAGGTTCGGGTTCAGTATGTCGTCGGAGTCGACCGACATAACGATGCCGACCTTGCCGCTGGCGAGCTTCACGACGGTTCCCGGCGGATAGATCCCGAGCGCCTTGATGAAAGCCGGCAGCGCCGCCTCGTCGTACTTCGCCAGCTCGTTCCGGTACATGTGGGAGAGGGCTTCCGACGGCGTCTTCGAGCGTTTGGCGACGCGCTGGTTGCACAGGTTGTCGTAGGCATTGGCAATGGCGACGATACGCACGGCCTGGTCGACCGTGTCCGTCTTGAGGCCCTTCGGGTAGCCGCTGCCGTCGACCGTCTCGTGGTGAAACAGGATGACTTGGCGCACCCGGCCCGGCAGCGTCTGCACCGACTGCATGAGTTTGATGCCGTAAGCAGGGTGCATCTGCAGGAGGTTGGTCTCGGCCGTGGTCAGGTCCTCGTCCTTGAGCAGAAGCTGGCTCGGCAACGCGGCCTTGCCCACGTCGTGCATCAAGGCACCCTGGGCAATGTCGCGCATCGCCTCGGCACCGTCGACGCCGACCGCGCGGGCCAAGATCAGCGACAGCACGGTGACGTTGAGGCTGTGGAAGTAGGCGCTTTCGTCGGCGATGTTGTCGCCCATCAAGTGGATATAGATATTCTGTTCGGAGAGGAAGATTTCGGCCAGTTCGCCTGCAATTTCGCCCGACAACTGCGCCGCCTGCCCCGGACGGTTGTTGGCCAGGCGCATCACGTTCTTCACGCCGTTCGCCGTCTTCAAGTATTTGCGTTCGGCGGAACGGATGAGCTCGCGCTCGTGATTCAAGGTTTCGATGCGCGCTTTCTTTTCGCGCATCAGCGCTTCGAGCTCCGCGGCGTCATTGTCGCTGAGGGGCGCGGCCGGAGCGTTGGGGTCACCCGCAGCAGGCATGGGCGCCGGACCGGTATCGCTCTTTCCAGGCAAATACTCGATTTCGGTCAAGCCCATCGATTTTAAGGCCGCGATCTGCTGCTCGTTCTTGATCTTGAAGCTGCTCAACAAGAAGGGATGGCCGAGCCAGCTGTCGAGCTTGATGTGCAAGCCGATGCAGACCTGCTCGATCCTTATCCTCTTCCGCCCTTCGTTGCCGCCAGCCATCACGTCGCCTTCGTTCCGATCGCCGACACCCCGGTGGGGCTGGCCTTGGAATTCCGGTGATTCTACCAGCCGGATGAATTTGCCGCGCTTATAGCGGCGGGGTATCGCCCGATCCGACACGAGATGGCGCCGCCCGGCCGTCGCGATGTTCGGTCGCTCCGACGCAACTCCGTGCGAACCGGCGCACTATTCCATTTGCATTTCTGTTGATTTTCGTCAAGCCGCCCCTGCCCGGCCTGTGCGGATAATTCCCACTCGCCCGACCCGGGGTTCCGCATGGGGGACAACATGAAGACCGCTATCCAATTCCGCCTGAACGGCCGGCCCGCCACCCTGACCACGGACGGCGGCCGCACGCTGCTCTGGGTGCTGCGCACCGACCTCGGGCTCACCGGCACCAAGTACGGTTGCGGCACCGGCCAGTGCGGCGCCTGCACCGTGATCGTCGACGGCAAGGCGGTCCGCGCCTGCCTGACCCCGCTCAAGGACGTGGCGGACCGGGAAGTGCTCACCATCGAGGGCTTGGCCCGCGACGGCCGTCTCCACCCGCTGCAGCAGGCGTTCATCGACCACGGCGGCCTCCAGTGCGGCTACTGCACCTCGGGGATGCTGATGGGCGCCTACGCGCTGCTGCTCCAGAACCGCGAGCCCTCGCGCGCGGCGATCATGGCCGGCATGGAGCGCCACCTGTGCCGCTGCGGCGCGCACCAGAGGATCGTCGGCGCGATCGCCGCCGCCCGCCCGATGGAGGAACGGTCATGAGCGAATCCCGCGGCATCGACCGCCGTAGCTTCTTCAAGCTGATCGGGGGCGGCATCGTCGTGTTCTTCGGCCTCGACCCCTCGGCGCTCTTTGCCCAGGACCCGGGCCGCATCTACCCGGAGGACTTCAACGCCTACCTGCTGATCGGCGGCAACGGCCGGGTCACCGTCTATTCCGGGAAAATCGAGATGGGCCAGGGCGTGATGACCTCGCAGGCGCAGATGGCGGCCGAGGAGCTGGGGGTCGCGCTCTCGTCCATCGACATGGTCCTGGGCGACACCAAGCTGTGCCCGTGGGACATGGGCACCTTCGGCTCGCTGACCACCCGGATGTTCGGGCCGGCGCTGCGCGCCGCCGCCGCCGACGCGCGCGCGGTGCTGCTGCGCCTGGCCGCGAGGAAGCTCGGCGCGCCGCAGGCCGCGCTCGCGATCGACGACGGCGTCGTCTTCGTCGCGGCCGACCCGGCGCGCCGGATCAGCTACGGCGAGCTGGCCCATGGCGCGAAGATCGCGCACGCGCTGGGCGAGCGGGCGGCGACGCGCACCGTCTCGGAATTCCGGCAGATGGGCAAATCGCCGCAGCGGCTCGACGCGCCGGAGAAGGTGACCGGCGAGGCGAGGTACGCGGCCGACATCCGCCTGCCCGGCATGCTCTACGCGCGCATCCTGCGCCCGCCGGCGCACGGCGCGACCGTTGCGCGGCTCGACACGACCGCCGCCGCCAAGCTGCCCGGGGTCAAGCTGATCCGGCGCGACGGCCTCGTCGCCGTCCTGCACGCCGATCCGGAGGCGGCCGCGGCCGCGCTCGACCGCATCCAGGCGGAGTGGCGCGTGCCGCAGCCGACGGTCGATGGCGAGAGCATCTTCGCGCACCTGCTGAGCGCGTCGGCGGACCCCAAGGAGATCTCGCATGACGGCGCGCTCGCGGCGGGGCGCGCGAACGCGGCGCAGGTGTTCGAGACGAGCTACCGCAAGGGCTACGTCGCGCACGCCCCGATCGAGCCGCACGCCGCGCTGGCGCAGATCATCGGCGGCAAGGCGACGGTCTGGGCATCGACGCAGACGCCCTTCCCGACCCGCGACCGGATCGCGCAGGCGCTGCGCCTCGACCCCAAGAACGTGCGCGTCATCACCCCCTTCGTCGGCGGCGGCTTCGGCGGCAAGAGCTCGGACCGCCAGGCCGTCGAAGCGGCGCAGCTGGCGCAGATCGCGGGCAAGCCGGTGCAGATCGCCTGGACCCGCGCCGAGGAGTTTTTCTACGATGCCTTCGATCCCGCCGCGGTGGTGAGCATCGTCTCGGGCATCGACCGGCGGGGCAGGATCTCGTTCTGGGACTACTCGGTCTATGCCGCGGGAGAGCGCGGCGCCAGCCCCTGCTACGAGCTCCCGAACGCCCGGGTCAGGTCCTTCCGCGGCCTGTCCTACGATCCCAACGTGACGGGGAAGAGCCTGCATCCGTTCGCCGTCGGGCCGTGGCGCGCGCCCGGCGCGAACATGAACGTCTTCGCCGTGGAGTCGCAGATCGACCTGATGGCGGCCGCGGCGGCGGCCGACCCGCTCGCGTTCCGCTTGCGCCACCTCAAGGACCCGAGGATGATCAGGGTCCTCCGGGCGGCTGCCGCCGCCTTCGGCTGGAAGCCGGCGGCAGCGCCGAGCGGCAGGGGCGTCGGCGTCGCCTGCAGCATCGACGCCGGCACCTACGTCGCGACGATGGCCGAGCTGAAGGTCGATCCGGTATCGGGACGGGTGAGCGTGCAGCGAATCGTCTGCGCGCAGGACATGGGGATCGTGGTCAATCCGGATGGGGCGAAGATGCAGATGGAGGGCGCGATCACCATGGGGCTGGGCTACGCGCTCACCGAGGAGCTGCGTTTCCGCGGCGGCGAGATCCTCGACCGCAACTTCGGCAGCTACGCCATCCCGCGCTTCTCCTGGCTGCCCAAGATCGAGACCGTGCTGGTCAGCAACGACGGGCTCGCGCCGCAGGGCGGCGGGGAGCCGGCGATCACGCCGATGGGCGCGGTGCTCGCCAACGCGGTGTTCGACGCCACCGGGGCGCGCCTGTTCCGGCTGCCGATGACGCCCGAGCGGGTCCGGTCGGCGATCGCCGCGAAGGCCGCGGCCGGCGAGCCCGAGCGCGCCGGCGCAGGATGAACCGCCGGGACACCGCAAGCGTTACCATTCACCAAGCCCGAAGAAAGGGGAAAGCCATGGCAAGCGTCGGTTATCACGAGCCCATCGAGGAACTGTCCGATGAAACGCGCGAGATGCACAGAGCTATCGTTTCGTTGATGGAAGAGCTGGAGGCCGTTGATTGGTACAACCAGCGTGCCGGTGCATGCAAGGACAAGGCACTCAAGGCGATCCTTGCACACAACCGCGATGAGGAAAAGGAGCACGCTGCCATGCTGCTGGAGTGGATTCAGCGCAAGGATCCTGCGTTTTCCAAGCAGTTGAAGGGCTATTTGTTCACCGAGAAGCCCATCGCGCATAAATGAGCGCTGGCCGAGTTTCTGACGCTGAATCTCGCCGCTCGGCGCGAAGTGGCGACATTGCTCGTCGCGGACGACCTCGGCGGTGCCATCAGGCGCGTGCGAACGGGAAGCCTTGATGATATTCCGCCAACTGTTTGAGCCGCTGTCCAGCACCTACACCTATCTGCTCGGCTGCGAGGAAACCGGCCAGGCCGTGTTGATCGACCCGGTCATCGTCGCGATGGACCGCGACCTGGCTGAGCTCAGCCGGCTTGGACTCGCATTGGCCTATACCCTGGAGTCTCACATCCACGCGGACCACATCACGGCGGCGCTGGCGCTGAAGAATAAGGCCGGAAGCAAGATTGCCGCGCCGGCATACGACCGGCTGCCGTGCACCGACTGCGGCATTGAAGAAGGCAAGCCGTTTCGGGTGGGCGGCATTTCGCTTCAGCCCTTGCACACGCCGGGCCACACCGACGGTCATTTCGCCTATCTGTTCGGCGACCGGGTCTTTACCGGAGATGCGCTGCTCATCGAGGGGTGCGGCCGTACCGATTTCCAGAACGGCGATGCCGACGCCTTGTACAAGAGCGTCAAAGAGAAATTGTTTTCCCTAGCGGACGATGTTCTGGTGTACCCGGCGCACGACTACCAGGGCCGACGCGTTTCCTCGATAGCGCAGGAGAGGAAACGCAATCCCCGGCTCGGGGAAGAGCGGACCCTGGAGGAATTCAAGAACATCATGGCGAACCTGAACTTGCCCTATCCGAAGTTCATCGATTACGCGGTGCCCGGCAACAAGCGGTGCGGCGTTTGTCCGCGCGACCTGCCTGAGAATCTTGAGAAGTACTGCCGACAAATGAGCGAAAGTCCTCAGGGCTAAGGCATTCATTGCGTCGAGAAGGATCGACGATGGCATCGCCCGAACGAATTGGGGATGCCCTCTTCCGGGGGCACCAACCGACTGGACAAGACCCCCGACCCGGTCCTGCCGCGCTGCCATCGCCAAGACGCTTTTCGAAACGCAGCGCGGCAAGGCGCTGCCGCTGCCTCCCAAGCTGGCGCGCCTTTACGGATGCCGGCGCAGGCCGCTGCCGCGCTCGCATCCCATGGGCAAGGCGTTCGCGCCGCGCGATCCGCGATGGGGGACCTTGATCGACGTGCGGCGCCGCGGCAGCCACCTGTTTCCGCGTTACTCGTTCCCTCGAGCAGGAGGGGCGGCCGGTCGAATCACGCCTTGGTGATGCGCAGGCCGGCGTCGAGCAGCAGGACCTCGCCGGTGGTCTTGGCGGCCTCGGCGCCGAGGAACCAGGCCGCCGTCGCCACGTCCTCCGGCGAGATCACCTCGGCCAGCGCGGCGCGCGACTTGTAGGACTGCACGCTGGCGGCGTAGCGCTCGGGACCCAGACCGTTTTGCAGCCAGGGCGTCTCGACCAGCCCGGGCGCGATCGCATTGACCCGCACCTCCGGCCCGAGCGCGCGCGCCAGCCCCACCGTCATCGCGTTGACCGCGCCCTTGGAGGCCATGTAGGCGATCGACGAGCCTATGCCCATCATCGAGGCCACCGACGAGATGTTCACCACGCCGGCGACCGGGTGGCGCTTCATCAGCGGCGAGAGCGCCCGCGTCATCTGGTAGGCGCCGATCACATTGACGTCGTAGATGCGGTGGAAGTCCTCGGCGGACAAGCCCTCCAGATCCTTCAGGCCGACGAAGCGGGTGGTGCCGGCGTTATTCACCAGCACATCGACGCGCCCCCAGCGCTGTTCCACCTCGCCGGCTAAGCGGCGGCAGTCCTCGTCTTTCGACACGTCGCACTTCACCACCATCACCTCGCCGCCCGCCGCCCGGCAAGCCTCGGCCACGGCCTGGGCGGGTGCTTCCTCGCGCGAGTAGTTGATGACCACCCGCCAGCCCTTGCCGGCATACAGCAGCGCGGTCGCCGCGCCGATGCCGGAGGACGAACCGGTGACCACACAGACCTTGCTTTCCTTCATGCGTGCGCTCCTTGACGGGCTGTGGAG
>DATKVJ010000040.1:0-3776 GCA_035530135.1 Rhodocyclaceae bacterium | reverse complement strand
GACGTCGCCGTCCTGGGCCAGGTATTCACGCCGCCCGACATCGTGGCGCGCATGCTCGGCCTGGTGAAGAACCGCGGCCGGGCGCTCGATCCGGCCTGCGGCGACGGCGCCTTCTCGAACGGCATCCCGGGCTGCGTCGCGATCGAGCTCGACGCCCGCCACTGCCCGTCCGGCGCGCTGAATCTCGACTTCTTCGCCTACCCGGAAGAGGAGCTGTTCGACACCGTCATCGGCAACCCGCCCTACGTCAAGGCGCGCGACATCTCGCCCGCGACCCGGGGCAGGCTGGGCTCGCTGCTCCTGAACGGTCACTCCAACCTGTACCTGTACTTCATCGAGAAGTGCGTGCGCCAGCTCAAGCCCGGCGGCGAGCTGGTGTTCATCACGCCGCGCGATTTCCTCAAGGCCACCGGCGCGGCGCGGCTCAACGCTTGGCTGTTCGACCAGGGCAGCTTCACCGACCTGATCGAGCTGGGCGACGCCAGGATCTTCTCCGGAGCGCTGCCCAACTGCGTCATCTGGCGCTTCGTGCGCGGCGACTTCTCGCGCCGCCTGTCCGACGGCCGACGCATGCGCCAGGCGGCCGGGCAGCTGCTGTTCACCCGCGGCATCTACAGCCTGCCGCTGTCTTCCGTGTTCGAGGTCAAGGTCGGCGCGGTCTCGGGCGCCGACGACATCTACACCCACGCCGAGCTCGGCAACGCCGACTTCGTCTGCTCGCGCACCGCGCAGACCGGAGAGCTGCGGCGGATGATCTACGACCTCAAGCTGCCCTACCTGGAGCCCCACAAGGCGCGGCTGCTCGGGCGTGGCGTCGCCCATTTCGACGAGTCGAACTGGTGGCGCTGGGGCCGCCGCCACCACGTCTCCGAGGCGAAGCGCATCTACGTCAATGGCCGGACGCGGATGGCGAAGCCCTTCTTCACCAACGCCTGCAACAACTACGACGGCGCGGTGCTGGCGTTGTTCCCCAGGCGGACCGATCTCACCGACGGCGACATCGCCGAGCTGGTGCGGCTGCTGAACGAGACGGACTGGCAGGAGCTGGGCTTCGTCTGCGACGGCCGCCACCTGTTCGCCCAGCGCAGCCTGACGCAGGCGCTCTTGCCCGAGCGCTTCGCGCCCTACGCGGTGCGGTAACATCGATGGTGTAAGATGGTTTGCTAAAGACAACGCGCAGGACAACATGGTTCCCCATCTCACCACCGCCCTCACCGGGCCGATCCTGGAACTGGAACAGCGCTTCCTCGCCAACGACGCCCTGATCGAGCACTGGCTGCGCACGCAGTGGCTGGAGCACACGCCGCCCTTCTATGCCTCGGTCGATCTGCGCAACGCCGGCTTCAAGCTGGCGCCGGTGGATACCAACCTGTTCCCCGGCGGCTTCAACAACCTCAATCCCTCCTTCCTGCCGCTGTGCGTGCAGGCGGCGATGGCCGCGATCGAGAAGATCTGCCCGGAGGCGAGGAACCTGCTCCTGATTCCCGAGAGCCATACCCGCAACCTGTTCTATCTGCAGAACGTCGCCCGGTTGGCGAACATCCTGCATCACACCGGCCTCAACGTGCGCATCGGCTCGCTCCTGCCCGAGATCACCGCGCCGACCACGCTCGACCTGCCCGACGGCCAGAAGCTGACCCTGGAGCCCTTGAAGCGTCTCGGTCCCGCGGGCCGCAGGCTCGGGCTGGAGGGCTTCGATCCCTGCGCGATCCTGCTCAACAACGATCTCTCCGGCGGCGTGCCGGAGATCCTCAAGGGCATAGCCGAGCAGTCGCTGCTGCCGCCGCTCAACGCCGGCTGGCACGTGCGGCGCAAGTCACATCACTTCGCCGCCTACAACGAGGTGGCCAACGATTTTGCCCAGACGCTGGGTATCGATCCTTGGCTGATCAACCCGGGCTTCGAGGTCTGCGGCAAGGTGAACTTCCAGGAGCGCGCCGGCGAGGAATGCCTGGCCGCCAACGTCGACACCCTGCTGTTCCGCATCCGCGCCAAGTACAAGGAATACGGCGTCGCCGAGAAGCCCTTCGTCATCGTCAAGGCCGACGCCGGCACCTACGGCATGGGCATCATGACGGTGCGGGACGCCAGCGAGGTGCGCGGCCTGAACCGCAAGCAGCGCAACAAGATGTCGGTGGGCAAGGAGGGCCTGCAGGTGACCGAGGTGATCATCCAGGAGGGCGTGCCGACCTACGAGAAGGTGGACGAGGGCGTCGCCGAACCGGTGATCTACATGATCGACCACTACGTCGTCGGCGGCTTCTACCGGGTCAACACCAGCCGCGGCATCGACGAGAACCTGAACGCCCCGGGCATGAGCTTCAAGCCGCTGGCCTTCGAGACCGGCTGCTCGCTGCCCGACGCCGCCCAGGCGCCGGACGCGCCGCCCAACCGCTTCTACGCCTACGGCGTGGTGGCGCGCCTGGCCCTGCTCGCCGCCGCGCTGGAGCTGGAACGGGCCGGGGAGTCCTGAGCGATGCGCCTCGCCTTCATCCTCGATCCTTTGGACTCGCTGAAGGCCTACAAGGACTCCAGCGTCGCCATGATGCGCGAGGCGCAGCGGCGCGGCCACGAGGTCCACGCGGTGATGCGCGGGGCGCTGGGCTGGCGCGACGGCGTCGTCGCCGCCGCCGCGACGCGCCTGGAACTGTTCCCCGACCATGACGAATGGGTCGCCGAGCGGGAGCGCGAGCATCAGCCGCTCTCGGCCTTCGACGCGGTGCTGATGCGCCAGGACCCGCCCTTCGACTTCGAGTACGTCGCCGCCACCTGGCTCCTGGAGCGCGCCGAGGCCGGTGGGGCGCGCGTCTTCAACCGGCCGCGGGCGATCCGCGACCACAACGAGAAGATCGCCATCACCGAGTTCCCGCAATTCACCGCGACCACGCTGGTGGCGCGCGACGCCGTCGACCTCGACGCCTTCATCGACGAGATGGGCGACGCGATCCTGAAGCCGCTGGACGGCATGGGCGGCAGCTCGATCTTCCGCGTCGGCCGATCCGACCCCAACCGCAACGTCATCGTCGAGACCCTGACCGCCCACGGCACGCGCACGATCATGGCGCAGCGTTTCCTCCCGGAGATCGCGCACGGCGACAAGCGCATCCTGCTGATCGACGGCGAGCCGGTGCCCTACTGCCTGGCGCGCATCCCCAAGCCGGGCGAGACGCGCGGCAACCTGGCCGCCGGCGGCACCGGCGTGGCGCAGCCGCTCTCCGGGCGCGACCGGGAGATCGCAAAGACCCTGGGCCCTATCCTCGCCGCGCGCGGCCTGCTGCTGGTCGGCCTCGACGTGATCGGCGACTGCCTGACCGAGATCAACGTCACCAGCCCGACCTGCTTCGTCGAGATCGCCGAGCAAAGCGGCTGCGACGTCGCCGCCCTGTTCATCGACGCGCTCGAGCGGCAGTAGTCCGCGCCGCCATCGCGAGCGCAGCGATCCCCCAGGATTGCCGCGGCCCTTCGGGCCTCGCAATGACGGAATGCCTTGTCAATGCGACTGCCGCGGCCTTCGGCCTCGCAGTGACGGCAGGCGAAGCAATCTCCCCAGACTGCCGCAGCCCTTCGGGCCTTTCCATGAACCCTCCTCTGCGTCCCACGGGGACTTCCTTTCGATGAGGAAACCCGAACGGGTACGGTCGTCGTTGCGAGGCCGAAGGCCGTGGCAATCTGGATCGCCACGCTGCCGTCACTGCGAGGCCGAAGGCCGTGGCAGTCGCGATGACGGGTTTCGTGGTGGGCTCGTGGTCCGTGTGCAGTTTTGGCCACGCCGAAAC
>DATKVJ010000039.1:0-26901 GCA_035530135.1 Rhodocyclaceae bacterium | reverse complement strand
GCCATGAGACCCCGTGAAACCCTACATCAGAACAATGTCGTACTGTTCCTGGCTGTAGCCGGATTCGGCCTGGACCGAGATGGTCTTGCCGATGAAGTCGGAGAGCATCGCCAGCGCCTGCGATTCCTCGTCGAGGAACAGGTCGGTGACCCCCCGCGCGGCCAGCACGCGGTATTCCCGGGCGTCGAACTGGCGCGCCTCGCGCAGCAGTTCGCGCAGGATCTCGTAGCAGACGGTACGCGCGGTTTTCACTTCGCCGCGGCCGCTGCAGGTCGGGCAGGGCTCGCACAGCACGTGGGCGAGCGATTCGCGGGTGCGCTTCCGGGTCATCTCCACCAGTCCCAGGGCGGTGAAGCCGCTCACCGAGATCCGCGTGCGATCGCGCGCGAGCGACTTGTTCAATTCGCCCAGGACCGAGGCGCGGTGCTCCTCGTTCTCCATGTCGATGAAGTCGACGATGATGATGCCGCCCAGGTTGCGCAGACGCAGCTGGCGCGCGATGGTCAGCGCCGCCTCGAGGTTGGTCTTGAAGATGGTGTCGTCGAAGTTCTTCAGTCCGACGAAGCCGCCGGTGTTCACGTCGATGGTGGTCATCGCCTCGGTCTGGTCGATGATCAGATAGCCGCCGGACTTCAACTCGACGCGGCGCGCCAGCGCCTTCTGGATCTCGTCCTCGACGCCGAACAGGTCGAACAGCGGCCGCTCGCCGGTGTAGTGCTCGAGCAGCCCCGCCACCTGCGGCATGTATTCCTGGGCGAAGACGTGGAGCTTCTGGAAATTCTCGCGCGAATCGATCACCACCCGGGTCGTCTCCGGCGTCACCAGGTCGCGCAGCAGGCGCTGTGCCAGCGTCAGGTCGTGGTGCAGCAGCGCCGGCGGCCGGGCGCTCTGGGCGCGGCTCTTGATTTCCGCCCAGAGCCGGCGCAGGTAGTTGATGTCGGTCGCCAGTTCGGCGTCGCTGGCCGATTCGGCCACGGTGCGGACGATGAAGCCGCCCGGCTCGCCGCCGGGCACCAGCGCCTCGATGCGGCTGCGCATCCGCTCGCGCTCGGCCTCGCCCTCGATGCGCTGGGAGATGCCGATGTGGCGCTCCTGGGGTAGGTAGACGAGCAGCCGGCCGGCGATCGACATCTGCGTGGTCAGGCGCGCGCCCTTGGTGCCGAGCGGATCCTTGAGCACCTGCACCAGCAGATTCTGGCCCTCCGAGAGTATCTTTTCGATCGGCTTGGGCGGCGCGCCTTCCTGGCCGTTGGCGCAGCGTTCCTCCCAGATGTCAGCGACGTGCAGGAAGGCGGTGCGCTCCAGGCCGATCTCGATGAACGCCGACTGCATGCCGGGCAGCACGCGCACCACGCGGCCGAGATAGACGTTGCCGACGATGCCGTGGCTGGCAGTGCGTTCGATGTGCAGCTCCTGCACGACGCCGTTCTGCATCAGGGCGACGCGCGTCTCCTGCGGCGTGAAGTTGATCAGGAATTCTTCGCTCATGGTGCTACAAAGGATAACCGAAGGAACGCAGCAGCAGCGCCGTCTCGCACAGCGGCAGGCCGACGATGCCGGAATGGGAACCCCTGATCTCCTCGATGAACATCGCGGCCCGGCCTTGGATGCCGTAAGCGCCGGCCTTGTCGAGCGGCTCGTTGGAGACGACGTAGCGGCGGATTTCCTCGGTGTTCAGCGTCCTGAAGCGCACCTCGCTGATGCTGAGGGCGTGTTCGATGCGTTCGCCGTCGGCCATTGCCACCGCGGTCAGCACGCGATGGCTGGAACCGGACAGGCGCGCCAGGATGGCCGCGGCGTCGGCCTGATCGCGCGGCTTGCCGATGATCGTGCCGTCCAGGTCGAGCGTGGTGTCGGCGGCGAGCACCGGGCGGGGCGGCAGGTGGCGCACTCGGGTGAGCCGCACGCCGTGCCCGGCCTTGGCGCGGGCAACGCGCAACACGTAGTCGTCGGCTGCCTCCCCGGGCAGGACGTCCTCCTTGACCTCGGCGTCCTCCCTGGGATGGTTGCGGAACAGCAGCAGGTCGAAGCGGACGCCGATCTGGTGCAGCAGTTCGCGCCGGCGTGGGCTGCTCGAAGCGAGATAGATGCGCGGTTCGATCATCAAGCTCACTCGCGATGGTAGGGGTGGCCCTTCTGCAGGCTGACCGCCCGATACAGCGCCTCGGCCAGCAGCACCCGCACCAGCGCGTGGGGCAGGGTCAGGCTGGACAGCCGCAGCGATTCCGCCGCCTGCCGCTTCAACGCCGGATCCAGTCCGTCGGGCCCGCCGATGACCAGCGCGACATCGGCGCCGCCGGCCTGCCACTTCTCCAGTCGCGCGGCCAGTGCCCGGGTGTCCAAGTCGCTGCCGTGCTCGTCTAGCGCCACCAGATGGCAGCGCGACGGCAGCGCCGCCCTGAGGCGCGCCGACTCGGCCGCCAGCAGCGCCGCGAGCGGCTTGCCCGAGGTCCTCGGTTCGGCCTTCACTTCGATCAGTTGCAGCGGCATTTCAGGTGGCATGCGCTTGGCGAATCCGGCGTAAGCCTCCTCGACCCAGCCCGGCATGCGCGTACCGACGGCGACGATGAACAGCCTCACGGCGGTTCATGCCCCGTCCGAGGCTTTGCTGCGAGCTGGAGTTCTGGGGATCCGCCGTTTTGCCGCCGGCTGGGGCGAGGGCGGCTCCTCGATCGATCCGGCCCGCTTCGGCTTTGCCTGCCACAGCTCCTCGAGATTGTAGTAGTTCCTCACCGAAGGCTGCATCACATGGACGACGATGGTGCCGAGGTCGACCAGCACCCACTCGCCCGTCTCCTCGCCTTCGATGCTGAGCACCTCGCCGCCCGCTTCCTTGACCTTGTCATGGACGTTGCGCGCCAGCGCCTTGACCTGGCGCGTCGAGTCGGCGCTGGCGATGACGATGCGGTCGAACAGGGGGCTGAGCTTGGTGGTGTTGATCACTTCGATGTCGCGCGCCTTGATGTCTTCGAGCGCGGTGACGACGATCTTTTGCAGCTTGCGTAGATCCATTGGTTCTCTAATGTTGGCCCTATCGATAGAGCCGATGCTCGGCAATATAGTCGAGAACGGGATCCGGGAGCAAATAGCGGGCGCTGCCGCCCGCGACCAGCATTTCGCGGATCCTCGTGGCCGAGATGTCGAGGGCGGCGATGGCGAAGGGAACGATGCTGCCCGCGGGCACCCGTGCCAGCGACCCGACGTCGGTGCGCAGGCGGG
Organism: Rhodocyclaceae bacterium; assembly: GCA_035530135.1. Classification (GTDB taxonomy): domain Bacteria; phylum Pseudomonadota; class Gammaproteobacteria; order Burkholderiales; family Rhodocyclaceae; genus CAIYYX01. The sequence continues at coordinate 23,682 of DATKVJ010000039.1, read as the reverse complement.
TTCGGAGCTCATCCGCCAGGGCGGGGGGCAGCAGGCCGGGATCGAGCGCGTAGCCGGGCCGGGTCGCCACTCCCAGGTGGGCCAGCGCGAACAGCTCCCGCCAGCGGTGCCAGCCGCAAAGGCCGGCGAAGGCGTCGGCACCGAGCAGCAGCACCAGCGGTTTTTCCGCGCCGTTGAACTCGCGCAGCCGCGTCAGGCTGGTCAAGGTGTAGCTCGGCGCGGGGCTCCGGGCTTCGGCGTCGTCGAGGGCGAAGGCCGGGTTGTCGGCGATGGCCAGGCGGACCAGTTCCAGCCGGTGACTGGCCGGAACCGCGGGCGCTTCGCGGTGCGGCGGCTGGCCGGCGGGGAGCCACAGTATCCGCTCCAGGCCCAGCGCGCCGCGCGCTTCCTCGGCCAGGCGCAGGTGGCCGTAATGCACCGGGTCGAAGGTGCCGCCGAGGATGCCCAGCGGACGTGGGCCCGGCGCTTCACCCATGGGCGGTGGGCGGCGGCACGAAGACGTCGCGATAGCTGAGGTAGACGCTAGCCATCAGCACCGGCGCGAACACCAGGACCAAGAGCAGGCGCAGCACCATCGACAGGATGTCGCCCAGGGTCGCGGAGAGCAGGGTGGCGCCGATCAAGAGCAGGCCGGGCAGGAACACGCCGATCAGCATCACCGCCGCGCCGTAGGCGAGGAAGGCGCGCCAGTTGCGCCAGGCGGCGACGAAGCTGAAGAACAGCGACTTTGCCGCCGGCACGCGATCCCAGGCCGTGAGCAGCGGCGCGAACCAGAACGCCAGCAAGAGCGGCGAGGCGATCAGCATCAGGCGCAGCATCTGCGCCAGGTTCACCGTCTCCGGATTCATGCCGCGGTCGAGCGCTGACCAGCCCCCGCCTTCCAGCAGCAGGTCGATGGCCAGCACCGCCAGCGTGCCGGCCAGATGCAGAATACCCAGCCGCAACAGGGGGCCGCGCTGCTCGGCTAAGCCGCTGGTGAGCGCCTGGCGCGACAGGCCCAGATCGAGGGCGCGGCAGCCGTTGGCCACCAGCGTCGTCAGGGTCGGCAGCAGCAGCGGTAGCAGGAAGGGACCGAACGGCTGGAGCATGCCTACGGCCAGTACGATCAGCAGGTAGCCCAGCGTCAGCAAGGTCAATAGCGGCGGGTTGCGACGGAACAGGGCGTAGCCCTCGGTGAGCCAGGAGAAGCCGCGGGCCGCGGGAAGTCGTTGCGCTTGCATCGGCGTGTGCTCGGAGTGGGGCGATGGGAAACGGGCAATGGGCGGTGACGAGCGGGTCGGCCCGCGCTCATTCCCGGTGATCCGTCATCGCCTCAGAAGGTCTTGATCACCCACATCGGCACGCTGAGTCGCGGGTTGAGCGTGCCCTGGCGGACCATGTTGCCGTCGCCCTTCTGGTCGACCAGGTAGTAGGGCTTGCCGTGCGGGGGCGTCACCTTGATCATGTACAGCTTGTTGTGGATGCGGTATTCCTCGACCTTGTCCTGGCCGCGCTGGGTGATCGTCACCTGGGGTTCGAGCGCCTGGTCGGCTTGTACCGCCGGCGGCGGCGGAGGCAGCTCCGGCAGCGGTTGCCGGCCGGCCGGCTGCTGTGCTGCAGCAGGAAGGGCGAGCAGGGCGAGGATCAACAGGGTGCGGCGCATGGCGATGTCCTGGGGGCGGGTGGCGCGATTCTAGCAGAACGGGCGCTCACAGATTCAACAGCAGCTCGTGCTCTTCGGGCAGGCGTTCGAAGCCGCGCCGCTCGTAGTGCTTGAAGATCGCCGCGACGACTGCCTTCGGCTCGTCGATCAGCTGGATCAGCTCCATGTCCTCCGGGCCGATCATGCCGTCGGCCACCAGCCGGTCGCGGAACCAGTCGATCATGCCGCCCCAGAAAGCGCTGCCGACCAGGATCAGCGGGATGCGCGGCGACTTGTTGGTCTGGATCAGGGTCAGCGCCTCGAGCAGTTCGTCCAGGGTGCCGAAGCCGCCCGGCATCACCACGTAGGCGCTGGCGAAACGGACGAACATGTACTTGCGCGCGAAGAAGTGGCGGAAGGTCTGCGAGATGTCCTGGTATAGATTGCTCTTCTGCTCCATCGGCAGCTGGATGTTGAGGCCGACGCTGGGGCTCTTGCCGGCGTAGGCGCCCTTGTTGGCGGCCTCCATCACCCCCGGGCCGCCGCCGGAGATGACGCCGAAGCCGGCGTCCGAGAGCAGGCGCGCGATCTTTTCGGTCAGCAGGTAGTGCGGGGAATCCGGCCCGATCCGGGCGCTGCCGAAGATCGAGACCGCCGGGCGGATGGCGTTCAGGCGGTCGGTCGCCTCGACGAATTCTGACATAATGCCGAAAATGCGCCAGGCTTCCCGTGCCGTGCCCGAAGTGCCCACCGTGGCTTGAGCGGGAGGCGCCGCGGGCCAAGGTTCGGCGATATTCGGTAGCTTGTCCTTCGCGCTCATTGTCCCTGTCCCTCTGACCCTATGCCCACGCTGATCCTGGTCGACGGTTCGTCCTATCTGTACCGCGCCTTCCACGCCATGCCCGACCTGCGCAACCGGGCGGGAGAGCCCACTGGCGCCGTCTATGGCGTCCTGAACATGCTACGCCGGCTGCCCATCGACTACAAGGCGGCCGACGGCATCGACTATCGCGCCGTGGTCTTCGACGCCAAGGGCAAGACCTTCCGCGACGACTGGTACCCCGAGTACAAGGCGCACCGGCCGCCGATGCCCGACGACCTGGTGCGCCAGATCGAGCCACTGCACCAGTGCATCCGCGCGCTCGGTTGGCCGCTCCTGATGGAGGATGGGGTCGAGGCCGACGACGTGATCGGCACCCTGGCGCGGGCCGCCGCCGCCGCCGGCATCGATTGCGTGATCTCCACCGGCGACAAGGACCTGGCGCAACTGGTCTGCCCCCGCGTCCGGCTGGTCAACACCATGAGCAACGAGACCCTGGACGAGGCCGGAGTCGAGAAAAAATTCGGCGTGCCGCCGCGCTTGATCGTGGACTACCTGGCGCTCACCGGCGACGCGGCCGATGGCGTTCCGGGCGTGGCCAAGGTCGGGCCGAAGACGGCGGTGAAGTGGCTCTCCGAGTACGGCTCGCTCGACGGCGTCATCGAACACGCGCAGCAGATCGGCGGGGCGGTGGGCGAGAACCTGCGGCGTGCGCTGGATTTCCTGCCGCTGGGCCGGCGCCTGCTCACCGTGGCCTGCGATCTGCAATTGCCGGAGCGGGTGATCGATCTCGCGCCGCGCCCCCAGGATGCGGCCGGGCTGAGGGAACTGTTCTCCCGCCTGGAGTTCCGGAGCTGGCTGAAGGAGCTGGAAGCCGGTCTGGCTGCGCAGCCGGGGCCGTTGAATGAGCCGCTCACCGACAATCATCGCGACGGCTACGAATCCATCCTCGATTGGGAACACTTCAGCCGCTGGCTGGAGAGGATCGAGCAGGCGGAGTGTACTTCGCTGGACACCGAGACCACCGACCTCGATCCTTTCGCGGCCAGGCTGGTGGGCATCTCCTTCGCGGTCGAAGCGGGACGCGCAGCCTATCTGCCGCTCGGCCACAGTTACGCCGGCGCACCGGCGCAGCTGCCGCTGGCCGAGGTGCTGGAGAAGCTCAGACCCTGGCTGGAGTCCGGGCGGCACGCCAAGCTCGGCCAGCACCTCAAGTACGACCGGCATGTTTTCGCCAACCACGGCATTGCGCTCGCCGGCATCCAGGACGACACCCTGCTCGAATCCTACGTGCTGGAGAGCGACAAGTCGCACGACCTGGGCGCGCTGGCTTCCCGCCACCTGAATCTCGCGACGATCTCCTACGACGCCGTGACCGGGAGGGGCGCGGCACGAATATCCTTCGCCCAGGTCGCCGTCGATCGCGCCAGCGAATACGCCGCCGAGGACGCCGACGTGACGCTGCGCGTGCATCAGGTCTTTCGGGAGGCGCTGGCGCAGGAGCCCAGGCTCGAGCGTCTCTACCGCGACATCGAGCTGCCGGTGGCCGAGGTACTGTATCGCATGGAGCGCACCGGCGTGCTGATCGACGTCGCCGCCATGGCCAGGCAGAGCGACGAGCTCGGCCGGCGCATGCTGGAGCTGGAGGCGGAGGCCCAAGGGCAGGCGGGCCAACCGTTCAACCTCAATTCGCCGAAGCAGATCCAGGAAATCCTGTTCGACAAGCAGGGACTGCCGGTGCTGAAGAAGACGCCCTCCGGCGGTCCGTCCACCGACGAGGAGGTACTCTCCGAGCTGGCGCTCGACTATCCGCTGCCCAGGCTAATCCTGGATTATCGCAGCCTCGCCAAGCTGAAGGGTACTTACACCGACAAGCTGCCGCGCATGGTCAATCCGGCCACCGGCCGCGTGCACACCAGCTATTCGCAAGCCACCGCGGTCACCGGCAGGCTGGCGAGCTCGGAGCCGAACCTGCAGAATATCCCGGTGCGCACGGTGGAAGGCCGGCGCATCCGCAGCGCCTTCATCGCGCCGCCGGATCAGACGATCGTCTCGGCCGACTATTCCCAGGTCGAGCTGCGCATCATGGCGCACCTCTCCGACGACGCGCGCCTGCTCGACGCCTTCGGCCGCGGCGAGGACGTGCATCGCGCCACCGCCGCGGAGATCTTCGGCGTCACGCCGCTGGAGGTCGGGCCGGATCAGCGCCGCGCCGCCAAGGTGATCAACTTCGGCCTGATCTACGGCATGTCGGCCTTCGGCCTGGCGCGCGAACTGGGTCTGGAGCGCGGCGCGGCGCAGGCCTACATGGACCGCTACTTCGCACGCTATCCCGGCGTCGCCCGCTACATGGAGAAGACGCGCAAGCTCGCGCGCAGCCAGGGCTACGTCGAGACCGTGTTCGGCCGCCGCCTGTGGCTGCCCGAGATCCGCTCGGGCAACGTCGGCCGCCGCCAGGGCGCGGAACGCGCCGCGATCAACGCGCCGATGCAGGGGACCGCGGCCGACCTGATCAAGCTGGCGATGCTCGCGGTGCAGCGCTGGCTGGACCAGGAGCGGCTGGGATCGAGACTGATCCTGCAGGTCCATGACGAACTGGTGCTCGAGGTGCCCGACGCCGAGCTGGTCGCGGTGCGCGAACAACTGCCGCGTCTGATGGGCGATGTGGCGAAGCTGAAGGTGCCGCTCTTGGTCGATGTCGGGGTGGGGCCGAACTGGGAGGCGGCCCACTAAGAGGGCACCGAGCGCGGCTACCCTCAGCCCGGGCCGACGTCGTCGCGCCGGGCCGACAGCTCGGCGAACAGGACGCCGGAGAGCCAGGCGAAGAACAGCCGCTCGGTGAAGTCGAGCATGAAGGAATTGAACAGATTGCCGACCAGCATCGCCAGCAGCAGACCGCGTGCGATCTCGCCGAAGGGCGGCACGAGGCGCCCGGCGCCGCGCCAGTAGACGGCGTAGAGCCCGATCAGGGCGGCCAGGCCGACGACGCCCAGTTGCGCAGCGATCAGCAGATACTGGTTGTGCGGATTGTTGGACGGCGCCATGCCGGTATGCTGCACCCGCTCGCCGTAAGCCAGCGCGAAGCCCCCGGTGCCGACGCCGAACAGCGGGTGAGCGCGGATGATCGCCAGCGTGTTCGAATAGTAGTCGAGCCGCAGGCCTATCGAAGTCCGGTCTCCCCGTCCTTCCCGCCAGGCGCCCGCCTCGGCGAGCGCCTTGTCCGTGCGTTCGTGGAAGGCGCTCGACCACTGGTAGGCGGCGGCGCAGGCGAGCGCGAAGCCGACGGCCGCGATGGCGACTCCCCTGGCGCCGAAACGGCGGAAGAAGAAGTAGATGCCGAGCACCACCAGCACGACGTAGCCGGTCCTGCCGATCACCATGAACAGCACGTTGAAGGCCGCCAGCGCCGCGAGCGCGGCCAGGATCCGGCGCGCTCGGAGCGAGTCGGCGTGGCGTGCCGCGACCGCCAGGAGGAAGGCGGTGATGGCCATCAGGAAGCCGTGGGTGATGGACAGCTTGAAGACCACCGGATCGGCGGCGTCCATCATCGGCAGACTGCCCGGCGGCAGCCAGCCGAAGCGGATCGCGTAGGATAGCGCCAGGGTCAGCAGCATGGCGGCGCAGAAGGCGGCGAGCGCATAAACGCGGGAGACGCGCTCGGCGAACAGCGGGGCGAGCAGGGGCACCGCGAGCAGCGTCAGGTATTTGCCGAGGTAGTGCTGCTTGTCGTGCCAAGCGCCCAGGCCGTACAGGCTGCCGAGCAGGGTGAGCGCGAAAAACAGCAGGCAGGCGAGGGCCACCGGGTTGCGCGCGATGGCGCGCGCCTTGCCGCGATAGTCGCCGGAGAGCGCGAACAGGAGGGCGGTCAGGGCCAGCAGCAGGTTGCTGGTTGCGGTGGCGATCGGGATGAAGAAGCCCAGGGCGATCGCGCTCCAGGTGGCGGCGGTGGTCAGTGCGGCGGTCTTGCTCGGCAGGGGCGTCATGGTTGAAGCCTAGGCGGGGTTAAGGTGGGCGAGCAGGCTATCGATGTTGGTGGCGATCGAGAAGCGGGAGTTGACGAATTCGCGCCCGGCTGCCGCCATGCGCCGCATCTCGGCCGGATGTGCGAGCGCCCAGGAGAGCGCCCGGATCCATGCCGAAACGTTCTCCGGTTCGACCAGCAGGCCGGTGCGTCGGTCCTCGACCGTCTCCGGGATGCCGCCGGTGCGGCTGGCCAGCACCGGCACGCCGAGGCTCAGGGCTTCGCTCTGGGACATGCCCAGCGGCTCGTAGGAAGACGGCATCAGCACCAGATCGGCGCGCCGATAGAGCGGTGCGACCGGGGAGATCAGGCCGGCGATCAGCACGTGCTCTTCTAGCCCGAGCTCGCGCACCCGTGACGACAGCGTCGCGCGCAGTTCGCCCTCGCCGGCGATCACGTAGCGCAGCGCCGGGTGGTTCTTCACGAGCTGCGCCATGACCGAGAGCATCAGCGCCTGGCCCTTTTCCGCGCGCAGCATGGCGGCCTGCACCAGCAGCGGGCCGGGGCGGCGCTCCAGCCAGCGCGCGATCGCTTCGGGCAGCGCCGCCCGCGCCTCGCGCTCGATGCGCTCCAAGTCGATTCCGGGGTAGAGCACGCGGATGCGTCCGGGCTTGATGCGCGGATGGGCGAGCAGGCTGTTGCGCAGCGCTTCGCTCGGCACCAGGGTGAGGTCGGCCAGCGCGTTGTAGGTCCAGGCGTGCGGCGGGCCCGGCTGATAGGTGCGCATCCGGATCAGGCGCGGCCGGGCGGCGACGAGCCGGGCGGCGAGCGCGCAGTTGTTGGCGTCGTGGCCGCTGTGGCTGACGATGGCATCGGGGCGCCAGGTGCGCACGAGCCGGACGAGGGCCGCGATGCTGCGCGGGTCGAGACTGTTGCGGAAAGGGATGGCGACGGTGTCGAGATGCCGCTCGCGGGCGATCTCGTCGATGCGGCTGCCCCGCCGGCAGGCCAGCCGCACCGCGACGCCACGCGCCATGAGCACGGTCATCTGCTGCAGCAACTGCAGCTCCTGTCCGCCCAGATTGGGCGAGCTCTCCGAGAACAGGATACGTTCCGCCGTCACAGCCAAGAGGTGTCGGCCTCCCGGCTAAGGTCGATGCCGGTCAGCGACGCGTCGGCCGGTTCGGTATCGGCGCCGGTGCGGCCCGCCGCCCGCCAGCGGGGCAGCCGCTGGCCGTGCAGGCGGATGACTCCGGCCAAGGGCGCCTCCCGGGTCGCGCCGGGAAGCGGCACGAGACAGGTGCTCGCCGGGCCGAGTGCGTTGGCCGCCCAGTGCGAATAGCCGGAGATCGGGGTCGCCAGGAGCATCCGGCAGCAAGCCAGCGCGAACAGGTCTGCGACCGGGTTCACGCTCGATCGGTGGTCCGGACCCTTGTACGCGTAAGGCGAGCGCAGGTCGAGGGAGAACACCTCGAAGCGCTCGAACAGCTCGCGAAAGGCCGCCGGATCCCCGGTGCATGAGAGGAAGAAGCAGGCATCGGGTTGCCGCGCGACGATCCTGGTCATCAGCCGTTCATACCACCACACCGGCACCGCTGGCCACTCGCGGCTGATCTCGTAGCGTTCGCCATCGACCAGTTCGTAGTCGCCCTGGCGGATATGCACGCCGATCACCGGCCGGCCGCGGTACCGGTCGAACGCCCGGCGGATCGAGGCGGCGAGCGTAGGCGCCAGCTTGAGCCTGGCGGCCGTTTCGAGGTAGATCGGATCGAGCCGGTCGGCCGGTCCGTCGAGCGAGCGCAGGATGATTTTTCTGCCGCCCAGCGTGTCGAACAATGCCTGGTCGCAGTCGCGCACGCGCAGCGCGCCCAGGCGCGCGAGCAGCCGCACCTTGCCGCGGCGCGTATCCGCCACCGAGAAGGAGTCGAGCTCGTGCCAGTCGAGGATGATGTCGTGGCCGTATGCCTTGCGAATGGCGAAGGCGAGCGGCAGGACTTCGAGGCGGTTGGAAATGCCGACGAACTCGTCGATGTAGAGTTTGGGCATAATGGCCGGGCGGCAAACGATGGCGGGCATTATAGTGAAGATAATCGGCGGAGAGGCTTTGCAATCGGGTGCGCGCGAGTTTCATGATCCGCCCCGCCGCATCCTGCTCGCCTGCACCCAGCGCATCGGCGACGTGCTGCTCGCCACGCCCCTGGCCCGCTCGATGAAGCGCGCCTGGCCCGCGGCGGCGCTGGACATGCTGGTGTTTCGCGACACCGAGGCCGTGCTCGAGGGCAATCCGGACATCAACCGGGTGATATCCGTTCCCAGGCGGGCCGGTCCGCGCGAGCGGTATCAGGAGCTGAGACGCTTGTGGCGCCATTACGACCTGGCGGTCTCGCCGCTGCCGACCGACCGCTCCCGCCTCTATTGCTGGGCGGCGGCGTATAGGCGTATCGGCCTGTTGCGCCCCGAGCGCAAGGAGAGAGCGAAGTCTTTGCTCCTCAGCGCCTGGGGCGAGTTCGACGATCTCGACACCCACACCGTGGCGATGGGTCTCCGTCTGGCGCAGATGCTCGGCATTCCTCCGTCCTTCGAGGTGGTGCCGCCCGGCATTTCATCCGGGCAGCTCGACGTCTTGCTCGCCAAGCTGCTACCTCTGCAAGCCGAGCCTTACGCCGTGCTGCACCCCTACCCGAAGTTCCCCTACAAGATGTGGACCCGGGAGGCATGGCTGGAACTGGCGAACTGGTTGCAAGGACGCGGGCTGGCGCTGGCGTTCACCGGCGGGCCGGCGCCCGAGGAGCGCGCCTACGTCGGCGACATCGCGCTGCGGGCCGGCGGCCTGGACCTCTCGGGGAGCCTGTCGCTCGCCGAGACCGCCGAGCTGACCCGGCGGGCGGCGCTCTATGTCGGCCCAGACACGGCGGTGACGCACATCGCCGCCGCGACCGGTGCGCCGACGATCGCCCTGTTCGGGCCGTCCAATCCGGTCAAGTGGGGGCCGTGGCCGCGCGGCTGGGCCAGCTTCGAGAGCCCATGGGGGCGCCGCGGCAGCGGCAGGCGTGGCAACGTCTTCCTGCTGCAGGGACCCGGGGAGTGCGTGCCCTGCATGCAGGAAGGCTGCGAGCGCAAGGTCGATAGCGGCAGCGAATGCCTGAGGAGACTCGGAGCCGGCCAAGTCATCCTTGCCGCGGAGGCGCTGCTTCAGGCGCCGGCCTGAGCGACCGACTCGAACTGCAGCCGGTAAAGATGGCTGTAGATGCCATTGCGCGCGAGCAGTTCGTCGTGGCGTCCCGCTTCGACGACGCGGCCCCGGTCGAGCACGACGATGCGGTCGGCGCGCTCCACCGTCGATAGCCGGTGGGCGATCACCAGCGTCGTCCGGCCCTGGATCAGGCCGTCCAGCGCCGACTGGATCTGCCGCTCGGATTCGGAATCGAGCGCCGAGGTGGCCTCGTCGAGGATCAGGATCGGAGCATTCTTGAGGAAGGCGCGGGCGATCGCCAGGCGCTGGCGCTGGCCGCCGGAGAGCTTGACGCCTTTCTCGCCGACCGTTGTTCTCAGGCCCTCGGGCATCTGGCTGATGAACTCCCAGGCGTTGGCCGCCTTCGCCGCCGCGATGATCTCGGTCTCGGCGGCGCCGGCCGAGGCGCCGTAGGCGATGTTGGCCGCCACGGTGTCGTTGAACAGCACCACCTCCTGGCTCACCAGCGCGACGTTCTGACGCAGGCTCGCCAGCCTCAGGTTCTGGACGTCCTCGCCGTCGATCGTGATCCTGCCGCGGTCGGGGCCGTAGAAGCGCGGAATCAGCGCGGCCAGCGTGCTCTTGCCGCTGCCCGAGGGGCCGACCAGCGCCACGGTCTGGCCGGCGCCGATCTCCAGGCTGACGTCCCGCAGCGCCGGCGCCAGCAGCGGATCGTAGGAGAAGCAAACGTCCTCGAAGCGGATCTCGCCCTTCACCCGCACCAGCGTCTCGGTGCCGCGATCCTCCTCCGGCTTCTGGTCGAGCAGGGCGAAGATGCTCTCCGCCGCCGCCAGGCCGCGCTGCAGCGGCGCATTGACCTCGGTCAGGCGCTTCACCGGGGCCAGGAGCAGCAGCATCGCGGTGATGAAGGAGACGAAGCCGCCGACCGTGATGTGGCTTTGGGACGACTGCAACAAGGCGACGTAGATGATGATCGACAAGGCGGTGGCCGCGGCGACCTGGGTCAGCGGCACGGTGGCGGAGGCGGCCATCGATTCGCGCATCGCCGCCCTGCGGAACTCGTTGCTCGCTTCCTCGAAGCGCTTCGCCTCGTAGCGCTGGCCGCCGAACACCTTGACCACCTTGTGGGCGCCGACCGCCTCCTCGAGGATGTGGGCGATCAGGCCCATCGCGCTGTAGCCGCGGCGGCTGGCGGCGCGCAGGCGCTTGCCGAAGACCTTGACGACGCCGATGATCAAGGGCCCCACCGCCAGCGCGATCAGGGTCAGTCTCCAATTGTAGTAGAGCATGAATCCCAGGAGACCCAGTATCGTCAGCGAGTCGCGCACCAGCGCCGTCAGCACGTTGGTGGCCGCCGCGGTGACGTTATTGACGTCGTAGGTGACCTTGGAAATCAGCGCGCCCGCGGACTGGTCGTCGAAATAGCGCGTGGGCAGGCCGAGCAGCCGGCCGAACATCTGCTGGCGCAGGTCCATCACCAGGCGATTGGTGACCCAGGCCAGGCTGTAGGAGGTGAAGTAGGTGAGGCAGCCGCGCACCACGAAGATGCCGACCATGGCCAACGGCAGCAAGTAGAGGTCTTCGCTGTTGCTGGCCACGAAACCCGAGTCGAGCAACTTCTTCATGATCGCCGGGAACAGCGGCTCGGTCATCGCGGTCGCCGCCATGCCCAGGATGGCGAGCGCGAACACCTTGCGGTAGGGACGGACGTAGCCCAGCAGACGCAGATAGATTTCGCCGCTGTGGTCGCCGGGGGTCTGGGGCATCTGGGAAATCAGTCCGGTGGCAAGGGAAGCGCTCTATTGTGCCAGATCAGCTCATGGCTCCCGCTCGCATCGTCGATCAGGCTCACCGCGCCGAACTCGAATCGCATCGAGAACCACCCTTCCGGCGCGAGCCCCAGCAGCTCCGCGGCGCAGACCTTCATCACCCCGGCGTGGGCGACCAGCGCCGCGCTCGCTAGGCCGCTGCCTGCCAGATCGTCGAGGAAGCCCGCCACGCGTGCGCGCATCGCGCCCACCGACTCGCCGCCGGGCGGCGCGAAGGCTTCGGGGTCGGCGGCCCATTCATCGATCGCAGATCGGCCGATGTCCGTCCAGGAGCGCATTTCCCAGGCGCCGAAATCGAGCTCCAGCAGACGTTGGTCGAACCGCGGCGCGGGATGCAGCGCTTCGGCGAGCAGGCGGCAGCGCTTCAAGGGGCTGCTGAACACCGGCACGTTCCCGGGCAGCAGCGGGCGCAGCGCCGCGGCGACGACCACCGCATCCTCGGCCAGCGCCAGGTCGCTGCGACCGTAGCACAGCCCCGGCGCCACGTCGGGGCGCGGATGACGGATCAGGTAAAGCTGCACAACAGGCCCAGGTAGAAAGCCAACTCGGTCGCCTGCTGGACGGCGCCGAGACAGTCGCCGGTATAGCCGCCGATGCGGCGCACGAAGTAGCGCGCCGCGAGCCAAGCGGTGAGGACGACGAAGGCGAGGGCGACGAGCGCGTGCCGCCAGGGCAGGAGAGCGCAGGGCGCCAAGCCGAAGAAGACTGCGAGCAGCAGCTCGCCGGCACCCATGCACCGCGCCAGGGGCTTCGACTTTGAGGTCTCGTCGTCGCGGACGTAATCGAGCGTCCGGATCAGCAGCGTGGAGGCGAGGCGGGAGACGGCGTGGCCGGCGACGAGGGCGACGGCGAATGCCGGCACCATCTTGTCATCGGCCAGTTCGACCAGGGCGTTCCACTTCGCCAGCAGCAGCAGGCCGATGCCGATGGCGCCGTAGCTGCCGATGCGCGAGTCCTTCATGATGGTCAGGACCTGCGCCTTTTCCCAGCCGCCGCCGAAGCCGTCGCAGGCGTCGGAAAAGCCGTCTTCGTGGAAGGCGCCGGTGGCCAGTATCGTCGCCGCCATGCCGAGGAGCACCGCCGAGGGCTGCGGCAGCGCCAGGGACGCGAGCAGCGTGACCGCCGCGCCGATGCCGCCGACGACGACGCCGACCAGCGGAAAGTAGCGCGCCGCGTGGTCGAGCTGATCCTGGGAGTGCCCGACCCACCCCGGCACCGGCAGCCGCGTGAAGAAGCGCAGCGCGGCGAAGAAGTAGGCGAGCTCGCGCCTCATTCCCTGTTGCTCACCCCGGCCGATTCGAAGCTCGCCATCTCTTCGAGAAAGGCCGCGGCGGCCGCGACCAGCGGATAGGCCAGCGCGGCCCCGGTGCCTTCGCCCAGGCGCATGCTGAGCTGCAGCAGTGGCTCGACACCGAGGTGCTCGAGCTGCACGGCGTGGCCCGCCTCGTCGGATCGGTGGGCGAAAACGCAGTAATCGAGGATGGCCGGTGCCAGTCGCGCGGCCACCAGCAGCGCGGCGGTGACGATGAAGCCGTCGATCAGCAGCAGCATGCGCCGACGGGCGGCGGCAAGCATGGCGCCGGCGAGCATGGCGATCTCGAAACCGCCGAACTGCGCCAGCACCGCGAGCGCGTCGTCGTGCGCGCCCGTGAAGCGCGGCAGTGCCTGCGAGAGCAGCGTGCGCTTGCGCTCCAGGCCGGCGTCGTCCAGACCCGTGCCGCGGCCGACGCAGACCGCCAGCGGCGCCCCGGTCAGGCAATGGGTGATCAGCGACGCGGCAGCGGTGTTGCCGATGCCCATTTCGCCGAAGCCGAGCACGTTGCAGCCGTCGTCCGCCAGCGCGTGGACGATCTTGCCGCCGTGAGCGAGCGCGGCGTCGCGCTGGACGGCGCTCATCGCCGGGCCTTCGAGGTAGTTCGCGGTGCCGGGCGCCACCTTGGCGTCGATCAGGCCGGGCCGCGCCCCGAAGTCGTGATTGACGCCGGCATCGGCGACGGTCAGCGCCATGCCCGCGGCCCGCGCCAGGACGTTGATCGCCGCGCCGCCGGCGAGGAAGTTCTCCACCATCTGCCAGGTGACGTCCTGCGGATAGGCCGAGACGCCCGCCTTGGCGGCGCCGTGGTCGCCGGCGCAGACCAGGATGTGCGGCCGGGTCAGGCGCGGGGTCAGCGTGTTCTGTATCAGCCCGAGCTGCAGCGCCAGGGCTTCCAGCCGGCCGAGGCTGCCCGGCGGCTTGGTCTTGCCGTCTATCCTGGCCTGCAATGCCGCCGTCAGCTCGGTATCGAGGGTATCTATGTTCGAACGCATCCGGTTCTTCCTTTCGAGTGTAAACAAAAGGGCTGCGCTCCGCGCGACCAGCGCAAAGCGCAGCCCTCGCCAAAGGCATGCAATGACACCAGCAGGTCTTCTGGCTCTCGGATCGACCGGATTCGCCGCGCCTTCCCGCCGTTCCCGGCAGTGGCTGGCCGATGATCGGCCTCGCGGCATCCGTCCCCGATTACAGCGGCGGGCCCGCCACGGAATTGCACCGTGTTCCTGGATGCTGGATCGGAACGAATTATGGGGAGCGCCGAGGTTTTGTGCAAACCGATGCGCAAGAGTGCTGTGCTACGCTAGTCCCATGGCTGAACTGATCTTGGGCGGCGCGCGTTCCGGCAAGAGCGCGCTGGCGGAGGGCCGGGCGCGGGAGTCGGGCCTGCGCGTCATCTACCTTGCGACCGCAGAAGCCCGCGACGAAGAGATGACGCGCCGCATCGAACACCACCGCGTGCGCCGTCCCGCAGAATGGGGGCTGGTCGAGGCGCCGCTCTATCTGGCGGCGGCGCTGAGCCGGCACGCCGCCGCCGACGCCTGTCTGCTGGTCGATTGCCTGACCCTGTGGCTCTCCAACTTGTTCTTCGCCGGCCGCGCGGGACGCCAGGCCGAGGCCGGGCGGGCCGTCGATTGCGCGCTGCTGACGGGGGAGGCGCAGGCCGTGCTCGACGCGCTGCCCGCCCTGCCCGGGCGCATCATTCTCGTCTCCAACGAGCTCGGCTGGGGCGTCGTGCCCATGCATCCGGTCTCCCGCGCGTTCGCCGACGAACAGGGCCGTCTCAATCAGCGCGTCGCGGCGGCTTGCCAACGGGTGACGCTGGTGGCCGCCGGCCTGCCCCTGGAGCTCAAGCCCCGCTAGCCACGATAGTCTGCATGGCCGGCAGCCACTCGGCCAACCGCCGCCAGTCGAGGTGCTGCTCCAGCGCGTCGGCGAGGCGGTCGATGTCGGCTTCGCGCCTGGCCGCCACGTCGAATTCGGCGAAAGCTGCCGCATCGGCCGGGTTGGCCCAGGCGAGCAGGGCGGACAGGGCAGCGGGCGCATCGAACAGGCCATGCACGTAAGTGGCAAGAATCTGCTTGTCTTCCGAGATCGCGCCGTCGGCTCTGCCCTCGAGGTGCGCGGCGGGTCTGCCCAGCGCCGGCCCGTGCGACACCCCCATGTGGATCTCGTAGCCCGCGATCTCCGCGCGCCCCCCAAACGCCAGCGTGCCGGCGACGTTTTCCAGTTGCTTCTCGGCGGCCAGCGTCGTCTCAAGATCGAGGAGGCCGAGCCCAATGCTGCTGCCCGGCGCGCCCTCCAGCCCGAGCGGGTCGTGCAGCGCGCGGCCCAGCATCTGCAGACCGCCGCAGATGCCGATCAGCTTGCCGCCGTAGCGCAGGTGGCTTTGGATCGCGCGCTCCCAGCCGTGATCGCGCAGCCAGCCGAGGTCGGATCGCACCGCCTTGCTGCCGGGCAGGACGATCAGGTCGGCCGGCGGTATCGCCTGCCCCGGACCGACGAAGCGGAAGGCCAGTTCCGGGTGCAGGCGCAGCGGGTCGCAGTCGGTGGCGTTGGCGATGCGCGGCAGCGCCGGACAGATGACGCTCAGACGCGATCGGCAATCGCCGCTGACGGCCCGCGGCAGCGCGTCCTCGGCGTCCAGGTGCAGGCCCGAGAGATAGGGCAGCACGCCCAGCACCGGCTTGCCGGTGCGCGCTTCCAGCCAGTCCAGCCCGGACTGGAGCAGGCTCATGTCGCCGCGGAAGCGGTTGATGACGAAGCCGACGACGCGCGCCTGCTCGCTCTCCGAGAGCAGTTCCAGCGTGCCGACCAGGTGGGCGAAGACGCCGCCGCGGTCGATGTCGGCGATCAGGATCACCGGGCAGTCGGCCAGTTCGGCGAAGCCCATGTTGGCGATGTCGCGGTCGCGCAGGTTGATCTCGGCCGGGCTGCCGGCGCCCTCGACGATCACCGCTTGGTATTGCTCGGTCAGCCGCGTGAAGGATTCCATCACCGCCGCCATCGCCCGCGGCTTGTAATCGTGATAGGCACGGGCGTCCATGTCCAGGCGGGCCCGGCCGTGGATGATGATCTGCGCGCCGGTGTCGCTGGAGGGCTTGAGCAGCACCGGGTTGAAGTCGGTGTGCGGCGGTACGCGCGCCGCCATCGCCTGCAGCGCCTGGGCGCGGCCGATCTCGCCGCCGTCGGCGGTCACCGCGCTGTTCAGGGCCATGTTCTGCGGCTTGAACGGGGCCACGCGCACGCCGCGCCGCGCCAGCACGCGGCACAGCCCGGCGACCAGCGTCGTCTTGCCGGCGTCGGAGGTGGTGCCCTGCACCATCAGGGTGTCGCTGCGCATAGTAAAATTGGCCTTTCCACTGGGCGGAGCTCAGGCTGCGCCGCCGCGATTATCCCATGCTCCCCTGGCACCCCCACCCGAGCGCAGCGCTGCTGTCGGCGCCGTTGGCGATACTCCTCGACCGCCTGCTCGGCGAGCCGCGCCGCTTCCATCCGCTGGTCGGCTTCGGCTCGTGGGCTGCGGCCATCGAGGCGAGACTGCGGCGGCAGGCAGCGCAGCCGCTCGCGCAGCGCCTCATCGGCGTCCTGGCCTGGCTGCTTGCGCTCTCGCCCTGGCTGCTCCTGGCGCTGTGGCTGCGGGCGGAGCTGGGCTGGGCCGTCGATGTCTTGCTGCTCTATTTCGCCCTCGGCGCGAGAAGCCTGGCCGAGCACGCCGAGGCGGTCGCCATTCCGCTCGCCGCCGGCCGACTGGAGGAGGCCAGGGCGCGCGTCGGCCGCATGGTCAGCCGCGACACGGGCGAGCTCGATGCCCACGGCGTGGCGCGCGCCGGCGTCGAATCGGTGCTGGAAAACGGCAACGACGCGGTGTTCGGCGCGCTCTTCTGGTTCGTCGTGGCCGGCGGGCCGGGGGCGCTGCTGTTCCGCCTGGCCAACACCCTCGACGCGATGTGGGGCTACCGCACGCCGCGCTACCGATATTTCGGCTGGGCGGCGGCGCGTCTCGACGATGTCCTCAACTATCTGCCGGCCAGACTCACCGCCCTGTCCTACGCCCTGCTCGGAAGAACCCGCGCCGCGCTCGACTGCTGGCGCAGCCAGGCGGGCGCCTGGGACAGCCCCAACGCCGGGCCGGTGATGGCCGCCGGCGCCGGCTCCCTGGGCCTCGTGTTGGGCGGCAGCGCCAGCTACCACGGTACTAGCGAGATCCGGCCGCGGCTCGGATTCGGCGCCGAACCCGAAGCGGCGGACATCCGCCGCGCCGCGGCACTGGTGCGGCATGCGCTGTGGCTATGGCTGGCGCTATGGTTGGCGTGGAGTCTGGCCGATGCTTGAGCACGGCGGCGCACTCAATGCGGCGGCTGTCCGCTACGGCCGGCCGGCGCAAGAGTGGCTGGACCTTTCCACCGGCATCAACCCGCACGCTTATCCGGTGCCCGCGCTCGATCCTGAATGCTGGCGCCGCCTGCCGCAGGACGACGACGGCCTGGAGGCGGCGGCGCGGGCCTATTACGGCAGCCAAGATCTGCTCGCCGTGGCCGGCTCGCAGGCGGCGATCCAGGCGCTGCCCGGGCTCCTGCCGCCGGGCCGGGTGCTGCTGCTCTCGCCCTCCTACGCCGAGCACGCCGCGGCCTGGAAGCGCGCCGGCCACGCCATGCATTTCTTGGACGCGCACGCCGGGAACGGCGAACTCGAAGCGGCGGCGGCCGGCTGCGACTACGTGCTGCTGTGCCAGCCCAACAACCCGACGGGAACGCGCTTTGCCAAGGAGAGACTTCTGGCGCTGGCCGAGTCCCTGGAAAAACGCGGCGGCGCCTTGCTGCTCGACGAAGCCTTCATCGACGGCACGCCGGAAGACAGCCTGGCCGAGGCCTGCGGCCGGCCGGGCCTGGTCGTGCTGCGCTCGCTGGGCAAGTTCTTCGGTCTGGCGGGTGCCCGCGTCGGCTTCGTCCTGGCCGAGGCGGACCTGCTCTCGGCGCTGCGCGAAGCGCTCGGCCCCTGGACGCTGAGCGGACCTGCACGCGCCGTGGCGCGCGCCGCGCTGGCCGATCATGCCTGGCAGGCGGCGATGCGCCTGCGCTTGAAAAACGAGGGAGAACGTCTCGCTCGCCTGCTGCGCGAGCGACATCTGGGGCAGCCGCGAGGCACGACGCTGTTCCAATGGCTGCCGCACGCGCGCGCGGCTGCCATCCACGAGGCCCTGGCGCGGCGCGGCATCCTGGTCCGCCTGTACGATCAACCTCCCGGGCTGCCCAGTCTACGTTTTGGCCTGCCGGGCGGCGAGGAAGCATGGACGCGCCTCGCTGCGGCGCTGGAACAATTGGAGAACTCGAATGCGATTTGAAACAAGCTTGATCGCCATAGCGCTCTTGCTGGCAGCGCACTTCGCCCACGCCGAGATCGCCGTGCAGGACGACGCCGGCCAGACCGTCCGCTTGGCGGCACCGGCGCGGCGCATCGTCAGCCTGGCACCGCACATCACCGAAAATCTCTACGCCGCCGGCGCCGGCGCCTTCATCGTCGGCGTCGTCGATTACAGCGATTACCCCGCGGCGGCCAAAAAGCTGCCGCGCGTCGGCGGCTACGACCGCCTCGATCTGGAAGCCATCCTGGCGCTGAAGCCCGACCTGGTGATCGCCTGGGACAGCGGCAACCAGGCCGGCCAGCTCGCCAAGCTGAAGGCGCTGGGCCTGCCGCTGTTCATCAGCCGGCCGCTGAAGCTGGACGACATCGCGGCGGACATCGCGCGCTTCGGCGAGCTGGCCGGCACCACGGCCGTCGCCATTCCAGAGGCGCGTGCCGTCCGTGCCCGCGTAGCCGAAATGCGCGCCCGCTATTCGACGCGGCCGCCGGTGCGCAGCTTCTACCAGATCTGGAACCGGCCGCTGGTGACCGTCAACGGCGAGCAACTGATCAGCGACGTGATGCGCCTGTGCGGCGCCGACAACGTCTTCGCCGGTCTGTCGCAACTGGCGCCGACGGTCTCCATCGAAGCGGTGCTCGCCGCCAATCCGGAGGCCATAATCGCCAGCGGTGCGGACGCCACCCGGCCGGAGTGGCTGGACATGTGGAAGCGCTGGAAAGATCTGACGGCGGTCGCGCGCGGCAATCTTTTCTTCGTTCCCCCCGATCTCATCAACCGCCCGACGCCGCGCGTGCTCGAAGGCGCCCGAATGCTCTGCGAAGACATGGAGACGGTGCGCCGCCGGCGACCCGGCGTCCCCGGCGGCAAGAAATGATTCGCCTGCCCCGACGCATCGTCGGCATCAGCGGCGATATCGAAACTTGCCCGAAGGCATGCACAACTGTTGGATAATGATAGCCAGAATTGCATCGACATAGGTTAAGTGGGAAGCCGGTGAGAACCCGGCGCGGTCGCGTCACTGTATTTGGTTCGCATGTCCTGGGCATGTCGGACCAAGAGTCAGACCTCACTTCACCATCCGCATTTAACTCAACCGGGACGCGCAATCCCCTGGAGTTGTCAGATGGTTTCTCAACTAGTACAGATTTTTAATGACTCGAGCACCCGGGTTAGGGGCAGACTGTTCGGCATATATGGCGTACTCGTCGCCATCAACGTTCTCGCCTGGGTTTGGGCGCTGGCGGCGTTTCGTCATTATCCGGCATTGCTCGGCAATGCCCTGCTGGCTTACGGCTTTGGCTTGCGCCATGCAGTCGATGCCGACCATATTGCCGCAATCGACAATGTCACGCGGAAACTGATGCAGGAAAAAAAGCGCCCAGTCACGCTTGGCCTTTTCTTTTCGCTCGGCCATTCCAGTGTTGTCGTGCTTGCCTCGATCGCCGTTTCTGCCGCCACGGCGGCAATGAAAGGACATGTCGACCACCTTAAAGAAATGGGCGGGGTGATCAGTACCTCGGTATCGGCCCTGTTTCTGTTTGCCATCGCCGTCATGAATCTGATCATTCTGAGGTCGATCTACCGGGCTTGGCGCAAGGTCAAGAATGGCGGCACTTATGTCGACGATGACTTCGACATGCTGCTGGCAGACCGGGGCCTTCTGGCGCGTATGTTTCGTCCGCTGTTCCGCATGATCACCCGTAGCTGGCACATGTTCCCGTTGGGCTTCCTGTTCGGTCTGGGTTTCGATACCGCGACTGAAATAGGCTTGCTCGGTATTTCGGCAACCCAGGCATCCCAAGGGCTGCACCCTTGGTCGATCATGATTTTTCCGGTACTGTTCAGTGCAGGGATGTCCCTGGTAGACACCCTGGATGGTCACCTGATGCTCGGCGCGTACGGCTGGGCCTACATGAAACCTATCCGCAAGATCTACTACAACATGACCATGACTCTTATGTCGGTCATTGTTGCCATTGTCATCGGTTCCATCGAGGCACTTGGCCTTCTCGCAGACAAGTTGAAGCTGCAAGGCGCAGCATGGAATGCAATAGGGGCCATGAACCATAACTTCGGCACTCTGGGCTACTTCATCATAGGCATCTTTACCCTATGTTGGGCTGCGTCGGTATTCATCTACCGGATGAAACGCTTCGACGAGCTGGATGTTATCTAGTATCAATAGCGTCCGGCTAAATTGGGGTTGATTTTGCTGAATGGCGATGGTGGCGCGGTCTACCGGCCGATTTAATTAGGCGCCGATTTGAAACTGAGTTCTCCAGTCTTGTGTAATCTCTCGGGGTCGCGACTTCGAGGGATGATCAATGAATGTCGGCAAGACGCTCTTCGCACAGATAATGGAGTTCGCCCCATTGACGAGCTTTACGCGAATTGTGGAGCACTATTCTGGCGACGCGCGAACGCTCCGCATGAGTTGCACCGAGCGGTTCCGGGTCATGGCGTTTGCGCAACTGACTTGGCGCGAGACTCTGTGCAACATCGAGGTGACGCTGAATGCCAACTCCGGCAAATGCTATTCGATGGGCTTGTGCCATGCGGTTCATCGTTCGACGTTGGCGGATGCCAACGAATTGCGCGACTGGCGTATCTGGTCCGACCTCGCGGCAGTCCTTATTCACCTAGCCCGGAAGCTTTACCGCGACAAGGACTTGGAGCTGAATTTGACCAATACGGTCTAGGTGCTCGATGCCACCACAATCGATCTCTGCTTGAGTCTGTTCGATTGGGCGCCGTTTCACTCGACCAAGGCTGCGGTCAAGATGCATACGCTGCTTCCGGCCTTCATCCACATCAACGATGGCGAACTGCACGGGGTCAATGTGCTTGGCTTCCTACCGGCCAAAGCAGGCGCCTTCTCCGTCATGGACCGTGCTTACCTCGACTTCGCCCGGCTCTATCAGATGCCACAAGCCCGTACTTTCTTCGTAACCCGGGCGAAGCACGGGATGGATGCCAGGTGCGTCCATTCCACCACGACCGACAGGACGACCGGCGTGATCTGCGACCAACGTATTGCCATGAACGGCTTTTACGTGGCTAAGGACTATCCGGAGGATTGCGACGCATTCGATTCAAGGATCCGGAAACCGACAAGAGCCTGGTGTCCTCACCAACAACATGCTGTTGCCGTCGCTGACCATTGCCGCACTTTACAAGAGCCGCTGGCGGGTCGAGTTGTTCTTCAAATAAAGAAAGCTGCACCTTCGCATCAAGAAATCCCTCGGTACCAGCGAGAATGCTGTGAAGACGCAAATCTGGTGCGCCGTATCGACGCACGTACTTATCGCCATCGTTAAGAAGGAGCTTCAGCTCGATGCCTCGTTTTATACGGTACTACAGATTTTTTCGGTCTCGGTCTTCGAGAAAACCGAGCTTTCATGTGCCTTGCGGCTCGACACTACCTTGCCAGAAAGCGCTGCTTCCTATGATCAGTTGAGGTTATTTGCCATTTACCCGGACACTGCTGAATTAATGATATTTTAAGATCCAACATAATTTTGGCGGCGTAGCAGCAATTGCAGATTGCGTTTTCGAGATCCAAGAGTATTGGCTGCCTCAACGCAAGACGGCCATGACCTTGCGCAGGGAAGAACCCAAACTCGGTCGCAACGAGCTATGTCCGTGTGGCAGCGGCAAGAAGTTCAAGAAATGCTGCGGGAACTTGGCCAAGTTGCATTGACTACATTCGTTGACTTGCATCCGTTGGCGATTCGTCGTCCTGATGCCAATGGAGACGCGCACATTTGTCTCCTGTGGAAGGAGAGTCCAAAGCGGCTGTAACTGTGTGCTGATCCCGTGAGGTGGCGGTAACTGGGCTAGCCAATTGCGGTACCGTTGACCATCGTCAACAAACTAAAATGCTTTTAGTGATAGTTGACGGACGGAGATGGCCTTCAGCTAAACAGGAGACGGAGCATGGCGACATCCACGAAGACGTCAAAACCACCCAAGACTCCTGTGCCGACAACGCCGAAAGCTACGCCGCGCACCCACATCAAAGCGAATGTGGAGACTGCCGCAGCGGCGAATCCGAAGCCGCTCAAGACCAAGGCCGTCGTCAAGAAGATGGCAGGCGCGGATACAAAGGCAAAGCCTGCCAAGACCAAAACCGCGACGAAGGTCCAGCCGGCAATGCTGCCGATATCCAGCGAACACCGCCATCACCACATTGAACTTGCGGCTTTTTACATCGCCGAACGGCGTAGTTTTAGCGGGGGCAATACGTTGGAGGACTGGCTTCAGGCCGAAGCCGAGATCGACCAGTTGCTGCAGCAAGGCAAAATCAACCGCTGACTGGAGAAAGCAGCGCCCGACCTTTCCGCGGGCTTTGGTCTTGGCCGGGCATACTACTCAGAAATCGGTAAGTAGAGCGACAACATGCTCAGCATTCATGCGGGTTTCAAGCAAGATGTTGTCGCCTATTTAGGCGACTCCTGAGTAAGTACCAAAAATATCGAGCAGGTGTTACCTGCCGGGAGGGATGTTTATCGGCCCCCTGCAGGGGCGGCAGCGCCGTAAGGCCTTCGCCTGGGTCGATACGATGTTGGGCAACATCAAGAACCCCATTTCCGGTACCTACCCCGCGCAATTCGCGCCAAGCATCTGCCGCACTACTTCGCCGAATACACATATCGCTTCAACAGGCGCTTCGGTCTGGCCGGCATGATCGGACGCTTGGGCGCAGCCGCGGTGCTCACACTACCCATGCCGTACCGGTTTGTAAAGTTGGCTGAGGCTCACTGGTAACCAAAACATATACGAATCAGGCGATCCCGATATTGGCTGTCGATATCGGCTTGACCCGCCCTGCTAACTCAGGGAGAATGCCGCCACCGTTCGGTTCGACGAAACGGAACACGGTGCGAATCCGTGGCGGGCCCGCCGCTGTATCCGGGGACGGCCGCTGCCAGGTTGAAAAAACCGGCCACTGACGGGGATCACCCCGGCGGGAAGGCGCAGCGATCCGGCTGATTCCGGTAGCCAGAAGACGTGTCGAACCGATTCGGAGTCCAGGCAAGGGCTCCGGCTGACCGTATGCGCAAGCGTGGGGTCAGCCGGAGCCCTTTTTGTTGTTCGCTATCCCGAGGAGTGGACCATGACGCAGACCGTTCAAACGCAACACCAGGCAGCCAGCGCCGCATCTGCGACCGCCCCGACCATCGCCATCCGCAAGAGCTGCAATCCGGACGGCATCGGTCTCTCGCACTACGTGCTGATGGACAAGAAAGCGGCCAAATGACGGCAGCCCTTCTGAACCGGGCCGACGCCGGCCCGGTGCTTGTTCCCGTGGACATCGGCCATGATATCTACGCCGCGCTCACCGACCCGAACACGGCTTTCTGGGCGCTGGCCGACAAGACCCGCATCGCCGAATCGCTGGCCAGCGGCCCGCTGCTCGATGCCTACCGCGCCAAGGCCGACGGCTTCGCCCGCGAACTGCACGCGTTGCGCTTCGAGCTGAAACCCTCAGGCGTCTACCTCAACCCGACCGAGCGCTGCAACCTCGACTGCACCTACTGCTACCTGCCCGGCGAGCAGCGCAGCGGCGGCAGCCACATGCCGG
>DATKVJ010000038.1:0-7149 GCA_035530135.1 Rhodocyclaceae bacterium | reverse complement strand
TGCCACTGCAATTCGGCGTAAAGCGAGCTGCCGGGCACCCCGGGGAGCTTGTTGCCGGCAGGCACGGCGCTCGAACCGGCGCCGCTGGTGAAGGCATCGACGTAGCGCGCATCGAGCAGGGTATAGGCGGCGCGCGCAGCGAAACCCGCCGGCAGCACCGCCTGCCAGGAGGCTTCCCAGCCGGTGCGCCGCGTGCGGCCGGCATTCTTGTATATAGTGCGTCCGCCGCTCGCGGTATCGACCACGATCTCGTCGTGCGTGGTGGTATCGAAGCGCGCGAGCGTCACCTGCTGATTGGCGCCTACGCTCCCTTTGAGCCCGACCTCCTCGTTGGTGCTGCGGCTGGGCTTGAGCCCGAGGTTGAGGCCGGTGCCGCCCCTGCGGTAGGCGAGTTCGGTGGTGGAAGGCGTTTCGAACCCGCGGCCGGCGCTTGCATACAGGCTCAGCCGCGGCGCCACGCGGAAGGCTAATCCGGCGACCGGGCTGGTATTGGCATAGGTGATGCCGCCGCTGTCATCGGGGTTGTTCGCGGTGATGAAATGGTCGTGCGAGTCGAACCTGACCAGCGTGCGGCGCACGCCCAGCGTTACGCTGGTGCGCTCGAGAAATCGCCAGTCGGCTTGCGCGAACAGGTTGCTGCTGGTGACGTCGTCGTTCTCGTCGCGCCGCAGCGTACCTACGGCGCCAAGGTTGTTGTCGTAACCGCGCCGGTTTTGTCGCATCAGTTCCTGTTCGAGGCCGCCGGTCACATGCAGCGGACGGCCGAGCAGCGAGCCGTCGTGAATCCAGTTGGCGGAATAGCCGTTGTAGTCCGTGCCCAGATCGACGACGCCGCCGGCGTAGGTATACAGCGTGGGCGGCGCCGGTACCGGTATCGTCAAATACTGCCGCACCTTGCGCTCGCCGCTGTAGACGCTCGCGCGCAGGTGGTCCTCGGCGCCAAGGCGCTGCTCTACGGTGATGCCGGCCTGGTCCTGGCGTATGGTCTTCCGGGCGTCGTACTTGAGTACTGTGGGGTTGACTTGGCGCCGGTCTGCCGCCACCTGCGCGGCGCTGAGGCCGGCCGGGTCCTGCGTATCGGGCTGATCCAGCGTGTTCATCACGAACGTCACGCGGGTGCTCTCGCCGGCGCGCCATTTCAGCTTGCTGTTGAACTGCTGGCGGTTCGCAGCCGAGTGCTCGCGGTAGCCGTCGGTATGGAACTTCGACAGGTCGAAAATGTAATTGAGCGCCCCCGACTGCCCGCCGGCCTGAATTCCGGTGCGCGTCGCACCGTACGCGCCGACGAACAGATCCGCGGCCACGGTCGGGCGCTTGGGCCCGTCCTCGGTGAATACATTGATTACGCCGCCGGAGGCATTGCCGTACAGGGCGGCAAGCGGCCCGCGCATGACTTCGATGCGCCGGGCGGTGGCAAGGTCGAAATTCGCGGCCTGTCCCTGGCCGTCCGGCATGGTCGCGGGTATGCCGTCGGCGTAAAGCTTGACGCCGCGGATGCCGAAGGCGGCGCGCGCGCCGAAGCCGCGGATCGACAGCTGCAAATCCTGCGCATAGTTCTGGCGATTCTGCACGTTCAGACCCGGTACGCCGCCAAGCGATTCGGACAGGTTGATCTCGGGCTGGCCTTGGTGCAGCGTCTGCGCGTCGACGACGTCGATCGAGGCCGGGATGTCCAGGCTCGGGCGCGCGCTGCGCGTGGCGGTGACCACTATGCGTTGAGTGGTGTCCTGGGTTTGCGCGGTCGCTGAAGCGGAAAGTGCGGCGAGCGCCGTAGCGATTATCGGCATTAGAGCAGCAGTGGAGCGGGTGGCGATGCGCATATCATTCTCCCAAAACGTGAATACTACCTTCGAGGTTTGTCGAATTCATACGTGATGCCCACCCATGCGGCACGGGGCGCGGCCGGCGTGCGAAACTGATCCCTGGTATTCCAATCGGCCGGCCTGGAACTGAAGGAATTGCCCGGGCCGGTAAGCTCGTTTACGCCCAAGAGCCCGAAAGTCGAGTATTTCCTGTCAAAAACGTTGGCGATTTCGGCAAAGACTTTCCAGTTCTTGCTGATCCTATAATGCGAATCGAGATTGACCACCGTATAGCCCGGTATTTTTCCGTTTGAGTCCTGATTGTTCTCATTGCCGCGCGCATACTGGCTGGAAGTTGCGATGATATTGCTGCCGACAGACCACGCTGGCGTGACTTCGTAGCCCAAGCGCAGTTTGAGTGTGTGGTGCGGAATGCCGGGTATCGCATCTCCCTTGCTAACCTGAATATTTCCATTGGCATCCGCGCTGCTGTTCGCACTCGAGCTTTCGGTGAAAGGGCTCTGGAACGTCGCATCGATATAACTATAGTTCGCGGCAAAGCTGAATCTATTCGCCCTCCTGTTCACCCCGAGTTCAATGCCCTGACGAAGGGTCTTGCCAACGTTCTGGAAATAACCGCTGCCCGAGGCCTTGCTTGCGATAAATTCAATATCGTCGCTGTTCTCGGTACGGAACAAACCGGCATTCCAGTTGGTATTTGCACCCAGGCGACCACGCACACCGCCCTCCCATGTGCGCGAAACTACTTTCTGCAGATTCGGGTCGCCGCCGAAGGCGTTAGGCAAGGCGCACGGGTGATTGGGATCGGCGCAGGACAGTTCAGTTGGACTGGGCGCGCGCATTCCCTCGTTGTAACCGCCATACAGGCCAAAAGACTTGGTGGGATTGAAATTGACGCCTGCCGCCGGGTTGAACCGGCTAAAGCGGTGATTGCCGTTCAGGTCTCCCGGCGCCAGTGAATCGTCTGCGATATCAAGGCTTGTTCCGGACAAGTTCACCACCGCGAGATCGTACCGGCCGGACAGCGTGACATGCAGCTTATCCGTCAATGAAACGGTGTCGGTTCCATACAAACCATAGTAGCCGTTATCGGCCTTGAGTCTCACCGTCTGTGAGGTGTTGATCGGCTGAGTACTGACGCTCTGATTACCTATGAGATTGGCGATCTGTGTGTCGCTGCGGAATTTGCTGCGGCCAAAGTCCGCGCTGAATCCGCCGGTGAACTGATTATTGCGACCGGCAAGATGATCGAACAGGGTCATCTGAACGGCACCGCCATAACCATCCGTGTCGGTCGTACTCAGCACATTATCGGCATAGGGATCGCATGGGGATGGCGCAATGCGGCCTGCACAAACGACACTGGCCGAAGACGATACGACGCCGTCGCCGGGATAGCTGTTGTTTAGATTGCTATTGAAGCCGTCGGCGCGGTTGTTGCGAAAATATACGTTTCCCGCGATGAGTTTGTCGTCGGAGACAAAGCGGCTGCCCTTCAGGGTAATCATCGCCAACTGGTTTTGAATGCTGTCGGGAATGGTGTAGGCCTGCCGGGGATTACCCAGCATTTCGAGGGGGAGCCCCTGGACACCGTTCATTTTGTTATCGGCAAGCAACACGGAAAAATCGAGCTTGCTTATTCCATCGTGCCAGCCTGCCTTGGTAAACAACTGCCTGACATCGCTGGACGACGCAATCCGCCAGCCGTCTTCACGAGAAATGTTT
Organism: Rhodocyclaceae bacterium; assembly: GCA_035530135.1. GTDB lineage: Bacteria > Pseudomonadota > Gammaproteobacteria > Burkholderiales > Rhodocyclaceae > CAIYYX01. Next base: position 3,601 of record DATKVJ010000038.1, on the reverse strand, counting down.
CCGGCAACGAAATAGTCAAACTGGTCCTTCTTCCCGCCGGCCTCGAACGCGAATGCCCGACGCCCCCAGGAGCCCCCCGTTAGCGTCGCCGAAACCCCGGGATTCCTGTCACCGCTCTTGGTATCGACAGACAGCGCACCACCCAAGGTATTGAGACCGAATACAGGATTTGAACCGGGAATCAGGTCGATATTGGCGATGGCGTTGGCAGGAATCAGATCCCAGTTGACGATGTCGCCAAAAGGCTCGTTGATGCGAACGCCATCCAGGAACACCGACAGCCCTTGAGGCGTTCCAAGTAAAGGCGATGCCGTGAAGCCACGATAGCTCACATCGGACTGATATGGATTGCCCACCGTATCGTTCACGGTCACGGAGCCAAGGTTGCTGTCCAGATAATCGGCGAGGTTAAGGGGTTTCTGTTCCTCAATCGATTTTCCCGACGCCGCCTGGACATTTGCGGGCACTTCGTCCATCGGTACGCCAACGCCGGGGATAGGCGTTGTCCCGACAACTTCAACAGTGCCCAATACCTCGGCTTTTTCCCTGGCAAAAGAGGCTTGCGCTAAGCCAAAAGCTGCGACAAGCACTACGACAAGCGCATTCTGTCGATGCAAAGCTCTTGTTCTTTTTATTGATTGTTTTGGCGGACAAGGGCAGATCTCGCCCATCGGTCGGCTCCCGAGCAATCGCTTTCGTTCGTGCGGACGGGTTCTGTTCGTCTTCCCTTCCTGGCATGCAGAAGCTTCGGTCCACAGCAAACCATAGCCAGCTGCGATTTTCAGCTGTCGGCTGCATGATCGAGGCGCACCGACCGCCCTGACTCGCTCCCAGCGACGCGCAGCGCCGGGAGCGGTCTCAGTTCAGCGCATCGCAAGTACCAAGCTTGGGGTACCGGACTTTCACTCCCGTTAGCGGATGCAGGTGGATGCTCTTGAGCTGCGCGTCCTCCTGCTGCGGGAACGGCTTGTCGCCGGCAGGATAGCAATTCGCCGCCAGCAAGAACGCCAGCACGTTCGCATACTGCTCGGGCGATAGCGCTCCCGGGCTGTGCAAGGGCATGGTGTTCACTGCCAGGTAGCGGATGATGTAAAGCGTCCAGTCATTGCGTTGCGCCGCCTGCAGGAAGCCGGTGCCCGCAAGGGCGGGTCCCAACGAGCCCTGCAGAGTCTTGCCGTGGCACTTTTCGCAGTGCTGCCGATATACCTTCTTGCCTTCCTTTGCCTGTGCAGCGGTGTACAGCGCCGGAGTTTGTCCGCTGCTTTGCTGCTGCGCAGGCACTGCCGGGTCGCGGGCGGGCGGATCGCCTTTGGGCGGAGGATCGCTTTTCGGCGGATCGGCCTGCGCTTGCGGCGTCGCGGCCGATTGCTTGCGGCAGAGCTCGGCCACCAAAGGAGCGGCCGCCGTACGCACGATCAGCCGATTGCCCTGCAAGGTGATGTGGCGGCTGCCGAGGTCCTCCGGCAAGCCGACAGTTCCGGCTGCCGAGGGCACCGTGACGAAGGCCAGGTAACCGTCCTTTACTCCGTAGGCGGGTACTTCCGCGACCGGCGCACAGGCCGACACTTGGTGTGCGTCCGCAGGCACGCCGAGGGTGGTGGTGGCCAGCGCGCCCGTGAGGCCACCGAAGACGCCGGTCTGCGTCGGCTGCCCGACGACCGCCTGCAGATTGAGCAGGGCGGCGGTGACGTCGATCTGGTAGTCGTCCAGTTCACGGGCCTCCAACGCGTCGCGCAGGCGGGCCACGGCCGCCCCCAGGTTGACCTGTACGCCGTGCAGGGTGTTCACCCAGGGCGGGCTGTCGCTCCGGTCAAGGATGGTGTTCACATGGCCCATCGCCCCGGCCGCGTCGCCCGGATTGCCGCTCGCCTTGTCGAGCATCCGGTCGCCCTCACCAACGATGGCGTTGATCGCGCGCTTGGCGGCGCGCCGGTAGGGCGTCGGGCTGTTGACGATACTGTCTTCAGCCTGAACGATCTCGGCGATCGCCGCCCGGGTATCGGCGAGCGCCGCGAGGGTTTCGCTATGCGGTTCCGCAGCGGCGGCCTTGGCCCCGGACGCGAACAACGCACAAGCAAGTAATAGCCCCGCCCCCAATGCAGCCGGCCCGCTGACGCGGGCCGGCTGCACATGGGCGGCGGGTGCTCCGCCCATGCGTTCGCTCACTTAGCGAGCGCAAAGGCCGAGATCATCTCGCCTTCATCCTTCTTCGGCAGTTCCTTCACGCCGGCCATGCCGATACTGGGCTTGCCCGAGGCGATGATTACCATCTCGTTGCCATCGACCTCGACAGCGCTCGGCGGGGCGACAATTGGCGAGCCGGTGCGGTAGTGCCAGAGCAGCTTGCCGTTCTTGGCCTCGAACGCATCGAAGTTTCCGTTCAACTCGCCGGTGAACGCGAGCCCGCTCTTGGTTGTCAGCACGCCGGCGATCGACGGCAGATTGTAGTTGTGCCGCCAGGCGAACACGCCGGTCGAAACATCGATCGCGTTCAGCTGCCCGGTGGAGGGCCCGACGAGTTCCGGGAAACCGCCGCCCAAATAGAACTGCCCGGAGATGTACACCGCCTTTTCGAAGGATTTCCACCGACCGCACTGGTTAACGCTGGGCACGATGAAGGTGTTGGTGGCAGGATCGTAACTGCCGCCGTTGAACTCGATACCGCCGTTGGTGTTCGGGCAGGCGATGTTGCCCTCGCGGCTGGGCTCCGTGTTCTGTCCGTGCTGGAAGCTGACCACCGTGTGGTGGACCAAGGCACCCGTCTTGGCGTCCAAGATCCAGAAGTTCCCCCCTTTGTCCCCGGCCGCCACGAGTGCGCGGTCCTCGCCGTTGACCTTGCCTTGGAACAGCACCGGCGGCATGGCGGGATCCCAGTCATGCGTATCGTGCGGAATGAACTGGTAGTACCACTTCAGCGTCGGCTTGTCGCCCGAGATGTCCAAGGCAACCATGGAATTGCTGTAAAGGTTGCTGCCCTTGCGCTCCGTGGCGAGAAAATCGGGCTGCGGATTGCCGAGGTCCATGTACAGCGTATCGGTCTGCGGGTCGATCGCCACACCGCTCCACACCGCGGCGCCGCCGCGCTTCCAGGAGTCGCCGCTCCAGGTGTCGTGACCCGGCTCGCCCGGCCCCGGGATGGTCTTCCACTCCCAGATGCGATCGCCGTTCTTCGGGTCGAAGGCGGTGATGTAGCCGATTCCGCCCCAGTCGCCGTTCGAGGCGCCCAGCAGCAGCATGTCCTTGCCGGTCTTGGCGTTGTGATACGGAACCGGCGCCATGGAGTAGAAGGTATTGCTCGTATCATGCGCTGCGACCACGTCCCAGACCTTCTTTCCGGTGTTCGCGTCGAGCGCGATCAGGTGGCCGTCGAGCGTCGCGACGTAGACGTTGCCGTCCATCAGCCCGATGCCGCGATTGGCGGCGAAAGCGAGCACATGCGGCTTGTCCATGAACTCCCATTTCAGCTTGCCGGTCTTGACGTCGAGCGCGTAGACGTGATCGTGGGCGGTGGTGACGTACGCCATCCCGTGCCAGACGATGGGCGCGGTCTCCATGCCGGCATCATCGTGAATCTTGAACTTCCAGATGCGCTTGAGGTGGC
>DATKVJ010000037.1:0-2998 GCA_035530135.1 Rhodocyclaceae bacterium | reverse complement strand
GCAGCGCTTGCATTGGGTGCAGCCTTCGAGCTGGACGATGGGGTAGGAGATATCGCCCGAGCGCGGGTGCGCGGCGCGGCCGAGTTCGGCGTTTTCCATCGCCTGAATCGCCTTGAGCGTGGCGCCGGTGGCGTCCTCGGTTGCCTGCACCATGTCCATCGGGCGGCGCACCGGCCCGGCGGCGTAAATGCCGGTGCGGCGGGTTTCATAGGGAAAGCAGATGAAATGCGAGTCGGTGAAGCCATGCACGAGTTGCGGCATGTCCTTGCCCTGACGGTAGGTCAGGTTGAGGATGGAGATCGGCTTCACCTCCATCTTCTCCACCTCTTCCTCGGGTATGTCGATGTTCACCCCGGAGTTCGGCACCTGCCCGGTAGCGAGAACCACCAGGTCAGCGGCGGCGATGCTCTCATCTTCGTCCAGAATCAGGTCGCGGAACTTCACCTCGCAGCTGCTGCCTTTGGCTTCGACCGCGGCCACCTTGCCCTTGGTGAAGATTACGCCTTTCTTCTGCGCGCTGCGGTAGAAATCCTCGCCGTTGCCGGGGACACGCAGGTCGTCGTAGATCACGACTGTGTCTATTGCAGGGTTGGCGTCTTTAAAGTACATCGCCTGCTTGATGCTCGTGCCGCAGCAAAAGCCGGAGCAATAGGCGAGGTGCTTGCCCGACTCGTCGCGCTGGCCCGCGCATTGGACAAACACCACCGTCTTCACTTCGCCGCCGTCGGCAGGCCGGCGGATCGGCTGCCCCTTGGCCGCGGCTTCCTTGGCCAGACGCTCGAGAGCCGCCTGATCGATCACGTTCGGGCTCTTGCCGCCGCCGAGCTCGGGCAGTTTGGCGATGTCGTAAGTGCTGAAACCCGTCGCCTGAATGATGGCGCCGACTTCCTCAGTGAGCGAAGGGCCGCTCTCGACGCTGATGTCGACCTTGAACCGGCCCGGCGCGCCGTCGGTCTTGGCGAGGACGGCGTTGGTAATGACCTTGATGTTGGCGTCGCCCGTCACCGTCTTGATGAGTTCGTCCATGCCGGTGTCCTGCGGCTCTGCGTAGGGTTCGCGCGTCGGCATGCGCCGGTGCAGTTCGCCGGCCCAACCGCCGAGCTTGGCAGCTTTTTCCACCAGCACCACCTGGTAGCCGGTCTTGGAGGCTTCCAGCGCGGCGGTGAGGCCGGAGACGCCGCCGCCCACCACCAACAGGCGCTTCGCGTGGCCAGTTTCGGGAACGCCTCCCGGCAGCTTCATTTTCTTGACTTCGCCGCAGCCCATGCGCAGGTAGTCGTCGGCCATCTCCTGCGTCGTTTCGCGCGCGTCCTCGGTGTCAGGTTGAGCCCAGATCACGCCTTCACGGATGTTGGTGCGCGCCATCGCCACGCTCGGAAAATTAAAGGCTTCGGTCTTGGCTCGGCGCGAGCAGGCAGCGATCACCACATGGGTGACGGCTTCCTTCTCGATGTCATCGCGGATCATCTGCACGCCGGCGCCGCTACACAGGAAATCGTGCTCGCGTACCAGGTGCATCTTGCCTTCCTTGGTGGCGACCTTCGCCATTTGCGCCGTGTCGACGCGTTCGCCGATGCCGCAGCCCTTGCAGACGTAGGCGGCTGTTTTCATGTCGGCCATTTTTGCTATGCCTCTGCTCTAGCTACTTTGTTGATCACTTGTATCGCCCGCAACGCCGCGGCGGTGGAGTTTTGCACCGCGCGGTTGACGTCGAGCGCGTTGGTGGCGCAACCGGCGCCGAAGAAACCCGAATCTACCCCGGAGGATTCGATGAAGCCGCTGGAATCCGCGATGATCTCCGCCGGGATGTCGGCTCCGGCCACGCTGGGCTGCATGCCGATCGCGAGCACCGCCAGGTCATGCGTATTCGCATAGCGGTGGTAGCCCTCGGTGTCCACGCCGTGCAGCACCACGTCGCCCGATTTGTTGTCCTGGGTGACTTTGGCCACCTTGGACTTGAGGAAGCTTACCGTCGGATCCTTCTGCACCTTCTGATAGAAGTCCTCGAAGCGGTCGATTGCGCGGATGTCGATGTAATAGATGGTGGACTTCGCCGCGTCGCCCCAGGCCTCCTTTACGTACTGAGTATGCTTCAGCGATGCCATGCAGCAGATGCGCGAGCAATGCCGCAAGTGGTTCTCGTCGCGCGATCCGGCGCACTGGATGAAGGCGATGTTCTTTGCCTCTTTGCCGTCCGAGGGACGCAGGATCTTGCCGCCGGTCGGGCCGTGCGGGTCGGCCAGGCGCTCGAATTCCAGCGAAGTAATCACGTTGGAGAAACGGTCGTAGCCGTAGGGCTGGATCTTCGCCGCGTCGTACGGCTGCCAGCCGGTGGCCCAGACTACGGCGCCGGCCTTGATTTCAATGGTCTCTTCCTGCATCCCGAGATCGATGGCGTCGTATTTGCACGCGGCCTTGGCCTTGTCGGCTTCGGGCGTGCCGAGGATGGAGGCGTCGAGCACATAGCGCTGCGGATAGGCCATGGTGTGCGGCAGATAGGCGGCCTTCATCTTGTCCAGGCCGTAGTTGTACGGATTGGGCACTTCGGATTCGACCGCTCCGGCGCAGGCGCCGCAGGCGGTGCAGTTCTCGTTGACGTAGCGCGGCGCAATTTTTACGGTCGCGCTGTAGTCGCCGCGCTTGCCGGAAATCGCGCCGACCTCGGCCAGCGTGAGCACGCGGATGTTGGGATTGGTCTTGATGCGGCGCAGATTGATCTCGAGGCCGCAAGTCGGATGGCACAGCTTGGGGAAATAGCGGTATAGGAGGGCGGTGCGTCCGCCCAGCGTCGGCGATTTTTCCACCAGCACCACTTGCTTGCCGCATTCGGCGGCCTCGATTGCGGCGGTCATGCCGCTGATGCCGCCGCCCACCACCAGGATGGTTTGATTGGTCGCCACCACTTCAGTCATGCGCTTACCTCCAACTCGATTTCATCTTTTTATCCTTCGCAGGCGAAGTTTAGCCGAGCCGCGCGCGACTATCCATAAGCGTGCGC
>DATKVJ010000036.1:0-52666 GCA_035530135.1 Rhodocyclaceae bacterium | reverse complement strand
AACTGCTGGCCCAGCAGTTGGCCACCCGATCGCAACTGGCTGCGGCGAGAAAGGCGCTGGCGGAGGCCGAAGCCGCGCTGCAGGCGCAGCAGAGGATAGGCGCCGGCCAGGCGCTGGAGCGCGTCGCCGCGCCCTTCGACGGCGTCGTCACGAGCGTCATGGCGGCCCAGGGCGAGCGCCTGGCAAACGGCGCGCCGCTCCTGACGCTGGCGCGTGGCGGCAGGAGCAGCGTGATCCTGGGCATCGAACCCGACCAGGTGGCGCGGGTGCAGCCGGGCATGGCGGTCGAGGTGGCGCCGGTGTTCGATGGCGGACGCCGCTTCGCCGGACGGGTGGCGCAGGTGTTCGGCGCGATCGATCCCAAGACCCAGTTCGTCGATGTGCTGGTGGAACTGCAAGGCCAGGTACCGATGCCAGGCACCAAGGTGCACGCGAAGGTGCAGCTGGCGAGCAAGCCCGAATGGGTGGTGCCGCGTTCGGCGGTGTTGCAAGACGCCCGGGGCGCCTATGTTTTCCAGGTGGCTAAGGGCCGCGCGCACCGGGTCGAGGTGAGTACCGGTCTGGAACAGGACGGTCTGGTCGCAGTGCACGGCGCCTTCGACCCCAAGGAGCCGGTGGTGAGCCTGGGCAATTATGAATTGCACGACGGCATGGCGGTCCGCGGGGGCGCCCGATGAGCTTCACCGGCTGGCTGCAGAACCACCGCCGCTCGATCCTGTTCCTGTTGGCGCTGCTGGCCCTGGGCGGAACGCTGGCGGCCTTCAGGCTGCCGGTGACCCTGTTCCCGAACGTGGACTTTCCCCGCGTGCTGGTGTCGCTCGACGCCGGCGACCGGCCCGCCGACCTGATGATGCTGACGGTGACCCAGCCGGTGGAGGAGGCGGTGCGCCGGGTGCCCGGCGTGCGCGACGTGCGCTCCACCACCAGCCGGGGCTCGGCCGAGGTGTCGGTGAGCTTCGACTGGGGCAGCGACATGGCACTGGCGAGCTCCGAGGTCAATCAGGCGATCACCCAGATCCTGTCGCGTCTGCCGCCGGGCACGCGGATGTCCACCAAGCGCATGGACCCGACGGTGTTCCCCATCCTGGCCTACAGCCTGAGCTCGAAAACGCAGTCGCAGACCGCCCTCTACGATCTGGCGCGCTACCAGTTGCGCCCCCTGCTCTCCGGCGTCGATGGCGTCGCGCGCATCCAGGTGATCGGCGGCGCCCGCGAGGAATACCGGGTGACCGTCGATCCGGCGCGGCTCGCCGCCTACGGGCTGACGCTGGGCGACGTGGCGCGAGCGCTCTCCGCCGCCAACGTGGTCAGCGCCGTGGGCCGGCTGGAAGACCACTACAAGCTGTATCTGGCGATCGCGGATACACGTCTTACCAATCCCAAGCAGATCGGGCAGACCATCATCAGGAGCGGCAGCCGGGGCATCGTCCGGCTGGAGGACGTGGCCACGGTCAGCGACGGCGTCGTGCCGCAGTGGATCAAGGTGGACGCCGACGGCCGCCCGGCGGTGCTGCTCAACATCTACCAGCAGCCAGCGAGCAACAGCGTGCAGATCGCCCGCGACATCCGCGCCAAGCTCGCCGCCTATCGCAGCCAGCTGCCGCCCGGGGTCAGGCTCGCCAACTGGTACGACCAGAGCGTGCTGGTGACGGCCGCAGCATCCAGCGTCCGCGACGCCATCCTGATCGGCACCGGCCTCGCGGTACTGGTGCTGTTCGCCTTCCTGCGCAACCTCAAGATCACCCTGATCGCCGCCGTGGTGGTGCCGGCGGTGCTGGCGGCGACGGTGGTGCTGCTCTACGCCCTCGACATGAGCTTCAACATCATGACCCTGGGCGGTATGGCGGCGGCGGTGGGACTGATCATCGACGACGCCATCGTCATGGTCGAGCACATCGTGCGCCGGCTGCGCGGCGCGACCGGCGAGCACCACGGCCGGGTGATGGCCGCCGCGGCAGAGTTCATCCGGCCGCTGGCCGGCTCCTCCGCCTCCACCATCGTCATCTTCCTGCCGCTGGCTTTTCTCACCGGCGTCACCGGCGCCTTCTTCAAGGCGCTGTCCCTGACCATGGCCTCGGGGCTGGTGATCTCCTTCTTCGTCACCTGGCTCGCGGTGCCCATCCTGGCCGATCACTTCCTGAACGAGCGCGATGCCAACCAGGAGGAGAACGGACGCCTCACGCGCTGGCTGCACCGCCGCTACGAGGCGCTGATGCAGCGCGTGCTGGCACGTCCGGCGCTGCTCCTGCTGTTCGTGCTGCCGCTGCTGGGGCTGGGTCTCGCCGCCTACCACCAGGTCGGCTCGGGCTTCATGCCGAGCATGGACGAGGGCGGCTTCATCCTCGATTACCGCGCGCCGCCGGGCACCTCGCTGACCGAGACCAACCGCCTGCTGCTGCAAGTCGAGGCGATCATCGAGGCCAATCCCTACGTCGACACCTTCTCGCGCCGCACCGGCACGCAACTGGGCGGCGGCGTCACCGAATCCAACGAGGGCGACTTCTTCGTACGCCTGAAGTCAGGAAAACGCCCGCCGATCGAGACCGTCATGGACGACATCCGCCGGCAGGTCGAGGCGAGAGTGCCGGGCCTCGACATCGAGCTGGCGCAATTGCTGGAGGACCTGATCGGCGACCTCACCTCGGTGCCGCAGCCGATCGAGATCAAGCTGTTCTCCGACGATCCGCAGGCGCTCGCCAGCGCGGCGCACAAGGTGGTCGCGGCGATTGGCAAGGTGCCCGGCGTGGTGGACACCCGGGACGGCATCAACCCGGCCGGCGACGCGCTGGAGATCCACGTCGATCGGGTCAAGGCGGCCTTGGAGGGCATGAGCCCCGAGGCCATCACCCGGAGCGTCGATGGCGATCTCTCGGGCGTGGTCGCCACGAAGCTGCAGGAAGGCCCCAAGCTGGTCGGCGTGCGGGTATGGACGGCGAAGGACCGGCGCGCCATCGTGCCGGACGTCGGCGGTCTGTTGATCCGCGCCCCCGACGGCCACGTCTTTCCGCTTTCCCGGGTGGCGAGCATCGATCCGGTCAGCGGCCAGCCGCAGATCAAGCGCGAGAACCTGAAGCGCATGGTGGCGGTCACCGGACGGATTGCCGGCCGTTCGCTGGGACCGGTGATTGCCGACATCCAGCGGGTGATGGCGACGCCCAATCTCCTGCCCCAGGGCATGTACTTCGAGCTGGGCGGCCTCTACAAGCAGCAGCAGATCGCCTTCCGCGGCCTGATGGCGGTGTTCGCCGCCGCGGTCGGACTGGTGTTCCTGCTGCTGCTGTTCCTCTACGAGAGCTTCCGCATGGCGCTGGCGATCCTGGCGATTCCGCTCTTGGCGGTGTCGGCGGTGTTCATCGGCCTGTGGGCGACCGGCATCGAGCTCAACATCTCGGCGATGATGGGCATGACCATGATCGTCGGCATCGTCACCGAGGTCGCGATATTCTATTTTTCCGAATACCGCGATCTGATCCGTGAGCTGCCGCACCATCAGGCGCTGATCGAGGCCGGCAAGAACCGCATGCGACCGATCGCCATGACCACCTTCGCCGCCATCCTCACCCTGCTGCCGCTGGCGCTGGCCATCGGCCAGGGCTCGGCGATGCAGCAGCCGCTGGCGGTGGCGATCATCGCCGGCCTGGCGGTGCAACTGCCGCTGGTACTGGTGGTGATGCCGGCCTTGTACCGGATACTCGGCGGCAAGGAGCAACCCGCGTGAGCCGCTCGCTCGAACGCCAGTTGTCGCGCACCCTGGCGCTGACCATCGTCGTGGCGGGCCTCCTGGCCGGCGCCGTGTCGTTCGGCTTCGCCTACGTCGAGGCCCAGGAATTCCAGGACGACACGCTGCAGCAGATCGCCGTGCTGGCCGACGCCAAGCGCCTGCCCGACGCCGGGCGCGCGGTCCCCAGCGCCGACAGCGACCCGGAAGAGAACGTGCTGGTGATGCACCTGCCGCCCGACCCCGGCACGGTCTCGCCGGCCTGGCTGCCCGCCGCCCTGCCCCCCGGCTTCCACAGCCTGGGCGGCGACGGCGACCGCTGGCGCGTGTTCGTGCGCCAGACCCGTGCCGGCACGCGCATCGCCGTCGCCCAGGAGACCCAGGTGCGCGACGAGATGGCGGCCTACAGCGCGCTGCGCACCCTGGCGCCGCTGCTCTTGCTGCTGCCGCTCCTGGTCTGGCTCGCGGTGCGCATCGTCAGGACCGAACTGGCGCCGGTGAAGAGCCTCGCGCAGAACCTGGATGAGCAGCCGGCGGGGCGGCCGCAACCGCTGCCCGACGGCGACGTCCCCGACGAGATCGCGCCCTTCGTGCGCGCCATCAACCGCCTGCTGGCGCGCATCAATGAGCTGATGAGCGAGCAGCGCCGCTTCATCGCCGACGCCGCCCACGAATTGCGCAGCCCGCTCACCGCCCTGTCGCTGCAGGCGCAGAACCTGGAGAATGCCGGCTCGCCCGCCGCCCTGCGCGAGCGCGTGCCGCCCCTCCGGGCCGGCATCGAGCGGGCGCGGCGCCTGACCGAACAACTGCTGAGCCTGGCCAGGAGCCAGGCCGGAAACGGGATCGTGGCTCCACTGGAAGTCTCGCAGCTCGCCCAGGAACTGATCGAAGACGCCCTGCCCCTGGCCCAGGCGCGGGGCATCGATCTAGGCCTGGAGGACGCGGGCGGCATTGTCCTCGCCGCCGACGCCCCGACCCTGCAACTGATCGCGAAGAATGCGTTGGACAACGCCCTGCGCTACACCCCGGCGGGCGGCGAGGTGACGCTGCGTCTGTATTCGGAGGGCGACGACGCGCTGATCGAGGTGATCGACTCCGGTCTCGGCATCGCCGAGGCGGAGCGCGAGCGCGTGTTCTCGCCCTTCTATCGCAGCGAGGGCTCCGGCGGCGAGGGTAGCGGCCTGGGCCTGGCCATCGCGCGCGACGCCGCTCAGCGGCTGGGCGGCAGCGTCAGCCTGCACGATCGACCCGATGGCCCGGGCCTGCTGTTCCGCTATCGCCAGCGACGCATCGCGCCGAAGGCCGGCGGAACGGATTCGTGAGCGGAGCCTGTTTCGGCGGATCGAACGGCCGCATCGACCCGAATAGTCATCCGATGAGGCCGACGGCTTCAGCCGCTCTTCGGCATTATGTTGAGCTCCACATAAGGCCGAAAGCACGGTCCGCTACCTCGGCATTGAGGTGGACGATGCGCTGGAGATTTCCGAGCAGACTGAAATCTAGCCAGCACCTTGCGGCCGAACGAGCACATCACCCGTGCGGCCGCTTTCTGGCATCATGCTGTACGCGGGCTCCCGGCCATGAGCGGGCGGTCGATGGTGGTATTCCATTCGCATCTAAAGGCGGTACGCAGGCTCGATCAGATCATCGTTTATGGCATCGAATGATGATAAAATTGGTTCCTATTCTTTAGGAGCCTCACTATGCGTACTACCGTCACGCTGGATGAAACCCTTCTCAATCGGGCGCAACTACTCTCAGGCGTTAAGGAACGCAGTGCCCTGCTCAAGGAAGCCCTGAGCGCTCTTATCCAGCGTGAAAGCGCTCGTCGCTTGGCTCGGCTGGGCGGTACTGAGCCGCAGTTGGAAAGCGTCGCTCGCCGTCGCGAAGGCAAGCGGTGATACTGGTCGATACATCGATTTGGATCGACCACTTGCGCAACGGTAGTCCAGCACTGGCTAGCTTGCTGCAAAACGAAGTCGTCTGTATCCATGACTTCGTAATCGGCGAACTCGCTTGCGGCAACCTGCGCAACCGGGCGGAAGTGCTGGAGTTGCTTCAATCCCTCCCGCGACTGTCATCCGCCACCGAAGACGAGACCCTATTCTTCATCGAGCAGCAGCACCTTATGGGATGTGGTATCGGCTATATCGATGTCCACCTGCTTGCCGCCGCTGTGATCCGTGACATCCCGATATGGACGAAAGACAAGCGCCTCATGGCTATCGCCGACGAAAAAGCTTGGGCTTATGCGCCAGGAGCACACTGATGGCCGTGTTCGGCCATCTACCGCCGCTCGATGATTCCGGAAAGCAGCCATCCGAACGACCGCTGTATATCGGAACCTGCCGGAAGGCCAATTCCCACAACTCGGCCATTGCTGACGTTACCCCGCTACGGCAAAAGCAACCGGTATGAAACCAGGAGCCGACATCCATAAGGGGGGATACAGCATTTTCGCCAGTCGTCACGACGCATGCCCCCGGCTAATCGCGCTGCAGAAAGGTCTTGTTCGGAATTTTCCTCCCGAACAGCTTCGACTCCCGCTTACCCTTCCATTGACGAATCCGATTGTGGATAGGGTCGTTTAGCGTCGTACGGAAGCGCTTCATAAGGGGGCCGGGTATGCCGCCTTCCGCCTCTGAGGCCTTGAATCGTCCATCGACGATTTTTGAAAGCAGCACTGTGTAGCGCCAAAGGTCTACGGGGTGGGTCGCAGTACGCATCTGGGCAGCCCAGTGGCGGGACCACTGATGGCGCTCCATTGCATATTTGGCACCCTGATACGCCTGCTGCAGAAACCCGTGCTCATCTTTCAGCGTGTCGATGGTCTCGACGGCCCATGATTCATCCGGTGAAAGACCTGCCACCATGGCAGCGCGGGCGCGATGCGCTGGTTCCGGGCGTTGTCGCCGGTCGACGACATAGTCGCGAAGGACGTCGAGGCGGTTAGCCCTGACGGCCGCCAAGATTTCCATGGCAAGGTCGTTGTCGTTGCCGATTCTGTCCAGGCGATCGAAGCGTAATGCTTTCATTTCTTCGCTGTCCGCGGCGTCCCACGCCGTGACGGCATCAAGGCCGATCTTGTCTAGGCCGAAGGTGACACGCGTGTGGGGGAAACTGGTCCTCAGTTGCTCGAACAGCGTTATGCCCGCAGTGGCATCTCTCTTGGAGATGGCCGTGGCGACGACAGAAGCGATGTTGTGAACATTATCAAGCGACTTGTTGTCCAGTTTCAGGAAGAGCGCATGCCAGGAATTGACGAGCGCTGGCGCCACCTTGTCGATCTCCGCGATAAGGCCAACTGTGACAGACTGAATGACAAGCTGCGCTCCGGCCTTCGTCAGATCGCGCTCGAATCGGTCAGCCACCTCTTGGTTCCGCTTTTGGCGCTCGTACCAGGCGTCGCCGGTTTCGGCGAGACGCTGGAACTGCGCTTGAAGAGTTTCCTCTTCCGTCGACTTTTCGGATACATTGAAGACCACCGACAAATGCCGGCCTTCGAAGTTCTGTTCGATGACCGGCAAATTTCCCGTGATCTGAAATTCGGCGGCTTTGCGTATGGCCGTATTGAGACGGTCGGCGATCGCCATTGCAGCGTCAGGCCCAAGCCGTTCGGCCAGGCTCTCATAAGCGGAGAGTTCGATCCGGTCGAGGCATGCCTCGAGCGTGATCATTCCCTGTTCCGCGGCCAAAACCAGCGCCCGTGATCCATGAAATATTTCAACCTTGCGTGACACGGCGTCGAGCGACGCGGCATTCCAGCCAGACTTCACCAGTCCTGCGAGAAGGACCGGTTCGGCCGTTGCCCGGATGAGGGACAGCGCTGACAGGCGGACGTGTCCTTCTTGCGAGGCCAGAAGGATGAGCACCAGCTCCTTAAAGCGCACGGTCAAGGGCGTCCGCGAATATTCCGCAAAGCAGACGATGCGGAATTGCGCAACGAGATTGCCCTCCTGCACCGCCTTGTCGAGCGCTCGTTCTAACTTGTTCGCGTCGACCGGCTGGAAGAGGTAGCAAAGGTCTAGGAGGACGGTCTGGTTCTTCGGATGACAGACTAGCGCATCGAATTGTGCGTCGCCGGTCATGTGGGGAAACGCCACACTAAGGGCATATTGAGCAGCGACCCAGGCTTCATTGTTCTTATCTTCGCCGGCATCCAGTGCCGCCTGGGCAATCTCGCGCGCCTTCTCGACGTAGGGTGCCGCGACGCGATCTTCCAAACCGACGGTATGGTCCTTGAGCGTGAAGACGGCCTGGCGAAACTCGGGCTGCGTCCGCGTCACAGCTTGGTCCGCCAAGGCCCGCAAGCGCTCAACTGCCACCTCGGGGCGGAATCGGGCGAGCCCAGGTTGCGCGTCTGAAAAAAAATGGTCATTAATCGAGAACCCCATAAAGCGGTGCAGTTCGGCGGTATTAATCACCCTATAGTTGCTGGCCGTCCTGTCGATGTTCTCCGGTACTTCCGACGCTGGATCGCACGGATCAGTGGCGCAATAGTCCTCAATCCGCCGCCAGCCCTTTCTGTGCTCGCGATCTTTCGTCAAGTCTTCGGCAATCTGGTCAGCTTCCTGGGCGTCGCTGCTGTCGCCGGTGGCACGTAGGACATAGACCAGCGCCCACCGCGCGGTGCTCGACACGCCGCTCTGGCGTAGTAGGTTCGCTGCTTCCCTCAGTGCGTCCTTGGTGGCCACCCAGTCGGCCAGGTTGAAGTGTAGGAGATCGTCAAAATCCTCATGGTGATCGTAATAGCCGCCGTTTAGCGATGCCGCGAAACACCAATTCCTCAGGCTCTCGGCAAACGACGCGAGAGGTCGGCCAGCCAAGGCTTGGAAGGCCAGGAGGCTGAGTTGACTGTAGTCGCCGCGATCCCTCCGGACCATGCCTGCAAGGAGACCTCGTTCCGTCTGCGACAATGAAGCCATGGTTTCGGAAAGCTGCTGCTCGCGCTCCGCCCGCTTTTTCTCGCGCTCCGGACCATGCTCCAGATTATTGGGAACCAGTACCATGCGCTCCGGGGCCAGCGAATACATATTGAGCCAACGGTGGATGGCAGCCGCCAAGGCAGCTTCGAAGGCTTCGTTCCCCCGCAAATCGTTCGCGGCGTCAGTCAGCCAGGAAAGATTCGAGGCGATATCGCGAGTCAGCGCGGATTCCTCCAGTGCTGCAAGAAACGCCGCAGGATTGCGGCCGAACAGGCTGCGGAATTCCGGATAGCGCACGGCATCGAGATTTTGCAGCATGACAAAAGAGCGTACTAGCGGCGCCACAATTTCCTTGGACGCTCCTTCGAGCACGGCCGAAAGAATGGCACCCAGCAGGATGTTGCCCGTCCTGTCCAGCGCGGCGATCGGATCGAGAATATTGGAAAGTGCTTCGTCGACGCTCCTTTGCTTCCGCAGCGCCTCCCGTGCTGTCCTGACCAGCGCCAGCCCCAGCGCAAGCGGCAATCCCTCGTCCTTAAGCACGTATTTGTTGGGATCTTCATCCAGCACTTCGAAGAATCGCCCAGCCGATGTAATGATGAACTGCTCGCAAATGGTCTGATTGGAGCGACTGGCCGTCACGAATGCAGGCATCTCGAATTCGATGAGACCGTCGTTTTGTTGCTTCTTGAGGCGCTGGACAATGCTTTCCGCATGAGTGCAGATGTCAGCTGAAAACTGCCTGGACGAGACGGTAGTGCCCCCAGTAACATTGCCGCTGCGGATATGCTCGAAAAGCAGCCGACTAACGCTGAGCTCGCCGAACTCCTTGATCTCTTCGGCTTTGAAGAGAGCGGCTGCAATACCGAAAATGCGTGGGTTGCGCAAACTACGAACAATACCGGGATCAAGGGAGCCAATTGAAGTCCCCCGTTCTCTCAGCAGTCCATCTAGTTCCGCATCCGTCCATTCGGGAACGTCAATTGCGACGACTCGGCTGACCAGCTTGTTTTCGAGGTAGTCGCGATAGAAGAACTGGCGACAGCTAAAGACGAGCCTGCCGCCAAGCTGGGCGACCACCGCACTCATGGCGTCTATGAAACGCAGCCAGTTGACGCTTTCGCGCTGATTGACGCCGTCCATGAAAACAACCAGCCGCGGTACGGTCGTGTCGGTATTGGTCTTCCAGCGCTCGAAGTGTCTCAGCCAGCGCTCTCTGGCCTCGGCCTTAGGAATTTCACCCGTCTGGGTGAGAAGCTTCGACAACAGGATATCCTGACAATACTCGAGCGAAGGTAAGGCGTTGATATCGTCGGGGACAATAACGACAGTCAGAGGCCGATTGGGTTGAAGACTCCATGCCTGCGCGAAAATCCAAGACTTGCCATTGCCGTCGGCACCAAGAATGGCAGTGACTGCGCCGTCAGGTTTGGCAAAGACCTTATTTGCGACTTCAGTCCTGAGATCTGTTCGGTCGATCGTACCCGAAATCGACATATCCGCAGGGCTGAGGGCCTGGCCGAAGACGCTACGGGCGAGCTTTTTGTCGGAGAAGGCCACCGACAGCCAGGTGACATTGTCCTTGAGCGCAAAAGCCGGTGCGATGCTAGGCTGTCGCAAGGTCGCCGAAAGCTCGTCCGACCGCGCCTGAAATTGTGGGTGCGCCCGCACTGCCGTCAATTGACGGGTAAGTTCGGCTTCAATGATCGACGTATGCTTGGCGATGAATTTTGCGGACACGTCCGGGGTCATTGCTAATAGGGCGGCGAGTTCAGGCAAACCCGTTTCCGGCCACGCCAGTACCAACAGCGCCATGGAAAATCGACGTGCGCCCTCGTTCATGGTGCTTATGCGCTGCGCTGAAATAGGGCTGGTTGCCGCCAGGATGTAGAGTTCGGTGGTGCTGGTCTTGTCCGCCGCGATCTCAAAGATCTTCGTATAGATCTTGTCCTTCGGCACAACATCGTCATAGCGCTTGGCCTCGAAGACGATGACACCGCCATCCAGTGCGGACTGGCCGTCCTTGCCGTGCTGTAAGCCGGCGCTTGCCACCGCAAAACTGCGTTCGGTCAGATCGCCCAAGACGGCGGCTATCAGGCCCTCAAAACCGTCGTCACCATCCGGCTTTAGCTTTCGGATATTTTGGCGGAAATCTTCGATCAGATCGGACATGGTTTGCGAACTTTAGCTTATTCCCTCTGATCTGGAAGTAATTTCATCGGACAACTGTGGCTTGCGCTGAACCAGACTCGAGCTCTGGTCCCAATGACCATTTTTGGTTGGCCCTCCACCGACCGGGAAAGACGCCGCTCCGTGCTGCCTTCCGGCGAACGGCCGGTAGCTAGTGATTTGCCGCCGTAGCTAGACCAAACCACCGACGGCTTAGGCCGAGCAGTTCTCATTCAGCTCCCACTCCGTACGACTGCTCCACTCGGTTACCTGCCCTTGAACAACAGAAGCGACCGACGGCTGACCGAGCTTGAGACTAGGTAGACCGCAGGAAGCGCCCCATCAGGGCGGCATTCGCCGGCAATGACTGCAATTATCAAAGGATTGACATCCGATTAAGAATGCTCAGTGCATGGCCGCCAACTTGGCGCAATGTTTCTTCATCCCGCTAAAAATCGCCTCTGCCAAGTCCGCGGGAAAGCCTTCCGGCAGCAACTGGCTCGCTTCTCCGATCACGGCCTCGGTGGACTCAATGACTTCCTCGATCAACTGCTCTGCCGCCTCGGCACCAAGCCCGACTTGTTTCGCCTGGGCAATCCAGTGCCGCCGCTGGATATTCGCGATCAGGTAGTGATTGGTACTGCCCCGCACCGCCATTGCAAGTTTGGCCTTCTGCGGCGAAATTTTATTCACTCCCCGTCCGATGACGGAATGGGCGGAGAGCACGTCATAGATAGGCGTGGCGCGGTAGCGGCCGCCGGGCATATGGGCGATGCTGAAGTTCTTGCCATGGCCATCGGTGGCTGCAAGTACCCAGAAAATTATCTGGGTCTTGAAGAAGTTCCTCCGATCCCGGTCAGCATAGTCCGAGCCGAGAAGAAGCCCCATGATCTGGGCGATACCGGGTCCGCCGTCTGACTGATATTTTCGTAGCGGTGACGACCCCGTGGCCTGACACATATCTTCCTGGGGCAGACGGATGATCCAACTTCCATCCTTGGCTGGCGTCCGGTCGAATCGTTCGACGACGAGGGCTTTCTGGTCCTCGAAGCGTTTTATTTCGCACCCTGCGACGGGAATTCCATAAGCATTGACGATCTTCGAGCACAGCCATTCGTTTTCAATCGACGTGCGCATATCGGCTTGCCTATGGCCAACCAAGCCCAGCGGCAGTTTGAAAATATGCGTTGTCGGGGTGCTCCCATGGGGCAGAAGCCATCGGCCCTCATGACGCAAAAAGGCCGTTTTTTCTTGGGCTCCCGCGATGGAAAGCCTCCGGTCCTCGTCGTGATCATGCTGCCCCAAGGCTTGAACGGATGTGGTGTTGCGCAGTCGCTGTGCAATCCCGGCCGTGTTCAATGTCACGCCGCTGATTTCAAACACGTCTGATGGCGTCTCGTCTTCGGGGAGAAGTTGTATTGCACCGACGCAGTCCCGGCCTAGCTTCGTCAGCAGATGAAACGCATCGGTGCCCCCTGCTCGGTGACGCTGAGCCAGGCGACGGCGAATGGCGTCGTTGTCGGGCAGAAGATTGTCGAAATAGTCGGTAACGATCTGTCCTTGATAGGGCGCGTTGCCCGGCAGGAACGGCAGCGAGAGCGATAAGGGACGGGCCTGCTCATCCGCGAGCCATTCATCGAAGTAGCCAAGCCGTTCCCCCTGTCGAGCGGTTTCCCAGTACCCGACGGGGATGCCGTTCATCCAGATGTTCAGTCTTTGTGTTTTTGAGCGGCGCCCCATGATCACCAACTTTCCTTCTTCTGCGTGGCGGCGATAATGCGACCCGGTTTCCTGACTGCCGACGCTTTCTTGATGCTTACTGCGCGGGCTGTCTTGGCTATCCTCTTGCCTGCAGTTTCGACAACCGGGTTGCGCTTTGCGATAGCCTTGGGGGGAGGAATGCGGCCGGTGCTTGTTGCGGCAGCAGCCTGATCCAGAGAGATCTCAACATCCAGCATGCGGAGCACCATGAAAAGCCTCTCAAGCGTAGCCGTCGCTGGATTGGCCTCGAAGTAGGCATAACTTTGCTGAGTGATTCCCAGCCTTTCTGCCATAGCTGCCTGGGTGAGTCTCCGCAGCTTGCGAAACCCCTTCAGCATCAGGGGAAGCTGGCTGAGGGTCTTGATGGGGTAATTCACTTTCGCCTCCGTCATGAATGCCTTGGCAATACAAGACCGTAAATGGCATTTACAGCTCTGTGTTTGTATATTACTCTTACAGAGCGTACTTTGTAAATAGCATTTACAGCCTATGCTTTGTTTCTCACCTCTTATGTTTTGGTACCTGAAGTTTAGACACTCGCAGCCGCCAACCAATGCCGAAGGCATTCTGGCGGTGCGATAAACATTTTCACAAAATGCAAAAAACACTCGACATGACGTTCGATTTGCGGGGTCGCCGCACCTTCGTCGAACTCCTGGTTGGCTGCATGCTCAACCCGGAAGGCTGGGTCACGCGAGCCATCGGGGCCATTTGCCGCGAGGCGCACTGGAGCACCTACTACAACAAGCTGATCGAGCGAGCGCATGTTTCGGTGTGGGCTTCCTTTCCGCTGATGGATAGCGCACCCTGGCGCAAGGGTGCCATGATCACGGCAGGCCTCTTCAGTCAGTGGCTGCGCTTTCAATTTATCGGAATTCGCGTACGCGACGCCTGCCACCCAAAGCCGGGGAATTTCGTGATGCCTTTCCCGGTCAGGATCAGCGTTTGCAGTGTTGAGGCGCGTGGCATCGTGGCGGTCAGCGTCAAATCATCTCATTCTTGTGTTTGTCATCACTCGCCGCCGGATATTTTCCGGCAAGCGCGTAGCGGCGTGTGTCTAAACTTCAGTTAGCTAGACTGTGCGCTTTTCATGGAGATGATGGCGATGGAACGCTGCCCTTGGTGCACCGGTTTCGAACTCTACCGTGACTATCATGATTCGGAATGGGGCGTGCCGCTTCGCGATGACCGGGCGCTGTTCGAGCTGCTGCTGTTGGAAGGGGCGCAGGCGGGTTTGTCCTGGGCCACGGTCCTGAAGAAACGGGAACATTACCGGAGCGTATTTGACGGCTTCGATCCGGAGCGGATCGCACGCTACGACGAGGCGAAGGCGGCCGAGCTGTTGGCCGATCCGGGCATCATCCGCAATCGCGCCAAGGTGGCTGCCGCCGTGCGCAATGCCCAGGCCTACCTGGCCATCGAGGCCGGCGGCCAAAGCTTCGGCGACTTCCTGTGGCGCTGCGTCGATGGCGTGCCGATCCAGAACACCTGGCGGTCCCCGGCCGAAGTTCCCGCCCGCACGGCGCAATCCGATGCGCTGAGCAAGGCCCTGAAACAGGCGGGGTTCAAGTTCGTCGGTTCGACGATTTGCTACGCCTTCATGCAGGCGGCGGGCATGGTGAACGACCACCTGGTGTCCTGCCCACGACACGCCCAGGTGCGCAACGCCGCTTGAGATTACAAAGACCTGCCGCTCTTCGCCACCGACCTCGCCGTCCTCCTCACCCGCCTCACTGCCTCCGGCGACCCAAGCGTAGTACCTTTGTACTAGTACTTCAATACACTTCCCCGGCCATTCTGCGCGAAGTATGGTTGGGCCCATGCCGTCTCATGTCCGCAAGATGCTGTTGAAAACAGCCCCCTGCCCGCCGAGGATAGGCTTGACCCAGCCCATCATGAAGTCAATCAAAGCCCATGCCCTCGCGAAATGTTTCGGACTTGGCCTTGGCCTGTTCGTTTCGATGGGACAGTCTGCCTACGCGACCTCCGTGACCAAGGGACTGATTGATGAACCTCTGTCCGTCGAAGCCCCGCTGGTACGTCTGGTTCTCAAGCGTGCCGCCCTGTTGGAACGTTCCGAGCCGACGGCCCGCAATAGGCAATATGCAGCACGCCTATATTGTGTTGCGGCACGGCTTGGCAGTCTGGAAGCCCAATATCATCTCGGCAAAATGATTCTGGCCGGCTGGGGCATGCAGAAAAGTGAGAAAAAAGCTGCCGCGCTGTTCAGCATCGCTGCTAAGCAGGGGCATGAGAAAGCGAGCGAGGCCTTGGAGGTAATCAGAGTTCAGGGCGGAACTCCTCCAGCGTGCATGGAAAACCCGGCCAGTTCCATCGACATTGATGCAGCGGCGCCAATCGGACTGCACGCGAAAGCTTCAGTGAATAATCAGAAATGGTAACCGTACTGCAACCGCCGCCGGTGGTCCGAGCCGATCACTGCCTAATAAATTGGGCTGGCGAGCGCTGAAGGCATCGGTGATGTCGAGTCCGCAAGCAGCAGCCGCTGTAACTCGGGCAGGCAGGCACCACATCCGGTGCCACACTTCAGGATGCGCTGGAGATCTCCCACCTCGCTCGCGCCGGCGGCGATCGCGGCGTCGATCGCGGTGAGGGCGACGTCGTGGCAATTGCACACGACGCGTCCGCGCGCAGCTAGGGCGAGCGGCACCGTCGCCACCGGAGCGAACAGCCAGCGCCGCAGCGGCGCCGCCGCCTGGCCGGCGAGCATCGCGGCGCGCAGCCAGTCCCCGGCGGCGGTCTCGCCGAACAGGGCGATCCCGGCGAGAACCTCGCCTTCGATCAGGGCGCGCTTGTGGACGCCGCGTCTGTCGTCGTCGTAGCGCAGCGGCGCGGCGTCGAGGCCGGCGGCGCCGGCGATGGCCGCGAGCAGCTCGATTGCGGGCGGGGCCGCGGCCGCCAGATGCAGCGTCAGCACCGGCGAACCGCGGCCGGCCAGGCTCAGGCTGGCGTAGTCCAACCGTGCCAGGTGGGGCGCCAGCGCCGCATCCCAGACCAGCGCCTGTTCGCCGGCCCCACTGCCGACCGCCCGGCGCAGCAGCAGCCCGCGCCAGGGCAGCTCGGCGCGACTGAGGGCGACAGCGGCGTGCTTCAGTTCCGGCTGCTGCGAATGCGGATCGATCACCGCCGCGATCAGCTCGTTGACGCCGGCATGGGAGAGCCTACGGCTGCCCCAATGCATAGGCACGAAGACGTGGCCGGGTTTCAAGCCGGCGTCGGCGGCGGCGGGCAGGACGATGGCGCCGCGCCGGCTGGAGATCCTCACCAGTTCGCCGGCCTTCAGGCCGCGCCGCTCGAGATCCGCCGGATGGAAGGCCGCGGCCGGCAGTTCGGCGTGGTTCATCAGCTGCGCCAGCTTGCCGGTGCGGCTCATGCCGTGCCACTGGTCGCGCACCCGGCCGCTGTTGAGGGCGAGCGGGTAGCGCGCGTCGCCGGCCTCGGCGGTCGTAGCGAGGCTGATGTCCACGAAGCGGGCGCGGCCGTCGCCGGTGGCGAAGCGATGATCTTCGTAGAGCCGCTTCCGGCCGCTGACGCTGCCCGTGGGCAGGGGCCACTGTTGCGGTCCTCTCGCGTCCAGCAGGTCGTAGCTCAAGCCGCCGACGTCGAGGTCGCGACCGATCGTCGTGGCGACGTGTTCGCGAAACACGTCTTCGCTCGTCGCGAAGTCGAACAGTTGCCCGGCATCGTTCCTGCCGAGGCGATCACCTAAGCGCAACGCGAAATCGCGGGCGATGACCCAGTCGGCGCGCGCCTGCCCGGGCGGGGTCAGGGCGGCGCGGACGCGCGAGATGCGTCGTTCGGAATTGCTCATCGTGCCCTCCTTCTCGCCCCAGGTGGCGGCGGGCAGCAGGAGGTCGGCGTAGGCCGCGGTCTCGGTGTCGGCGTAGGCTTCCTGGAGCACGACGAACTCGGCGGCAGCCAGCGCCTCGCGTACCCGTGCCTGGTCGGGCAGGGATTGCGCCGGGTTGGTGCAGGCGATCCAGACCGCCCTGATCTCGCCGCGGCGCAAGGCCTCGAACATCTCGACGGCGGTCTTGCCCGGTGCTTCGGGCAGGGCGGGGATGTCCCACAGAGCGGCCATTTCCGCGCGATCGTCGGGATCGTGCGGATCGCGATGGCCGCCGAGCAGATTGGCCATGGCGCCGACCTCGCGCCCGCCCATGGCGTTGGGCTGGCCGGTGAGCGAGAAGGGGCCGGCGCCCGGCCTGCCGATCTGGCCGGTGGACAGATGCAGGTGGATCAATGCCGCGCCGTTGTCCGAACCGTGATGCGACTGGTTCAGGCCCTGGCACCACAGGGAAAGGGCGGCGCCGGCCTGGCCGAAGCAGCGCGCCGCGGTGACGATGTCCTCCGCTTTCACGCCGCAGACCCCTGCCGCGGCAGCCGGCGTCAGTTCGCGCACCGCTGCGCGCGCGGCATCGAAGCCGGTGGTGTGCGCAGCGATGAAGCGGCCGTCGATCAGGCCATCCCAGATCAGCACGTGCAGCATGGCGCCGAACAGGATGGCGTCGGTGCCCGGTTCGATCTGCAGGTGCAGGTCGGCGGCGGCGGCGGTGTCGGTGGCGCGCGGGTCGATCACGATCAGCTTTACATCGGTCCTGGCGGCCCTGGCGTCCTGAATGCGGCGAAAGGCGATCGGATGGGCGTAGGCGGCGTTGGCGCCGGCGATCAGGATGCAGTCGGCGCGTTCGAGGTCCTCGTAGCAGGCCGGCGGCGCATCGGCGCCGAGCGTGCGCTTGTAGGCCGAGACGGCCGAGGACATGCACAGGCGCGAATTGGAGTCGATGTTGTTGGTGCCGACCAGGGCGCGGGCGAGTTTGTTGAAGACGTAGTAGTCCTCGCTCAGCAACTGGCCGGAGACGTAGAAGGCCACCGCATCCGGCCCGTGCTCGCGGATGATGGCTGCGAAGCGAAGTGCGGCGTGGTCCAGCGCCTCGTTCCAGCCGACGCGGGCGCGCGGCGCGGCGCGCTCCGTGCGCAGCTCGGGATAGAGCGCCCGGGTGGTTTGCAGGGTGGTCAGATGCAGGGTCGAACCCTTGCTGCACAGCCGGCCGAAATTGGCCGGGTGATCGGGATCGCCGGCGACACCGGTGATGCGCGCGCCGTCGTGCTCGATCACGACGCCGCAGCCGACGCCGCAATAGCAGCAGACGGATTTGACCTCGGCCATCGCCGTCAGCCAAGGCGCAGCAGCACGCGCCCCGCCTCGATCCGCGCCTCGTGGCGCCTGACGCAGCCCTGGTCGGGGGCGACGGCCCGGCCGCTGTCCATCTCGATCAGCCAGCCGTGCAGCGGGCAGCTGACGCGCTCGCCGGCGACCATGCCCTGGGACAGCGGCCCGCCCTTGTGCGGGCACCGGTCGTCGAGGGCGAAGACGCGGTCATCGCCGGTGCGGAACAGCGCGATGTCGCCGCCGCCGCTCTTGACCACGCGGCTGCCCAGGCGCGGAATGTCTTCCAGCGCGCAGATTAGTTTCCACATACTCATGGCTCTTTCCTTCATTCAATTTCTCGATCAACGGTGCAATCGTAGGTCGGCCTTTCTCTGGATCACCTTTATGGTGACAGGCCGACATGCCCTACTTCCTCCGGTCGTCGGGCTGAAGCCCGACCTACGCCGTCAATGCCTCGAATTCACGCTTGGCCGCTCCGCTCACGCGCTCGGCCCAGGGGTCGGGCGCGTCCCGCAGGGCGTAGAGCAGGCGCTCGAACAGGGCACGGCGGCCGGCCGTGTCCTCGACGACGCGCCGCTTCACGTAGTCGAGCCCGACGCGCTGGACGTAATGCACGGTGCGGTCGAGATAGAATGCCTCCTCGCGGTAGAGCTGCAGGAAGGCGCCGCTGATTTCCTTCACTTCCTCGTTTGTGCCGACCTTGCACAGGAACAGCGCCACCTCGGTCTTGATGCCGCCGTTGCCGGCGACGTAGATCTCCCAGCCGGACTCGACGCCGATCACGCCGATATCCTTGATGCCGGCCTCGGCGCAGTTGCGCGGGCAGCCCGAGACCGCCAGCTTGACCTTGTGCGGCGACCACATGCCGAACAGCATCTTCTCCAGGGCCACGCCCATGGCCATCGACTGCTGCGTGCCGAAGCGGCAGTGCTCGGTGCCGACGCAGGTCTTCACGGTGCGGATGCTCTTGCCGTAGGCGTGGCCCGAGGGCATGCCCAGATCCTTCCAGACGCCGGGCAGGTCCTCCTTCCTGATGCCGAGCAGGTCGATGCGCTGGCCGCCGGTGAGCTTCAGCGTCGGCACCTGGTACTTCTCGGCGACGTCGGCGATGCGGCGCAGCTCGTCGGGCGTGGTCAGCCCGCCCCACATCCGCGGCACCACCGAGAAGCTGCCGTCCTTCTGGATGTTGGCGTGGGCGCGCTCGTTGATGAAGCGCGACTGCGGATCATCGACGGCCTCGTGCGGCCAGGTCGAGATCAGGTAGTAGTTGAGCGCCGGCCGGCAGGTGGCGCAGCCGTTGGCCGTGTTCCATTCGAGGAAGCGCATGGTCTCGGCGATCGACAGCAGCTTCTGCTCCCGGATCGCCTGGCGCACCATGCCGTGGGTGTAGTCGGTGCAGCCGCAGACCGGCTTGTCGGCGCGGGAAGCCGGCTTGTAGGCGCCGCCGACGGTGGAGGCGAGGATCTGCTCGACCAGGCCGGTGCACGAGCCGCAGGACGAAGAGGCCTTGGTGTGTTTTCTCACCTCATCGACGGTGAATAGCCCCTGCTCGCGGATGGCCTTGACGATGGCGCCCTTGCAGACGCCGTTGCAGCCGCAGACCTCGGCGCCGTCGGGCATCGCCGCGGCGTTGCTGCCGCCGGCGTGGCCGGCGTCGCCGAGCGAGCTCTCGCCGAACATCAGGCGGTCGCGCAGTTCGCCGACCGCAGAGGCGTCCTTGATCAGGCGGAAATACCAGGCGGCGTCGGCGGTGTCGCCGACCAGCACGGCGCCGACCAGCTTCCCGGCGGACACCACGAGCTTTTTGTACACGCCGCCGGCGCGGTCGTGCAAGACGATCTCCTCGGACGCCTCGCCGCCCATGAAGTCGCCGGCGGAGAAGACGTCGACGCCGGTGACCTTGAGCTTGGTGGACATCGCCGAGCCGATGTAGCGGCCGATGCCGAAGTTGGCGAGGTGGTTGGCGCAGACCTTGGCCTGCTCGAACAGCGGCGCCACCAGGCCGTAGATCGTGCCGCGGTGATTGACGCATTCGCCGACCGCATAGATGCGCGGGTCGTAGGTCTGCAGGGTGTCGGAGACGACTATTCCTCTGTGGCAGTAAAGCCCGGCCGCTTCGGCGAGCCCGGTGTTCGGGCGGATGCCGGCGGCGACCACGACCAGGTCGGCGGCGATCTCGCTGCCGTCTTTCAGTCGCACCGCGCCGACCCGGCCATTCCTCGCGATGAGCGCCGCGGTCTGCGCAGACAGCAGGAAACGCAGGCTGCGCGCTTCCAGAGACGCCTGCAGCAGGTCGGCGGCGGTCTGGTCGAGCTGGCGCTCCATGATCCAGTCGGCCAGATGCACCACGCTCACCTCCATGCCGCGCAGCTTCAGGCCATTGGCCGCCTCCAGGCCGAGCAGGCCGGCGCCGATGACCACCGCGTGGCGGTGCTGCCCGGCCGCACTGATCATCGCTTCGGTGTCGGCGATGTCGCGGTAGGCGAGCACGCCGGGCAGGTCGGAGCCCGGGATGGGCGGGATGAAGGGCGTCGAGCCGGTGGCCAGCAGCAGGCGGTCGTAGTCCTCTTCGCTGCCGCCCTCGGCGACGACCCTGCGCCGGATGCGATCGATCCTGCTCACCTTCTTGCCGGCGTGGAGGGTGATGCCGTGATCGCGGTACCAATCGAGATCGTTGAGGACGATGTCGGAGAGCGTCATCTCGCCGGCCAGCACCGGCGAGAGCAGGATGCGGTTGTAGTTGCCGTGCGGCTCGGCACCGAACACGGCGATGTCGTAGAGGTCGGGGGCGAGCTTCAGCAGCTCCTCGACGGTGCGCATTCCCGCCATGCCGTTGCCGACGACCACCAGTTTCTGCTTTTTCATGCCCAGCCCCTTACGCGGCGTGCTTCAATTGCTTGTGGTAGAGGAACTCGAGGATCGCCGCGCGGCACTCGGCATGGACCGGGTCCTGCGCCAGGGCCAAGCGCTCGCGCGGCCGCGCGAGCTTCACTTCGAGGATCTCGCCGACGGTCGCGGCCGGGCCGTTGCTCAGCATCACCACGCGATCGGAGAGCAATACCGCCTCGTCGACGTCGTGCGTGACCATTACCGTGGTGGCGCCGGTCTCGGCGACGATGCGCATCAGCTCGTCCTGCAGCTTGGCGCGGGTCAGGGCGTCGAGCGCGCCGAAGGGTTCGTCCAGGAGCAGGATCTTCGGCTCCATGGCCAGCGCCCGGGCGATGCCGACGCGCTGCTTCATGCCGCCGGAGATCTCCTTGGGAAACTTGGCCTCGGCTTCTTGCAGCCCGACCAGCGCCAGCGCCGCCTCGGTGCGCCTCTTGAGCTTAGGCCTGCCTTCCTTGCGAGCGAATACCTGCTCGACGCCGAGATAGACGTTGTCGAAGCAGGTGAGCCAGGGCAGCAGCGAATGATTCTGGAACACCACCGCGCGCTCAGGCCCCGGTCCGCCGATTTCCCGGCCATCGCAGAGCAGGACGCCGGCGGTGGGCAGCGTCAGCCCGGCGATCAGATTGAGCAGCGTCGACTTGCCGCATCCCGAGTGCCCGATCAGGGTGACGAACTCGCCTTCGTCGATGCCGAGATTGATGCCGGCGAGTGCCGTATAGCGGCCTTTCTTGGTGTCGAAGGCCATCCCGACGTTCTCGATTTGCACGATGCGCTTCATGGCGTTCTCCTACTCGTCGTGGGTGAAGCGGCGGGCCGCCAGGACCAGCACCTGCTCCAGCGTCAGGCCGACGATGCCGATGACGAAAATGGCGATGATGATGTGCTCGACCTTGAGGTTGTTCCACTCGTCCCAGATCCAGAAGCCGATGCCGACGCCGCCGGTGAGCATTTCCGCGGCGACGATGACCAGCCACGCGGTGCCGATCGACAGGCGAACGCCGGTGAGCAGATAGGGCAGCACCGCCGGGAAGAGGATCTTGGTGAAGATCTTCCATTCCGAGAGATTGAGCACCCGTGCCACGTTCAGATAGTCCTGCGGCACCCGTTTCACGCCTTGGGCGGTGTTGAGAATCATCGGCCAGATCGAACAGATGAAGATGGTCCAGGTCGCCGCCGGGTCGGCCCGCTTGAACACCAGGAGGCCGATCGGCAGCCAGGCCAGCGGCGACACCGGGCGCAGCAGGCCGATCAGGGGATTGGCCATGCCGGCGAGGAAGTCGAAGCGGCCGATCAGGAAGCCGGCCGGGATGCCCACCGCCGCGGCGATGCCGAAGCCGATCGCGACGCGATGGAGCGACGCCAGCACGTTCCAGCCGATGCCCTGGTCGTTGGGACCGTTGCGGTAGAAGGGATCGGCGAACACCCTGAGCGCCTCCTTCCAGGTCGCCGCCGGTCCGGGCAGGCCGCTGCCGTTTTGCGTCGCCAGGTGCCAGATGGCGACGAACAGGGCGAACCCGATCAGGGCCGGCAGGACGGGGCCGAGCGCGCGCCGCGCCGCCTGGCCGCGCGGCGCGGCACGGATGGCGGCAGGCGGTGTTTTCGCCGCCCCAGGCGTCGCCGCTGCCGGGATGGAAGCGGGCTCCGTCGCCGCAGCGAACCCGTCGATGGTGACTGCGTGCATGGCGATCTCCTTCATCCGTTCAGGCTTTGATCTTGAAACCGGCGGCGTATTGTTTCGGGTTCTTGCCGTCCCAGACGATGCCGTCGATCAGCCGGCTGGTACGCATCTCGCTCCTGGGCAGGGCGACGCCGGCGGCGGCCGCCGCCTGCCGGTAGATGTCGATGCGGTTCACCTGCTTGGCCACGGCCAGATAATCCGGATCGGTCTTGAGCAGGCCCCAGCGCCTGTGCTGGGTCAGGAACCACATGCCGTCGGAGAGGTAGGGGAAATTCACCGCGCCGCCGTTGAAGAACTTCATGTGGTTCTTGTCGTCCCAGGTCTTGCCCAGGCCGTTCTCGTAGCGGCCGAGCATGCGCCCGACGATCACCCCGGCGTCGGTGTTGACGTAGGACTTTTGCGCGATGGTCTCGGCGGTCTTCCGCTTGTTGGCGAGCGAGGCGTCGATCCAGCGGCCGGCATCGAGCACCGCCGCGGTCATGGCGCGCGCCGTGTTCGGATGCTTCGCCACCCAGTCGGCGGTGGTGCCGAGGACCTTCTCCGGATGGTCGGTCCAGATCTCCTGGGTGGTCACCGCGGTGAAGCCTATCTTGTCCACGATGGCCCGCTGGTTCCAGGGCTCGCCGACGCAGAAGCCGTCCATGTTGCCGACGCGCATGTTGGCCACCATCTGCGGCGGCGGCACGACGATCGACCTGACGTCCTTCAACGGGTCGATGCCGTTGGCCGCCAGCCAGTAGTAGAGCCACATGGCGTGGGTGCCGGTGGGGAAGGTCTGGGCGAAGGTGTATTCGCGCTCCTTTTTCGCGACCAGCCTGGCCAGGCTGGTCCCGTCGCTGACGCCTCGGTCATGCAACTGGTCGGAGAGGCTGATGGCCTGGCCGTTGTTGTTGATGGTCATCAGCACCGCCATGTCCTTCTTCGGCCCGCCGATGCCCAACTGCACGCCGTAGACCAGGCCGTAGAGCACGTGGGCGGCGTCGAGTTCGCCATTGACCAGCTTGTCGCGCACCGAGGCCCATGAGGCCTCCTTGGACGGGATGATCCTGATGCCGTACTTCGCGTCGAACTTGTTCACCGCCGCCATGACCACCGAGGCGCAGTCGGTCAGCGGGATGAAGCCGATGCGAACCTCCTTCTTCTCCGGCGCGTCGGAGCCCGCTGCCCAGGCGCCGCCGCTCTGCGCCAGTCCGGAAACGCCGGCGAGCGCGGCGCCGCCCAGGCGCATCGAGCGGCGCAGAAAATCACGGCGGTGGTGATCGGTGGCGGCGGCTTCCGCGGTGAAATCGTCTCTGTCCATGGTCATCTCCGTTGGCTGAAAACAAAAAAGGCGTCGCGTTTCCAGCAAAACTGGAAACGGACGCCTTTGTCCGCGCCGGGACGCCATTGCCCCGACCATGCGCCACTCCTGAGCAACGAAGATGCCAGTTGTCGCGGCACCGGTCGGAACCCGCATGGTTGATGGCTTTACAGGAGAAGGCGAGCCGACCGGAGATGCCGGAAAATCGGTTCCCGGCGCACTGTCGGGGTGCAATATGCGGCGCGATGCACCACGAAGGGATTATTGCCGGCCGCTCAGAGCAGCAGTTCGGCCATGTCGACCACGTCCTTCGCCGCCGCCGCCAGCGGCTGGCTGCGATCCATCGCCAGGCGGCGCAGGGCGGCGTAGGCGGCCTCCTCGTCGAGGCCGCGGCGCTTCATCAGGATGCCCTTGGCGCGCTCGATCAGCTTGCGGTCGGAGAGCTTCCGGGTCGCCTCGATCAATTCCTGCTTGAGGATCTGGTGCGCTTCGAAACGGGCGACGGCGACGTCGATCACCGGCTTGAAGCGGCCCGGCGCCAGACCATCGACGACGTAGGCTGCGACGCCGGCCCCGATCGCCCTGCGGATGGTGTCGTCGTCGGACTCCTGGGCGAAGATGATCACCGGCCGCGGCATGTCGCGCTCCATCGCCGCCAGGTGTTCCAGCGTGTCGCGCGAGGGTGCCTCGGTGTCGATCAGGATGACGTCGGGACGGATGCGCGCCACGGCCGCGGCCAGATCGTCGGTGCCGGCCAGCACCGCGACGACCTGATGGCCGGCCAATGCCAGTCCGGCGCAGATGTCTCCGGCGCGGTTGCGCAATTCGTCGACGACGAGAACCTTCAGCATGGCGGAGCTCATGAGAGGAGCAAAGCAAGCTACAGGCCATGCATTCGTATCGGCACGGCCGGCTGCTGCAAACAGCCAAGGGTTCTGCGCGTATTTCTGTTGCGGCCGAAGAGCTGATATCTCAACGATGTCGCTGACAGGCCGCCTTTGGTCTGCGGGAATCGATGCCCGGAAAATGAGTGGCCGGTGTCGGTCTGAGCTCGACCGGCTGATTGCCCGGAATTGTCGCAACCCGGAGGCCGTCTGCCCGGCCGCTCAAGACGCGTTCCGACAAATCAGAAATGGTAACCGTACTGCAACTGCCAGTTCAGTTGCGAATGGGTGATCGTTGTCGCGTTGTCGGGAGCGCCGCTGTAGGGCACATTGACCGTTTGAGTTCCGGTGACGGTCACCTTCGGCGCATAGACCAGCGAGAAATCGATGCCGCTCTGACGGTTTAACAGATAGCCCAAGCCAAGCGTGTATTGATCCTCGATGATCGCAGGAAACAGCGGATTGACGCGGTTGTCCGGCACCGGGTTATTGGCGAAGTTGCCGCCGAAGCGCAGCGTCAGCGCATCGTTCATCCGGTAGGAGGCACCGATCATGAGGACATTCTGATTTTCCCAGTTCTGGCTGATTCTGAAGTCGGCGTAGTCCG
Source organism: Rhodocyclaceae bacterium (assembly GCA_035530135.1). GTDB lineage: Bacteria > Pseudomonadota > Gammaproteobacteria > Burkholderiales > Rhodocyclaceae > CAIYYX01. The sequence continues at coordinate 27,541 of DATKVJ010000036.1, read as the reverse complement.
AACCCGTGCTGAACGTCATCTTGAAGTCCTGCATGACGCCGGACCAGTCGATGCGCTTGTAGTCGGCCGCCACCAGCCACTTCTCATTGACCTGGTAGGCCAAGCCCAGACCATAGGTCTCGGGCCACTGGAAATCATGGATGCTGATCTTGCCGGTCACTGCGGGCCCTAACGGGGTTCCCGATTTGAAGGCCGAGAAGGACGCGCCATTGGCATCGGTCGTCATGTCGGCCAAATGGGTCTTCGCGTGATAGGTCGCACCGACGGACAAGGACGGACTGAGCTTGTATACGATGCCCAGTTTGCCGGCAAATCCGGAACCGGACGCCTTGCCGCTGAAAGCGTTGTTGTCCGAGAAATCGATTCGGAACGCGTCGGCCCCGAAATGGCTGATCAGGCCGGTCCCGGGATTCATCAACATATTGCCGAAGCCCGAGGACATGTTCCCGGTTGCCATCGCCATGAATTGAGGCGTAGACGCCGCCATTTTCATGTCCATGGTCGCCCAGACGAAATCCAATGAACCGCCGACGATCAGCTTGTCATTCACGTTGTAGGCCAGCGGCAGAATGACTCGACCGACACCGACCTCGGAGCGGATCTTGTCTCCGGTCCCGTAGGCCATCGGTGAGCTGGCGTCATACTCGGTGCCCATGCCCCCCTGGGAGTACACCCCGATGCCGTAGGTCAGGTCGCCGTGCCGGGTGACGTAGCCGATGGCCGGCATGTAGTAGGCATCGCCGCTCGAGCTTGCGGAAGACGAATTGACACTCGGGCCGAGGAAACCCAAGGCCACGCCGATACCGCTACCTTGCCCCATCAGACCCAGGGTGGCCGGGTTGTTCATCATGGCGCCGGCACCGTTGTCATAGGCGAAGGACGCCCCGCCCATCGCGGCGGCAACCGGGCCGTAGCCTTCCAGGTCCATGCCATTCGTGGCGAACGAAGGTGCGGAGATGCCGACGAGGGTGAGCAGTGCAAAGATCTTCTTGAGTTTCATGGTCAGAGTCGGTTGGGTTCAAATTGATTGCTTTGACCCCAGTGAGACTCAAGGCCATTTGCTGCGGGAATCTTTTAGCACAGTCGTGTGTTCTCGGTTATTGGTAAATTAAATCCTTGCATTCGGCAGCACCCACGCTCTGCGCGCTTTGCGCTCGAGGAGCCGTCGCCGCCGCGGCGCGATCCGATCCCGCCGGCCGGAATTCCGGCGGGCTGGCTGCGCTCATTTCAAGCGATAGGCAGCGTGGCAGGCGACGCAATTCGCCGTGACCTTCGACAATGCCTCGAGCGCGGGTTTCACGTCGCCCGTGGCACCGGCGTTGCCCGCGGCCAGCGCGAACCGGCTGGCACTGCGATGCATGGCCATGCCCGCCTGCTGCATGCCCTTGGGCATGTATTTCGCCACCTCGTCGGCGTCGTGCAGAGCCATCGAACTCATGCCGAGGCGCTGCTCGGCGACGTTGCCGGCAAAATCGTAGTCCTGCTTCGCGAGCGCCTCCTGGATTTTCTGGAGCGTCTGGAGGTGGTCGCGCATGCTGGCGAGCGTGTGTTCGCGCAAGGCTCTCGGAAAGCGAACCGCCCGTCTCGTGTCGGGAGCAAGGGCATCGGAAGTCCCGGCGGCAACACCTTGTTCGTGGTGATGCATCATCGGCATCATCGGCTCTGGTGTTTGCGCCAGCGCGCCGGCTGCGGTCAGCACAATCGCAATTGCTGGCAAAAATCTGAACTCCATGGGAGCTTCTCCTGAGGTTGGATCGAGCGCCATCGTGCCTGATGCGCCCGGTGAATCGGTATGATCCGGATCATACCGAAGACAACCGTGAACCACTCCCGGTATCGATGGCATCCGAAGGCCTGAGCAACGTCGGCCGCGGAAGGAATGCGCCAGGCGCCGCTCGCGGCCGGATGCGATCGGATGAGCGCTCGTTGCGGCTATTCGTCGATGGGTGGGCCGGGGCGCGCCGCAAGTGGCGCCCCCTCTGAACGGTGGATTCGGCAGCGGGAAAGGCGTCCCCCGTCAGGTGCACGCCGTACCGAATCAGTAGCGTGAATCCGCCGGTTTTTTATCCTTGGGCCAGTCCTTTACCTTGCCGGCGAAATCCGGGCGCGGCTGATGCGTAAAATACTCCGCGACATCAACGGTGTCCTGATCCGATAGCCCGCCTTGTCCCAGCGGGAATTTCTGATGAAATCCGATCGGCATGTTGCGCTTGACGAAGGCCGCCGCCACGTAGGTACGCGCCATGCCGGCACCGATGTTGAATGACTCATCGCCCCAGAGCGGCGGGTATATCACGCGGCCATCGGCCTGCTTCAGGCCTTCGCCGTCCTTGCCGTGGCACACCGCGCACTGGGTCGAATACACCTGCTTGCCGTTATCCACGTTGGGTTTGATCGCCATATCCATTTTGCCGACGCCGCGTCCGGCGACCTTGTCCTGCGGCTTGGTTTCTCTTTTCATCCAGTCGAAATAGGCCACCATGGCTTTCATGTCGGCCGAATCCGCCGGCAGCGGCTTGCCGTTCATGGAACGCAGGAAGCAGCCGTTGATGCGGTCCGCGAGCGTAATGACCCGGCCAGCGCGTGGCGCGTAACTGGGAAAGAAGGCGGACACGCCCACGTATGGCGAACCATCGGCCACCGTGCCGGCGTTGAGATGACAACTCGTGCAGTTCAAGGAATTGCCGACGTTCTGCGGCAACAACGCCCTGGTCTCGAGATTCAAGCGCATGCCGCGGACAAGTTGTTCGGCGTTGGGGCGAGCGAGCATGTCCGCCAGACGTGGCGTTTCAAATTTGGAGGAATCGGTGTTCTTGGGATCGAGTTGCGCACGCATCTTGTTCACCTGGGACGCGGCAACCGGTTCGGCGTTATTACCCCAACTGGCGCGAACAAAACTCAGAATTTCAGCGAGCTCGCGATCGGACAGTCGGGTAAAAGCCGGCATGGTGTAGATGCGCGGATGCGCGGCAGTTTCAGCCGTTTTCCAACCGGTCAGCGTGACGTGCAGCAGCGTGGATGGGTCGCCGGCCACGACAGACGGATTCTGTTGCAGCGGCGGAAATACCCCATTTACCCCGGTGCCATCCTGGCGATGGCAATCTACGCAAAATTGCACGTAACCCAGTCCGCCGCGCGTCGTGAACAGATTGGTGGGGACCGGTGCCGCCGTGGCGCGCGCCGCGGGCATGGGCAAATCGTGTTCGCCCGGCGGCAGCGATTTGAGATAAGTGGCGATGGCCGTCAAATCGGCATCGGTAAAGTGCTGGGTGCTGTGGTGAATCACCTCCACCATGTTGCCGGATACCGTGGCAAAAGGGTTTTGCCCGGTCTTCAGCAGCAAAGCGGTGTCCTTCACCGTCCATAAATTCCGCAGACTGAGCGCGCGCCAGTCTTCGACCGTTTCGCCCGCGAGATAGAACTTGCCATCGGCTCCCGCATCGCCCATGGCCTTCTCCTGGAAGGCAATGCCGCGCGGCGTATGGCAGGAACCGCAATGTCCCAAGCCTTGCACCAGGTACGCGCCCCGGTTCCAGACGGCATCCTTACCCGCATCGGGCTCGAAGGGCGCGGTATTCAGAAAGGCCCAGTTCCAAAACGACAGGCCCCAACGCATGGAAAACGGCCAGCGCATCTCCGCCGGCTTGTTGGGCTGAACGATCGGCGCAACCCCTTGCATCAGGTAGGCGTACAAGGCTCGCATATCGTCTTCGCTGATCTTGGCGTAGGAGGGATAAGGCATGGCGGGGTAAAGGTTGTGCCCGTCCGCGGCCACGCCCTTGCGCATGGCGCGATCAAATTGCGCAAATGAATACTTGCCGATGCCGGTTTGGACATCCGGCGTGATGTTGGTCGAATAGATCCTGCCCATCGGCGTTTTGAGCTCTAGCCCGCCCGCCATCGCCGGTCCGTTGCCGGCGGTGTGGCAGGCAACGCAATCGCCTAGTTGCGCCACATATTTGCCGTGCTCGATCAGCGCAGATTTTTTGTCGGCAGCCGTGGGGGCCGGCACAGCCACATTGATCGATGCCGGGTCAGCGGCCCGAACATTGGGGCTGATGAACAGGGATGCGCCGAGAATGGCCAGAAGTGATCGGGTAAGATCCATCGCAGTACTCCTTCAAGAAAAGGTACTATCGCCTGCCGTTGGCAGGTGGGTTGGCTACTTCGAAGCACGATAAGGGATAAGCTCCCGGTATTCTTGCGCATCGACTCGATCACGGCAATGATGCATGTCAAATGCCATGTGCCGCTACAAGGCCGGAGTTTCGCTTCCGGGTAGCCGATGGCATTTGGCGCAACCTCATGGATCTGACGATCGCCTGCAAGTCCCACAAGGCGCGGGTTAGTCGACATCCCTTTGGGAGAGCCGACTTGAACGCCGCTGACGGGTCCGCCCTGCGGCGCAGCCCTACTGGCGATTGAAACGAGGCTCGTCGAGCGTCCCGGACAAGGCGAGCGAGGCGCTTCTTTGCAGGACCGGCGACTTGAGGTCCGCACGGATGCGGCCCTGCAGCTTATTGCCCGGATCCACCCTGAGCTCGCCGCTTGCCGACATCATTCCGGCAGCGAGCCGCAATTGCCGCAGCTCTGTCCGGCCCTCATCGACGGCAAACTTGCCGGCGATTTCCGAAAACGGGGAATTGCCGCTGCCGCGCTCGCCCTTCAGCAGCTTGCCGAAATCCACTCCGAGCAAGACGCCCTTGCGGACGATGAAATCGCCGTCTAGGTGCCCGGCGGCGAACAGCCGGCCGGCATCCTCGGCGCGAAACGAGTACAGCGCCCTGCCTTCCAGCTTGCCGCCCCTCACCAAGCCCGGCGCCAGGCGCGCAGCATCGACCTGTTCGGCATTCAGCTCGCCGTCCAGGCTCCAGGAGGATCCCCATTTCAGCCGGCCATTGCCGCGCAACAATCCGCCGTAGAGATAGCCGCTGAAATCCGTCGCGGCAAGTTCGCCGGGACTTGCCACGCCTTTGACCTCGAAATCCTTGAACTCCAGTGCAGACCCGAACGGCATGCGATATGAAGCCGCGGTGAAATCGATCCGTACCGACCCGTCCATTGGCCGCAAGTCCATGCTTTGTCCTGCCGCTGCAAGATGGGCGGTCCGCCACTTGCCATCCCCGCCGACGTCGATCTTGGCATCGAAGGCGGGCATGGCGATATCCTTCGATTCGAGCTTGATGTTTCTTGCATTGATCCGGGCAAGCTTCAAACTCCGCTGATGCGGCTTACCGAACAGGAGCCAGCCCAGCCCCTCCTCGCTCAGAACCGCGGTGTCGATCTCGACTTTCGGAAACTCGCTGCCGCCAAACAGCGAGCCCAATGCGGCAAACGCATCGAGTTGCGCCACTTTGATCTGTCCGGCGCTGCCGACGGTGATTCCATCGAGTCGCCAATGCGGCCGCGGCAGCAGCGACCAATGCAGCGCCTTTATGGTGACCGGTTGTTGCAGCTGAGCAGTCGCAGTCTGCTCCAAGCGCAAGCGTTGTTCATCGAACGGCAGCACATGAATCAAGCCGAGTCCGACCACAAGCAGGATCAACAGGCCGGTCGCGATCCGCTTGCCCAAGTTGTCCGGCAGTCTGTCGCGCATTCTGACGCTCGCGGTCGCAAGCGGATCGACACGCTCAAGCTCGGCCGTCAGATTGAGGTTCCGTCCTAACTCGCGCCTCGCCTCCTCCTCCCACTCCGCCTCGAGCCGGGCCCTCTCCTCGGCTTCGCGTCCGGCTCTCTCCTCAGCCTCACGGCGGGCCTTAGCTTCAGCATCGCGTTTAGCCGTCTCTTCAGCTTCTATCCGGACTCTCTCTTCGGCTTCAAGCTTGGCCTTCTCTTCAGCTTCGCGTTTAAGCTTTTCCTCGGCTTCGAGCCGGGCCTTTTCCTCGGCCTCGCGTCTGGCCCTCTCCTCAGCTTCGCGCCTGGCTATAGCTTCGGCTTCGAGCCTGGCCCTCTCCTCGGCTTCGAGTCTCGCCCTCTCTTCTGCTTCGAGCCGGGCTTTTGCTTCCGCTTCGAGCCGGGCTTTCTCTTCGGCCTCGCGTTTAGCCTTCTCTTCCGCTTCGAACCGGGCCTTCTCTTCAGCTTCGCGTTTGGCCGTCTCTTCCGCTTCAAGCCTGGCCTTTTCCTCGGCCTCGCGTCTGGCCATAGCCTCGGCTTCGAGCCTGAGCTTTTCCTCAGCTTCGCGCCTGGCTTTGGCTTCCGCTTCGCGTTTAAGCTTTTCCTCGGCTTCGAGCCTGGCTTTCTCCTCGGCTTCGAGCCTGGCTTTGGCTTCGGCTTCGCGTTTAAGCTTTTCCTCGGCTTCGAGCCGGGCTTTCTCTTCGGCCTCGCGTCTGGCCATAGCTTCGGCTTCGAGCCTGGCTCTCTCTTCCGCTTCTAGCCTGAGCTTTTCCTCGGCTTCGCGTCGGGCGGCTTCTGCCTGCTGCCGAGCCTTCTCTTCGGTCTCGAGCCTGAGCCTTTCCTCGGCTTCGCGTTTGGCCCTCTCTTCCGCTTCTAGCCGGGCTTTCTCTTCGACCTCGAGCCTCGCCCTCTCTTCCGCTTCGAGCCGGGCCTTCTCTTCAGCCTCGCGTCTGGCCATAGCTTCGGCTTCGAGCCTGGCCTTCTCCTCGGCTTCGAGTCTCGCCCTCTCCTCAGCCTCGAGCCTGGCCCTCTCCTCAGCCTCGAGCCTGGCCCTCTCTTCCGCTTCACGTCGGGCTTTCTCTTCGGCCTCGCGTCTGGCTTTCTCCTCGGCTTCGAGCCTGGCCTTAGCTTCGGCTTCGCGTTTAAGCTTTTCCTCGGCTTCGCGCCGGGCCTTCTCTTCCGCTTCGAGCCGGGCTTTCTCTTCGACCTCGAGCCTCGCCCTCTCTTCCGCTTCGCGCCTGCCTATAGCTTCCGCTTCGAGCCGGGCTTTCTCTTCGGCCTCGCGTTGCGCCGCTTCTTCCGCCTGCTGCCGAGCGCGCGCCTCGGCCCGAATTTTTGCCTTTATCTTGGCCTCAGCCTTCGCGAACGCGTCCGCTGCTTGCTTGGCAAGTTGCGCACTGGCCGCATCGCCTTGCGATCGCGGTTCATTGGCTGAGCCGGTCTTGCTTGCCGGGCCTGCCTTTGCAGTGAAGTCGAGGGATACGCCTGCGTCATTCGTGAAATCGAGCGATTCGCCTTCGTCGTTCGTGAAGTCGAGAGACCAGGCTTCGTCATTCGGGGACTCCTGGGCTTCGCCGCCGTTGGCGAAGCCGAAAGATTCGCCTTCGAGCTTGGCGGCAAGCTTTTTTTCCTCCGGCAGCGGATATACCGTCGCACTAGCGAATTCCCGGATGTAATCGCCATTGATAAGATCGAGCAGGGCCGCCTGCAGCTCATCTTCTGAAACTCCGCCGAGTTTGAGCAGCAACTCGCTTGCCGTCCTTTTCCCGTCGATCTCCTTGAGGACGTTGCGCAAATCGCGCCGCAGAATCTTGGCTTTGCCGGTGACTTCTCGCAGCCCCTTTGTGGTTTTCGTATAAACGGCCTTGCTATCCATCATGTTTCAACAGCCAGGATTACGGGAAATTGATGACCTTGAATTCACATCCGTCGGGCGGATGTGATGCGGCATTGAGCGTACCAACGGGACGGTGAGGCCGTCGGGCGCGCGCTAGATCACGGCGAGTTTGCTCCATCCGCAGCCGAATATCTCGGCGATGAGCAAACGAGCGTGGAATACATCACGGTTTCCACGACCGGCAATTTTAACCTGCGCTATCGATATGGTTTAGGTTGATCGCTTCGGCCGTTCTGATCATCCCACGGTATAAACCCAAGGTCGCACGCGTCGATCCTCCTGCTGAAACCGGTCGATCTGCGACACAATTTTCAGCGTCTGATCGACTTCGTCGAACCCGGTTAGCAATGCCTGACGCTGAGCTTCTGGAAACGCAAATGATATTGCGCCAGTCGCAACGGTCGAAATCGTGCAGGTCTGCAAGTCAACTTTTACTGTGGCGCCTGACGCTGCCACTTTCGCCAGCGCATTGATCTGATTTTGTTCGAGCGTAATCGGCAGCACGCCGTTTTGCAGACAGTTGCCGAAAAAAATATCACCGTAGCTTTGTGCGATGATGCAGCGTATGCCAAATTCCTCAATTGACCACACCGCCATTTCGCGCGAACTACCGCATCCGAAATTGGCGCCGGAGATCAGAATCTGCGCTTTCCGGAATGGGACCTGATTCAGTACGAAGCTCGGGTCCTCAGCGCCATCAGCAAAATAACGGTTCGCCTCGAATGCCCACGGTGCGAATTCACCACGCTTGAGTTTGGCGATACGCTCGATGCGGATGATCAGATCGGTATCGATGTTGTCATGCATGAGGGGGGCGGCGTAGCCTTCACATATGGTAAATGCCTTCATTATTTGTATCCGATCATTTCCGGACAAGCGATGGTGCCCGCGATCGCGCTGGCTGCGGCAACTGCCGGACTTGCTAGATGAGTCAGCGCGCCGGGTCCTTGACGTCCCACGAAGTTGCGGTTCGATGTCGAAACGCAACGCTGTCCAGGACCGACTAAGTCGCCGTTTGCGCCCACGCACATCGAGCAGCCCGGCTCACGCCATTCGAATCCGGCATCAAGAAAAATCCGATCCAGACCTTCACTCTCGGCCTGCCGTTTCACTTTCAGCGAACCGGGCACTATCCATCCAGTGACGTTGGGAGCGATGCGTCGGCCCTTGACTACCCGTGCCGCAGACTGCAGGTCGGACAACCGGCTATTCGCACAGGAGCCTATGAATACGTGGTCAATCGGGATCTGGTCGATGGGTTGGCCGGCCTCCAGCTGCATATACGCAAGCGCGCCTTCCAGGGATGCACGCCGCGCCAAATCACTTTCAGCCACCGGATCAGGCACTGTCGCATCAATGGACGCTGCATGCTCCGGACTCGTGCCCCAAGTGACCTGAGGTTTGACGGCGGCAACGTCGATGTCGACTTCCTTGTCAAATACGGCGTCGGCACCTGACGCCAGCAGCTTCCAGCTTTCGACGGCCAGATCGAATTGCTCGCCCCTTGGGGCAAACTCCAGGCCTTGCAGGTATGCGAACGTCACCTCATCCGGTGCGATCATGCCCATTTTCGCGCCGAGTTCGATAGACAGGTTGCACAAGGTCATGCGACCTTCCATATCGAGCTGGCGAATTGCCGGACCGGAGAATTCGACTGCGTAACCGATGCCGGCTGAGGTGCCGAGCACGCCAATCAAGTAAAGAATCAGATCCTTGGCGGCAACGCCCTCACTTGGTGTTCCATTGAAATTCACGCGCATGGTTTTGGGCCGCCGTTGCCGAATGGTCTGCGTTGCCAATACATGCACCAGTTCGGAAGACCCGATGCCCCAGGCGATCGCGCCGAATGCGCCGTGCGTGCAGGTATGGCTATCGCCACAGACAATGACGAGGCCAGGAAGTGTCAGGCCCATTTCGGGTCCGATCACGTGCACAATGCCCTGGCGCCCGTCTTCTATGTCGAAACGCTGAATTTTCATGCGCGTGGTTTGCTCGCGCAGCGTGTCCACCATCACGGTACTCCAGCCCTCATCGCCCGTAGTGCGACCTGGCTTGGTCGAAATCACGTGATCCAGTGTGGCGAAGGTCAGTCCTGGATTGCGTATCGCTACGCCGCGTTTTTCCAGCTGTTTAATCGCCGCTGAGCCCGTTAGCTCATGCATCAAATGACGATCCACATGCAGCAGACTGACATTGCCGGCAAGTGCTGCAATCTGATGCGCTTTCCAAACCTTATCAAACAATGTATTTGCCATATCAGTTCACTTTTTCTAGCAAGGCAGGCGCTCGATCATTTCCAAGGCGGTATCGAGATCGACGACGTCGCCGTACTTGAGCCCGAGGTCACGCAAATTGGCGGCGTGTGCTGCCCTGTCTCGATCGCCGCAGGCATCCGCTACCACCATCAGACGGAAATTGGATTGCAGGGCATCGACGGCTGTCGCCCTGACGCAACCGCTGGTGCTGAAGCCGCAGACCACGACCGAGTCGACGCCCATATTGCAGAGCATTTGCCGTAAGGGGCTGTCGAAAAAGGCGCTGGGAACCCCTTTGTTCAGAACGACTTCGCCCACCTGTGGCTGCAAGCGCGGGTCTATGGCAGCGAGAACACCGCCGACGACGAGTTCATTCAACAGAGGGAGCTTCTCCCTGAATACGCTGGCTTCCGCCGGATGGCTATAGGCATTGGTCGTGAACACGATCGGTAGCCGGCGCCTGCGAAAGGCACCAAGCAGGCGCTTGATCGCTCCGACTTCAATATCGCTTGGGCACCCCAGCGGCGAACCGGGGTCGGTGAAACCGAGGGTAGCATCGACAATGATGAGTGCGGACTTGGCGCCCAGACCGACCGCTTTGTTGGGCAGCGTCGCCATGGCTTATCCTCTCAAAGAAAATGGGGAGCAGGCACGGCCTACTCCCCCGTAGGGGCCTGTTGCTATGGTACTTACTGGCCGGCGGCCTCTAGCTTGCCCAGCGTCACATCCGATGCCTTGACGGCTGTATTGGTCTTCCATGACGGATGGGAAATGAAGACCGTCGCATGCATGCGCTTGAAGTCGATGACAAGGCCCTGGTTAGAGACCCAGGTCTGAACCCCGTCTTCGCCCTTGAGGGGGCGGCTGCTGAAGGCCATCCACTTCCAGAAATCACCCTTTTTATCATAGGCCTCGCCGTATAAAATACGCGGGATCTGCGTGTCGATGTAGATCACCTTGCGGCTGTATGGATGCTCGGGCGGCGGAACGGCCTCTACGACATACACCTCGCGCGGCTCGACCTCGTCAAGAGGGTTCCAGTAGGGCGCGTGCTTGAGATCGACCAGCGGAAATTCTGCGGGCGTGCCCTTCTTCGACTCGTCCCAGGCCTTGCTGCCGCGGACTGTCGCCAATACCCAGCGCTTGCCGAGATACTTGAAGGACTTATACCAGCTAGGGCGGGCATTCCAGATCTCGATGTCGTCATTCAGTTGGTCGGTGCCACCGATCGGATCCATCCAGGCGCCGCCGGGCAGCCGGCGAGTGCGGCGGAAGCTCTTGATATAGACCCATTGGTCTTCCACCTGCGGACCATCATAGCGGATGGTATAAGTGCCGATGCCGCGGATGTCCTCCGGATAGGTGGCGAACAGCAGGGTCCGGGTGAACTCGGTGCCATCGCCTTCCACCGGAACCCCGGAACCCGTCAGCCGATTCTTCATGAAGTCACGCAGGAAGAACCAGTGCTGGGTTCGCTCTAGACCTTTGTCGCCATCGATCAGCAGAAAAGCGAATTTACGGAAGTCCATCACCTGCCCCACCGGCGAAGCATAGTAGACGTTCCACACCAGCTTCGCGGCATAGTTCGGGTCCGTAGGGCTGAGGTTCGGAAAGGGTAAGCCGGCCTTGTAGCCACTGACCTCGTTCTTTGCCGCATCGTACCTGACCTGGCCGGCATATTTGTGGGTTGCCTCGAGCATTTTCGGATCGAGTGCGATCGGCTGGGATTTGCGCAGCTTGAGCGTCAAGCCGTATTTGCGGATCTGCATGTCCATCTTTTCCGGCAGCATGCTGGCGATAGTCTTGCCCTCGAAGGTGTCATTCTTGACCTGGTCGATATTGGCCTTGCTGATCACCGTGCCTGCGGCCAGTTCGACCGCCAGCGCAGCGCCTGCCGAAGTCATGGTTACCAGCCCCACCAAGAGGAAGCGGGCGATGTATCTCTGTTTCATGTTATCTCCTTAATCAAGTCTGGGATTCAGAACTGGCGCGTCACGCGGACCGCGAGTTGGTCGGAGTTCGCGAAGTAGCCCATCAAGCCCGCGCTGCTGCCCTGGCGGTCAAAGGCGCCGGTGGTTGGGCTGAGGTAGTAGTTCTTGGTGTTGCCTCCGGCATAGAACAGATCCAGTTCGCCCTTCACGCGCCAGTTGTCGCCCAGCACCCACTCGACGGACGGAATGAAGAAGCCACCGCCGTAGCTCATGTCCCAGCCTGCCGCGATCGAAGGATTGATGCGGTCGTTGCTGTAGTTCATGCCCAGGATGGCGGTCAACATCGCCGAGTCGCGGGAACGGGCGCGGTCCCAGTAGGCCAGTTGCACGATCTCATCGCTCTTGTCGAAGCCCAGGATGTGGGTGTTGAAGAATTGCAGCGAACCGAAGGAAGGTCGACTGGTGCCGATGATGCCGGTCAGGTCGATATTCTTGTCGATGCGGAACATGGTCGTCAGGGTGTTCTTCTGGATGATGCCGAACGCCCCCGGCGTTATGTTGGACCCGAATTTGCCGTCGATGAAGCCGTAGTTGAAGGCGCGGTCCTTCTGGAACACGATTTCCGTCGACAACACCGCATCCATGGCGTTGGAATATCCCGATGCGGTCATCCCCAGGATGCTGGTCTTGGGAAATATCCAGTCGCCAAACTGTAAGGGATTGCCGTAGGGGTCCTTGCTGCCGAAGCCGCAGTTGGTAGGAGCCTGCTTGAAGACTTGTGCACCCTTGCTCCCCAAAATCGCCAAGGTACTCGGGCACGGATTGGCGACCGGGTCATTATTGAAGGTGTTGGCCAGCGCGACCGAGTAGTTGATTTCGCCCGCCATCCCCTGCCAGCGGATGCCGCCCGTCGGGTCGCGGACATCTGCGCCCTGACTATGGTAGTTATAGCCGGTGGCATAGAGGAAGCTCGCGCCGCGGGTCGGTTGGGCGGCCCAGCGACCACCGGCGAGATCATAGGTATTGCCGATGTCACGATCACGGTCCCAGCCGGGTCGAACATAGGCATCGACGGAACCATTGGCCTCGGGCACCTGGACCATTATCCGACCCATGATCAGCGGCTTGCGCAGTTCCTCGTTCTCCACCTCGAGGAAGGAGCGCCAGCTGTAGTCGAAGCCCTGCACGATATCCATGGCGCGAAAGAAGTCGCTCTCGCCCCAGACGATTTGCTGCTTGCCGAGTTTGATCCTCACCCTGTCGTTCAGATCGAACTGGCCCCATAATTCGCGTAGGTCGGCCTGATTGTACATATCCATGAGGCCGCCGACGCCGCCGCCGCCGTTGGTATTAAAGACCACCGCAGTCGATCCGACCGGCTTCTGGCTTGGAGGCGCCGCGAGCGACTGCAGGTAGCTGGTATTGTCTTCGCGATCAGCCCGGGCAATGACCTTGAATTGTGCGGTCGTACTGGCTTTGTAGTCCGCGTCGAGCAGCACGGTGCCCCTCAGCATCGAGAGCTTGCCCTTGTCGTTGCCCGTCGTTTCCGGCTGGTCCTGGAGGTTCATTGATGCCGCGCCGCGAACATAACCGCCCAGATGGAACCGGCTCTCCGGAATAAGGTTGTCCCCATCGGCACTCAATGACGACTGGCTCTCGGGGATCTTGTTGCCCCCATCGGCACCGTATGACGCCCCGCTCCATGCCGCCGCCAACACCGCGAGGATCACCGGCCGAAGTGCTGTTGCCAACTTCTGATCTTGCCCCATGTTTTGACTCCTTCTTTTGAAATGCAAAAGTGCCGCTGAAATTGCCAGCGACCCTGGCTTTACATCGCTTCCTGGAGCATGGCCGTATTTCGGCTCGGCCCCGACTTGCCCACCGACTCAAAAATAAATTTGGGCTTTAGCAAGACCACCAAAGCGGGCATGACCAGCAGGGATGTCGCCGCCGAAATGAACAGCCACAAGGCCATGAGTATCCCCATCTCTGCCTGGAATCGAATTGAGGACAGGTACCAGATGACCACGCTGGTAATCAGGGTCGCAGCGGTGATCAGTACGCCACGGCCGGCGCTCATCAAGGAAAGTTCGATAGCCTTGAACAAGGGCTCTCCACGACGAAGTTCCTCGCGAATCTCATCAACCACATAAAAAGAATAATCAACGCCGAGCCCTATGCCCAAGGCCGCGATCGGCAGGGTGTTGATGTTCATGCCTATCCCCTTCCAGGCCATGAAGCTGAAAGTAAGGGTATTGGAGAGCAGCACCGGCACCATGAAGAACAGGCCGGCGGCGAGCGAACGGTAGGCCACCGCGCAGCAGAGCACCAGCACCAGCAAGGCCAAGGCTATGCTCTCAATCTGTTTCGACAAGATGATTTCATTGACCGCGGCCAGCACGCCAATCAAGCCGCCCGCCAGCCGAATCTTGACGGTGCTGTCCGGGTGCGCGGCGACGAAGTCCTCGACGCGCGAAATAGCCGAGCGGATGGTCTCGCCCTGGTGATCCCGGAACAGGATGGTGACTGAGGCATTCTTGTATTGCGGATCGACTAGGCGGTCGATGTCGCCGGGGTCGGTGCCTGAGGTGAACAGATACATGATCTCGCCGTTCTCGACGAAACTCGTGCCTAGTTCCTCGTAGCGCGGATTACCCTCGTGCAGAATGCGGTTCATGATCGGCACGATGTCGGCCATGGACAGCGTACCGCCCACCCCGGGCTGATTCTCCATGTACGCCTGGAAAGCGGCCATGCTCTGCAGGGCGGCCGGCTCCTTCAACGCATCGGTCTTGTCCCCCGAGAAGACCACAAACATCCGGTCTGCCCCCTGGAAGCGCTGGTTGATGGCGGCAGCGTCTTGATTGTAGGTCGAGTCGCCCCAAAGGATGGGGGAACCGGGATTGGCATCACCGACCTTCAGCTTGAAGGCGTAGATGCCCGATACCACGAAAATCACCGCGGTCGCCGCGACCACGACATAGCGCATACGCGTGCTGGCAATGCGCACGCAACCGCCGAGCAGGCGCTCCATCATGGGACGCACGTTGATCGGATGGGCGAACTGGTTGGGTCTCTTGATCCAGGACAACAACACCGGGGTCAGCACGACGGCGCTGATCGCAATCGTCAGAACCCAGACCGTGCCGATCATGGCGACCTTCTGCAGCAGCGGGATGGGAGTCAGAATCACGACGATCATGCAGCCCGCATCGGCAACGACACCGAGCATTCCCGGCTTGAACAGGGCGTACATGGCGGCGGTCGCCGCCGCCGCTGAATTCTCTGCCCCCGCGGCGAGCTCGTCGTCGTAATGGGTAACCAGTTGCACCGAATGGGAGATCGCTCGGGCGGTGATCAGGAAGGCCACCACGATCACCAAGGGATCCAAATGGAATCCCAGCAGTCGGGCCGCGCCTAGCGCCCAGATGGAGCTGACGACACCGGCCAGGAGCGGCAGCAAGGTGCCGCGCCAAGTCCTCGCCGTCAGGAACAACAGCGCGATCAACGCAACTAGCGTAACCAAAAAAATTCGCCCGGTCTCGGGCAGGTAATGCCTTACCCAACCATAGAGGATAGGCTCGCCAACAACGCGCACCGTAACTCCGTCCCCGGCGACGGAGCGTGTGATGGCGCCGATCTGGTCATAGATTTTTTCGTAATTAATTTCATTATCATAGAAATCGACCGTCACCAGAGCTGCCTTTAGGTCCGCGGATACATAGGTGCCGTAGACAAGCGGGTTCCTCAGGACCGCGTCCTTAAGCTTATCGATTTCGCCTTGCGTTTTCGGAATCTTGGGCCACATCAGCGGCTTGATGTCGATGCCTTCGGTCGACGCTCGGATCTCCTTCAGTTTCTTTGCCGCCAGTGAGATGATCTGAAATTGGTTCACCCCATCGACGAGTTGCAAGTCCTGAGTGACCTTCTGGATCTTCTTCAGCACGGACGGCTTGAAAATATCGCCGTCCTTCACCTCCAGCATGATGCTGACCATGTTGGAGCTGCCGAAGGTCTGCTTGAACTGGTCGTTCACCTTGATGTAGGGATGGTTCTGCGGCAACTGGTCGTCGAAGACCGTCTTGATCTCGATTTGCACCGCGAGCAGGGCAAACACCGCGGTCAGCACGCCCATCACGAGTACGACCGCGAGTCGCTGCCTGATGCAAAAGCGAACGAAGCGGGCGACCTTGGACTCGGGGGCCTTGGATAATTCGGGAGACGTCATTTGAAGGTCTGAACCTTATTCTTTGAATCGATCATGGCCAGCGTAGCCCCGGCCACGTAGAGGCGATCGCCACGACTGACAAGACCGGTATGCCAGGCATAGCTGCGTTCTGAGATGCTGCGCACGAGCCAAGCATCGGCCGGGTCTTCTGCAGTCAGAATGAGACCCTGGTCTCCTACCGCGACCCAACGCTGGCCGGTCCAGGCCACATCGTAGAGGTGCTCGGCGGTGCCGGAGGCGACCTTGCTCCAAGTCCGGCCGCCGTCCTTGGTCACCAAGATCACGCCCTCCAGTCCGACCGCCACGCCATTGCGCTCATCGCGATACATGACCGCGCACAGGCTGGATTTCACCGGGCTCGCAACTTCCTTCCAGTTCGCCCCACCGTCCTCCGACAGCCGGATGTGGCCGAATTCGCCAACCACCGTGAGCCAGGCGCCGTGAGCGGCGATATCGTTCCACGCGAGGTCCTCCCGCTTGCCGAGTCTGACCCAGGTCTGGCCATAGTCGGCACTGGCGAGGATGCTGCCCATTTCGCCCACTATCCAGGCATTTCCGCCAGCCCCAGACCTTGCCCGAATCAGTTTCTGTACTTCGCCGGCCTGGGCAAATCCGGCCAGCGCCGACCACTTTTTGCCGCCGTCTTCGGTGTGCAAGACAGTCATCTGATTGCCGACGGCAAAGGCGCGCCGGGCGTCCCAGGCGATCAAGGACTGCAGGCTCTGGCGTGACGGGGTTTTCTGGCTAACCCAGTGCGCGCCGGTATCCTCGCTGCGCACCACCTTGCCGCCACGGCCTACCGCCCAGATGACCTTATCATCAGGAACGGCGATGCCATAGAAGGCATCGCGAGGCTGGAGTACCGGCGGCTCAACGCTGTCTCCCGTGGCTTTCGGCTTAACGAAAATGCCGGCATAGAGCAGTCCACCGATGATCGCGAACGGCATGATCGAGGACAAGACCCTGCCCAATCGTCTCATCACCTTGATTGCCCTAAAACGCAGCGCCGGCGTTGTCGCGCCGGCGCTGCTCCTTCAAATCTTGGGCCTGAAGCCAAGCCGTTGTCCTGCCTCCCAGCGACCTTTGCGTAAGGCGTTCGGCGATGGCCACCGCCAGACGTAGCTTGGCTACATCGACGCCGGTCTCAAAGCCGCATTGCTCCGCCATCAGCACCAAATCTTCGGTCGCCAGGTTGCCGGCCGCCCCCGGTGCAAAGGGACAACCGCCCAAGCCGCCGATGCTGGCATCGAAGCGCCTGACGCCCGCTGTCAGCGCCGCCCAGGCATTCGCCAAGGCAAAGCCTCGCGTGTCATGGAAGTGCGCTGCCAAACATCCTGCCCCGAATCGTTCGACACAGTCCGCAAGCAAGGAGGAAACCTCGCGCGGATTGGCGGCGCCTATAGTGTCGGCGATCACCACCTCGTCGGCTCCGTTGGCGAACATCTCGTCGGCAAGCTCGATCACGCGGCCAGGGGCCACCTTTCCCTCGAAGGGGCAAGTGAAGGCAACGGCCACATAGGCCTTTTTCCGCAAGCCCCTTGCGCCTGCCGCCGTCATCACGTCGATGCAAGCCTGGCGCGCCTCGCCGAGCGACATATTGATGTTGCGCCGGTTCATGGTATCGGTGGCCGACAGGACCACGGCAATCTCGCGAACCCCCGCTGTCAGGGCGCGCTCGAGGCCGCGCACATTCGGCACCAGCGCCGAATAGCTGACGCGTTCCGGGCGAGGCAGCCTCGGGAAGAGTTGATCTGCGTCGGCCAGCTGCGGCACGGCTTTCGGCGAGACGAAGCTGGTGGCCTCGATCGCCGTGAGCCCCGCCGCGACCAAGGCATCGATGAGTTCAAGCTTCTCGTCGAGCGACAAATGCACGACCTGATTCTGCAGCCCGTCCCGCGGGCTCACCTCGTTGATCTGGATGCGATCGGACATGTTCAAACCGCGGCCTTCGAACGCATCCAGTTGGCGAAGACTGGCGTGCGCGGAGGTTCGAAAGTTGTTTCCTCCTTGCACCGGGCTTTCAGTTCTTCGATCGTGCCACCGCGATTGAACAGCGGCGCCTCCTTGCGCTCTGTGCTCATCTGCTGGCGCAGTTCTGCCGTAGCGGCCTGATCCAGCGTGAAGTCTTCGCTGACCACCACGCCATAGCGACGGGCGCCCGCGACAGTGACCAGGCCGCGCTCGCAATCCTGAGCCACCATTTCTGCCGGCCGCTTCAGGGGATCGCCCCAGCCGCCGCCACCCCAGGTGTTGTAATAGAGGATGTCTCCCTCGTGAACCTTGACCCGGTCGCATTTCGATGGAAGATACGTTTGCGAGCCATCCTTCCGCACCAGGAGCTTGTTGCTGCGCCCACCCGGAAGGCCGGCATTGACGCCCCAGGGGTAGGTCAGCCAGCGGTCGTCATGAATCGAGATTTCCCCGGTCTCGAGGAATTCATAAGCGGTACACACGCCATTGCCGCCGCGATGCTGGCCGGGGCCGCCTGAGTCTGCAATCGACTCATAGGCCATGATACGCAACGGGAAATAGCTCTCGAGAAATTCGTTCGGCACATTGGTGAATGAGGGCCAGAGTGAGTGACCATCGGGGCCGTCGCCAGAAGGACGGCCCGGGATGCCGCCGAAGCCGATCTGGAACAGCTGGTACCACTCGCCATTTCGGTCGTAGCCTGAGTACATGAGGTGCGGGCTGTCGGAGAATCCGGCGGCGTTCAAAGCCTCCGGCGCCCCCTGGCCCAGGAGCCCACCCATGATGTCGAAGATACGGCCGAGCAGATGAGTGCGGCAGGAGAGTGCGGCCGGACGCTTGGGCTTCAAAATGCAGCCGTCCGGAATACGCACGCTGACCAGTTCATAGAAGCCATCGTTGAACAGGATCTGCGGATCAAACAGGTTGATGAAGAAAGCCCCCAGGAACATCTTGAACATCTCCTCGTTGAGGTAGAAGTTCACCGAACTGATCGACTGCGGATCGGTTCCCTCAAAATCGAAGTGGGCGACATCGCCCTCCCGCCAAAGGCTGCAGGCAACCTTGTAGGGACCCATGCCCAGGCCATCGTCGTCGATATAGTCCTCGAAGTAGGCCTTCTTCTCCGGCACCACCATCTTGATGATGGCACTCATCGCACGCTTGTTTCGGTCGAGCATCTCGTACATGGCGGCGATGTAATTGTCCACCCCGAAGCGTTCGACGATCTCGTGCACCCGCCGCTCGGCAAGGCGCAGCGCGGCGATTATGGCGTTCAAATCGGAGCGGTTCCATTCCGGCATGCGGCAGTTACGCAGGATCATCTCCAGCACTTCGCGATTCAGTTCACCCTTGCGGATCAGCTTGATCGGCGGAATCTGGAACCCCTCTTCGAAAATCTGAGCGGCATCTGTGGGCAGGCTACCCGGTACCTTCCCGCCGATGTCGGTCATGTGCCCAAACATGGCCGCCCAGCTGACGATGCGGCCGTCGTGGAATATCGGCATCAAGGTCAGCCAGTCGTTGAGATGACTGACGGCGCCATTGCATGAATAAGGATCGTTGGTCAGGAAGACGTCACCCTCTTCAATCGTGCCCTCGTAGCCCTGAACGAAGCCGTGGATGAAAGAGCCGAACTGGCCGACGACCATCTTTCCTTCGTTGTTGGCGATCATCGGGAAGGCGTCGTGCTGCTCGCGGATTCCTGGGGACATGGCGGTGCGAAAGAGCACCGCATCCATCTCTGCTCGCGCATTGCGCAGGGCATTCTCGATGATGTCGAGGGTAATGGAATCAAGCTTGACGCCCTTGAAAGGCGCGTTGTTGGTTTGAACGATGGTGGCTGGCATGGCGGGTCCTCGTCGCAGTTGTTCAGACGTTGGGGCGAATCAGAATATTGCCCACCGCATCCACTTCGCCGGTATGCCCGGGAAGGATCAGGGTAGTGGTGTCCATCTGGCTGACGATCGCCGGTCCGGAAATCCGGTTGCCGGCGAGTAGCTTGGCGCGATCATAGATCTTGGCCGGGTGATCCTTACCGTCCACGAACAAGGTCGTCTGCTCCACGATCGCGGCCGCCGCGTCGGTCCCGCCCTGCTTCAGTTGCTCGGCCCTCACAAGGGTCTCCGGTCCCTGCACCACGGCGCGAAGATTGACCACTTCGTGGGGTGCATCGAGCGCGAAAGTGAACAACTGGGTGTGCATCTCATCGAAGCGCTTGGCGATTCCCTCCAGGCCTGCGTCGACAAACTCCTCACGCGTAATGCTGATCGTCAGGCGCATCCCTTGACCACGGTAGCGCAGATCGACCTGATATTCGGTCGTCTGGCTCTCTGTCGAAACACCTTCGGCAATCAAGGTCCGACGGGCGATGCCCTCCAGATCGTCGAGCATGTCGAGAACCTCGGCGTCAGAGGTCTCGGTGAACCTGCGCACGTAGGTACGCGAAGCCTCATCGCGCAGACGCGTCGTGGCATCGCCATAAGCACACAGGACGCCCGGCGCCGGTGGAATGATCACCGGCCAGGAGCCCATCAACTTGCCCAGCGCATTGGCGTGCAAGGGGCCGGCGCCACCGAAGGCGATCAGCGCGAAGTCGCGCGGGTCGTAGCCTTGCTCGATCGACACCAGACGCAGGGCACCGAACATGTTCTCATTGACGATATTGATGATGCCCTCGGCCGATTCCTTCACCGACTTGCCGAGCGATTCGGCGATGGTGGCGACCGCCTTCTCGGCGAGCGACTTGTCTATCCTCATGTCGCCGCCGAGTCGGGAAGAAACCGGCAGGTAGCCCAGGACCACGATGGCGTCGGTAACGGTCGGCTTGTCGCCACCCTTCATATAGGCCGCGGGCCCGGGGTCGGCGCCCGCGCTTTGCGGGCCGACCCGCAAAGCCTTGGTCAGTTCCGGCACATAGGCGATGGAGCCGCCGCCTGCGCCGACCGTGCGCACGTCGATCGACGGCGCGCGCACCGTGACATCGGCGACCCGAGTCTCGCGACGGGTCTGCGCGACCTCGTTTTGAATTAGGGCGACGTCCGTCGATGTCCCGCCCATGTCGAAGGTGAGGAGGTTCTTGAATCCCGATTGTCGCGCAATCCAAAGAGCCCCCGAGACACCTCCCGCCGGACCGCTCATGAGCAGGTTAACCGGATTGTTGGCGGATGCTTCAACTGAGGCCAGGCCGCCGTCGGAACGTAGGATGTGGAGCTTTACCCCGGGCATCTTGGCATCGAGTTCGCGATGCAAATTGGCGATGTAGCGGGAAACAACCGGGCGGACATAGGAGTTGACGACGGTGGTCTCCGTCCTCTCGTATTCGTACATCTCGGGCATGATCTCGGAAGAGATCGAAACGGGAATCTCCGGCATGACTTCTGCTGCGATCTCTCGTATCCACCGCTCATGCGCGCCGTCGGCATAGGCATTGACTAGGGAAACCGTCAGCGCCTCGATGTTTTTCGTGCCGAGCTTTTCCAGATGCTTCCTGAGGGCCGGCTCGTCGAGCGGCTTGACAACCTTGCCCTTGGCATCCATGCGCTCATCGGCTTCGATGGTGAGTTCAAGGGGCGCCAGAAGCGGACGCTTGTTGTAAATCACCCATCCGCCTAAGCCACCGGGAACGAATGAGCGGGCGATCTGCAGAACCTGTCGATAGCCCTTGGTCGTCACCAGCCCAACCCGGGCGCCTGAACTCGTGAGCACGGTATTGGTGGCGACCGTCGTGCCGTGCATGACGTGGGTGATCCGCTTCGGATCGATCCCGTTCTGTTCGCAGATCCTGCCGACGCCGTTCAACACGCCCACCGATGAGTCCTTGGGGGTCGAAGGAACTTTCGCCGAATAGGTCTCCCCAGTTTGCTCGTTGATGAGCAGAAGGTCGGTGAAGGTTCCACCGACATCGACCCCCAGTCTGTAGCTTGATCCTGTGCTAACGCCCATTTTTCCTCCGTAGTTTCCTTGCCAAGCCGCTTGCTTACTGGATGATCCCTGCTGCCTTGAGCGGCGCGATTTTTTCCGCGTCATAGCCGAGCAGATCCTTGAGAACCGCATCGGTATGCTCGCCCAACAAGGGCGGTGGCGAAAACACTTCCTCTCCGGCTTCTGATAATTTGATCGGGTTACCCGGCATGCTGACCGTCTCGCCAGTTTGCAGTTGCACATTAACGACCATGTTGCGAGCCACGATCTGGGGGTCGCGCAGCGCTTGCTTGAAGTCATTGACGGGCCCGCAGGGGATCCTGGCGGCCCGAAGCTTCTCCAGCCAATACTCAGAGGTATTCGCCAGCAGCTCTTCTTGAATGATGCGGTTGATTAGGTCGCGCTCGGCAAAGCGACCAGGTTGCTTCTTGTATTTTTCCTGACGAAGCTCGGGGCGGGGAATCACCTCTAGGAACTTCTCATAGAAGGCATCGCCGATGCAGGCGATGATGATGTAGCCGGTCTGGGTTCTAAAGGCATTGTAGGGTACGTGAACGAAGTGCGCATTGCCCATAGGCTCGGGGACTATCCCTGACATGAGGTACATGGTCGCCATGTAATTGAGCAGCGAAATCTGCACATCAAGCATCGAGACATCGACATGCTGGCCTCGCCCGTTCTTGCCGCGGGCGATGAGCGCCGCAAGGATGCCGAGTGCGCCAAACATCCCACCGCCAAGGTCCCCAATCGGGATCCCGGATCTGACCGGCTCTCCGCCCGGGAACCCGGTGATCGACATACCGCCAGCCATCCCCTGAACCACCTGATCGAATGCGGGCCGAGTGGGTTCCGGACCGGTCTCGCCAAACCCGGACACGGAGCAGGTCACGATCCTGGGGTTGATTGCGGCGAGCGTCTCATGATCAATTTTCAGGCGTTTGGTGACACCAACACTGAAGTTGTCGAAAACGACATCCGCCTTGCGCACCAAGTCGTAAAAGACTTCCCGTCCAGCATCCGACTTCAAATCGATGCAGATGCTCTCCTTACCGCGATTGAGCGTCAAGAAGTAGGCACCCATTCCTTGACGGGAATACTCGGGGCTCGTTGCCAGCAGTTGGCGCGTCCCTTCTCCGCTTATTGGGGATTCCACTTTGATTGTCCTCGCCCCGAGGTCGGACAGGAGCATGGCGCCATAAGGACCTGACAACATGTGCGTCAGGTCCAATACGAGAATATTTTCGAGGGATTTCACAAATGTCCCCATGGTATTAGATGCTGTCATGGAGTTACTTAAGGCAATGCCCATGCCAGTTTTACATGAAGAACCAAACATCTGTTTTATCTATGAATTTATATTTCACCGCCTGATTCAATGAGAACTGATGTTTCATAAATGTTTCAAGTAATGTTTCTCGTAACAAAATGCGATGTAACATGAAACGTTTTTGAAACATCGCCGCGACTCAATCAGGGGGAAAGAAGGATATGGTGCTACAGAAGAATTCCGAGGCGGTGCTGCGCAAACCGAGAATCTGCGTCATGGGTTACAAGGGGCTCAACCGACTCGTACATTCCGTCTTGGCGGATTATGGGAACCAGGCCGACATCGTCGTAGTCGATCAGGTTTTCGATGAGGCACTCACCGTCGCGAAAGATCTGGAACGAAACAAGGCGGCCGACGTAATCATCAGCGCGGGAGCAAATGCAACGATCTTGCGCTCCGCGCTGACACTTCCGGTAGTACCCATCAAAGTGACCGGCTATGATGTGCTGCTTGCCTTGATGAAGGCACGAATGGTTTCAGAGCGCGTCGGAATCGTCACCTACCGTGACCCAATTCCTGAACTCGAGGCCACGAAGGGCCTGCTCAAACTGGAAGTTTCTCAGCGCACTTACCAAACGTTGGAAGATGCACGGGATTGTTTCCGAAGTTTCGCGGCGGAAGGCTACCAGGTCATCGTCGGATCGAGCGTGGTCGTCGATCTCGCCGAGCAGAACGGCATCGTGGGTATTTTGGCCTACAGCCAGACTTCGATACGCCAGGCAATCGACGATGGCATCGAAATCGCGCGCATCGCCAAGATCGAAAGCGCCCGTTACGAGCAACTCAATATCGTGCTGCATCACCTGCAGGAGGCGGTTCTCGCCGTTGATTCCTCAGAGAGGATTACCGCAATCAATCCTGCGATGGAGCGGATGATCGGGGTCCCCTGTGCCGAGGCCTTGGGCCGCGTGCTCAGCGATCTTGCACCGCCTCTGTCGCTGCGCGGGGTATTGTCATCCGGCGAAGAAGCCTTGGAACGGGTGGTACAGCTCAATCTGGCCACCTGCGTTGCCAACCATATTCCAATCCGCGAGCAAGGATTGATCTCCGGTGCGGTTCTAACGCTCCAGGATGCTCGCGTCATCCAGCGCGCCGACACCAACATCCGGAGCCAGCGCCGCGTACGCAATCTTGCTGCCCGCTACCATTTCCATCAGATTGTCGGAAACAGCAGCGCATTCGCTCACGCCCGCCTCGCTGCCGAACGCTATGCCAGCACGAATGCGACGGTATTGATTACGGGTGAGAGTGGGACTGGCAAGGAATTGTTCGCCCAATCCATCCACAATGCCAGTAGCCGCAGAGACAAGCCATTTGTCGCAGTCAACTGTGCCGCCTTTCCGGAACCGTTGCTCGAAAGCGAATTGTTCGGCTACGAGGAAGGCGCCTTTACCGGCTCGCGCAAAGGAGGGAAGTCGGGGCTGTTCGAGGTCGCCCACACCGGCACTATTTTCTTGGACGAGATCGGAGATATGCCAATTTCCTTGCAGACAAGGCTGCTTCGCGTCCTGCAGGAGAAAGAGGTCGTCCGCTTAGGCAGCGCGCAACCCGTCCCCATCGACGTACGTATCATTGCCGCCACTCATCAGGATCTTATGCAGCGAGCCGAAAACGGTCTGTTTCGCGTCGACCTCTACTATCGCCTGAATATCCTTCACTTGCATCTGCCTGCTTTGCGCGAGCGAGTAGATGACATTCCCATCCTGGCACTGCAAATGCTGCATGCCTCGCTGCGTCGCTCAGGATCCAGCCTCCCAGCCGATCAGGCGCTGGCGCCACTCATGCCCTATCTTCGCTCCTACCGCTGGCCGGGAAATGTTCGTGAACTGGAGAACGTCGCCGAGCGCCTGGCGGTCTCTCTGAGCGCTTGCCAGATGGCCACGGAAATAAACTACAACGATTTCAGCGAGGATTTCCCGGAGATTTTCTCCGGGAAACCTGTCGAGGAGGACATGTCCTCCTTATCGCATCGGCCGTTGGAAGCCACCACGCTCAGCGAAATCATGGCCAAGGCAGGCGGAAACAGACAGGTCGCGGCAAAAATGCTGGGCATCAGCCGCACGACACTCTGGCGTCATCTCAAAGCAATCGGGACGACTTAGTCGCCGCACTTCGAGGTGCGCGTATCCTGGTCCGCATGTACGACGAACCTCCCGGCCTGCCCAGTTTTTTTAGAACGCGATGTCGTAGTCGGAGAGATCCACTTCCTTGAACTTCACCCGGGTGAACTGCGCCCGGTCGCGGTCGAAGGGGATCAGCGCATCGATGCCCATCTTGGTCACCGTGCCGCCCTTGCCGTCGGCGTCCTGCTCGACAATGGGATTGAGGATGTGGCCCTCCTGCCTGGGCAGGATGACCAGGTCGGTGTCGGGATCGAAGCGCGTGGTGATCGCCCAATCGACGTCCGTCGCGTCGTACAGATTCACGTCGCTATCGACCACCACGACGCGTTGCAGCGAGCGGAAGGCCTTGAAGGTTTCATTGATGACGTCCCTGCCGATACCGGGGCGGGTGTTCGCGACCTGGACGACCGCCTGGTAGAAGCCGCAGCCGCCCGGCGGCAGATAGACCGCGCGGACTTCGGGAATCCTGCCATGCACCGCCCCGAAGATCGCCGCCTCGGCGGTGAAGCCGACGGCGTTCCAGACCTCCATTCCCGAGAGCACGGTGTGGAACACCGGCTCGCCGCGCCGCGTGATCTTCTTGACCTTCATGACCCAGCGCTTGTCGCGACCGCCGTAATAGCCGGTGACTTCGGCAAACGGCCCCTCCCACTCGCGCACGCCGGGCAGGATTTCCGCCTCGATGACGAATTGCGCGTCGGCGTAGGCCGGGACATCGACGCTCTGCGCCCTCATCCAGGGGATCGCCCGCCCGGCCAGCCGGTTGGCGACGGCGGGCTTGCCCTCCCCCAGGCGGGGCAGGGACGCGACGAGCCATGGCGCCAGGCCGACGCCGTTGTTGATCGTCACCGGCAGCGCCTCGCCCCGCCGCTCGGCGATCGCCACGTATTCTCCGAGATGGCGGCCGGGGTCGATGAGGAAGCTCAGCCTGTCCTTCCTGGTCATCTGGATGCGGTGGATCGAGGCGTTGATGCCGCCGGTTTCCGGGTGGCGGGCGACGACCAGCGAGGAATCCAGATAGCGCCCGCCGTCCTTCAGGGCGTGCACCGGCAGCGGCAGCATCGAAAGATCGATGCCGTCCTCCACCACCTCGTTGGCGGGCGCCGCTTCGAGCAGCCTCGATGGCAACGCCGCCTTGTTCTTCTGCCACTTGCCGACCGCCGCGGCGATGCAAAACGGCACCTTCTCCGGGGCGACGCCGAACAGCGAGGCGACGACGGCGCGGTTCCACAGCAGGCCGGTGAGCACCGGGTAGGCGTGCCCCTTGACGCGCTCGAAGAGCACCGGCTTCGTGCCTTCGAGCTGACGCGCGATCCCCGCCAACTCGAACCTGGGAGAGACCTCGGAGCGGACGCGGATCAGATTGCCGGCAGCCTCCAGCGCGGCGATGCAGGCACCCAGATCGGTGAGCGGCGTCGCCTCGTCGGCGACGCTTTGACGCTTGGTTTTCACGGTGTGGCGCCTCCTCGCTGCGGACGGGATGGGAATTTTAGCCGCACGGAGGCTCACGGGGCGACGTCGATCCCCGTCAGCGCCCGCGCGATGGCGCTTGCATCGGTGGGACGGACCAGGCGTTCGACTTCCTTGCCCAGTCTCAGGAATATCAGCGTCGGCCAGAGTTTCACGGCGAACGAGCGCCCCAGCCGGCGGCCCCGACCATCTTCAATCTTGAGGTGGCGCACCCGCGGATGATGGGCGAACGCCTGGGCGATGAGCGGCTGGGCGGCGCGGCAATGCCCGCACTCGGGCGAGCCGAATTCGATCAGGGTGGCTTCTTCGAGCGCATCGACCTCGGCGCGCGAGGGTTCTAGCTCCGCATAGGCGGTATTCAGTCCCATATTCTCTCCGGGGCAAGCAGCTTGCGCATGGGCAAAGGAACAGCGATGAGGATATCGTACTCCGGAGGCGAGGGTCGCGGCTAAACAGCGCCTCGCCTGCGGATCCTTGCTATGCTCGCTCACCACGCCAGCCGCTGAAAGCAACGATGCCCAATATGAAGGCCGCCCCCAAAGACCGGGAACAATCCTGGCTCGAAAAGCTCGGCCCGGGGCTGATCACCGGCGCGGCCGACGACGATCCGAGCGGGATCGCCACCTACTCGCAAGCCGGCGCGCAGTTCGGCTTCAACATGCTGTGGACGGTTTTGTTCACCTACCCCCTGATGGTCGGCATTCAGGTGGTCAGCGCCAGAATCGGGCGGGTGAGCGGCCACGGCCTCGCCACCAACATTCGCCGGCACTACCCGGCGTGGCTCTTGTATGGCGTGGTCGGACTT
>DATKVJ010000035.1:0-3703 GCA_035530135.1 Rhodocyclaceae bacterium | reverse complement strand
GCGCTGGTAATCCGGATACATCATCGGGATCAGGCCCGAGTCGGAAGCGCCTTGCACATTGTTCTGGCCGCGCAGGGGATGCAGCCCGGTGCCGGGGCGGCCGATCTGGCCGGTCATGAGCGCGAGCGCGATCAGGCAGCGTGCGTTATCGGTGCCGTGCACGTGCTGCGATATGCCCATGCCCCAAAAGATCATCGAACCCTTCGACGTCGCGTACAGCCGCGCCACTTCGCGCAGCGTCTGTGCCGGGATGCCGCAGATCGGCGCCATTTTCTCCGGGCTGTACTTCTTCACGTTCTCGGCCAGGGCCGCGTAGCCCGAGGTGCGGTCGCGGATGAATTCCTTGTTCGCGAGCCCTTCGGTGACGATCACGTGCATGATCGCGTTCAGCATGGCCACGTCGGTATCGGGATTGAACTGCAGCACGTGGGTTGCGTGGCGCGCAAGCTCGGTGCGACGCGGATCGGCGACGATGAGCTTGGTGCCGTTCTTCACCGCGTTCTTGATCCAGGTCGCCGCCACCGGGTGATTCACCGTCGGGTTGGAGCCGATCACCAGCACCACTTCGGCGAATTGCACGTCGCTGACCTGGTTCGATACCGCGCCGGAGCCCACGCCTTCGAGCAGCGCGGCCACCGAGGATGCATGGCACAGGCGCGTGCAATGGTCGACGTTGTTGGAGCCGAAGCCGGTGCGCACCAGCTTCTGGAACAGATAGGCCTCCTCGTTCGAACCCTTGGCCGAGCCGAAACCCGCTAGCGCGTATTTGCCATAGGAGTCGCGGATGTCGCGTAAGCCCTTGGCCGCGAATTCGAGCGCCTCGTCCCAGCTCGCCTCGCGAAAAGCTTCGCGCCAGTTGTCCGGATCGACGGTGAAGTCCGCAGTCTTGGGCACGCCGGGCTTGCGTATCAGCGGCCTGGTCAGGCGCTGGCGATGGTGCGCATAGTCGAAACCGTAGCGCCCTTTGACGCACAGCCGGCCGTGATTGGTGGGGCCGTCGCGGCCCTGGACGTGGACGATCTTGTTGTCGGTCACGTGGTAGGTGAGCTGGCAGCCGACACCACAGTAGGGACAGACCGAATCGACTGTCTTCTCCGCCACCGTCAGCGCCGCATTGCGCGCCGGCATCAGCGCGCCGGTCGGGCAGGCCTGCACGCACTCGCCGCAGCCGACGCAGCTTGACGCGCCCATCGCATCGTCGAAATCGAACACGATCTTCGCATGCTCGCCGCGGAAGGCGTAGCCGATCACGTCGTTCACCTGCTCCTCGCGGCACGCGCGCAGACAGCGCGTGCACTGGATGCAGGCATCCAGATTCACCGCAATCCCCGGGTGCGAAAGGTCAGCCTTGGGCTGCGAACGCGGCGCGAAGCGCGGCTTGCCGACGTTCAGCTTCTGCACCCACTGATCGAGCTCGGAAGCAGGCGTATAGGACTCCTGCGGCATGTCCGAGAGCAGCAGCTCGAGGACCATTTTCTGGCTGGCGACGGCGCGCGCGCTGTCCGTCGTGACTTCCATGCCGTCCTTGGGCGTGCGGCAGCACGAGGGCGCGAGCGCGCGCTCGCCCTTGATCTCGACCACGCAGGCGCGGCAGTTGCCGTCGGGGCGCAGCCCCTCCTTGTAGCACAGGTGCGGGATGTCGATGCCGTAGTGCTTGGCCGTCTGGATGATGGTTTCGTCGGCGCGGCCCACCACGCTCTTGCCGTTCAGCTTGAACTCCACCGGCAGCGCAGCGATTTCCTGTTTCGTGATTGCAGTCATAGGTTTTCCTTTCTGCGATCGTTCACGCAAGCTCGTGCGCAAAATATTTCATTACGCTGAGCACCGGGTTGGGCGCGGCCTGGCCCAGGCCGCAGATCGATGCGTCTATCATCACCTGTGAGAGTTCCCTGAGCAGCGCCTGGTTCCATTTCGGCGCATCGAGCAGTTTCAGCGCCTTGGCCGTGCCCACGCGGCATGGCGTGCACTGGCCGCAGGACTCATCGGAGAAGAAATGCATCAGGTTGCGCGCCGCATCGGTGGCGCGGTCGCGGTCCGACAGAATCATCACCGCAGCCGAGCCGATGAAGCAGCCGTAGGGCTGCAGGGTGTCGAAATCGAGCGGAATGTCCCCCATGGAAGCAGGCAGGATGCCGCCCGAGGCGCCGCCGGGCAGATACGCGTAGAACGCCTGGCCGTCCTGCATGCCGCCGCAGTATTCCGCGATCAGCTCTTTCACCGTGATGCCGGCGGGCGCAAGATGCACGCCCGGCTTTTTCACCCGCCCAGAGACCGAGAAAGCCCGCAGCCCCTTTCTTTCGTGGCGCCCGTGGCCGGCAAACCAGGCCGCGCCCTTTTCCAGGATCTCGCGCACCCAGTACAGCGTCTCCATGTTGTGCTCCAGCGTCGGACGGCCGAACAGGCCGACCTGGGCCACGTAGGGCGGTCGCAGGCGCGGCATGCCGCGCTTGCCTTCGATCGACTCGATCATCGCCGATTCCTCGCCGCAGATGTAGGCGCCCGCGCCGCGGCGCAGGTGGATCGGCGGCAGCGCACAGGGCGGATCGGCCTGCAGCGCGGCGATTTCCTTCTCCAGGATCGCGCGGCAGCCGGCATACTCGTCGCGCAGATAGATGTACACCTCGGAGATGCCGGCGGTCCAGGCGGCGATCAGCGCGCCTTCGAGAAAGCGGTGCGGATCGCGCTCGAGGTAGTAGCGATCCTTGAACGTGCCCGGCTCGCCCTCGTCGATGTTCACCGCCAGCAGCCGTGGCTCGGTTTCGGCGCGCACGATTTTCCACTTGCGCCCGGCGGGGAAACCCGCCCCGCCCAGACCGCGCAGGCCGGAATCCTCCATCACCTGCGTCAACGCGCGGTAGTCGCGCTTGCCGGCAAGGCATTGCTGCAGAATGGCGTAGCCGCCGCTCTTCCGATATTCGGCGTAAGCGATGTACTTGCCCGGCTGGTGCTTGAGCGCCTTGGCCGCAACCAGCTTTTTCACCCCCTCCGGCGTAGCATGCGGCAGCGGATTCTGCCCGACCACGGCCACCGGCGCGCTCTCGCAGCGACCGACGCAGGGCGCCGCAATCACGCGCACTTCGCGGCCGAGTATGCCGGGCAATTTTGCAAGCAGTTCCTTCGCCCCGGCCAATTCGCAGGCCAGCGATTCGCACACGCGCACCGTGATCGCCGCCGGCGCCGCATCCCCCTCCTTCACCACGTCGAAGTGATGATAAAAGGTCGCGACCTCGTAGACCTCGACCAGGGCCATGTTCATTTCCGTGGCCAGCGCGACCAGGTGGGCCGCGGACAAACAGGCGTAGCGATCCTGGATCCTGTGCAGGTGCTCGATCAACAGATCGCGCCGGCGCGGCGCATCGCCGAGCAGCGCGCGCACTTCGCTGAGCGCCTTGGGATCGGGCGTGCGCCCCTTGAGCGTAGCGCGCAGCTTGCGCTCGGGCTTGATTGCGATGATGGCTTGATTCACAAATGTCCTCTTTGGTCGGTTTTAACTAGGAAGCGATGCCCCCTGCTCCCCAAGGAGACTTTCCCCCTGGAGGGGATCGAGACCTTCGGGCACAAATCCACCAACTCGAGAAAGCTCCGATTGCGTCGGGGGCTCAGAGCTTCCCCTGTGCAAATGAGTTTGCTTTCAAAGACACCTGCGATCTGCCTTGCTGCAGACCACATCGGGCGCGGGCTCCTGGATTACACAGGCTCACCC
>DATKVJ010000034.1:0-8914 GCA_035530135.1 Rhodocyclaceae bacterium | reverse complement strand
GGATTCCGCCGACCTGGTGGCGCTCTTGACGCCGGTGATCAAGGCCTTCATCACCGACAACGGCTGGATCGCCACCTCCGAGGCGATGCAGGTCTATGGCGGCCACGGCTACATCGCCGAGTGGGGCATGGAGCAGTACGTACGGGATGCCCGGATCAACATGATCTACGAGGGCACCAACACCATCCAGTCGCTCGATCTCCTGGGGCGCAAGATCCTGATGGACAACGGCGCCAAGCTGAAGAAATTCGGCGCGCTGGTGACCGCCTTCGTCGAGGACAACGGCACCGACGAAGCCCTGAACGAGTTCGTCACGCCGCTGGCCGATCTCGGCGGCAAGCTGACCAAGCTGACCATGGAAATCGGCATGAGAGCCTTCCAGAACCAGGACGAGGTCGGCGCCGCCGCCGTCCCCTACCTGCGCGTGGTCGGCCACCTGGTCTATGCTTACTTCTTCGCCAGGATGGCGAAGATCGCATTGGCCAAACGCGACTCCGGCGACGGCTTCTACACCGCCAAGCTCGCCACCGCGCGCTTCTACTATGCCCGATTGCTGCCGGAGACCGCGATGCTGATCCGCCAGGCGCGTTCGGGCGCCGCCAATCTTCTCGATCTCGAAGCAGATCTCTTCTGAAAGGAGTGCCATGAGCAATTTCATCGTCAAGAGGGTCGCGGTCCTGGGCGCCGGCGTGATGGGTGCGCAGATCGCCGCCCATTGCCTCAACGCCAGGGTGCCGGTGCTGCTGTTCGATCTGCCGGCCAAGGAGGGCGCGAAGAACGGCATTGCCTTGCGCGCCATCGACAACCTGAAGAATCTCTCCCCCGCGCCCTTGGGCAACCCGGAAGACGCTTCATTGATCGTCGCCGCCAACTACGACGACGATCTGGAGAAACTGCGCGATTGCGACCTGATCATCGAGGCGATCGCCGAGCGCATGGACTGGAAGCACGACCTGTACAAGAGAGTGGCGAGCTTCATCGGGCCGGAGGCGATCTTCGCCTCGAACACCTCGGGGCTGTCGATCACCGCGCTGTCGGAGGGCTTCGATGCGGGACTCAAGGCGCGCTTTTGCGGCGTGCATTTCTTCAACCCGCCGCGCTACATGCACCTGGTCGAACTGATCCCGACCGCCGCCACCCGTCCGGAGATCCTCGACCAGTTGGAAGGCTTCCTGACCACCACCCTGGGCAAGGGCGTGGTGCGCGCCCGCGACACGCCGAACTTCATCGCCAACCGCGTCGGCGTCTTCGGCATGCTGGCGATCATCCACGAGGCGGAAAAGTTCGGCCTCACCTGCGACGTGGTCGATGACCTCACCGGCGCGAAACTCGGAAGAGCCAAGTCGGGCACCTTCCGCACCGCCGACGTGGTGGGTCTCGACACCATGGGCCACGTCATCAAGACCATGCAGGACCAGCTCCCCGACGATCCCTTCCTGGCCATCTACCAGACGCCCGAAGTGCTGACCCGGCTGGTGGCCGCGGGCGCGCTGGGCCAGAAGACGGGCGCCGGTTTCTACAAGAAGGTCGGCCGCGACATCCTGAGACTGGACTTCGCCAAGGGCGATTATGTCGCCGGCGGGGGAAAAGCCGACGAACTCGTCGGGCGCATGCTGAAGGAAAAGGATCCGGCCAAGCGGATGAAGACGCTGAGGGAATCCACCCACCCGCAGGCGCGGTTCCTCTGGGCGATTTTCCGCGACGTCTTCCATTACATCGCGATCCATCTGGAGGCGATCGCCGACAATGCGCGCGACATCGATTTCGCGCTGCGCTGGGGCTTCGGCTGGAACCAGGGACCGTTCGAGACCTGGCAATCGGCCGGCTGGCGTCAGGTGGCCGAGTGGGTCAATGAGGACATCGCGGCCGGCCGCGCGCTCTGCAATACGCCGCTGCCCGACTGGGTGTTTTCCGGTCCCGTCGCGGAGGGCGCAGGCGTCCATGCCGCCGCCGGCTCCTATTCCCCGGGCCGCAAGGCCTTCGTGCCGCGCTCGGATCTGCCCGTCTATAGTCGCCAGATTTTCCGCGCGCCGCTCGTCGGTGCGAGCGCGGCGGACGGCCGGACAGCCGGCACGACGGTATTCGAGGACGATGCGGTGCGCCTCTGGCACCTGGGTCAGGAGGTGCTGATCTTCTCCACCAAGACCAAGATGCACGTGATCGGCTCCGGCGTCATCGACGGCCTCACGCGCGCGATCGCCGAGGCCGAGAAGAACTACCGGGGTCTGGTGATCTGGCAGCCCGACGCCGCCGAGGGCGGCGCCTTCTCGGCCGGCGCCGATCTGCAATCGATGCTGCCGGCGTTCATGGCCGGCGGCGCCACCGCGATCGGGCCGGAGGTGGCGCGGCTGCAGCGCGCGCACCAGGCGCTCAAGTATTGCGCCGTGCCGGTGGTCGCGGCGGTCTCCGGCCTGGCGCTGGGCGGCGGCTGCGAACTGCTGCTGCACGCGGCGAAACGCGTGGCGGCGCTGGAGTCCTACATCGGTCTGGTCGAGGTCGGCGTCGGCCTGATCCCCGCCGGCGGCGGCCTGAAGGAGGCGGCGCTGCGTGCCGCGCGGCTGGCCCAGGGCAACGACCTGCTGCAGTTCCTGAAGCACGGCTTCACCAACGCCGCGATGGCCAAGGTCTCGAAGTCCGCGCTCGAAGCGAGGCAGATGGGCTATCTCTCGGAAGGCGACGTGATCGTGTTCAACTCCTACGAGCTGCTCCACGTGGCCATCGTCGAGGCGCGCGCGCTGTCTGATGCCGGCTACCGGCCGGCGCTGCCGCCCCGGGTGCCGGTGGCGGGACGCTACGGCATGGCGACGATCATGGCGCAGCTGGTCAACATGCGCGACGGCGGCTTCATCTCGGCGCACGACTACAAGCTGGGCGCGATGATCGCCGAGATCGTCTGCGGCGGCGACGTGGAGCCGGGCAGCCTGGTCGATGAGCAATGGCTGCTCGACCTGGAGCGCCGCGCCTTCGTCGAGCTGCTGGCGAACCCCAAGACCCAGGAACGGATCATGGGCATGATGCAGACCGGCAAGCCGGTGAGAAACTGAGGAGAATGTGATGAGCAAACAATTGCAGGATGCCTACGTCGTCGCCGCCACCCGCAGCCCGATCGGACGGGCGCCGCGCGGCATGTTCAAGAACGTCCGGCCCGACGACCTGCTGGTGCGGGTGCTGCAGTCCGCGCTGGCGCAGGTGCCCGGGCTCGATCCGCAGCTGATCGAGGACGCCATCGTCGGCTGTTCCTTCCCCGAGGCCGAGCAGGGGCTCAATGTGGCGCGCATGGCGGTGCTGCTCGCGGGCCTGCCCAAGACGGTCGGCGGCGTCACCGTCAATCGCTACTGCGCTTCGGGCATCACCGCGGTGGCGATGGCGGCCGACCGCATCCGCGTCGGCCAGGCCGAGGTGATGATCGCCGCCGGCGTCGAATCGATGTCGATGGTGCCGATGATGGGCCATCATCCCTCGATGAACATGGGCATCTTCAAGGACGAGAACGTCGGCATGGCCTACGGCATGGGCCTGACCGCCGAGCGCGTGGCGCAGCAATGGAAGGTGAGCCGCGAGGCGCAGGATGCGTTCGCGCTGGCCTCGCACCAGAGAGCGATCGCGGCGCAGCAGGCGGGTCAGTTCGCCGACGAGACCACCGCGGTGGAGATTGTCGAGCGGTTGCCCGATCTCGCCACCGGCAAGATCGAGACCAAGACCCGGACCGTGACCCAGGACGAGGGCGCGCGCGCCGACACCAACCTCGCAGCGCTGGCCAAGCTGAAGCCGGTGTTCGCCGCCAAGGGCTCGGTCACCGCCGGCAACAGCTCCCAGACCTCCGACGGCGCCGGCGCCCTGGTCCTGGTCTCCGAGCGAATACTCAAGCAGTTCAACCTGACGCCGCTGGCACGCTTCGTCTCCTTCGCGGTGCGCGGCGTGCCGCCCGAGATCATGGGCATCGGCCCGAAGGAGGCGATCCCGGCGGCCTGCAAGGCGGCGGGCATCAGCCAGGATCAGGTGGACTGGTTCGAGCTGAACGAAGCCTTCGCGGCGCAGTCGCTGGCGGTGATCCAGGACCTGGGACTCGATCCGGCCAAGGTCAATCCGATGGGCGGCGCCATCGCGCTGGGCCACCCGCTCGGCGCCACCGGCGCGATCCGTTCCGCCACCGCGATCCACGCGCTGCGCCGGAACAACTTGAAGTACGGCATGGTGACCATGTGCGTGGGCACCGGCATGGGCGCAGCGGGGATTTTCGAGCGGCTGTGATGAGGCGTCGGCAATGGCGCCGGCTTGCGGCTCTTTCAAGACTGCCGCGGCCTACGGCCTCGCAGTGACGAGCCATTTCGTCAGTGCGAGCGCAGCGTGGCGATCCCGCACAAGCCGCCGTCATTGCGATCCGCCTGTTTCGGCGTGGCCAAAACTGCACACGGACCATGAACCCACCACCAAACCCGTCATCGCGACTGCCGCGGCCTGCGGCCTCGCAGTGACGGCAGCGTGGCGATCCAGATTGCCACGGCCTTCGGCCTCGCAACGACGCAGAGGAGGGTTCATGGAGAGCGTAGCGAAGCAATCTCAGCGCCTGTTGGGTTAATGCCGCTGTGCGGTCCGTAGGTCGGGCTCCAGCCCGACGACTGAGCGGCATAAGCGCTGCAGTGGGGCGCTACGCCGCTTTGCGGCATAAATGCCCGTAATTGTCGCCGGGGAACCGGTGACAAACGGGCCTACGCCGCTGCGCGGCATAAGTGCCCTGGGCGATCCCCGGGGAAATGCATCCCGGGGACCACTACTGGCACTAGTATCCCAGCAGGTTGCGGCGGACGTGGATCAGATGCGCGAGGATGGCCGCCTTCGCCGCTTCCGCGTCGCGATTCTTGAGCGCCGCCCATAGCGCCCGGTGCTCGTGCTGGTAAGCGTCGCGGCGCTCGGGGGTGACGCTCTTCTTCTTGAGCATGCCCCACTCGCCGCGCTCGCGCACCTTGGACATCAGATCGAAGACGCTGATGACGAACTGGTTGTGGGTCGCCTCGGCGATTTTCTGATGGAAGGCGTTGTCCCAGTATTCGAACTGTTCCAGGGTTCCGGCTTGCTCGGCCTTCAGGCAGCACTCCTCCATCCCGGCCAGATCCGAAGCGGTGCCGTTCCTCACCACCAGGTCGATCAGGCCCGGTTCGAAAATCAGCCGGGCGTCCATCAGTTCGGCCGGGCTGATGCCCAGATCGAGCGAATCCGGCTGGGGTAATTTTTCCGCGAGGCCCTCGCCAATGTAGGTGCCGCTGCCGACGATCTGGGTGATCAGGCCCAGCTCCTTCAGTTCCCTCAGCACGCGCCGCACCGTCGAGCGCCCGACGCCGTGGGATTCGGAGAGCTGGCGCTCGGTGGGCAGCCTCTCCCCTGGCCGCCAGCGTCCGTCGCGCAGATGCGCCAGCAGCTCCTCCTTCAGCAGGTAAGCGGGATCGGAAGACCAGGGCATGACGATCGCTTTTTTTTTGCAATGTGTTTCCGGATTATAGCGGCGCCGGCTGAAAATTGGTATCAATTGGTTGCCGCGGCCTGGCTAAAGGCGCGGCTGAAATCCCCGAGAGCCGCGATTGACGTGGTCGCGCCCAGCCAATATCATTGGTGACTATTGGTTACCAATAAGACCAAGTTTGACCAGTTGCCACTTAGCGATAGACATTCACGATAACAGGAGACCCGCCATGCTGCGTCAGATCGCCAGAATTCTCGCCCTAGGAGCACTCGCCTTGGCCGCCGCCGGCGCCAGTGCTCAGGATTATCCGACCCATCCGGTCAAGATCATCGTCCCGTTCGCCGCGGGCGGTCCGGCGGACATCTACGCGCGCTTCATCGCGCAGCGACTGGAAACCACCCTGAAACAGCCCTTCGTCGTCGAGGATCACCCCGGCGCGGGCTCGATCATCGGCACCGACATCGTCGCCAAGAGTCCGGCGGACGGCTACACGCTGCTCTTGATCTCGAACACCCATACGGTCAATGAGTCGCTGTTCGCCAAGAAGCCGTTCAAGCTGATGCGCGATTTCGTGCCGATCGCCCCGCTCAACTATTCGGATCTGGTGCTGGTGGTCAATCCTTCCGTTCACGTCAAGACGCTGCAGGATCTGATCAAGCTCGCCAAGGCCAAACCGGGTGTCCTGACCTTCGCTTCCTCCGGCCCGGGCACGCCCTATCACATGGCCGGCGAATTGTTCAAGGCGATGGCCGGCATCTCGATCCTGCACGTTCCCTACCGGGGCAGCTCGGGCGCCCGTACCGACGTGCTCGGCGGCCAGGTGAACATGATGTTCGACGCGGTCACGACCATGACCGGCTTCGTCCGTACCGGCAAGGTCCGCGCGCTGGCGACGACCGGACTGACCCGTTCGGCGGTGCTGCCCGACGTGCCGACGATGTCCGAGGCCGGCGTTCCCGGCTACCAGGCGGTGATCTGGCTCGGCCTGGTGGCGCCGGTCGGCACCCCGGCGGCGATCGTGAGCAAGCTCAACGCCGAGATCACCAAGATCGTCGCCGAGCCCGAGGTGCGGGCGCAATGGGCGAAGCAGGGCGCCAGTCCGATGTCGATGACCCCGGCCGAGTTCGCCGACTACATCAACAAGGACATCGTCAAGTGGGCGCGCATCGTCAAGATCTCCGGGGCGCGGGTCGATCGCTGATCTGGAGCTGACGGGAATTATCGCGTGCTGGTGAATCTGCGGGTCAATGGCACGCGCCACCAGCTCGACGTCGATGCTGATGCGCGCCTGCTCGGCGTCCTGCGCGACACGCTGGGGCTGAAGGGCAGCCGCTTCGGTTGCGGCGCCAACCAGTGCGGCGCCTGTCACGTGCTGATCGACGGCGCCGCGGTGGCTTCCTGCGACACGCCGATGTGGGCGGTCGAGGGCAAGTCGGTGACCACGGTCGAGGGCCTGGGCACGCCCGACTCGCCGCACCCGCTGCAGCGGGCGCTGATCGAGGAGCAGGCGGCGCAGTGCGGCTATTGCAGCTCGGGCGTGCTGATCAGCGCCGCGGCGCTGCTCCTGCGCTGTCCGCAGCCGAGCGCGGAAGAGGTGCGTCAGGCCCTGGAGCGCAACCTCTGCCGTTGCGGCAGCCATAATCGCATCGTCCGGGCGGTGCTCTCCGCCGCGGCAGAGCGCGCGCGCTCATCGTGACTGCTGCCGCCCCGCCCCTGCCGGGCAGTCTGGAGAAAAATCGCCGCCTCGACCGCTGGCTGCGTTTTTCTGCCGACGGCGTGCTGCAGGTTTTCTCCGGCAAGGTGGAGCTCGGACAGGGCATACTCACCGCGCTGGCGCAGATCGTCGCCGAGGAGCTGGATCTGCCGCTGGCCAAAATCCGCATGATCGCCGCCAATACCGCCGCCAGTCCGAACGAGGCGGTCACCTCCGGCAGCCTGTCCATCCAGGATTCCGGCGCGGCGCTGCGTCAAGCCTGCGCCCAGGCGCGGGCGATCTATCTGGCGGCGGCCGCGGCCCGTCTGGGCGTCGCCGCAGAAGCGCTGCGGATCGACGCCGGCCTGATAACTTGTCCCGACGGCCGACGCACCAGTTACTGGGATCTGGCCGAGGACCCGGCGCTCGAACATCTGCTCGAACGCGAGGCGGGCGCACTCGTGGCGGAGAAGGCGGACGCCGATTACCGCGTGGTCGGCACGGCGGCGGCGCGGCTCGATCTGCCGGACAAGGCCTTCGGCGTCCCGCGCTTCATCCACGACCTCGAACTGCCCGGCATGCTGCACGGCCGGATGCTGCGGCCGCCCTCGGCATCGGCGAAGCTGCTCGCGCTCGAAGAAGCTGCGGTCCTCGCTCTGCCAGGCGTCGTCGCGGTGGTGCGCGACGGCTCCTTGCTGGGGGTGATTGCCGAGCGCGGAGCGCAGGCGGAGCGGGCATGGAGCGAGCTCGCCCGCCTGGCCTTGTGGAACAGTACGCCCGGCTTGCCGGACGCGTCTGCGCTGGCGAACTGGCTCAAGAGTCAGGCCGCCGACACCAGCGTCGTGGCGGTCAAGGGGACGACCGAAGCGGCGAATGTCGCGCGTACCTTGAAGGCAGCTTACGCCAAGCCCTATCTCGCGCACGCCTCGATCGCGCCGTCGTGCGCGCTGGCCCGCTGCGACGGCGCTCGTCTCTCGGTGTGGAGTCACAGCCAGGGCATCTATAACCTGAGACGGGATCTGGCGCTTTCGCTCGCCCTCAGCGAGGACGACATCGTCGTTCGGCACGTCGAGGGCGCCGGTTGCTACGGCCACAACGGCGCCGACGACGTCGCCTTCGATGCGGCGTGGCTTTCGCGCGCCGTTCCCGGCCGGCCGGTGCGCGTGCAGTGGTCGCGCGCCGACGAGCTGTCCTGGGCGCCCTTCGGCCCGGCGATGGCGGTCGAACTGGAAGCCGATCTTAACGCCGCGAATGAGCTGATCGGCTGGCGTCATACGGTGTGGAGCAACGGCCACGGCACGCGTCCGGGCCGGGCAGCGAGCCCGGCGCTGCTCGGCGCCTGGCACCTGGAGCAGCCCTTCGAGCGCCCAGCCGCGGTCAATGCGCCGCTCGCCGCCGGCGGCGGCGCGGAGCGCAACGCCGTGCCGCCCTACGACTTTCCCGCCTGGCGCGTGGTCAATCATCGCGTCCTGGCGATGCCGCTGCGCGCCTCGGCGCTGCGCGCCCTGGGCGCGTTCACCAACGTCTTCGCCTGCGAGTCCTTCATCGACGAACTGGCCCACGCCACCGGCGCCGATCCGGTCGAGTATCGCCTGCGCCGTCTGCCCGACCCGCGCGCCCGAGCGGTGATCGAACGGGCGCTGCTCCGCTCGGCATGGCGCGACTGGGCAGCGGGCGAGGGCAGGGGCCACGGCATCGGCTACGCCCGCTACAAGGGTAGCGGCGCCTATTGCGCGGTGGTGGCGGAGGTCGAGGCCGAGCAA
>DATKVJ010000033.1:0-3569 GCA_035530135.1 Rhodocyclaceae bacterium | reverse complement strand
GCGCTGGTGGTGATGGTGATCTTCCTGTTCCTGCGCAACGTCCCGGCGACCCTGATTCCCAGCGTCGCGGTGCCGCTGTCCTTGATCGGCACCTTCGGCGTGATGTATCTCGCCGGATATTCGATCAACAACCTGACCCTGATGGCCATGACCATCGCCACCGGCTTCGTCGTCGACGACGCCATCGTCATGATCGAGAACATCTCCCGCTACGTCGAGCGGGGCGACTCGCCCCTGCAGGCGGCCCTGAAGGGCGCGGAGCAGATCGGCTTCACCATCATTTCCCTGACCGTCTCGCTGATCGCGGTGCTGATCCCCCTGCTGTTCATGGGCGACGTGGTCGGCCGGCTGTTCCGCGAGTTCGCGGTGACCCTGGCGGTGGCCATCCTGATCTCGGCGGCGGTGTCGCTGACGCTGACGCCGATGATGTGCGCCAGGCTGCTGCGGCACACGCCCGAAGCCGAGCAGAGCCGGTTTTTCAGGAACAGCGGCGCCTTCTTCGACAGGGTGATCGCGCGCTACGGCATCATGCTGAACTGGGTGCTCGATCGCCAAGTGGCCACGCTCGCCGTCGCCGCAGCGACCCTGGCGCTCACCGTCCTGCTCTACGTGTTCGTGCCCAAGGGCTTCTTTCCGGTCCAGGATACCGGCGCCATCCAGGGCATCACCGAAGCGCCGCAATCGATCTCCTTCGCCGCCATGGCCGGCAGGCAGCAGGCGCTGGCCGACGCGGTGCTGGCCGATCCGGCGGTGGCCAGCCTGTCCTCCTTCATCGGCGTCGATGGCGCCAACGTGACCCTGAACAGCGGCCGCATGCTGATCAACCTGAAGCCCAAGAACCAGCGCGACGCCGACGCCGTTGCGGTCATCCGTCGCCTGCAGGCCGGGCTGGCGAAGATCCCCGGCATCTCGATGTACATGCAGCCGGTGCAGGACCTGACCATCGAGGACCGGGTCAGCCGCACCCAGTACCAGTACAGCGTCGAGGATGCCGATCCGGACGAGCTCGCCCTGTGGTCGGCCAGGCTGGTCGCCCGCTTGCGCCAGCTGCCGCAACTGGCCGACGTCGCCAGCGACATGCAGGACCAGGGCCTCTCGGCCTACGTCGACATCGATCGCAATACCGCCGGGCGCCTGGGCATCACCCCGGCGGCGATCGACAACGCGCTCTACAACGCCTTCGGCCAGCGCCTGATCTCGACGATCTTCACCCAGTCGAACCTCTACCGCGTGGTGCTCGAAGTCCAGCCCGGATTCCAGCAGGGACTGGCGGCTTTCAACAGCATCTACCTGGTGTCGACCGCCAACGGGGCGAGCGCGCAGGTGCCGCTGTCTTCGATCGCGCGCATCTCGGAGCGGCCCACACCGCTATCCATCAACCATATCGGCCAGTTTCCCGCGACCACGATTTCCTTCAACCTGGCGCCCGGCGTCTCGCTGGGCGATGCGGTCGCCGCGATCCGTGCCGCCACCCGGGAGCTGGCCATGCCCGCCAGCGTGGCGACCGGCTTTCAGGGCGCCGCATTGGCCTTCCAGGGCTCGCTCGACAACACCCTGCTCTTGATCCTCGCCGCCATCGTCACCATGTACATCGTGCTCGGCGTCCTCTACGAGAGCTACATCCATCCGGTGACCATCCTGTCCACCCTGCCCTCGGCCGGCGTCGGTGCGCTCTTGGCGCTGCTGCTGTCGGGCACCGATCTGGGCATCGTCGGCATCATCGGCATCGTCCTGTTGATCGGCATCGTCAAGAAGAACGCCATCATGATGATCGACTTCGCCCTGGAAGCCGAGCGCGAGCACGGAAGAACGCCGCGCGAGGCGATCTTCGAAGCCTGCCAGCTGCGCTTCCGTCCGATCCTGATGACCACCCTGTCGGCGCTCCTGGGCGCGCTGCCGCTGATGCTGGGCAGGGGCGTCGGTTCCGAGTTGCGCCAGCCGCTGGGCCTGACCATGGTCGGCGGCCTGCTGGTGAGCCAGGTGCTGACCTTGTTTACCACCCCGGTGATCTATCTCGCCTTCGACCGCCAGGCGCGCCGCTTCAATGCGTGGCGCGCCAAGCCTGTACCCGCGGCCTAAGCCGATGCAAAGATGAATCTCTCCGCCGTCTTCATCAGGCGCCCGGTCGCGACCACGCTGCTGACGCTGGGCGTCGCGCTGGCGGGACTGCTGTGCTTCACCCTGCTGCCGGTGGCACCCTTGCCCCAGGTCGATTTCCCGACCATCTCGGTCGAGGCCTCGCTGCCCGGCGCCAGCCCCGAGACCATGGCCGCGACGGTGGCGACGCCGCTCGAACGCTCGCTCGGGATCATCGCCGGCGTCAGCGAGATCACCTCGACCAGCACGCTCGGCCAGACCCGCATCATCCTGCAGTTCGACCTCGATCGCGACATCGACGGCGCCGCGCGCGACGTCCAGGCGGCGCTGAACGCGGCGCGCAGCCTGCTGCCCACCGGCATGCCGAGCAACCCGAGCTACCACAAGGTGAATCCGGCCAACGCGCCGATCATGATCCTGTCGCTCACCTCGGATTCGCTCACGCGCGGCCAGATGTACGATGCCGCGTCGACCGTCCTGGCCCAGAAGATCTCGCAGGTGGATGGGGTCGGCCAGGTGACGGTCGGCGGCAGTTCGCTGCCGGCGGTGCGCGTGGAGCTCTCGCCGCCCGCCCTGAACAAGCTCGGCATCGGCGTCGAGGACGTGCGCGCGGCGATCGTCGCGGCCAACGCCGACCGGCCCAAGGGCGCGGTCGAGGACGCCGACCGGCACTGGCAGATCCTGGCCAACGATCAGGCCAAGCGCGCCGCCGACTATATTCCCGCGATCGTGGCTTACCGCAACGGCGCCGCGGTGCGTCTCGGCGACGTCGCCAGCGTCCAGGACTCGGTCCAGGACCTGCGCAACGAGGGCCTGGCCAACGGCAAGCCGGCGGTGCTGGTGATCATCAGGGGGCAGCCGGGTGCCAACATCATCGCGACGGTGGACCGCGTCAGGGCGCTGTTGCCGCAACTGTCCGCCGCCATTCCCCGCGCCATCGACCTCTCGGTGGTGATCGACCGCACCCCGACCATCCGCGCCTCGCTGCGCGAGGCCGAGCGCATGCTGATGATCTCGGTCGCGCTGGTGGTGCTGGTGGTCTTCCTCTTCCTGAGGAGCGGCCGCGCCGCGCTGATCCCGATCGTCGCGGTGCCGGTATCCTTGCTCGGCACCTTCGCGGTGATGGCCCTGGCGGGCTTCAGCCTGAACAACATCTCGCTGATGGCGCTGACCATCGCCACCGGCTTCGTGGTCGATGACGCCGTGGTGGTGCTGGAGAACGTTTCCCGCCACATCGAGAACGGCATGGCGCCGTTTCCGGCGGCGTTGCTCGGCTCGCGCGAAGTGAGCTTCACGGTGCTGGCCATGAGCCTGTCCCTGATCGCCGTGTTCATCCCCATCCTGCTGATGGGCGGCATCATCGGCCGGCTGTTCCGCGAGTTCGCCGCGACGCTCTCGGCGGCCATCCTGGTGTCGCTGGTGCTGTCCCTGACCACCACGCCGATGATGTGCGCGCGGCTGCTGCGGCCCCA
>DATKVJ010000032.1:0-27483 GCA_035530135.1 Rhodocyclaceae bacterium | reverse complement strand
CAGCAGCAGCGACTTCAGTTCCCCGCCACCATGCGGCTTCACCAGCGCCATCCCCGCCTCCCCCTTCGCTCTCTGTCAGGGCCCAAGGCTAGCATTTCCGCCTCCTCGCCCCGATCCTATTTGTTTATTGGGAAATAAAGGGTCCGAATCAGGCTATCCGATTCCTTGATCTGGATCAAAATCGGCCGCAAGCCGATGCCGGCGAAGGCCCGCCGCGACCGGAAATCGCTTCCGCAGGACTCAGGGCTTTTGCTGCTTGGCGTCCTTGGCTTCACGGGCCTGCTGGAGCTTGAGCTCGCGCAGCCGAGAATCGACCGCCGAGCGCTCATAGAAATCGCCGTCGCCGGCCCGCTGCGCCAGCTGCAGCTGCTCGATCGCTGCCAGCAACCGCCCCTGCAGGGCATAGACCTCGGCCTGGGCGCGATGCTGTTCCAGGTGCTTGCCGAGTTCGGCGTAGGTCTTGGCCTGCAGGCCGTGCATGCGCAAATCGGAAGGGTAGTTCTGCAAGTCGTCGATGGTGGCGCTCAGGGCCTGCTGCGGCTGGCCGGCGGCGAGCAGATCCTCGACCTGGGCGTAGGCCAGGGCCCGCTCCTGGGGGTAGAGGAGCAGCGCGGCGCGGAGGATTTTCAGCGCTCCCGCGGGATCGTTCTGGCTCATGCGCAATTGCGCGGCGAGCGATTCGATCATCGACGACTTCGCCTTCAGGCGGCGCAATGCTTCCAGCTCGTGCTCCGCCGCGGCATAGTTCTTGGCGCGCAGCTGGGCGCGGGCGAGACCGTAGCGGGCGGCGATTTCGTTGGAAAACTTGAGCTCCTTCACCTGGGAAGCGAAATTGGCGACGGCGTCCTCGGACGTACCCGCTTCGGCCTGGAGCTTGGCGCGCACCAGTTGGAAATCGAGCGAG
Source organism: Rhodocyclaceae bacterium (assembly GCA_035530135.1). Classification (GTDB taxonomy): domain Bacteria; phylum Pseudomonadota; class Gammaproteobacteria; order Burkholderiales; family Rhodocyclaceae; genus CAIYYX01. The sequence continues at coordinate 26,579 of DATKVJ010000032.1, read as the reverse complement.
TCCGGCACCTGCCGATAGGGCATGGACTGGATGCGGTTCTCCATGTCGGCGATGCGCTCGGTGGTCAGCGGGTGGGTCAATAGATAACTGGGCGCGCTGTTTTCGTAGAGGCGCCCGTTTTTCTGCAGGCGCTTGAAGAAGGTGGCCATGGCGCGAACGTCGAAGCCGGCGCGCTCGAGGAGTTTCAGACCCATGCGGTCGGCCTCGCGCTCGAAGTCGCGCGAATAGCTGAGCTGGTGCTGCATGCCGGCGGCCTGTCCCGCCATCATCGCGCCCATGGAGACGTCCGAATTGCTGCGCGCGGCCAGGATCGCCACCGCCATCGACAGCAGCATCGGCAATTGCGCCTGGCTCTGCAAGCCCAGCTGGCGAGCCATGTGGTGCTGGGTGACGTGGGAGATTTCGTGCGCCAGCACCGAGGCCAGTTCCGATTCAGAATGCGCCGCGAGGATCAGCCCGGTATGCACGCCGATGAAGCCGCCGGGCATGGCGAAGGCGTTGATGGTGGGATCCTTCAGGACGAAGAACTTGAAGGTCTGGCCGGCATCGCTGCTCTGCGCCACCAGGCGCATTCCCAGCCGGTTGATGTAGCCGGTGATCTCGGGGTCGTCGAGGTAGGTCGGGTCGCTCAGGCGGATCTCCTGCATGGCCTGCTTGCCGATGCGTTTTTCCATCGCCGGGGTGAGATAGACCTGGGATGCCTCGCCCAAATCGGGCAGGCCGTCTGCCATCACGGCCGGGGCGAGGCAGAACAACAGCAGGAGTGCCAACAGTCGCTTGCTCATCCGCATATGATAGCGGTTTCGGACATTCGTTCCACTTCCGACGGGCCCGTATCGCGGCTGCGATTGAAGTCCCCGACGGCATCGCGTAAGCTGCGCATGCCCCGCCCGGCGCGCTCCGGGGCGGGCGCAAAACTCTGCACTGCACTCCCGGACCCCATCATGAACCCACCCTCCCCGCTCACGCATTTCGACGCCGCAGGCCAGGCCCACATGGTGGATGTCGGCGACAAGGGCGAGACCCGGCGCATCGCCCGAGCCACCGGGCAGATCGCGATGCGGGCCGAGACGCTGGCGCTGATCCGCGCGGGCAGCGCCAAGAAGGGCGACGTGCTCGGCGTCGCCCGAGTCGCCGCGATCCAGGCAGCCAAACGCAGCTCCGAACTGATCCCCCTGTGCCACCCGCTGGCGCTGACCCGGGTCGGCGTCGAGTTCACCCTGGACGAAGAGCACAACAGCGTCGGTTGCCAGGTGGTCGCCGAGACCGTCGGCCGCACCGGTGTCGAGATGGAAGCGCTGACGGCGGTCTCGGTCGGCCTGCTGACCATCTACGACATGTGCAAGGCCGCCGACCGGGGCATGGTGATCGGCGGCATCGGCCTGCTGGAGAAGAGCGGCGGCAAGTCCGGCCATTGGCGAGCGCCCGCTTGAATCATTCGGAATATCAGCAAATTAGCGCATTACGACCGGCTATTTTTCTATCAGAACATTGAATTGCGTCGCCCGACGGAACTTGCAACAATCGATTGCATTAGACTTAAATAGTCGTTTCAATCTTGTTTCAATTCTGCCAGGGGGAAGACATTCAATGAACAAGTTGCGCAGAACATTGCTGAAGGGTGCGGGCGCGGGAGGCGCGCTGGCCGCAGCGCTGGCCGCCGGCGTGCTGCAGCCGGGTCAGGCGCTGGCCGCCGGAGGGGACCAGACTGCCTTCGACGCCAAGGATCTCGCCGGCGCGCTGAAGGGACTCAACGTCACCGCGACCGCCGAGAGCCACGATCTGCTGTTGAGGGCGCCGGATATCGCCGAGAACGGCGCCGTGGTGCCGGTCGATGTCATCAGCAACATACCCAACACCAGCTCGATCTCCGTCCTGGTCCAGAATAATCCGTTCCCCCTGTCGGCACACTTCGAATTCTCCAATGGCGCTCAGCCCGACATCAGCGTGCGCCTGAAGCTCGCCAAGACCTCGATCGTCAAGGTGGTGGCCAAGGCGGACGGCAAATTCTACAGCGCGCAGAAGGAAGTCAAGGTCACCGCCGGCGGCTGCGGCGGCTAGTGTCCGTTTGTCGCTGAGATGCTTTACTCGGAGACAATTACGGACACTTGTGCCAAGCAGTGGCCTAGCGCCCGTTTGTCGCCCGAGGGTTTTACCGGGCGACAATTACGGGCGCTTGTGCCACGCAGTGGCCTGGCGCCTGTCGCCGGGATGTTTTTGCCCGGGGGCATTACGGACGCTTGTGCCGCGCAGCGGCCTAGTGCCAGCACCACAAGTACCAACGCCGCATAGCAGGTACAAGTTCGCCGACTAGACGAGAACGACATTCCCGCAACCATACAGGAAAAGAGAACATGTCAGATCCGATGAAAATTCGCGCCCAGATGAAGGGCGACATCGCGGACATCCGCGTGCTGGTCAGCCACCCGATGGAGACCGGCCTGCGCAAGGACCCCAAGACCGGCAAGAACGTGCCGGCCCACTACATCAAGACCCTCACCGTCACGGTCAATGGCAAGACGGTGGTCGATGGCGAGACCGGCACCTCGATTTCGCGCAACCCGGTCTTCGGCTTCAAGGTCAAGGGCGCCAAGGCGGGCGACAAGGTCGTCATCAGCTGGCTCGATAACCTGGGCGATAAGCGGAGCGACGAAGCGGCCATCCGCTGATGGCTATGCCGAGCGGCAGCCGCGCGGTCAGCGGTTTCGCTCGGCAGGATGGGTAGGAGGCGATAGCAAGCGTGGCTCGGCACCCCGAGTCTAGGACGAAGGCGGAATCAATACCGCCCGGAAACCACTGGAGGAGATTATGAATCGGGCTTTAATTCTGGGTGCCGCGGTGCTGCTCGCCGCCGGCATTCCCAACCAGTACGCTGTTGCCCAAGCCGGCAAGAGCGCCAAGAAGCCCTCCGCGGCACACGCGAAGAGCAAGCAGGCCGCCGAGTTCGAACAGTTTCACGAAGAACTGGAGCAGGACAACCCGGCGGAGCTGTTCGAACTCAAGGGCGAGGAACTCTGGAAGGCCAAGCGCGGGCCGAAGCACGCCTCGCTGGAGCAGTGCGATCTCGGCTTGGGCCCCGGCGTGGTGAAGGGCGCCTACGTGCAGATGCCCCGCTACTTCGCCGACGTCGGCCAGGTGATGGATGCCGAGCGGCGCATCGTGCATTGCATGGTGACGCTGCAGGGCTTCAAAGAGGCGGATCTCGCCAAGCAGCCGTTCAGCACTCCGGACCGCACGCCCGACCCGGTGTCCCTGGTCGCTTACGTCGCGGCCCAGTCCCGCGGCATGAAGATCGCCACGCCGCAGAAGACCGCCCAGGAGCGCGAGGCTTACGCGGTGGGCCGCGAGATCTTCAATTACCGTGCCGGCCCCTACGACTTCTCCTGCGCCACCTGCCACGGTCAAGAGGGCAAGCGCATCCGCAGCCAGCAGTTGCCTGACCTCGCCTCGAAAAAGGAGGCGATCAAGGGTTATCAGGGCTGGCCCGGCTACCGCCTGACCGGCGGCCTGATGCACACCCTGCAGTGGCGCATGAACGACTGCTTCCGTCAGCAGCGCTTCCCTGAACCCGGGTACGTTTCCGAGACCATCACCGACCTTCTGACCTACCTGGCGGTCAACGCCAACGGCCATGTGTACAAAGGTCCGGGAATCAAACGCTGAACGAGGAGGGGAGACCATGAAAATTAGAACCGTTTCGCGCACCATTTCTTTCTCGGGCGCCGCCGCGATCGCACTGCTGGCGGCCATTCCCGGCCATGCCCAGGACGCCCGCGCCACGGCCATCGCCATCATGAAACGCGACTTCCACGCCCAGGGGATCGCCGGCATGGATCGCCTCGACCAGGACGCGTTGCAGGTCGTCTGTACCCGCAGCAACAACCGGCCGCCCAAGGCCATCGTTGAACGGCTGGAGCGGGATCAGGCGGACAGCATCAAGTTTCCCGCCGACGGCAAGCTCTTGGGCGACTGGAGAGCGGGCGAGAAGATCGCCCAGAGCGGTCACGGCATGACCTGGAAGGACAAACCCGGCAAACCCGCCGGCGGCGGCTGCTACAACTGCCACCAGATCGGCCCCAAGGAGATATCGTTCGGCAACGTCGGCCCGAGTCTCTACCACCTGGGCAAGATCCGCGGCTACGGTCCGGACATGCAGAAGTACGTGTATGCCAAGATCTACGATTCGAAAGCCGCCAGCCTGTGCTCGGCGATGCCCCGCTTCGGCCATTCCGGCGCGCTGACCGAGGCGCAGATCAAGGATCTGGTGGCGCTGTTGCTCGACCCGCGTTCTCCCGTCAACCAGTAGGTCGGGCTTCAGCCCGACTGCCGGATGCCGCCCCGCGGCATCCGGCCATACACAACACTCCGGTTAGCCCCATGCACCGTCGCGAATTCCTGCAAGTCTTAGCCGCAGCGGCCGCCGCCGGTTTCGCCCTCGACTCGCCCGAGCTGCTCGCGGGGCAGGCCGGGGGCAAGGCATACGAGCTGCCGCGCTTCGGCAACGTGTCCTTGCTGCACTTCACCGACTGCCACGCCCAGTTGCAGCCGATCTGGTTCCGCGAGCCCAGCGTCAACATCGGCGTCGGCGCGTCGGCGGGACGCGCGCCGCATCTGGTCGGCGAGCACCTGCTCAAGGCTTTCGGGATCCAGCCGGGCAGCGCCGAAGCCTACGCCTTCACCTATCTCGATTTCGCGCAGGCGGCCAAGACCTACGGCAAGCTCGGCGGTTTCGCTCACCTCGCGACGCTGGTGAAGCGCCTGCGCGAGAGCCGTCCCGGATCGCTGCTGCTCGACGGTGGCGACACCTGGCAGGGCTCCGCCACGGCCCTGTGGAGCAAGGGGCAGGACATGGTCGGCGCCAGTACCCGGCTCGGCGTCGACATCATGACCGCGCACTGGGAGTTCACCCTCGGTCAGGATCGTGTCAAGGAACTCGTCGACCGCGAGCTCGCCGGCAAGATCGAATTCCTCGCCCAGAACGTCAAGACCGCCGACTTCGGCGACCCGGTGTTCAAACCCTATTCGCTGCGCGAGATCAATGGCGTGCCGGTGGCGATCATCGGCCAGGCCTTTCCCTACACCCCGATCGCCCACCCGCGCTACCTGATGCCCGACTGGACCTTCGGCATCCAGGAAGACGCGCTGCAGCAAGTGGTCCATGAAGCGCGGGCCAAGGGCGCCCAGGTGGCGGTGCTGCTGTCGCACAACGGCATGGACGTCGATCTCAAGCTGGCCTCGCGCGTCACCGGCCTCGATGCGATCATGGGCGGTCACACCCACGACGGCGTGCCGGCACCGACCATCGTCAACAATGCCGGCGGCCAAACCCTGGTCATCAACTCCGGCAGCAACGGCAAGTTCCTCTCGGTGCTCGACCTCGACGTCCGCTCGGGAAAGATCCAGGGCTACCGCTACAAGCTCCTGCCGGTGTTCGCCAATCTGCTGCCGGCCGACCCGGAAATGGCCGCCTACATCGAACAGGTGCGCTCGCCCTACGAGCCCAAGCTCACGGAAAAGCTCGCCGTCTCCGAGGGCCTGCTCTACCGCCGCGGCAACTTCAACGGCTCCTGGGACCAGTTGATCCTCGATGCCCTGCTGGCGGTCAAGGGCGCCGAAATCGCCTTCTCGCCCGGCTTCCGCTGGGGCACGACGCTGATGCCCGGGGAGGCGATCACCATGGAGCAGCTGATGGACCAGACCGCCATCACCTATCCCTACTCGACCCTGACCGGGATGAGCGGAACGACCATCAAGGCGGTGCTCGAGGACGTCTGCGACAATCTGTTCAATCCCGACCCCTACTACCAGCAGGGCGGCGACATGGTCCGGGTCGCCGGCATGAGCTACGTCTGCGCCCCGAATGCCAAGATGGGGGAGCGCATCCGCGACATGCGCCTGCACGGAAAACCGCTGGAGGCGAGCAAGACCTACCAGGTCGCCGGCTGGGCGCCGGTGGCGGCGGGCGCCTCCGGCGAGCCGATCTGGGACGTGGTGGCGGGCTATCTGCGCGACCAGAAGACCGTCACGCCGCGCAAACTCGAGCTGCCGCGACTCGTCGGCGTCGAGCACAATCCCGGCATGGCCTGATCGGCGTCATTGCCCGTCACCGCGCGGCCGAAGGCCGCGGCAGCTCGGATTGCCCCGCGCTGCAATCGTGATGACGATGCAATCAACGGATGCGCAGGGTTTTTGTGCTAAGGTATTACCTGTTGATACCCATTGAAGGCAGCCATGAGCACAACCGTCATCCGCCCCGTGGCGATCAAGATCGATCCCGAAATCAAGGAGCGCATCAAGCATTTGGCTGATGCCCGCCACCGCAGCCCTCATTGGCTGATGCGTGAGGCCATCCGCCAATACGTCGAGCGCGAGGAAAAACGCGAGGCGTTCCGGCAGGACGCGACCATCGCGTGGAACGAATATCAGGCCACCGGCCTGCATGTGACGATGGCAGAGGCCGACGCCTGGCTTGCCAAGCTGGAAGCAGGTAAGGATGTCGCGCCACCGAAATGCCACGCCTGATCTGGTCGCAGTCGGCGCTACGCGACGTGCTGCGGCTGTACCACTTCCTGGCCGAAAAGAACGCCGACGCCGCCAAACGAGCGGTGAAGGCGATCCGCGATGGCGTGAAGATCATCGCACATCGGCCTGGCGTCGGTCGGCCAGCCGAGGACATGGACCCCGAATACCGGGAATGGCTGATCGACTTCGGCGACAGCGGCTATGTCGCGCTGTACCGCTTTGACGGACAAACGGCCATCATTCTGGCCGTGCGTCACCAGCGAGAAGTCGGGTACTGAGCGCGGCAAGCCTATGACCCGACCGGCGTCGCAATGACAACGTTGGGTTCATGGTCCGTGTGCAGTTTTGGCCGCGCCGAAACAGGCGCCTCGCAATGACAGCGGTGATGAATGAATGCTCGCGGGATTAACGTCGTTGCAATCAAGGTTTGCTAGACTGAGCCTCCTTGATGCGCACGGAAAACCATCATGGATCTGATCCTCTGGCGCCACGCCGAGGCGGCCGAAGCGACCGCCCTCAACCGCGACCCCAAAGCCGACCTGAAGCGCCGACTCACCCATCGCGGCGAGAAGCAGGCGCGGGTGGTCGCGCGCTGGCTGCTGGAACGCCAGCCGAAACACCTGCGCATCCTGGTGAGCCCGGCGGCACGCTGTCAGCAGACCGCTCACGCGCTCGGGCAGCGCTTCGAGATCGAAGCCAGGATAGCTCCGGGCGCCGACGTCGCCGATCTCATCGGCGCCGCCGGCTGGCCCGGGGGTATCGAACAACGTAGCCATCAGCGTGCCGAACAACGCGCTGCCGCGGTGCTCCTGGTCGGGCACCAGCCGGCACTGGGCCGGCTCGCAGCGCTCTTGCTCTCGGGCCAGGAGGCCGACTGGGCGGTCAAGAAGGGCGCGCTGTGGTGGTTCTCCAGCCGCAGCCGCGAGGGCGAGTCCCAGACGGTGCTGCGCGCGGTGGCCAACCCCGACATGCTCTGAGCCGGCGCCCAAGAAAAACGGCCACCGAAGTGGCCGTTTTTCTTGACAAGGAACAAACGTGGTCTGTTCCCAGTTCCCTCTCACCGTTTCCCCTACGCTAACGGCAATATTTACGAGCCATTCAACTTCGTCGCTACGTAAGAAGCCGCGGCGCCTGTCATAGAAGTCTGTGAGGCGACCCATTTAATGCTACTGTCGCCCGCTGCTGGAGAAGCAGTAAACACCAGAGTGGAAGCGGCAGGAACCGTAGAGCCTAAGGCTGCAGCATACGTCAAGGTGATGACACAGGTGGCACCGCCGGCAGTGGTGATAGTCACGTTCGGTGGATTGATTACATTGACACCAAGGGCGGTTAGAGCGGCATTATCAGCGGGAAACGCGCCGTTGGTTTGGAATTGCTCGGCCTCTGCCGTCTTGATTGCGTCAATTGCCGTTACCGAGGCGGCGAGCTTGGAACGGACGACGTAGTCCTGGTACTGCGGCAGCGCGATCGCCGCCAGGATGCCGATGATCGCGACCACGATCATCAGTTCGATCAGGGTGAAGCCCTTCTGCATGCTCTTCATTTGGTTCTCCTGGATGGTTGATGGTGCGGTGCTGCCGGTACGCGAAACCGGGATGCGCTCGGCAGAACCGGATTCACGCTCTAACTTCAGCAAGACATGTGCCAAACTTCCGGATCGGTGCGCCCTGCGGTCCTGCGGTCGGGCTGGGTCGCGCCGACCGGGAGGCTGAGCCGCTGAAACGTCGGAATCTGACCATTTTCGTCACCTGCACGCTCAGGGCGCGAACCCGGGCAGGCGGGCGAGATCGATCTCGTCGATCTGCTGCGGATCGAGATGCTCCTGGGCGTATTGCAGATAGACCTTGCGGCGGATGAAGACGTCGAACAGGTCGGGGTCGACGTGGCCCCCGTCCTTCATCTTGCCCAGGATGGCGAGCGACTCCGAGAGCGTCTTGCCGTTCTTGTAGGGGCGGTCGCGCGCGGTGAGCGCCTCGAAAATGTCGGCGATGCCCATGATCCGGGCCTGCACCGACATCTGCTCGCGCGTCAGGCCCTTGGGGTAGCCCTTGCCGTCCATGCGTTCGTGATGGCCGCCGGCGTATTCGGGCACGTTGGCGAGGTGCTTGGGCCAGGGCAGCTTGTCCAGCATGTTGATGGTGGCGACGATATGGTGGTTGATGATGTCGCGCTCGGCCTGCGTCAGCGTGCCGGCGCGGATCGACAGGTTCTCGATCTCGTCGGCGCTGAGGAAGTCGGCCTCCCGGCCGGCGGCGTCGCGCCAGCGGTAGCCGCTGCCGATCGCCCGGACGCGCTGCAAGTCGGCATCCTTCATGAATTCGCCGCCGACATTGGTGCGCCGGAGGAACTCGCGGTGCTCGTCGAGCTGCGCCAGCTGCGCTTCGAGATCGCGCTGGAGTGCTTCTTCAGCCTCGGCGTCGCGCAGGGCCAGCCGGCGCTTCAGCATTCCGATCTCGGCGTCGCGCTTTAACACCTCGAAGCGGGTATCGATGGTATGGATGCGGTCGTAGATGGTCTGCAGCTTGGTCGCCTTGTCCACCACGTGCACCGGCGTCGTCACCTTGCCGCAATCGTGCAGCAGGCCGGCGATCTCCAGCTCCTTGCGATCCGCCTCGCTCATGGTGAACTCCGCCAGCGGACCGTGCGCCGTATCGTTCACCGCCTCGGCCAGCATCATCGTCAGCACCGGCACGCGCCTGCAGTGGCCGGCGGTGTAGGGCGACTTCTCGTCGATCGCCTGGTTGATCATGTCGATGAAGGAAACGAACAGTTCTTCGAGCTGGGAGATCAGCTGGCGGTTGGAGAGCGCGATCGCCGCCTGCGAGGCGAGCGATTCGGCCAGACGCTGGTCGGCGGTGGAAAAGGGCACGACCGCGCCGGTCTCCGGATCGAGGCAATTGATCAGCTGGAGCACGCCGATGACCCGCTTCTCGTGGTTCTTCATCGGCACCGTCAGGAAGGACTGCGAGCGGTAGCCGGTACTCGCGTCGAACTTGCGGGTGCCGGAGAAGTCGAAGCCCTCGGCGGCGTAGGCGTCGGCGATGTTGACCGTCTCGTCGCGCAGCGCGGCGTAGGCCGCCACCATCGCCGTGTTCGGCCGGCCGCCGATCGCCAGCGGCAGATTGGGGAAGGTGATGGCGTTGCCCGAGGTGCCGCCGAGCTTGATGCCGAGCTTGTCGTTGTGCAGGATCTCGAAGCGCAGGCTGCGCCCCTCCTCGGAATCGGCGCCGTCCTTGGCCTCGCCCTCGATCAGGTAGAGCGTGCCGCCCTCGGCCTGGGTGATGGTCTTGGCCGCGACCAGGATGGTCTCGAGCAGGCGCTTGATGTCGCGTTCGTGGGACAGCGCCGCGCCGATGTCGTTCAGCTTCTCCAGCCGACTGAGGAGATTCTTGATGTTGTCCACGCTCATTTGATGCACACCGTCCTGACCTGCTTCATGTCGGTCTCCCCCTGTAGTACCTTCTCCATGCCGTCCATCTTGAGCGTGCGCATGCCGTCCTCCAGCGCGCAGGCGAGCAGTTCCGCGACCCGGGCGTGCTCCTGGATCAGCCGCTTCACCTGGTCGGAGCCGAGCATCAGTTCGTGCAGGCCCAGCCGCCCCTTGTAGCCGGTGTCGTTGCACAGCGGGCAGCCCTTGGCCTGGTAGAGGGTGAACCGCCCATCCCTGGCGTGGGTCTTCAGCCACTCGGCGCGGATCGCCGCCCGGCCGGCGTCGGCGTCCCGCTTGAAGGTCGCGGTGTTCTGCATTTCCTCGCAGTATTCGGTGAGGAAGTGCTCCATCTCCTCCGGCCCGGGCGTGTAGGCTTGCTTGCACTTGCACAGCCGCTTGGCCAGCCGCTGGGCGAGGATGCCCAGCAGCGCATCGGCGAAGTTGAACGGGTCCATGCCCATGTCGAGCAGACGGATGATCGACTCGGGCGCGCTGTTGGTGTGCAGCGTGGCGAACACCAGGTGGCCGGTGAGCGAGGCCTCGATGCCCAGCGCGGTGGTCTCCTTGTCGCGCATCTCGCCGACCATGATGATGTCGGGATCGGCGCGCAGGAAGGACTTCATGATCGTCGGAAAGTCGAGTCCGGCCTTCTTGTTGATCTGCACCTGACGCAGGCCCTTCTGGGTGATTTCGACCGGATCCTCGGCGGTCCAGATCTTGGTGTCCGGCTTGTTGAGAAAGCCCAGCACCGAGTGCAGCGTGGTGGTCTTGCCCGACCCGGTCGGGCCGCAGACGAAGAACAGCCCGTAGGGCTTGGACACCGCCGACCTCAGCCGCTCGAGGTTGACCGGCAACAGCCCGAGCTTGTCGAGCGGGATCGGCTCGCCGGCGGCGAGGATGCGCATCACGATGTCCTCGACGCCGCCGGCCGTGGGAACGGTCGCCACCCGCAGCTCGATGTCGAGCGGGCCGTACTTCTTGAACTTGATCTTGCCGTCCTGCGGCCGGCGGCGCTCCGAGATGTCGAGCTCGCACATGATCTTGATGCGCACCGCCAGGGCGCTGCGGTAGCTCGCCGGAATCTCGATGTAGGGCACCAGCGAGCCGTCCTTGCGGAAGCGCACCAGGGTCTTCTCCTTGCCCGGCCGCGGCTCGATATGGATGTCGGAGGCGCCCTGCTGGTAGGCATCGACGATGATCTTGTTCACCAGGCGGACCAGCTCGTTGTCGGCGGCGGCGGAGAGATCGTCGGCCGTCGTCTCGCCCTCATCTCCCTCGTCGGAAAGATTGGACAGCAGTTCGCCGACCGATGAGGCGTCGCTGTCCTGGGCGGCGCCGAAGAACAGGTCCAGGGTCTCCTTGAACTCGCCGTGGGTGGTGACCCGGAAGACCAGCCGGCTCCTGGGAAAGACGTTGCTGACCACGTGCGAACTCTTGATCTGCTCCGGATCCATGGTCAGGATGACGATGCCCTCGGGGGTCTCCTCGACCGGCAGCCAGTTGTTCTGTTCGACGTACTCGCGCTTGAGATTCTTCAGCAGGTCCGACGGCCTGACGCGATTGGCCTGGTGGGGTTCGTAGGGCACGCCGAAGAACTTCGCCAGCGCTGCCCCGATCACCGGCGGCTTGAGCTGGAATTCGTTGCCCAGCACTTCCTCGAGCTTGAGATTCTTGCGCCGCGCCGAACGGGTGGCGAGCTCCAGCTCCTCCGCCGACAGCACCGCGTCGGTCACCAGGAAGTCGTACTTCGACCTGACCAGCGGGGCCGGCTTGGAGCGCTGGGAGAAGGCGATCGCCAGCGTTTCGCACAGGCCCCTGAGGCCCTCCACGGCCTCGGCCGAGAACGGCAGGTCGTTCCGGTTGTTGATCAGTTGGATCACGCCCAGCAGCTCGCCGGCGCCCTGATCGAGGATCGGCACGACCAGCATCTGCTTGGTGCGGTAACCGGTGCGCCGATCGACCTTGTGCTGGAAATGCGGGGTCGGGTTGTAGGACTTCAGCTCATCCAGGTTATTGACGTCCTCGATATTGAGCATTCTGCGCGACAGCGCGACGTAGCCGGCGATGCTCCGGTCGTCGATCTGCAGCTTCAGGTTCTGGAAGGAGTGGAGGCCGGTCTTGATCTTGGAGACGATCGCGGTGCGGTCCTCGCTCACCGCGTAGATGGTCAGACGGTCGGCGTTGAACAGGTTGCAGATGTCCTGCGACAGTTCGAGCATGATCTCGTCGATGTTGTTCGTCGCATGGATCTTGTTGGTGACGGCCTGGAGGTTCTTGAGGAAGGACAGCCGGCCGCCGACGTCCTTGTCCGCCCCGTCCGCCGCCTGGGAATTGAGCACCGCGCTCACCGCCGCGCCCCCGTGGGCGGCGGCGCGATCATCGCCTCAGAGCTCGAAGACATGGTCATCCTGCAGCATGCGCGGCCGGTATTGGGCGATGCACTCCCCCAGCTCGTGCATGATCAGTTGCTGCTGTCCCGGCTTCAGGTGGGTGATGAACAACTCGGGAGCCAGGCGCAATTGGGCCAGCTCCGTAGCGAGCAGGCTCGGACACAGGTGCTTCGAGTCGTTGGCCAAGCGCAGCTCGCGGTTGGGAAACGCCGTCTCGGCGATCAGGTAGCGCAGGTTGCTAATCTTGTTGACCTCCTGCCAGAATTCCGCGCAGACGCTGGTATCGCCGGTGAAGGCCAGGCTGGCGCGGCCGGAATCGAGATGGTAACCCACCGCCGGCACGCTGTGGTTGGCGGGCAGCGCCGCGATCGCGCGGGTCCCCAGGCTCACCGCCTGGCCGAGCCGGATCTCCCGGAAGCGCACGAAGGGCTGCCCGCTGGGAATCCTGGTGAAATCGGGCCATACCGCCCAGTTGAAGACGTGTTTTTGCAGGATCGCCAGGGTCGGTCCGGTGGCATGGACGGTCAGCGGCGCGGCGCGCAGGTCGCCGACGCTGTCGCCGATCAGGGGCAGGCAGGCGATATGGTCGAGGTGGGAGTGGGTGATGAAGACGTGGTCGATGCGCGCGAGCTCATCCATGCTCAGCTTGCCGACGCCCGTCCCGGCATCGATCAGGATGTCGTCGTCCACCAGCATCGCGGTGGTGCGCAGCTCCGGCCCGCCGATGCCGCCGCTGGCGCCGAGGACGCGAACTCTCATGGCGAACCCGGCCGGACGACCGAAGCGCCGCCGCGCAGGGAAGGACAGCGAGCATCCCACAGGGAATCGTCACTGCGAGGCCGAAGGCCGCGGCAGTCTTGATCGCCACGCTGCGCTCGCGATGACGACCGGAGGAAGGGGCTGGGAGGAATGTTGTTCATTTAGTCTCGAAGGTGGTGACGCCGTCCCAGTCCTCTCCGGGCGGCGCTTCGCGATACTGGGCGATGCGCTTGAGATACAGCCGATAGAGGTAATGCGGCGCGGCGCGCGCCTCGCTGCGCGACAGCTTCAGCAGCATCTGCTCGGCGCGGTCCCAGTCCTGGGCGCGGTAATGGCCCAGCGCCTCGTTCCAGGTCGCGAGTTCCTCGATCAGCGCCTCGTCGCTACCGCCGACCGGGCCCAGCGGCTCGTAGATGCCGACCGGTTCGGCCTTGCCCTTGACGCGCACCCGGTCGAGTTCGCGGAAGACGAACTCCCGCTGCAGCAGATCCCGGGTCGCCTCGCCGACGATGATGCCGACGCCGTACTGTTTGGTGATGCCCTCCAGCCGCGCGCCGAGATTGACCGCGTCGCCCATCACCGTGTAGGCCTTGCGCACCGGGGAACCCATGTCGCCGACGGTCATGGCGCCGGTATTGACGCCGATGCCGATCTTCAGTTCCGGCCAGCCCTTGGCGGTGAGTTCCCGATTGACCTCCAGCAGCCGCCGCTGCATCTCCAGGGCCGTGATCACGGCCCGGCGGGCGTGTTCCGGATCGGCCACCGGCGCGCCCCAGAAAGCCATGATGGCGTCGCCGATATACTTGTCGAGGGTGCCGCGCTCGCGCCGGATGATCTCGGTCATGGCCCCCAGGTACTCGTTCATCAGCTGCGCCAGCTGGTCCGGCTGCAGGCCTTCGGAGATGGTGGTGAAGCCGCGCACGTCGGAGAACAGCACGGTCAGATCGGCGCGGCGCCCGGCCATGCTGTAGCTCTCCGGGTCGCGGCTCATCTCCTCGACCAGTTCCGGCGGCACGTACTGCCCGAACAGGTTGGCGAACTGGCGCTTGGTCTTGCTCTCGACGAAATAGCCCCAGGACATGTTGATCGCGTACAGGCTGAGCACCAGCACCAGGCCGGCCGCCAGGGGCAGCACCAGGTTGGCGTATTGCCAGAAGGCGAGATTGACCCCGACCAGCGCCGCCGCCACGATCAGCGCCACGAAGGAGGCGCGCAGCGGCGACAACAGCGGCAGCAGAAAAACCATCACGCAGGCGGCGAGGAGGAGCTGCAGCACGTCGGCGCCGAGCACGAAGGAGGGCTTCTCCTTGAGATCGCCGTCGAGCATGCCGGCGATCATGTTGGCGTGGGTCTCCACCCCGGCATAGACCCTGCCCACCGGCGTCGCCCGCAGGTCATTGAGGCCCGGCGCGGTGGTGCCGACCAGGACGATCTTGCCTCTCAGTTTGTCCGTGGGGATGCGCCCGGCGAGCGCATCGGCGGCCGAGTAGTAGGGAAAGCTGCCCTGGTAGCCGCGAAAGGGGATCAGGGTGGCGGCATTCTCGTCCACCGGAATGCGCATCGTGCCGGCAGGCGTGGGCAGGTCCAGCCACTCCATGCCGCTGTAAGTGCCGTTGGCGCTGCTCCCCTCGGGAAAGCCGGGAACGACCTTGGGGGAGCCCAAGAGCTCGCGGACCATGGCCAAGGACAGCGCTTCGTAGTACTTGCCCTGGTATTCGGCGATCATCGGCAAGCGCCGAATGACGCCGTCGGAATCCACCAGCGGATTGAAAAGACCGGCGCTGGCGGCGTTGTTCTGGAACTCGGCCAGGTTGGCGCCATAGCTGGACCAGTTGGTGAAGGCGATCTTGCGGCCGGCGAAGGTCCCGGCCGGCAGTACCGGCGCCGGCAGGACGCCGCTGTTGGTGCCGGTGCTGTTCGACAGGTAGAAACCGAGCACGACCGGGCGTCCGGCTAGCGCCTTGGCGAAGCGCGCGTCGTAGTCGAGCTGCGGCTTGAGCGTCTGAAAGGCGCTCTGGAACGGGCCGTCGTCCTTGAGCCGGGTCTTCGCCAAGGCATCGAGGCTGGCTAAGCCGGAACTGTCGTCCGGCTCGGCGAAGACCACGTCGAAGCCCAGCAGACGGACGTGGTAGTGGTCGAACAGCTCGGACACCAAGGCCGAGAGTTTGTCCCGGCCCCAGGGCCAGCGGCCGAGTTCGCCCAGGGACTTCTCGTCGATGTCGAGGATGGCGATGCGCTGATCCACCCCGCCCGGCATGGTCAGCCTGAGCCTGGCATCGTAGATGATCGCGTCCAAGCGATTGATCAGGCCGATCCGGTAGAACTTCGCCGCATGCCCGAGCAGGACCAGGGAGACGGCGATGCCGAGCAGGTAGCGATAGCGAAATTTCTTCAGGAATTTCTTCAAGACCCCTCCGATGCCCGCAGCAAAAACGAGACGCTATCAGAGTCCTGGCGGCTGGAAAAGGAAAAACTCATTGGCGGCGTGCCGGCCGGGCAGCCCTGACGTCCTAGCCCTTCAGGAAGAACTCCATCTTGACCCCGGCCAGTTCGATGACGTCGTGGTCGGCGAGCGGATGGGCCTGCGCGGCGAGCGGCCTGCCATTGACCACCGGGCGGTGGTCGCCTTCGACGTGGGTGATGAAATAACCCTGCGGACGACGCGCGATCACCGCCACCTGCAGGCCCGGCTTGCCGAGCCGGGTCAGGCTCTTGCTCAATTCGAGCTCGCGGCCGGCATTGGCGCCGGTCAGGATCTGGATTTCACCCAGCGGCAGCGGCGCCCCGGGGGCGGCGCTCGGATCCGGCCGCTGCGACCCGTCGAACTCGGCCCGCTGCTGCGGCGCGTCATTGAAGTACTTGAGGCGGTACTTGCCGAGCTCGATGACGTCGCCGTTTTGCAGGAAGTGTTTCTTGATCGACTGACCGTTGACGTAGGTGCCGTTGGTGCTGTTCAGATCCTCGAGAAAGGAGTCGTCGAGCAGGGTCACGATCACCGCGTGTTCGCCGCTGATGGCGAGGTTGTCGATCTGGATGTCGTTGTGCGGCTTGCGCCCGATGGTGGTCCGCTCCCGGTCGAGGGCGATCTCCTTCAACACCAGTCCATCCATGCTGAGTATCAGCTTCGCCATCTGCCTCTTCCCCCAGGACTCGATTGCTTGAAGCGGGCGAGCAGCCGGGCCAGCCTGCCGCGCACCGCCGGGGCTGCCCGCCCGATCCGCACC
Organism: Rhodocyclaceae bacterium; assembly: GCA_035530135.1. Lineage (GTDB taxonomy): Bacteria > Pseudomonadota > Gammaproteobacteria > Burkholderiales > Rhodocyclaceae > CAIYYX01. Next base: position 10,254 of record DATKVJ010000032.1, on the reverse strand, counting down.
AGAATCAGCGAGACATTGTCGCGGCCGCCGCTGTCGTTCGCCCGCTGCACCAATTGGGCCGCGGCCAGCTCCAGGTCGTCCGAGCGCCGGCTCAGAATCGCGCCGATCTCTTCGTCCTCGACCATGTCGTTCAGTCCGTCCGAGCAAAGCAGATAGACGTCGCCGGTCCGGGTGTCGAAGTCATTGATCTCCGGCTCGACGTTCGGGTCCACGCCCAGTGCCCGCGTCACCAGGTTGCGGTTCTGCGCGTGGCGCGCCTGTTCCCGGCTCAGCACGCCGCTGTCCAACTGCTCCTGCAACAGCGAGTGGTCGCGCGTCATCAATCGGAATTCCCGGCCGCGCAGGCGATACAGGCGCGAGTCGCCGATATGCGCCACGGTCAGCGAATCGCCGTGGAACAGCGCCGTCACCAGCGTCGTGCCCATGCCGGCGTACTGCGGCTGGCTCTGCGCCGCCGAGTACACGGCGTTGTTGGCGTGGGCGATCTCCGCCTCCAGAGCGCTTTGCGCCTGGCGCCGACGCTCGCCGTCCTGCTGTCCGAGCCTGGCGAAAGATGCTTCGAGGCGGCGGCTGAGCAGCGTCGTCGCCATGCCGCTCGCCACTTCGCCGGCATTGTAGCCGCCCATGCCGTCGGCGAGAATCGCGAGCCCGCACACCGGGTTGGCGTACACCGCGTCCTCGTTGTGGGAACGCACCATGCCCACGTCGCTCCTGGTGACGATCTCCAAGATTTGACCGAGATCCATGCGCTCCCACTCCAAAGTCGTGAGGACGGCCCGGGTCGGGAAGCCACGGCCGGCGCGAGAGGCAGCGGCGATACGACTCGAACAGCCTCTCGAACCGGCAGAAGGACAGGGCCAACGGCACTATAGACTCATTTTCCGCACTCGAACAACATGCCAGTCAAATAATCCTCCTCCGGTCGCCGCCGCAGACTTTGCCGACTTCAGAGCACCGTCTTCAACAAGCGCCCCATTTCGGAGGGATTCTTCGTCACCTTGATGCCGCAGGCCTCCATCACCGCCAGCTTTTCCTGGGCCGTGCCCTTGCCGCCGGAGATGATGGCGCCGGCGTGGCCCATGCGCTTGCCGGCCGGTGCGGTGACGCCGGCGATGAAGCCGACCACCGGTTTCTTCATGTTGGCCTTGACCCATTCCGCGGCGGTCTCCTCGTCCGAGCCGCCGATCTCGCCGACCATGATCACCGCATCGGTGTCGGGATCGTCGTTGAACATGCGCAGCACGTCGATGTGTTTCATGCCGTTGACCGGATCGCCGCCGATGCCGACGCAGGTGGATTGGCCCAGGCCGAGGTCCATCAACTGGCCGACCGCCTCGTAGGTCAGCGTGCCCGAGCGCGAGACCACGCCGATGCGGCCTCTCTTGTGGATGTGGCCGGGCATGATGCCGATCTTGATTTCGTCGGGCGTGATCACCCCGGGGCAGTTCGGTCCGACCAGGATGGTCTTCTTGTTCTGCTTCTTCATCCGGTCCTTGACTTCGATCATGTCGCGCACCGGGATGCCCTCGGTGATGCAGATGACCAGATCCAGATCGGCGTCGACCGCTTCCCAGATCGCGGCGGCGGCGAAGGGCGGCGGCACGTAGATCACCGAGACGTTGGCGCCGGCCTGCTGCTTCGCGTCCTTGACGCTGCCGTAGATCGGGATGCCCTCGAAATCCTCGCCGGCCTTCTTCGGATTGACCCCGGCGACGAAGCAATTCTTGCCGTTGGCGTACTCGCGGCACATGCGGGTGTGGAACTGGCCGGTCTTGCCGGTGATGCCTTGGGTGACGACGCGGGTCTCTTTATTGATCAGAATAGACATGAAATCTCCTTACTTGCCGGCGATGGCGGCGATGGCGGCGACGATTTTTTCGGCGGCCTGGGCCATGGTGTCGGCGGAAATGATCGGCAGGCCGGAATCCTTGAGGATCCGCTTGCCCAGATCTTCGTTGGTGCCGCGCATCCGCACCACCAGCGGCACGGCCAGATCGACCTCCTTGGCCGCGGCGACCACGCCCTCGGCGATGGTGTCGCACTTCATGATGCCGCCGAAGATGTTCACCATGATGCCCTTGACCTTGGGGTTCTTGAGCATGATCTTGAAGGCCTCGGTCACCTTCTCGGTGGTGGCGCCGCCGCCGACGTCGAGGAAGTTGGCCGGCTCGGCGCCGAACAGCTTGATCGTGTCCATCGTCGCCATCGCCAGGCCGGCGCCATTGACCAGGCAGCCGATGTTGCCGTCGAGCGAAATGTAGGAGAGGTCGAATTTCGAAGCCTCGATTTCGGCCGGATCCTCCTCGTCGAGGTCGCGCATCGCGACGATGTCGGGATGGCGGAACAGGGCGTTCGAATCGAAGTTGATCTTGCAGTCCAGGGCGACGACCCGGCCGTCGCCGGTGACGATCAGCGGGTTGATTTCGGCCAGGCTGGCGTCGGTCTCCCAGAACGCCTGGTACAGGCCCTGCAGGATGACCCGCGCCTGCGGCACCGACGCCTGCGGCACCCCTATTTTCAGCGCGACGTCGTCGGCCTCGGCGTCTTTCAGGCCGGTGGCCGGATCGACGAACACCTTGTGGATCTTCTCCGGCGTATGCGCGGCGACCTCCTCGATGTCCATACCGCCCTCGGAGGACGCCATCAGGCAGACCCGCTGCGAGACCCGGTCGACGACCATGCCGACGTAGAGTTCTTTCTTGATGTCGGCACCCTCCTCGACCAGCAGACGGCGGACCTTCTGGCCCTCCGGTCCGGTCTGGTGGGTCTTCAGCTGCATGCCGAGGATCTGGCCGGCGTACTGCCTGACCTCGTCGCTGGATTTCGCAACCTTGACGCCGCCGCCCTTGCCCCGCCCGCCGGCGTGGATCTGGGCTTTCACCACCCAGACCTTGCCGCCGAGCGACCCGGCCGCGGCCACGGCCTCATCTACCGAGAAGCAGGCCAGGCCACGAGGAGTGGCAACGCCGTACTTCCTCAGGATTTCCTTGCCTTGGTATTCATGGATTTTCATGCGTCTTCCTTGCTTTTTGAGAAATCGGTTGGATTGATTTTGTCGGCTGCGCCCGCACGGTACCAGCGCGGGTAATAGCGCCTGACCGTCGCGCCGGCGGTATCCAGCGCGTGGCAGCGATCGAGCTGGAAGGGCTTGGCCCCGTCGCCTATTTCGGTATCGCGCCGCTCGCCCGCGAAGGTCTGGATCGCCGCGGTCGGCAACGACGACAGGAGTTCGGTCAGATGCGAGCAGCCCGCCACGGTCCCGAACATCTCGCCGACGCTGCGCCTGAAACCCCGCATCAGGTTGAGGCCGATGATCTCGCGGTAGGCGGGCGCGATGGCCTCGCAGCCGGGATAGGGCATGGCGTCGATCGCGGCGACCGCATCCACGATCACGAAGTCGGCGTCGACGGTGACCCGCACCAGCATGTCGTGCACCGCCTCGCCCCTGGCGCGCACGCCCGAGGCCAGCGGGTAGTCGTGGTCCTTGAGGTCGGTCAGGCGCGCTTCGATGTCCCACAGCCCGTCGTCCCGCTTCCAGCCTTCGAGGACGATGCTGCGACTATGGGTTTTGTTGCGCGGGGCGGTTGGCAACGGCAGCGGCATGAACGGGCGCCAGCGATCGATTCGTCTGATTCTATTAATAGAGCATTGAATAGTAGCATAACGCGGCTCTTCTTCAGGAGCCCCGGCTCTCGGACAGGGGCTTGAGATCGGGCAGCCTGAGCCTTGAGCGCCCCGGGTCCGCTTCGGGCAGCGCCTCGGTGAGCTGCATCGTGGCTTGGGAGCGCAGCACCAGATCCTGGTAGATCTTGGTGCCCCGCACCTTCCAGGCGATCTCCTCGGCCGTGAGCAGCCGCACCACCCGCCCGGGCACGCCCGCGACCAGGGTCGCCGGCGGGATGATCATGCCGGCCTTGATCAGGGCCGAGGCGGCGACGATCGCCGATTCGCCGACCACGGCGTTGTCCTGCACCACCGCGTTCATGCCGACCATGGCGTTCCTCTTCACGGTGCAGCCGTGCAGCACGGCGCCGTGGCCGATGTGGCCGTCCTCCTCGACGATCGTGTCCCTCCCGGGAAAGCCGTGCATCACGCAGCAGTCCTGAATGTTGGCGCCGGTCATGAGCACCAGCCGGCCGAAGTCGCCGCGCAGCGAGGCGCAGGGGCCGACGTAGACGCCGGCGCCGACGAATACGTCGCCGATCAGCACCGCGCTCGGATGGACGTATGCGCTCGGATGGACAACCGGGACGATGCCGTCGATGGAGTAGACCTTGGTCATTTTGCTGGATGTCAAGCAATGGGCGAGGTCAATATACTACTCCCGGCGGCTGCCCCTCACCAGCGCGCGGATTCTATGATACGGTTGGGGTTTGCCGCCGCCGCGAACATGAACGCACAAGACAACGCACCATTGACCGCCCAGCAAATCGCCGAGCGCTGCGCCGCCCTGATGTGGGCCGGCGACGCCGCCGCCCAGGGCCTCGGCATCGAGCTGGTCGAGGTCGGCCCAGGCATGGCCCGGGTGTCCATGGCCGTGCGCGCCGACATGGTCAACGGCCACGGCGTCTGCCACGGCGGCTTCATCTTCACCGTCGCCGACTGCGCCTTCTCCTACGCCTGCAACACGCACAACCACCGCACCGTCGCCTCGGGCGCGGACATCAGCTTCCTCGCGCCGGCCCGCCTCGGCGACCGGCTGCAAGGCCTCGGCCGCGTCCGCCAGCAGGGGGGCCGCAGCGGCATCTACGACATCGAAGTGACCGACCAGTCGGGCAGCACGATCGCCCTGTTCCGCGGCCGCTCGGCGCGCATCAAGGGCCAGTTTTTCGAATACCCCGATCCCTCTACAGGAAACCCATCATGAATGAAGCATATCTCTGCGACGCGGTGCGCACCGCGGTCGGGCGCTACGGCGGCAGCCTGGCCCATATCCGCACCGACGACCTCGCCGCCCTGCCGATCAAGGCGTTGATGCAGCGCCACCCGAACCTCGACTGGGCCGCCGTGGATGACGTGCTACTGGGCTGCGCCAATCAGGCCGGCGAGGACAACCGCAACGTCGCGCGCATGGCCGCGCTGCTGGCCGGCCTGCCGGTCGCCGTGCCCGGCGCCACGATCAACCGCCTGTGCGGCTCCGGGCTCGATGCGCTGGGCAGCGCCGCGCGCGCGATCAAGTCGGGCGAGGCGGCGCTGATGCTGGCCGGCGGCGTCGAGTCGATGAGTCGCGCGCCCTTCGTCATGGCCAAGGCCGACGCCGCCTTCTCCCGCCGTGCCGAGATTTTCGACAGCACCATCGGCTGGCGCTTCGTGAACAAGCTGATGCAGCAGAGCTACGGCACCCACTCGATGCCGGAGACCGCCGACAACGTCGCCGCCGATTTCAAGATCGGCCGCGAGGATCAGGACGCCTTCGCCCTGCGCAGCCAGCAGCGCTGGGCGAAGGCCAATGCCGCCGGCCTGTTCAAGGACGAGATCGTGCCGGTATCCATCGCGCAGAAGAAGGGCGAGGCGCGGATCTTCGACACCGACGAGCATCCCCGTCCGGACACCACGGCGGCGCAGCTGGCCGCACTGAAGGGCATCAACGGCCCGGGACTGACCGTCACCGCCGGCAACGCCTCCGGGGTCAATGACGGTGCCTGCGCGCTGCTGGTCGCCTCGGAGACCGCCGCCAAGGCCCACGGCCTGACGCCGCGGGCGCGCGTCGTGGCCATGGCGACCGCCGGCGTGGCGCCGCGGATCATGGGCTTCGGCCCCGCGCCGGCGGTGCGGAAGCTCCTGACGATGACCGGTCTCGCGCTGTCCCAGATCGACGTCATCGAACTGAACGAGGCCTTCGCCGCCCAGGCGCTGGCGGTGACGCGCGACCTGGGACTGGCTGACGACGATCCGCGCGTCAATCCCAACGGCGGCGCCATCGCGATCGGCCATCCGCTGGGCATGAGCGGTGCGCGCCTGGCCACCACCGCCATGGCCCAGTTGCGGCGCGGCGGCGGCCGCTACGCGCTGTGCACGATGTGCATCGGCGTCGGCCAAGGCATCGCCATGATCATCGAGCGCGTCTAAAGAGGAGGAGGCAGCCATGACATTCGACCGTCCGCGAGGACTCGATCCGATCGAGACCGCCAGCCGCGACGAAATCGCCGCGCTGCAGCTCACGCGCCTGCGCACCACGCTGGCCCACGCCTACGAGCACGTCGGGCACTACCGGGCCAAGTTCGACGCCGCGGGCGTGCGGCCGGAAGACCTGAAGGACTTGTCGGATCTCGCCAAGTTTCCCTTCACCGCCAAGACGGACCTGCGCGAGACCTACCCCTTCGGCATGTTCGCTGTGCCGCGCGAACAGGTGGTGCGCATCCACGCCTCCTCCGGCACCACCGGCAAGCCCACCGTGGTCGGCTACACGCAGCGCGACATCGACCACTGGGCGGACCTGGTCGCCCGCTCGATCCGGGCCGCCGGCGGAAGGAAGGGCGACATGGTGCACGTCTCCTACGGCTACGGCCTGTTCACCGGGGGCCTGGGCGCCCACTACGGCGCCGAGCGCCTGGGCTGCACGGTGATTCCCTTCGGCGGTGGCCAGACCGAGCGGCAGGTGCAGTTGATCGTGGATTTCAAGCCCGACATCATCATGGTGACGCCCTCTTACGCCCTGGCGATCGCCGACGAATTCGAGCGCCAGGGCCTGGATCCGACCAAGACCTCGCTCAGGATCGGCATCCACGGCGCCGAGCCCTGGACCGAGGCGATGCGCGGCGAGATCGAACGCCGCTTCGATCTCGCCGCGCTCGACATCTACGGCCTGTCCGAGGTGATGGGGCCGGGGGTGGCGGCGGAGTGCGTCGAGACCAAGGACGGCCCGGTGATCTGGGAGGACCATTTCTATCCTGAGATCATCGATCCGGCCAGCGGCGCCGTGCTCCCCGACGGCGAGCTGGGCGAACTGGTGTTCACCTCGCTGACCAAGGAAGCCCTGCCGATGATCCGCTACCGCACCCGCGACCTGACCCGCCTCCTGCCGCCGACGGCGCGGGCGATGCGGCGGATGGACAGGATCACCGGCCGCTCCGACGACATGCTGATCATCCGCGGCGTGAACGTCTTCCCGTCGCAGGTCGAGGAGATGGTGCTGAAGCAGCCCTGCCTGTCGCCCCACTACGTGCTGGAGGTCTCGCGCGCCAACCACCTCGACGATCTCGCGGTGCTGGTGGAGATGAAGCCGGGCTTTTCCGACAGCAACGAGGGTCAGCGACAGCAGTGCGCCCGCGACCTCGAGCACCACATCAAGTCCTATATCGGCGTAACCACGCGGGTGCGCGTCGTCGACCACGGCGGCATCGAGCGCTCGGTCGGCAAGGCCAAGCGGGTGATCGACCGGCGGCCGAAATGACCGCCGCGAAGAACCTCGAACAAGCCACCCTGGGCGGCGGCTGCTTCTGGTGCACCGAGGCGGTCTTCGACCGCTTGGTGGGCGTCGCCAAGGTGGTCTCGGGCTATTGTGGCGGCGCGCTGCCCGAGCCCAGCTACGAACAGATCTGCGCGGGCGATACCGGCCACGCCGAAGTGGTCAGGATCGTCTTCGACCCGGCGGTGATCGGCTACCGCGAGCTGCTGACGGTGTTCTTCGCCATCCACGACCCGACCACCCCGGACCGCCAGGGCAACGACGTCGGCAGCCAATACCGCTCGATCATCTTCAGCCACAGCCCGGAGCAGGCCGCCGTCGCCCGCGAGCTGATCGCTGAACTCGAAGCCGAGCGCGCCTTCCCCGATGCCATCGTCACCGAAGTCCGGCCCCTGGCGAGCGCCCCAGCGGCGGCCGGCTTCTGGCCGGCGGAGGGCTATCACCAGGAATACTTCGCGCAGCACCGCGAGCAGGGCTACTGCCAGTTCGTGGTCGCGCCGAAGCTGGCGAAATTCCGTGCTAAATTCCGCGACCGGCTGAAGGACGGCGCTTGAGCCTTATGGCTGAAACGCTTTGCGCTTCCTTCGGGCGTCATTGCGAGCCGCCTGTTTCGGCGTGGCCAAAACTGCACACGGACCATGAACCCACCACCGAACCCGTCCCACAGGGACTTCCTCCGGTCGTCATCGCGACTGCCGCGGCCTGCGGCCTCGCAGTGACGGCAGCGTGGCGATCCGGATTGCCACGGCCTTCGGCCTCGCAACGACGACCGAAGGAAGTCCCCGTGGGACGCAGAGGCGGGTTCATGGGAAGGCCGTCGGCCGCGGCAGTCGGAACGACGAACAATCTGAAGCTTCACGGGCAAGACTTGAGGAATGATGCATGACCACCGAAACAAAAAAAGACGTTTTCTACAGCGACGTGCTGGTGCGCTTCTCGCATTGCGACCCGGCCGGGATCATTTTCTACCCGCATTATTTCGTGATGTTCAACGGACTGGTGGAGGACTGGTTCAACCACGCCCTGGGGATCGACTACGCCGGTTTCATCACCAACCGGCGGACGGGACTGCCCATGGTCAATATCCAGTGCGATTTCGTCGCCCCATCCAAGATCGGCGAAGTCATCACCCTGACCCTGCAGGTGGAGCGCATCGGCAACAGTTCGCTCAAGCTCAAGGTTCACGCCCTCTACGAGAGCCAGATCCGGATTAAGGCGCAGCTCACGGTGTGCGTGAGCTCCTTCGAGACCGGCCGCGCCGTGCCCATCCCCGATGACCTGCGCGCGCGCTTCATCGACTTTCAGCAGGGCCGGCTCGACCATCCCTGGCGCAGCGCCTAGGCGCACGCCTCAGGCGTGCGCGAAATCGCGCTTCAGGTTGAGCGTTTCCATGAACGAATCGACGCGGTTCTGCGCCCGGCCGTCGTCGAATTCGCGCTCGTCGCCCATGTTGCCCTCGTAGGTCATCACCGGGATGCCGGCCGCCGCGAGGCCCAGGCGGTTTTCCATGATGCCCAGCGAGAGGCCCTCGCAGCCGCGGTTCATGTGGATCATCACGCCGTCCACCTGCCAGTCGCGGACGATGGTCTTCATCATCTCGGTCTTCAGGCTGGGATCGAAGAAGTGCTGCCACAGCGGCTTGGACAGGTTCCAGTCGGCGTAGAGGCGCAGCGCCTGGTCGCGCGAGGTGATGTCGATGCCCAACTGCTTCGGCGTCCTGCGCGGCACCCAACTGCCGTCCGCGAGGGTCTCCCAGGTGCCCTCCAGGCCGAAGGTGTAGAGCGAGCCGATGGAGACGGCGCCGAACTCCTCCAGGTAGCGGAAGATCTTGAGGAAGGCCCAGGGCGGCTGGGTGTCCGACATGATCCGGCAGCGCTCGTTGGGCACCGCGGCGATGCCCCGGGCGACGCGATCCTTGACCTCGTCCAGGACCTCCTGATAGAAGTCGGCGCACCACTGCGAGGACTTGTGCAGGACCGCCAGGACATACAGGGAATACATGGATTTTTCGTCCAGGGGTGCGGGCACCGCCTTGTTGAGACTGCAGATCTCGGCCCACAGCGAGGTAGCGCGCATCTCGTTCTGCACCGCGCGGATCAACAGCTCGTCGTCGCACTTCCTGCCGGTCGCCTTCTCGACGAAGCCGATCGCGTCGTGCAACTGGGCCACCACGTAGTTCAGACGGTCCTCGTCGAGGTTCTTGTAGGCACCGACGCTGACGTCGACGTAGAAGTCGGGCACTTTCTCGAAGCGTGAGGCGTGCTGGTACCACTTGGCGTGGGAGCAGCAGATCTGCGTCTGGAAGTTGAAGTCCGGCTTGGGAAACTCGCCGCCCATCAGGTACTTGTTGAGGTGCATGCTGCCCCAGTAGATGCGCATGTAGGCGCACAGGTCGCGGGCGAAACCCATGGATTCCGCCTTCTCCAGGCACTCCTTGGCGAACTTGCGGTCGTGGGCGATGGCGGCGGCGTAGGGTTCGCCGGTCAAGGGATAGACGTCGTCGCCGAAGGCCGTCGGAATGGCGTCGAATGACCAGCCGGCGGCCCCCCAGCGGATGCCGCCGTTTTCGTGGGCGCGGGCGTAGTTGAGGTAATACTGGTCCCTGAGCTGCTTCGCCTTGTTCCAGAACTTCAGGGGCTCGGTGGGATATTTGGCCATGTTCGTATTGCTCCTTTTCATAGTCCTGCGCGTCTCGGTCAAAACAGCTCCTCTTCGCTCATCGTTTCCAGGAATGCCTCGATGCGGATGCGGAACGGTCCGATCGGGTTGGTGATATCGAACTCCAGGAACAGCGTCGGGATGCCGTTCTTCTCCAGGTGTTCCTTGAGGTCGGGGTAGTCGCCCTC
>DATKVJ010000031.1:0-6084 GCA_035530135.1 Rhodocyclaceae bacterium | reverse complement strand
GAGAGGATCAGCGAAAACAGGAACTGGTTCCAGGAGAAGATGAAGGACATGATCGCCGCGGTGGCGATGCCGTTGCGCATCAGTGGCAGGACAATCTTGATAAAGCTCTGCCAGCGCGAACAGCCGTCGATCATGGCCGCGTCCTCCAGCTCGGCCGGCATGTTCTCGAAAAAGGAAACCATCAGCCAGATCACCATCGGCATTGTGATGATCAGATGGGTGATCGTCAGCGCGGTATAGGTGTCGATCAGCCCGAGATAGCGGAAGATGATGTACCAGGGCAGCAGATAGCTCACGAACGGCGTCATCCGCGCGATCAGGATCAGGATGCCGATCCTGCCCTGCCGGTACTTGGCGATGGAATAGGCGGCCGGCAGCCCGAGTATCAGCGAGGTGCCAGTGGCCAGCGTCGCGATGATGAGGCTGTTCATCAGGTAGCGGAAGAAATTGTACTGCTGGAACACCGCGCGGAAGTTCTCCAGCGTCGGCAAAAAAATGAACGCCGGCGGATAGGAGATGTTCTGTACGCCGGTCTTGAGCCCGATCATGATCATCCAGGCGAAGACGAACAGCGGCGGCGCGCACAGCGCGAACGCGCCGGCGTAAAAGAGGATCGCCTTGACCGTCCTGCGCGTCGCTTTTCTTGTCATGTTCCCGTCGAATTTACTAGACTGCGGAGCTGTCGCGGCGCAGGCGGTTCATCAGCACGTTGAACACCAGCACCACCATGAACACCACCACCATCAAAGCCGATCCGTATCCGGCTTTGAAGAATTCGAAGCTGACTTTGTAGGAGTACAGATAAAGCGTTTCGGAGGCGATGCCGGGCCCGCCCTGGGTGATGGTGTAGATCGTGTCGAATTCCTTGAGGTTATCCAGGGAACGCAGCATCAGTGCCGCAATCAGCACCGGCCGGATCAGCGGCAGGGTGATGTACCAGAAGATCTGCAGCGGGTTCGCCCCGTCGATCCGCGCCGCCTCGTAGGGATCCGGCGGCAGGGACTTGAGGCCGGCCAGCACGATCAGCGTGATCATCGGCGTCCATTTCCAGACGTCGACCATCACCAGGCTCGGAATTACCATATGCTCGCTGCTGACCCACAGGCCGGGCGGCAGACCGACGCTCCTGAGCAGATAGTTGATTACCCCGATTTCGGGATTGAGCATGATGCGCCAGATCAGCGCAACAGCGACCGGCGTCGCGGCGAAAGGAATGATGTAGATCGCCTGGACCGCCTCGCTGCCCCTGAAGGTCCGGTTGAAATAAATCGCTATCATCAGGCCCAGCACCAGCTCCAGCGCCAGGCTCGCGCCGCTGAAATAGACCATCACCTTCACGCCGTTCCAGACGCGATCGTCGCCCCAGAGCTCGACGAAATTGCCGAAGCCGATGAAGCGCGGAGACCCCAGCCCGATGGTCCATTTGGTGAACATCATGTAAAGGTTGAAGGCAATGGGCAGGATGACGATCAGAAACAGGACGGCCACCGCGGGCGCCGGAAAGAACAAGCGCTGGCGGCGATCGACGAAACGGGCGATGGCGCGCAAGGCGGTCGTCATGGCAATCGGTCCATCCGATGAAGAACAGGGACCGCCCGATTCAGAGCGGGCGGCCCCGGCGTCACAAAATTATTTTTCCATCTTCTTGTCCATCAACTCAGCCGCCTTCTTCGCTGCAGCGGCTACGTTTTTGCCCTCGATCGCGGCGACGATCATCTGACCGGTAATGTCGCGGATCTCGGGGACATTGATCACCGGCGGATTCCACTGGCCCTGGCCGATGTCGAAGGACTTCATCGTGGCAGCGGTCCAGTCCGGCTGCTTGTCGTTCGCCTTGTATTCATTCGACGACCAGGACGATTTCCGGCCGGACGGAACACCGGCTAGCAGTGCGCCCAGGCAGTTCTGCTTGTTGGTCGCCCACTGGATGAACAGCCATGCCGCTTTCTGGCGCTCGGCCGTGCTGTTCTTGTTGATCGAAAGGCTCCAGTTGGAGACGTGGGGAAGCCGCAGACCGCTCGGACCGGCCGGGATCACGGCATAGCCGACCTCGCCCGCCACCCTCGATTCCTTCGGGTTCTCATAGAGCGCCTTGAACACGTTGGCGTCATAGATCATCGCCGCCTTGCCTTCCATGAATGTGGAAGTGCTCTCGGCCCAATGCAGCATGGTGGCGCCCTGCGGTCCGTACAGCCTCAGCAGATCGCCATAGAACTTGGTCGCCGCGATGTCCTGCGGCGAGGCGAAATTGGACTGGCCCTTGGCGTTGGTCCAGGAACCGCCAAAGGTGTAGAGGAAGTCGACCCATTGTGAGGTGGCTGCCGCCCCCTTCCCGCGCAGCGTGATGCCGACGAGCTTCTTGCCGTCCACTTCCTTGCCATAGAAGAATTTGGCCGTGTCTTCCAGTTCCTTCATGGTCGTCGGGACCTTGCGCTTGAACTTGGCGAAGAGGTCCTTGCGGTACGCCAGAAGCGAGGTCTCGGCGTTGATCACGACACCGATCTGCTTGCCGTCCACCGAGGAAGCCTTGGCGAAGCTGGCGAAGAAATCGCTCGGATCCCAGGAGGCATCGGTCAGCTTCGGGTCGGCAATGTAGCCGTCCAGCGGCTGGAGCCATCCCGCCTTCGAGTAGTAAAGGTCGTCCTGGCCGGGCATGATCATGAAACCATCCACCTTCCCGCCGGCGTTGAGTTCGATGGCCAGCTTGTTGCGGTACTGATCTTCAGGAAAAGACTCCATCACCACCTTGATGCCGGTCAGTTTTTCGAACTCGGCAATTTTGGGTTCGATGTAGGTCGTAAACGGATGCTTGTTCATCAGAAAACGGATTTCGGTTCCCTGCGCCTGCTTCCAGTTGATCTGGGCGAACGCGCTCGCCGACGTCAGCCCCACGCACAGCAGGGCTGTCAACGTTAAACACTTCAGTACTTTTTTCATACGCTACCTCCTGGTCAAATGATTCGCTGCATAGGTCAAACAATCGTCTGCGACGTCTCTTTGTCGAAGACGTGGGTCTTCACCATCTTCAATTCCACTTCCAACGTCTGCCCCTCCGCCAAAGGCTGCTCCGGCGCTTCCATCAGGGCGACGATGGAATGCGCCCCGCAAGTCAGGTAGACGAAAATCTCCGCCCCCAGGGTCTGCACCACATCCGTGCGCGCAGTCACGGTGTTTCCGTCGCCGGCGCCCGCCGCAGGGTCGCGCGCCGAAATATCCTCAGGGCGCACGCCGAAGACGACTGGCCGACCGGCGTAGGGTTCAAGCCGGGCGTAGAACGCCGCGGGAGCCCGCAGCTTGAAATCGCCCGCGTCGATGAACCAAGCGCCCGCTTCCCGGACCAGGGTGGCGTCGACAAAATTCATCGCGGGCGAGCCGATAAACCCGGCAACGAAGCGGTTCGCCGGTTTCAGGTAGACCTCCATCGGCGTCCCCGTCTGCTCCAGTGCGCCTTTGTGCATGATGAAAATCCGGTCGGCCATGGTCATGGCCTCCACCTGATCGTGGGTGACGTAGATGATGGTGGCGCCAAGGCGCCGGTGGAGTTTGCTGATCTCGGCCCGCATGGCCACCCGCAATTTCGCGTCGAGGTTGGACAGCGGTTCGTCGAACAGGAACACCTTGGGTTTGCGCACGATCGCCCTTCCCAGGGCAACGCGCTGCCGCTGCCCGCCGGAGAGTTCCTTGGGTTTGCGCGCGAGCAAATCGTGGATGCCGAGAATGTCGGCGGCCTCCTGCACCCGCGCTTCGATCTCCGCCTTGGGAAACTTCCGGATCTTGAGTCCGAAGCCGAGGTTGTCGCGGACGTTCATATGCGGGTAGAGGGCATAATTCTGAAACACCATGGCAATGTCCCGGTCCTTGGGGTCCATGTCGTTGACGAGCGTATCGCCGATGTAGATCTCGCCCGACGTTATCTGCTCGAGGCCGGCGATCATGCGCAGCGCCGTGGTCTTGCCGCACCCGGAAGAGCCGACCAGCACCGCGAATTCGCGGTCGCGAACCTCCAGCGACAAGTCGTCGACCGCCGTCACCGAGTTGAACCGCTTCACCAAATTTTTCAGAATCACATTGGCCACGTCAGATATCTCTTTCGCCGTTCCCTGCTTTTCTGCTGGAGCTGTCTATATCGAGTAAGAAGAAAACCCGCCGTCGACGGGCACCACCACGCCGGTAACGAAACTGGAGGCGTCCGAAAGCAGCCAGACCAGGGCGCCAATCAGGTCGTCGGGCTGGCCGTAACGCCCCATGGGCGTATGCGCGACCACCTGGCGCGCCCGCGGCAGCAGTTCGCCCGTCGCGGCATCGATATGCAGGAAGCGTAATTGCTCGGTCATGAAGAAGCCCGGCGCCAGCGCATTCACGCGCACGCCCGCATGGGAGAAATGCACCGCCAGCCACTGGGTGAAATTGCTCACCGCCGCCTTCGCGGCCGAATAGGCGGCAACCTTGGTCAACGGCATGAAGGCGCTCATCGAAGAAATGTTGACGATGGATCCCCTGCCCTTCGCGACCATCCCGCGGGAAAAAATCTGTGTGGCCAGAAACGTCCCCATGAAATTCAGGTCGAACACCTGGCGAAAGCCGGCGGGATCGAGGTCGAAGAAGGACTGGGCCGTCGCCACTCGCTTTGCCGGTTCCTCGAATTCGGTGGAAGTGCTGCCACGGGGGTCGTTGCCGCCGGCGCCGTTGATCAGCAGGTCGGGAGGCCCCCAGGCGGCGGAGACCGCATCGCAGCACTGCCGCAGTTGCGCCGCGTCGAGGACATCGCAGCCAAAGGCGAGCGCAGTCCCTCCGGCACCCGTTATCGCCTGCGCCCGAGACTCCGCCTTCTCCCGGCTGAGGTCCAGAACCGCCACCTTCACGCCCATAATCCCCAAGGCGTCAGCCATGGCGCCGCACAGCGCGCCCCCGCCCCCGGTGATCGCGACCGTCCTGTCTTTCAGATCGAAACGCTGGAGTATTGCGTTATTCATTTGGTCCCAAGCCCGCGATCACAGGCCGCCGCGCTCGTCCGCAAAGGCGAGCACTTCGTCCCGATACGGCATGGAGATGGAACAGCCATGGCGCGTCACCACCATCGCGCCGCAGGCGTTTCCCAGGCGCGCGGCCTTGCGCAGATCCCACCCCTCGACGTAGCCGTAGAGAAATCCGGCCCCGAAGGCGTCGCCGGCGCCGAGGATGTTCTGAACCGTCACCGAAAAACCCGGCACATCCTCCGGCCGCTCACCGCGTCGGTGCAGGCGGCAACCTGCCTCGCCGCGCTTCTCGACCAACAACGCGGGACCCAACTCGAGCAGCTTGACGACGTGTTCGGCCGTGTCCCCGCTCACGCGGGCGTCGCTTATCTGTGAGTCGGTCAAGCGCACCGCGCCGGGATCGGTCAGCATCGCGGCGTTGATCTCGTCTTCGGTGCCGATCACCATATCCGCGCAGCGCAGTGCGGAACGCACTGCGGTGCCAAAGGCGCGCGGATCGTGCCACTGGTTCGGCCGGAAATCGAGATCGAGGACGACTGCGGTGCCGGCGTTCCGGGCCAGTTCTGCGGCATAGAGCGTGGCGCTGCGGCTGGGCTCCTGGCTGAGGTTCGTTCCGGCGAACTGGAATACGCGGCTGCGGGCGATCGGCGCGGCCAGCACATCGTCGATCGACAGTGCGATATCGGCGCAGTTGTCGCGGTAGAACACCAGCGGAAATTTATCCGGCGGTTCGATCCCCAGCACGACGGCACTGGTATGCCGGCCGGGCTTGCGCGGGCTGGAGCTGATGTCCACGCCTTCCTGCGTCAGAAAATGGGTGACGAAATCGCCGACCGGGTCCTCGCCGAATGCGGTAAGGAGCGCGGACTTCAATCCCAGCCTGCGGCAGCCGACGCTCATGTTCGTTGGGGAACCGCCGACGTAGGCGGCAAAGCTCCGGATGTCGACAAATCTGGCCCCGATATCGTTGCTGTACAGGTCCATGCCCGAACGACCCATGTGAAAGGTATCGTAAGCGCGCTCGACCCCGTGGCAGTCCTCGGACTTCATGCACCGCATTAGATAGCGCACGAGGAGCAGAGCCGTTGATAAAAATCAACAGACATGA
>DATKVJ010000030.1:0-14222 GCA_035530135.1 Rhodocyclaceae bacterium | reverse complement strand
CCGGCCATCTGGATCGCGCCGCCGAACCAGAGCAGCTTCTCGGTCAGCGTCGTCTTGCCCGCGTCCGGGTGGGAGATGATGGCGAAGGTGCGGCGGCGTTGGATTTCCGTGTCTAGGCTGGTCACAGGTGCGGGCTGTCGCTGAAAAACCAGCCATTATATATGACCGACAGCGCCCAGGTCTTAGCGATACGAAGGTGCGCCGTCATTGCGAGGTGCCTGTTTCGGCGCCGCCAAAACTGCAGATGGACCATGAACCGTGGCAAAAAGCCTCGTCATCGCGAGCGCAGCGTGGCGATCTTGGATTGCTTCGCCTTCGGCTCGCAACGACACAGAGGCGGGTTCATGGAGAGGCCCGCGGGGGCCGTGGCAATCGCAATGACGCACGTGGGCTGCGACTACTGATAGCGCAGCGCGTCGATCGGCCGCATGTTCGCAGCCTTCCTCGCCGGGTAGTAGCCGAAGAACACCCCGACGCTGGCGGCCACGGCGAAGGCCATCAGGATCGCACTCGCCGTGATGACTACCGCCATGCCGGCGGCCTGCTCGACCACCAGGGCGCCGCCGACGCCGAGCAGGACGCCGATCAGGCAGCCGATCACCGAGATGATGATGGCTTCCAGCAGGAACTGCAGCAGGATGTCCCGGCCGCGGGCGCCGATCGCCATGCGGATGCCGATCTCGCGCGTCCGCTCGGTCACCGACACCAGCATGATGTTCATGATGCCGATGCCCCCGACCAGGAGCGACACCGAGGCGACGGCGCCGAGCATCAGCGACATCACCTTGGCGGTCTCCGCCGCGGTGTTGGCCAGCGCGGTCAGATTGCGGATGGAAAAATCGTCGTCCGCGCCCGCGCGGATGCGGTGACGCTGGCGCAGCAGCTCGTCCATGGAACCCTCCACCGCGGGCATCTCCGCGGCGGACTCGGCCTGGACCATCATGAAGCGGACGCTGCCCTGGAACTGGCTGCCGAACAGCTTGCGCTGGGCGGTGGTCACCGGGATCACGACGGTATCGTCCTGGTCGCGGCCGTCCAGGCTCTGGCCCTTCGCGGCGAGCACGCCGAGCACGACGTAGGGGGCGTTCTTGATGCGGATGGTCTTGCCGACCGGGTCCTCGTCGCCGAACAGGTTCTGCACCACGGTTTGTCCGAGCAAGGCCACGCGCGTCGCCGAGCGGACGTCCGAGTTGGTGAAGGAATAGCCCTCGGAGAGTTGCCAGTCGCGCACCTTGAGATAGGAGGGCGTGCTGCCCATGACCTGGGTGCTCCAGTTGTTCGGCCCATAGACGAGCTGGGCGGTACCCGGCGAGGAGGGCGCGACCGCGGCCACGCCCGGCAGTTCCTCGATCGCCTGGGCATCGGCCAGGGTCAGGGTCGGTCTGGCGCCGCCGCCCATATGCACGCCGCCCGAGGTCACCGAACCGGACAGGACGATGAACAGGTTGCTGCCCATCGAGGCGATCGAGGCCTGGACCTGCTGCTGCGCCCCCTGTCCCACCGCCAGCATCAGGATCACGGCGGAAACGCCGATGACCATGCCGAGCATGGTCAGGAAGGTGCGCAGCCGGTTGGCACCCATCGCCACCCAGGCTTCGCCGAGCATCGCCGCGATCACGCCGCCCCCACCGCTGCCGCCGATGGTGCTTGCGCCATCGGCCCGTCATGGACGATCCGGCCGTCGGCCAGACGCACCAAGCGGCGGGCGCCGGCGGCGATGTCCGACTCGTGGGTGATGAGCACGACGGTGATGCCGTCGCGCTCGTTCAATTCGGCAAACAGCGCCATGATTTCCTGGCTGGTGTGGGTGTCGAGGTTGCCGGTGGGCTCGTCGGCGAGCAGCAGCTTGGGTCGGGTCACCAGCGCCCGGGCGATGGCGACCCGCTGCTGCTGGCCGCCGGAGATCTGGTTCGGGCGGTAGTTGCGGTGGGCGGCGAGACCGACCTGGTCCAGCAGTTCGTTGGCGCGCGCCAGCCGCTGGGTGCGGCCCATGCCGCGATAGATCAGCGGCAGCGCGACGTTGTCTTCGAGACTGGCGCGCGCGAGCAGGTTGAAGCCCTGGAAGACGAAGCCGATCACCTGGTTGCGCAGTTGCGCCAGTTCGTCCCGGGTGAGGGCGCCGACGTCGGCGCCGTTCAAGGAGTAGCTGCCGCTGGTGGCTATGTCGAGGCAGCCCAGGATGTTCATGAGGGTGGACTTTCCCGAGCCCGACGGGCCCATGATCGCGACGAACTCCCCTGGCATCACCGTGAAGCCCACGTCCTTCAGCACCGGCACCGGCCCGGCATCGGTCGCGTATTCCTTGTACAGATGTTCGATGCGGATGACGGGCTCGGTCATCAGAACAGTCTCATGCCGGGGCCGCTGGGGGCCTTCGCGGGCGGCTGCCGGTCCTCGACGATGACCGCATCGCCCGCCTTGAGCTCGCCCGCGACGATCTCGGTATTGCGGTTGTCGGTGATGCCGACCCTGACGCCGACGGCCTTGGGTCTGCCGCCCGCCAACACATAGACGGTGCCGGCGGCGCCCTTGGCGCCGTCCCCGGCGACAGCTTCCTGGCGCGTCTTCGTTTCTGCCGGCCGGAAGCGCAGCGCGGCATTGGGCACCAGCAGCACATCCTGGCGCGTCGCGACGATGATGTCCACGTAGGCGGTCATGCCCGGCATCAGGATCAGCTCCGGGTTGTCGACGGCGACCACGACGTCGTAGGTGACCACGTTCTGCTGGGTGGTCGGATTCAGGCGCACCTGGCGCACCACGCCCTTGAAGCTGCGGTTCGGGTAGGCATCGACGCGGAAGATCACCGGCTGACCGACCTTGAGGCTGCCCACGTCGGCCTCGGCGTAGCTCGAATCGATCTGCATCTTCGACAGATCCTGGGCGATCGTGAACAATGTCGGGGTCTGGAAGCTCGCCGCCACCGTCTGGCCGACATCCACCTGGCGCGAGACCACGACGCCAGAGACCGGCGAGCGGATCACCGTGTAGGCCAGGTTGATGCGGTCGTGGTCGACCTGGGCGCGGGCGGCCGCCACGGCGGCCCGGGCTGCAGCGACCGCCTGGGCGCTGATGTCGAGATCCTGGCGGGTGACGTATTCCTGCTTGAACAGGGCGCGGGTGCGGCTGTCGTTGGCTTGCGCCAGCTTGAGCTGGGACTGGGCGCTGGCGAGGCCGGCCTCGCTCTGCCTGGCCTGCGCCTGATACAGCGCCGGGTCGAGTTCGAGCAGGATCTGGCCCTGCTCGACGCGGTCATTGAAGTCCGCGTACCACTTCTTCACCGTGCCCGAGACCTGGGTGCCGACGGTGACCAGCATCACCGGATTGAGCGTGCCGTTGGCCGAGGCCATCTGGGTCAGGTCGCCGCGTTCCAGCGTCGCGGTGCGGTAGCGCTCCGCCGGGTTCGGCGTCTTCATCCGGGCCCAGAAATAAGTGCCGGCGCCGGCCGCGACGAGGAGTAGGACGAGGGCGATGAGCGCCCGGAAAGAACGTGGTTTCATGGCTGCCCCTGTGCTTCGATCGCGGCATAGTCGAGTTGTCCCATCGCCTGCGCCAGGCTGACCTTGGCCAGACGCCAGTTGTACAGTTCCTGGACCTGCTGCCCCCGGGCGCTGGCCAGCGCGCTCTGGGCGTTCAACAGGTCGACGATGGTGCCGACGCCGGCGCGGTAGCGGCCCCGCGCCATCTGCTCGGATTCGCTGGCACTGGCCAGCAGGTCGGCTGCCGCCCGCAAGGCCTGATTCTCGGTCTGCAGGGCCTGGTAGGCGCGCCAGACGTCGAGTCCGACCTGCAGTGCGAGCGCGTCGCGCTGCGCGCGCTTGGTCTCGACCTGGGCCTGGGCGGCGCTCACCCGGTAGTGGCTGCCGAAGCCGGAAAACAGCGGGACGCTGACCGAGACGCCGAGCGTATTGCTCTGCGCGGGATCGAACAGCGAACTGCGGCTGTTGTCGCGGCTGGCGAACAGCGAGATGCTCGGCATGCCCGCCGCGCGCGCCGAGGCGACGCCAGCTTGCGCGGCCAGGACCTGGGCCTGGGCTGCGGCCAGATCCGGACGACGGCGCTTCGCCTCAGCTATCAATGCCGCGACGTCGCGCTCGAAGCGGGCATCGGGTTTGATCTGCGGCGGCGGCACCAGGACGATGGGCCAATCGGCGGGCAGGCCCATGGCAAAGGCGAGATTGCCCTGCGCGTTCCGGGCATCGTTCTCGGCGCGGATCCTGGTCAGGGTCGCCTGGGACAGCGCGGTCTGCGCCTGCAGCCGGTCGGCCGGGGTGGCGGTGCCAACCTGTTGGCGGGCGATGGCGGCCTCGAGGCTCTCGCCGGCGGCGCGTTCGCTCTCGTTCGCGGCGGCGACCTGGGCCTGGGCCGCGAACCACTGGTAGTAGGCCTGGACGGCGGCGAGGAACACCGCCTGCAGGCTCGCGTCCTGGGTCGCGTTCAAGGCAGCCACGAGTTGGCGCGCATTTTCCAGGTTGGCGGCGCGGCCGCCGAAATCGTAGAGCAGGTAGTCGGCCGACAAGGTCGCCTGAGTCTGGCTATAGCGGAGGTCACCCCCGCCGCCGCCCTGGCTGGCCGACGATGAGCCGCTGTTCCTGGCGGCGCTCACGGCCAGATTCGCCGAGGGCAGATAGGCGCTTTGCGCCACGCCCACCTGCGCCGCCTGATAGCGGGCGTTGGCCCAGGCTTCCCGGGTCTGGGGATTGTTGCACAGCGCCAGGTCGACCACTTCGGCCAGCGTCAGTGCCTGGGTCGGCGCCCGCTGGCAGGGCAGCGCCGGCTGCAGCAGCGGTCGATCGAGGCTCTCGCCGGCGCCCTTCGCGACCAGCGCCCCGGTCGAAAACGGGTCGGACAACAGCGGGGCGGCCGCAGCCTCCGGGCAGGCGGCTGCGGCCGCCTGCCCGGAGGCTGCGGCCGCGAACGCGAAGATGGGTACGAGCGCGAGCAAGAGGGTGCGAGGCTTCATCGCGGGTCAGGTCGAACGGTCGCGCTACAAAATGAATAACATCGGGGCTGACATCGGGGATAACATCGGAAACGGTATCGGTGTCGGAAAAAACACCGTAGATAACAACGTCATTATAAGTCAGCCTCTCGGTCGCCAGCCGGGTCGCAAGTCGCCTGTGGCGAATTGTATCGCTCATGCCACCTTCGCACGATCAAGTCTAAGCCATGCCGGAACTTCTGCGCGCGCTCGCCCACCGCAATTACCGCCTGTATTTTTTTGGCCAGCTGTTCTCGCTCGCCGGCACCTGGATGCAGCGGATCGCGATGAGCTGGCTGGTCTACCGGCTCACCGGCTCGACGCTGATGCTGGGACTGGTGAGCTTCGCCGGCCAGATTCCGGTCCTGGTGCTGGCACTGTTCGGCGGCGTCCTCTCCGACCGCTACGACCAGCGCGTCATGCTGCTGTGGACGCAATCCCTGGCCCTGGGCCAGGCCGTGCTGCTGGCGGCGCTGACGCTGTCGGGCGCGGTTTTGCCCTGGCATCTGATCCTGATGGCCCTCTGCCTCGGAATCATCAACGCCATCGATACGCCGGCGCGTCAGGCTTTCGTCGTGCAGCTGGTCGATAACCGGGCCGACCTCGGCAATGCCATCGCGCTCAACTCCTTCACCATGAATACCGCCCGCTTCATCGGTCCCTCGATCGCCGGGGTGGTGGTTGGGCTGGCCGGCGAGGGCGTCTGTTTCCTGATCAACGCCGCGTCCTATCTCGCGGTGATTCTCGCCCTGCGCGCAATGCGTACCGGCAAGCCGGAAAAACGAAAGCACGCCCCCGCCGGCGAAGCGATCCTCCAGGGCCTGCGCTACGCCTACGGCGTGCCCGGAATCCGCCATCTGCTGTTCCTGGTGGCGGCGGTGAGTTTTTTCGTCACCCCCTACGTCGTCCTGCTGCCCTATTTCGCGCGCGAAGTGTATGCCGGCGGGGCGCAAACCTTCGGCTTCCTCTCCGCCGCGGCCGGCGCCGGGGCGCTGCTCGGCACGCTTCATCTGGCGTCGCAAAGGGGCGTTGCCGGGCTCTCGCGGATCATCGGCCGCGCCGCGCTGCTGGCCGGACTCGCGCTGATCGCCTTCGCCGTGAGCAGCCGTCTGTGGCTGGCGGTGGCGGCACTCCTGGTGCTGGGCTTCTGCGTCATCAGCGTCATCGCTTCGTGCAACACCCTGATCCAGTCCTTCGTCGAAGACGCGCTGCGCGGCCGGGTGATGTCGCTATTCACCATGGCGTTCCTCGGCGTCGCCCCCCTGGGCGGTCTCGCCGCGGGCTGGCTGGCGGAGCACGCCGGCCCGCGTGCCACGCTGCTCATTTTCGCGGCCGCGGCGATCGTCGCCGCGGCCTTGTTCATCATGAGGCGCGATGGCTATTCGGAGACGGTCGAGTTCTGATAGATTGCTGCCATCTCTCTCCGAAAACGAGGCCATGCCAGGACCAGGAAGCGATGCGGCTGCGGACGTCAGCGAGGAGCCTGGCCGCCTCAAGCCGCCGACGCGACCGTCGTTCGCTGCGCTGCCTGCCCGAGTGCTAGCCGACAAGCTGATCGCGATCGGTGCCTCGACCGGCGGCACCGAGGCGATCAAGGACGTGCTGCGCGATTTGCCCGCCGAGGTGCCGGGTATCGTCATCGTCCAGCACATGCCCGAGACCTTCACCGCTTCCTTCGCCGCCCGCCTGGACAGTCTGTCGCGGCTCACGGTGATCGAGTCGCAGGGCGGCGAGCGCATCCTGCCCGGCCACGCCTATCTCGCGCCCGGGCATTCGCACCTCTTGGTGAGAAGGAGCGGCGGCAGCTACTTCACCGAACTGTCGCAGGAGGCGCCGGTCAACCGCCACCGGCCCTCGGTCGATGTGCTATTCGCTTCGGTGGCGGCCGTGGCGCGGGAAAACGCGATCGGGGTGATCCTGACCGGTATGGGCAAGGACGGCGCCAGCGGCATGCTCGAGATGCGCCACGCGGGTGCCTGGAACATCGGCCAGGACCGGGAGTCCTGCGTGGTCTATGGCATGCCGCGCGAGGCCGCCCAGGTCGGCGCGGTGCAGGAGGTGGCGCCGCTCTCCGCGATCGCCGAACGGATCATGGCGCGGCTGCGCGGCTGAGACGGCGCGGCACTTGCCTGAAAGAGCAGCAGTCGCGCTATTTCGGCAGCCTGACCGGCCGCGATTATGCGCTGGGGCGGTTGCGCGTCGGCTGGGTCCATCAGCAGATCGGCCTGGGCCCGAAGTGGTATTTGGGTGCCTACCGCAAGTACTTCAGCGGGCTGCTTCCGAGGCTGGCGGTTTACACGGCGGTGACCAAGAGGCGCTGCAGGTCTTGATCGACGCGGTGGTGAAGGTGGTCATCCTCGACACGGGCCTGGCGCTCGACGCCCATTCTCATTGGCGAAAAGATCCGGACTGCCCTGGGCTTCGCCTACGTGCTCCGGGAACACTGCTATCACATCGCCCCGAGCATCGGCGTCAGTCTGTTTCAGGGGCCCGGAGAGATGCTCAACGAACTGCTGCAGCGCGCCGACATGGCCATGTACCAGGCCAAGGCGGCCGGCCGCAACATCATCCGTTTCTTCGACCCCATCATTTCCGGCCAGAATCGACTCACCGCCGACAGCGCTTAGGCAATGACTTCCGACGCATCTGTGGCTAGACTGAAAAGGAGGAGGCGAGAATATGGGAATGAAAAGCGAAATCGATTGGGCGCTGGAGGCTCATTCCATCTGGCTAAAGAAGTTCAGGGATTTCCTGAACGGGCGAGTCCCCTTCGACGTCACCAGAATCGGCGTCGCCGATCAGTGCGATTTCGGAGAATGGCTCGACAAGGAAGCTTATCGGCTGATACCGAAACGGCTGCATAAAGATATCTGCACGACGCATACGGCCTTTCACCGCATCGCTGCCGAGCTTGTCCAGAAAATCAGGGAGAAGCGCTTCGCTGAGGCGCACGAGGATATTGCGCCAGATGGACAGCTCAATCAGGCGAGCGAGCAGCTGGCCAAGTTGCTGCTGAAGGCTACGCGGCGTAAACCTTTAGCCAATGCCTCTGCGCAGGAAGAAGTCCCGGCCAATACCCAGGAAAACCCATCGACGAAGCCTGACTCACCGCCCACCCTGCCGGAGCCCTGATCTGACGAAAGCAGGCAGGCGCTGCCGGTGGTACGCTCTCTCCCGTTGACAATCGATGGGGCGGGCATGGATCGGCTGCGGCGCTGGAGTGCGTTTTGGGGGACATTGCTGATCGCCTGGGGGCTGGTCGTCAGCGCCGGGGACCATTCGCACCTGTCCTTCCTGTCCGGAATCGGAGCGGGCCTTGGTTTCGTCCTGCTCGGGACCCTGGCGTTGGGGAGGGCGGGCATCTTCGGGCTCCGCCCGATGGGGAGCAGGCTGGGCGAGACCACCGCGCGCTTCCAGGAAACCCAGCGCATCGCCCACCTGGGAAGCTGGGAGTGGGAAGTGTCATCCGGCACGGTTTTCTGGTCGGACGAATCCTATCGCATCTTCGGTCTATCGCCCGGCAGCGTCGAGCCCAGCTACCAACTCTTTCTCGACCTGGTCCATCCCGACGATAGGGACAAGGTCAAGGCCCATGCCCAGCATTCACGTGAGAACTGCGCCCCCTATTCCGTCGAATACAGGATCCTCAGAGCGGACGGAGAGGTCCGCCACCTCCTGTCACAGGCCGAGCTCATCACTGGCAGGCAAGGCAGAATCGAGCGCATGGTGGGCACCAATCTGGACATCACCGAGCGCAAGCGGGACGAGTTGGCCTTGCTCAACTCGCGCCAGCAGTTGCGGGCGATGGCGGCCCATCATGAGGGACTGCTCGAAGAGGAGAGAAAGCATATCGCGCGCGAAGTCCATGACGAACTGGGCCAGTTGCTGACCGCCTTGAAAATGGATATTTCCCTGTTGCGGCTGCGTTTCGGCGGCGATCCCGCGCTGCAGCGCAAGGCCGAGGACATGCGCCTGCTGGTGGATCGGACCCTCGACGTGGTGCGCCACGTCGCCAGCAACCTGCGCCCCGCCGCCCTCGACCACGGCATCGTGCCGGCCATCGAGTGGCTGGCCGAGGATTTCAGCCACCGCTGGGAAATGTCCTGCGAGGTGGCGGTGCAGGGCAAGGACATCGCGCTCGACGACACCCAGGCCACGGCGGTGTTCCGGGTCGTGCAGGAGTCGCTGACCAATGTTGCCCGCCACGCCCAGGCCAGCGGGGTGGTCATTACCCTGAGCGGCGACGATAGCGGCCTGCAACTGCGCGTGCAGGACAACGGCCTCGGTTTCGATCCGGCGGTGGTGCGCCGGGCCCATGGCTTCGGCCTGCTCGGGATGCGCGAGCGGGTGCTGGCGCTGGGCGGCAGCCTGAAGATCGACAGCGCGTCCGGAAAAGGGACGGGCGTGGTGATCGATCTGCCCTGCAAGGACGGGGGGCAGCCATGATTCGCATCGCCATCGCCGACGACCACGCGATCGTGCGCGGCGGCCTGAAGCAGATCCTGGCGATGACGCCCGACATCGTCGTCGTCGCCGAGGCGACCAAGGTCTCCGATATCATGGACGTGCTGCACCAGGTGGCCTTCGATCTGCTGCTGCTGGACATGGCCATGCCCGGCAGCAGCGGCGTCGAGCTGATCACCCTGCTGCAGCGGGAGAGGCCGTCGCTGCCGCTCTTGATCCTGTCGATGCACAACGAGGGCCAGATCGTTGCGCGGGCGCTGAAGGCCGGCGCCTCGGGTTACGTCACCAAAGACAGCGACCCCGAGATCCTGCTGGCGGCGATACGCAAGGTCGCCGGCGGCGGCAGGTTCATCGATCCGGCCTTGGTCGACGTCATGGTTTTTGAAGCCTCCGGGCGGGATCTGGCGCCGCACGAATTGCTCTCGGAGCGCGAGTTCCAGGTCCTGGACATGATCGCCGCCGGCCAGACGATCGGGGAGATCGCCGATCGCTTGCACCTGAGCCCGAAAACCGTCAGCACGCACAAGATGCGCCTGATGCACAAGCTGGAAATCGACCGCAACGTGGACCTGGTCCGCTACGCGATCAAGCACGGCCTCCCCAGGCAGTGAAATCCCGTGGCTGCAGTATGGGCAATCCTATGTCATCGTCAGGAAATCCTTACCTAAAATAGGCATATCCCGAATGACATAGCTGGCGGATGCGGGCATGATCCGGACAGATGACGCCGGCAAGCTCTCCTCGAATAGGGCCGGCTTCTGTCAAGCGGAGGACCGTTGGAATGAGCTCGTTTCGGGTCCGCGTGCGTCGGTGCGCCGTCTGGCCGTGATGTGCGATCAGCTCGTCGTCTTCGCCCTCGACGACCAGCGCTACGGCCTGCCGCTGCCGGCCGTGGAGCGGATCGTCCGCGTCGTGGAAATCACCGCCCTGCCGCAGGCGCCGGACATCGTGCTCGGCGTGGTCGGTGTGCAGGGGCGCGTCATTCCGGTGATCAACCTGCGCCGGCGCTTCGGCCTGGCCGAGCGCGCCATGGCCCTCTCCGACCAGATGGTGGTGGCGCGCACGACGCGAAGGCCGGTGGTCCTGGTGGTCGATGCCGTGCACGGCGTCCTCGACTATCCCGGCCAAGCAGCCGTCGCGGCGCAGCAGATTCTGCCAGGGCTCGCTCATCTGGCAGGCGTGGCGAAGCTCGATGACGGCCTGGTGCTGATCCAGGACCTGGACCGGTTTCTCTCGCTGGACGAGGAGCAGGCGCTTGCGCGCGCCATGGAGTACGCCTAAGGTGCGGGCCTCGGTGCAAGCGGCCACTGGAGAGGCTGCGCCGACCCTTCCCGGCGCGCTGCTCGCCGGCTTGAGCGATTTCGTCGCCGTTCGCCTGGGGCTGCATTTTCCCGAACCGCGCTGGCGCGACCTGCAGCGCGGTATCACCGCCGCCGCCGCCGAGTTCGGTTTTGCCGACGGCGAGACCTGCGCCCGTTGGCTGCTGACGGCGAGCCCGAAGCGCGAGCATATCGATGTTCTCGCCAGCCACCTGACCGTCGGGGAAACCTATTTTTTCCGCGAAAAGGACAGCCTCGACGCCCTCGGCGAGCACGTCCTGCCAGCGCTGCTGCGCAGCCGCCGGAACGGCGGGCAGCGTCTGCGCATCTGGAGCGCGGGCTGCTGTACCGGCGAGGAAGCCTACTCGCTGGCGATCCTGCTCGACGGCCTGATCCCGGATCCCGCGGCCTGGAATATCAGCATACTTGCGACCGACATCAACCCTGGTTTCCTGCGCAAGGCGGCGGAAGGCGTTTATGGCGACTGGTCGTTCCGCGGCACCCCGGAGTGGGTCAGGCAGCGCTACTTCAGGAAGTGTCAGGACGGGCGTCTGCAGCTTTCTCCGCACATCCGGGCCCGGGTGACGTTTTCCTATCTCAATCTCGCCGCCGACGTCTATCCCTCGCTGGTGAACAACAGCAATGCGATGGACGTGATCCTGTGCCGCAACGTGCTGATGTATTTCACCGCCGATCAGGCCAGGAAGACCGTCGCCCACTTCCGCAACTGCCTGGTCGATGGCGGCTGGCTGATGGTCAGCCCGACGGAGACGTCGAACAGCCTGTTTCCCGGGTTCTCGCCGGTCGAATTTCGCGGCGCCTTCTTCTACCGCAAGTCCGACGGCACCGGACGGCCGATCGAGCCCGGTCCGGAGATCATCCAGCCGGCCCCCGCCGCAGATGCCCCCGACCCGTGGCAGCCGATTGCCAGCGCAGTCGCAGACGATCCCGGCCGGCCGGTGCCGGTCGCATTCAAGGAGGCGGAGCCGCTCGCCGATGATGAGGTCGAGCCGCCCAGCGACGCCGCCCGGCGCTGCGCCAACCAGGGCCGTCTGGCCGAGGCGTTCGACTGGTGCGCAGCCGCGATCGCCGCCGACAAGCTCGATCCGGCGCATTACTACCTGCAGGCCAGCATCGAGCAGGAGCTGGGCCGGACCGATGCCGCGGTGCGCTCGTTGCTGCGCGCCCTGTATCTCGACTCAGGCTTCGTGCTGGCGCGCTTTGCCCTGGGCAATCTCGAATTGTCGCAGGGCCGGCGCCGCCAGGCGGAGCGCCATTTCGCCCATACCCTGGCGCTGCTGCGCGGCCACGCGGACGACGCGCTGCTGCCCGAAGCGGAGGGCCTGACCGCGGGGCGGCTGGCCGAGATCGTCAGCTCGGTGCTGGCGAGCCTGCCGCGTGAGGAGAGATCCCGATGAGTTCTGAGCAAGCCGGGCCGAAGCGGCTTAAGGCCGCGACAGACTGGCGCGAGCTGCATCAGCGCATCGAGGCGGCACGCCTCGCCGTCGATGGCGCGTCGGTGCCGGATGCCGGGATACTGAGGCAGCGGGCACGGGTTCTGGCGCGCGAGCCGGCGCGGGCGGAGAGCGCCGACGCGCCGGAATGGGTGGAATTTCTGCTGGCGCAGGAGAAATACGCTCTGGAATCCCGCCACGTGCGCGAGGTTCATGTCCTGGAAGACCTCACGCCCTTGCCCTGCACGCCGGACTTCGTGCTCGGCATCGTCAATCTGCGCGGCGAGATCCTCTCGGTCATCGACCTCAAGAAATTCTTCGGGCTCCCGGAAAAAGGGCTGACCGACCTCAACAAGATCATCGTCCTCGAGTCGGCGAACATGCGCTTCGGCGTCCTCGCCGATGCCATCCTCGGCGTGCGCCGCATTCCGTCGGCAGAGATCCAGCCGTCATTGCCGACGCTCACCGGCATCCGGGAGAAATATCTGAAGGGCGTGAGCCGCGAGCGCACGGTGCTCCTCGATGCCGGGAAGCTGCTCGCGGATGAGGCCATCATCGTGCAGGAACAGGTATGACTCGGGTTTCACCCAGGACCGAATCCGGGCTGCGGGTCGCAAGCCAAAAAGGGAAAATGCCATGAAATGGTTTCTCGATCTGTCGCTGCGCAACAAGCTGTTCGTCTGCTTCGCTCTGATATTCGCGGCGATGGCCTGGGTGATTGCCACCGCGTACGTCGGCATCATCAATATCCGGGATTCCCAGGATCGCCTGTACGCGGAGGATTTCGCCAACGTCCAGGATCTGGACGGACTGCGCGCGCTGCAAAACCGCGTCCGCGCCGAAGTGCTCGAAGCACAGTTATCGAAGAGCCGCCCGCAACAGGAGCGCCTCCTGCAGGATGTCGCAGCCGGCGACAAGAATATCGATCTGACGATGGCGAGGCTGACTGAACGGGCCAGGAGCGACCCCGCCCGGCTGTCGCGGCTGGAGGAATTGAAGGCCGTGCAGAGCGCATTCCTGCAGACCAAGGACGGCGAAATCATTCCCCTGATCCGCGCCGGAAAGATCGCGAAGGCGGAGCAACTGGCGGTCGGCGTGCAGCAGCCGCGCAGCGAGAAAATGCGTGCCATCGGCCTGGAGCTGAGTCAGGCTGCGGAACAAGACGCGCGTCGGGCCGTGGCCGATGCCGACCTCTCGGCTGGGCGGTCGGTGCGCATCTTCCTGCAGGTCGGGGTCGCAGCCATGGTGCTCGGCTTGGCGCTGGCGCTGCTGCTGGTGCGGGTGATCGCCGGGCCGCTGCGCATCCTGTCGGCGGCCGCGGACAGGGTTGCGGCGGGCGATCTGAGCGCCGAGGTGGCTCGTGACCGGCGTGGCGACGAGGTGGGCGACCTGGTGCGGGCCTTCGCAACGATGGTCGACAGCCAGCGGCGGATCATGCGCGAGATCCTCGAAGGGGTCGGTGTGCTCGCCGCCTCGTCCAGCGAGATTCTGGCCACGACCACGCAGGTGGCGGCGGGGGCGACGGAGACGGCGAGCGCGGTCTCGGAGACGACGGCGACGGTGGAGGAGGTGAAGCAGGCTGCGGGGGTGTCGAGCCAGAAGGCGAGGTACGTGTCGGACAGCGCGCAGAAGGTGGCGCAGGTATCGCAGGCGGGGCGCAAGTCGGTGGAGGGCGCGATCCAGGGGATGCAGAGGATCCAGGAGCAGATGGAGGCGATCGCCGAGAGCATCGTGCGGCTGTCGGAGCAGAACCAGGCGATCGGCGAGATCATCGCCAGCGTCAATGATCTGGCGGAGCAGTCGAACCTGCTGGCGGTCAATGCCGCGATCGAGGCGGCCAAGGCCGGGGAGCAGGGCAAGGGTTTCGCGGTGGTGGCGCAGGAGGTGAAGAGCCTGGCGGAGCAGTCGAAGCAGGCGACGGGGCAGGTGCGCACGATCCTGGGCGAGATCCAGAAGGCGACGGGTGCGGCGGTGCTGGCGACAGAGCAGGGGAGCAAGGCGGTGGAC